>NZ_JAASQX010000004.1:0-341704 GCF_011761895.1 Xanthomonas sp. F4 | reverse complement strand
CTCTCCTGTGCTGCCGTTCGACTTGCATGTGTTAGGCCTGCCGCCAGCGTTCACTCTGAGCCAGGATCAAACTCTTCACTTAAAATTACAGGCCCGAAGGCCAATACTTTGATATGCAGAGTTCAAACCAAGCTACGTATCGCTTGCAAAGCAATTGATTTGTTGCTCTTGATTCGAACGTCTGCAAGATGGACATACTTCCACCTGCAGGCGTCCTCACAAGTTACCTGCGCACACTGTCAAAGAACTTCGGGGCCGGCCTCAGCGCCTTTCCCTTTTTCGCCCCGACGTTTCCGTCCGAGTGAGCCGCCCATTATAGCGGGCTTTTTGTTTCCGTCAACACCTCATTTCGAGGCGGTTGACGCTGGTTCGCCTTCAAACCCGAAGGCTTTTCGTCGAACCGAGCCGCCCATCATAGCGGCTTTTTTCTTGCCGTCAACACCTTGTTGATCAAGGCCTTGACGCCGCTTCTTCGTCCAAACCCGCTGGCTTTTCCTCGAAGCGAGCCGGCCATATTAGCCGACTTTTTCACTTCGTCAACACCTTTTTGAGGAGGCTTTTGACGCCCTTGCCGCGTTGCCGTAAAGGCGTTGCGTCAGGGGAGGGAAAGTATGGCTCCAAATCGTCCGTTTGGGAAGAGGGTGTGAAAACTTTTTTCACTCTGTCGTCGCAGAGCCCTGTAAGGGCCCTGTCTCCCCGCTGCCTGCGCGATCAGTCAGTACCGGCCGCGTGAGCGACGACTCCCTATATAGATGTGCAAGCCGCCACCTCCGCACTAGCCTTCTGCCCGTCCCGCCGGGGCCGGGGCCGGGCAGGCAATCTCATGCAGCGATGAGTTGCACGCGGGCGAAGGTGCGCTTGCCGACCTGCAGCACGCCTTCGAAGCCGGGCGCGAAGCTCTGCTGCGGATCCTCCACCACCTCGCCGGCCACGCGCACCGCCCGCTCCTTCAGCTTGCGGGTGGCCTCGGAATTGCTGGCGGTCAGGCCCGCGGCGGTCAGCAATGCGGCGATCCGCAGCCCCTCCGCCGGCACCGCAACCTGCTGCAGCGGCAAGGCACTGGTGTCGCCCTGCCCGGTCACCACCGCGTGCCAGCCGACGATGGCCTGTTCGGCGGCCGCGGCATCGTGGAAGCGGGTGGTCAGTTCGCGCGCCAGGCGCAGCTTCACTTCGCGCGGATGCAGGCTGCCGGCCTGCACCTGCTGCCGCAGCGCCTGCGCCTCGGTCATGCCGATCTCGAAGGACAGCAGCTCGATCCAGCGCCACATCAGCTCGTCGCCGATCTTCATGGTCTTGGTGACGATGTCGATCGCCGGCTCGCTGATGCCGATGTAGTTACCCAGCGACTTGGACATCTTGTTGACCCCGTCCAGGCCCTCCAGCAGCGGCATCGTCAGCACGATCTGCGCCGGCTGCCCGTAGTGCTCCTGCAGGCCACGGCCCATCAGCAGGTTGAACTTCTGGTCGGTGCCGCCCAGCTCGACGTCGGCCTTCAGCGCCACCGAGTCGTAGCCCTGCACCAGCGGATACAGGAATTCGTGGATGGCGATGGACTGCTGCGCGGCGTAGCGCTTGGCGAAGTCGTCGCGCTCGAGCATGCGCGCGACGGTGTGCTGCCCGGCCAGGCGGATCATGTCGGCCGCGCTCATCTGCCCGAACCACTCGGAATTGAAGCGCACTTCGGTACGGGCGCGGTCCAGCACCTTGAACACCTGCTCCTCGTAGGTGCGCGCATTGGCCAGCACGTCCTCGCGGGTCAGCGGCTTGCGGGTGACGTTCTTGCCGGTCGGGTCGCCGATCATCCCGGTGAAGTCGCCGATCAGGAAGATCACCTGGTGCCCCAGGTCCTGGAACTGGCGCATCTTGTTCAACAGCACGGTGTGGCCGATGTGCAGATCCGGCGCCGTGGGATCGAAGCCGGCCTTGACCCGCAGCGGGCGGCCGCTGCGCAGGCGGGCCTCCAGTTCTTCACGCTTGAGGATTTCGTCGGCACCGCGGCCGATCAGGGCAAGGGACTCTTCGATCGTGGACAAAACTGGAACTCCGGCGAATGGCGTCAAGCAAGATGAATGGCGTTAAGAGCGAGTTAACCATGCAGCCAGGTGAAAATCCGAGCCGGCTCAATGGTTTGACGCGCTGTAGAACGATGTTTATGGTAGCCGAGTTTTGAGCTCGCGCTTCGGGCTCGTGAGGAAGCCTTGATGCCCAACAGTGATCAGGAACGCGCGCGCCGGCAGCGTTTCCAGCAACGCCTTCACGTTCTCCACGACACTGCGCTGCATCGCAAGTTGAAGGAACATCTTCCCGCCGGCCGCTGGACGCGCCGCCACTGGATCCACGCCAGCCTGTTCGCCACCATCGGCGCGATGGTCGCCACCATCGTCCCGGGCTTCTCCAACGCCATCGACGTGCCGCTGCAGACCACGCAGGCGACGCTGGCACTGCCGTTGCCGCCGATCTCGCTTGCCCAGCAACAGCAGGCCGCGAACACCGACAACTGGCAGGTGGTGCGGATCCAATCCGGGCAGACCCTGGGTTCGGTGTTCGAGCAACTCGGCCTTCCGGCTACCGTGATGCAGCGGGTGCTGGACCATCCGGGCACCCACGACGCGCTGACCAAGCTGCGCCCGGGCGCGGAGATCGGCTTCGACCTGGCCGACGGCGGCGACCTGCGCGCCCTGCGTTTCGACCGCGACGCCACCCACCGGGTGGAGCTGTCGCTGCTGGGCGACGACATCAAGGAAAAGGTGATCGAGCGCGAGACCAGCACGCGCACCGTGGTCACCAGCGGCGAGATCACCAGTTCGCTGTACGTGGCCGCGCGCAAGGCCGGGCTGTCGCCGTCGGCGATCGCCACGATGACCGACGAGATCTTCAAGTACGACATCGACTTCGACAAGGACCTGCAGCCGGGCGACCGCTTCAGCGTGGTCATGGACGAGACCTGGCGCGAAGGCGAGCGCATCGATACCGGCAAGATCCTGGCGGCGACCTTCACCACCCGCGGCAAGACCTACAGCGGCTTCCGCTTCGAGCGCGGCGGCAAGCCGGCCGAATACTTCGACGTGACCGGGCGGCCGCTGAAGAAAAGCTTCATCCGCATGCCGGTGTCCTACAGCCGCATCAGCTCCACCTTCGGCGCGCGCAAGCACCCGGTGCTGGGCACCATGCGCATGCACAAGGGCATCGACTACGCGGCGCCGACCGGCACGCCGATCATGGCGGCCGGCGATGCGCGTGTGCAGTTCGTCGGCACCCAGCGCGGCTACGGCAACGTGGTGATCCTGGACCACGGTAAGGGCTACAGCACCCTGTACGGGCACATGTCGCGCTTCGGCGGCGTCAAGGTGGGCCAGCGCATCAACCAGGGCACGGTGATCGGCTTCGTCGGCATGACCGGCATGGCCACCGGTCCGCACCTGCACTACGAATTCCGCGTGGACGGGGTGCAGCGCAATCCGGCCTCGGTGACGATGCCGCCGCCGACCCCGCTGGCCGGCGCCGAACTGGCCGCGTTCCGCGCGCAGACCTCGCCGGCGCTGGCGCGCATCCAGCGCGTGGAGAAATTGATCTACGCCGATGCCGACGAGCCGGGGGCGAAGAAGAAGAAGGTCGTCGCCTCGTCCAAGGCCGCCGCCTCGCACGACGCCGGCTGAGCGCCAGCGACCGGTTCCGCCGCGCCGCGCATTGACGGGCGGCGGTACCTGGCCCACGCTGCGGCGCCGACCGCCGCCTGGTGCCTTGCATGCCCTCGCCTTCCGCCGTTTCCGACGACGCCCTGTTCCTCGGCCTGATGTCCGGCACCAGCGCCGACGGCATCGACGCCGCGCTGGTGCGCTTCGACCATGACGGACGCCCACAGCTGCACCTGGGTCGCACCTACGCCTGGGCACCGCAGCAGCGCGCCGCGCTGATCGCGCTGGGCGAAGGCGGCGACATCGCCTCGCTGGACGCGCTGGGGAAGCTCGACGCCGAGGTCGCGATCGCCTTCGCCGAGGCGGCGCTGCGCCTGCTCGACGACGCCGGCGTGGCGCCGGCCGCAGTCCGCGCGATCGGGTCGCACGGGCAGACCGTGCGCCACCGCCCGCTGGCCGACCCCGCCTTTACCTGGCAACTCGGCGACGGCAACCGCATCGCGGAGCTGACCGGCATAGCCACGGTCTGCGATTTCCGCCGCCGCGACGTCGCCGCCGGCGGCCATGGCGCACCGCTGATGCCGGCCTTCCATGCCGCGATGCTGGGGGCGGCGCACGAGGACCGGGCCGTGCTCAATCTCGGCGGCATCGGCAACCTGACCCTGCTGCCGGCGCACGGCGCCGTGCGCGGCTTCGACACCGGCCCGGCCAACGCCCTGCTCGATGCCTGGTGCCAGCGCCATCGCGGCCAGCCCTACGATGCCGGCGGCGCGTTCGCCGCCAGCGGCGCGGTCGACGCCGACCTGCTGCAGCGCCTGCTGGCCGATCCCTGGTTCGCACTGCCGCCGCCCAAGAGCACCGGGCGCGAGCAGTTCCACCTGCGCTGGCTGGAGGCCTGCCTGGAGGCGACGGCGCCCGCTCCGGCCGCGGTGCAGGCGACGCTGCTGGAACTCACCGCGGTCACCGTCGCCGACGCGCTGCAGACGCAGCAGCCGGCGACCCGGCAACTGCTGGTGTGCGGCGGCGGCGTGCACAACCCGCTGTTGCTGGCGCGGCTGCAGGCGCGGCTGCCGGACGTGCAGGTGCAATCGACCCAGGCGCAGGGCCTGGACCCGGACTACATCGAAGCGATGGGCTTCGCCTGGCTGGCCCGGCAGACCCTGGCCGGACTGCCGGGCAACCTGCCGTCGGTCACCGGCGCACGCGGTCCGCGCATCCTCGGCGCGATCCACCCCGCCTGAGCGACGCGTCGAAGGTCAGAAGCCGCTGCCGGACGGCAGCGCGCGCAAGGCCGCGATCGCCTCCGACAGCGCATCCACCTCGCGGTGCTCGAACCCGCTGCGCACGTCGTGCTCGCTGGAGAACAGGCCTTGCTCGATCAAGGCCAGCACCGCCTGGCGTTGGGTCCAGCCACGCGCGACGGCGATGCGGCGGATGCGTTCGAGCAGGAACGGGTCGATATCGCGCAACACAAGGTCGCTCATGCGGACTCCCGGGCAGCGGCGCACGGATGCGCCGTTGCTCATCATCCGTGCCTCAGGGCGCCCTTTCAATCGCCGGACGCGGTCGCCTGTGGCGTCTGTTCGCGGATCCGCGGCCACAGCCAGGCCAGCAGCAGCAGGGTCGGGATCACGGTGAAGGCGCTGAGCACGAAGAAGGTGCTGTAGGAGGTGGCTTCGACGATGTAGCCGGAGACGCCGCCGACGAACTTGCCCGGCAGGTTGGCCAGCGACACCAGCAGCGCGTACTGGGTGGCGGTGAAGTTGCGGTCGG
The DNA here is from genome assembly GCF_011761895.1 of Xanthomonas sp. F4. Lineage (NCBI taxonomy): Bacteria > Pseudomonadati > Pseudomonadota > Gammaproteobacteria > Lysobacterales > Lysobacteraceae > Xanthomonas > Xanthomonas sp. F4. Next base: position 336,296 of record NZ_JAASQX010000004.1, on the reverse strand, counting down.
TCAGCGAGGACATGAAGGCGACCAGCACGGTGCCGGCGAAGCCCTGGAACAGGTTGTCGGCGCTGAGCGCGGCGTAGAACGACCAAAGCTGGCCGGGGTTGTGCGCCATCAGCAGGAACGCCAGGTTGGACAGCGCCACGCCCAGCGCGGCGACGAGCAACATGCGCCGGAAACCGAAGGCGGCCACCGCCAGACCACCGGCGAAGGCGCCGGCGATGCCCATCCAGACTCCGAACAGCTTGGAGACGGTGGCGATGTCGGCCTTGTCGAAGCCCGAGTCCAGGTAGAACGGGCCGGACATCACGCCGATCACCTGGTCGGGGAACTTGAACAGGCCCACGAACAGCAACAGCGCCAGCCCCAGCGCCAGGCCGTTGCTGGAAAAGAAGCTGGAGATCGGCTGCCAGAACGCGCCGACCACGTCGATCCTGCGCACCACCGTCGAGGCCGGCACCTCCGGCTCGCGGCACAGCAGGGTGGTGAGGATCGGCAGAAGCATCAGCCCGGCCATGACCAGATAGGCCACGGTCCAGTCGCCGTACTGCGCCAGATACAGCGCGCCGGCGCCGGCCAGGATCAGGCCGATGCGGTAACCGAAGGTGTAGGTCGCGGCGAGCGCAGCCTGCGCCGACAACGGCGCGATCTCGATGCGATAGGCGTCCACCACCGAGTCCTGGGTGGCGCCGGCGAAAGAGGCGATCAGCACCCACAGCACCAGTGCGCCCACACTCAGTTCGGGGCGGGTGAACGCCAGCGCCACCAGGCCGATGGCCACGCCCAACTGCGAGACCAGCAGCCACGAGCGGCGCCGGCCGAGGAAGCCGAGCAGCGGGAAGCGGTAGCGGTCCAGCAGCGGCGCCCACAGGAACTTGAGCAGGTAGAAGAAGCTGGCCAGGCTGATCAGGCCGATGCTGCCCAGGTCCAGGCCGACGTCGCGCAGGCGCGTGGACAGGGTCTGCGAGGCGATCAGCAGGAACGGCAAGCCGCTGCCGAAACCCAGCAGCGCCATCGTCGCCGCCGACGGCGTGGCGAAGGCGCGCTTGATCCCGGCCCAGCCCTTGTAGGACACCGGCGCCGCGGCAGTACCGCCGCTCATTCGCGGTAGTCCACCGTGAACGGCGCATGGTCGGAGAAGCGCTGCGCGGTATAGATGGAACAGCCCTGCAGGCGCTCGCGCAGGGTCGGAGTGACGAACTGGTAGTCGATGCGCCAACCGACGTCATTGGCGCGCGCCGCGCCGCGGTTGCTCCACCAGGTGTAGTCCTGGCCCTCCGGATGCAGCGCGCGGTAGGCGTCCACCCAGCCGCGGCCGCTGGCCGGGTCGGCGTCGTCGGCGCGATCGGCGCACAGGCCGTTGAGCCAGTCGCGCTCGGCGGGCAGGCAGCCGGAGTTCTTCTGGTTCGACTTCCAGTTCTTGATGTCCAACGCCGAGCGCACGATGTTCCAGTCGCCGCACAGCACGTAGTCGCGGCCGCTGTGCAGCCACTCCACCAGGATCGGCCGCAGCCAGTCCATGACCTGGAACTTGTAGCCCTGGCGCAGCTCGCCGGAGGACCCCGAGGGAATGTAGAAGGACACCACGCTCAGGTTGCCGAAGCGCGCCTCGATGTAGCGGCCTTCCTCGTCGAACTCGGGCCAGCCCAGTGCGGTCCGCACCTCGTCCGGCTCACGCTTGCTGTAGATGGCCACGCCGCTATAGCCCTTCTTGGTGCTGGCGTCGCGGAACCAGACCCGGTAGCCGTCCGGCAGGAACGCCGGCCCGGCCAACTGATGCTCCTGCGCCTTGGTCTCCTGCACGCACAGCACGTCCGCCTGCTGGGTGGCGAACCACTCGAAAAAGCCCTTGGTGGCGGCCGACCGCAGGCCGTTGGCGTTGAAGCTGATGATGCGCATAGAGCCGGGATTCGGGATGGAGGGATTGGGGATTCGTGGAAGCGTACCCCATGCGTGGACGCTGCACGCTCGCGACCAGCTATGCTTTTACGAATCCCGTCATCCCCAATCCCGAATCCCGGCCCCCCAATGACCGACTACCGGCAACGTTTCCTGCAACTGGCCCTGGACGCGGAGGCGCTGCGCTTCGGCGAGTTCACGCTGAAGTCCGGGCGCCTCAGCCCTTACTTCTTCAATGCCGGGCGCTTCGATTCCGGCGCCAGCATGGCGCGACTGGCGGCGTGCTACGCGGATGCGGCCGATGCCGCCGGGCTCGACTTCGACCTGCTGTTCGGCCCGGCCTACAAGGGCATTCCGCTGGCCACGGCAGTGGCCTGCGAGTACGCGCGGCGCGAGCGCGACCTGCCGCTGGCGTTCAACCGCAAGGAGGCCAAGGCGCACGGCGAAGGCGGCAGCCTGATCGGCGCGTCGCTGGCCGGCCGCCGGGTGCTGATCGTGGACGACGTGATCACCGCCGGTACCGCGATCCGCGAGGCGCTGGGCATCATCCGGGCCGCCGGCGGCGAGCCGGCCGCGATCCTGGTCGCGCTGGACCGCCAGGAGATCGCCGCCGAGCACGACCGCCGCTCCGCGGCGCAGGCGGTGGCCGCCGAAGCCGGCGTTCCTGTGGTCTCGGTCGCGCATCTTGGCGACCTGCTTGCATTCATCGACGGAAACGCAGACCTTGTCGGCTTCCGCGAACCGCTGCTGGCCTACCGGGCCCGCTACGGTTGCGCTTCGTCTGGCTGACAGCAGGGGGCTGCCACGATGCCGATCCGACCACGCAATCGCGTCCTGCCGGCCGTGCTGGCGCTGCTGGCCTTGCCGGTCGCGGCGCAACAGGCATCGGCACCGTCCAAGAAGCTGTACTGCTGGAACCAGGGCGGCCAACGCACCTGCAGCGATGCGCTGCCGCCGGAGGCGGTGAACCAGGCACGCGACGAGTTCAACGCGACCAGCGGCATGCGCAGCGCCGAAGTCGGGCGTGCGCTGAACGCCGAGGAACGCGCCGCGGCCGCCGCCGACGCCGCGCAGCAACGCGCCGACCAGGCCGCGCTGGAGACGCGCAAGCGCACCGACCAGGCGATGTTGCTGTCGTACCAGACCGAGGACGAACTGCGCCGGGTGTTCGCCGAGCGCATCGGCATCGTCGACAACAACATCCAGACCGCGCGCTACAACGTGGAGAGCCTGCGCCAGGGCCTGATCGGCCTGCTGTCCGGCGCCGGCGCGCGCGAGCTGGCCGGGCAGAGCGTGCCGGCCAAGACCGCCGACGATGTGCAGCAGCGGCACCGCGCCTTGCTGTGGCAGTTGCGCATGCAGAAGAACTTCGAACAGCAGCGGCTCGGCCTGGATCAGGAAATCGAGGACGTGCTGCAGCGCTATCGCGCGGCCCGAGGCAACGGCCCGGCACAGTCCGCGACCACCGCCGGCGGCTGAGCCGGCGCGCGGCCCGGCGCCCGGACGATCCCGGGCGCGAGCGACTCAGAAGGTCGGCGTCACCGCCGGCAACAGCGCCTGCAACTGGGCGCGGAACAGCGCCTTGATCCGCTCCAGCGCCGCCGTGTTGTCGGCTTCGAAGCGCAGCACCAGCACCGGCGTGGTGTTGGAAGCGCGCACCAGGCCCCAGCCGTCGGGGAAATCGGCGCGCAAGCCGTCGATGGTCAGCAGCCGCGCGCCGGCGAACGGCGAGCCGTCCTGCTGCGCCCGCGCGACCAGGTCGGCGACCAGCGCGTGCGCGTCCTGCCCGTCCACCGGCAGCTTGATCTCCGGCGTGGCCACGCTGTCGGGCAGCTCGGCCAGCACGTCCGACGGCGACTCCTCGCGCTGGGCCAGGATCTCCAGCAGCCGCGCCGCCGCGTACAGGCCGTCGTCGAAGCCGTACCAGCGCTCCTTGAAGAAGAAGTGGCCGCTCATCTCGCCGGCCAGTTCGGCGTCGGTCTCGCGCATCTTCGCCTTGATCAGCGAGTGCCCGGTCTTCCACACCAGCGGGCTGCCGCCGTTGCGCAGCACGTAATCGGACAGCTTGCCGGTGCACTTGACGTCGTAGATCACCAGCGCGCCGGGATTGCGTTGCAGCACGTCGGCGGCGAACAGCATCAGCAGGCGGTCCGGATAGATCACCGTGCCCTCCTTGGTGACCACGCCGAGGCGGTCGGCGTCGCCGTCGAAGGCCACGCCCAGGTCGGCGTCGAAGCGCCGCACGGTCTGCACCAGATCCTCCAGGTTGCGCGGCTCGCTGGGGTCGGGATGGTGGTTGGGGAAGGTGCCGTCGACATCGCAGTACAGCGGCACGACCTCGGCACCGATGGCCTCGAGCAGCCGTGGCGCCAGCTCGCCGCCGACGCCGTTGCCGGCATCGGCCACCACTTTGAGCGGGCGGTCCAGCTGCACGTCGTCGGCGATGCGCTGGATGTAGTCGTCGCCGACGTCGCGCTGCTGCAGCCGGCCCGGCTCGTCGGCCACCGGCAGGCGGCCGGCGCTGATCCGCGCGTGCAGATCGGCGATGGCGGCGCCGGACAGGGTCTCGCCGCCGACCACGATCTTGAAGCCGTTGTAGTCGGCCGGGTTGTGGCTGCCGGTCACCGCAACGCAGCTGCCGGCACGCAGGTGGTAGGCGGCGAAGTACACCACCGGGGTCGGCGCCAGGCCGATGTCGGTGACATGGCAGCCGGCGCGGCGCAGGCCCTCGATCAGCGCGGCCGACAATTCCGGTCCGGACAGGCGGCCATCGCGGCCGACCACCACCTCGTTGAGCCCCTGCTCATGCATCACCGCACCGATCGCCTGGCCGATCAGCGCCGCGACCTGCGGGCTGAGGTCGCGGCCGACCACGCCACGGATGTCGTAGGCGCGGAAGATCTCCGGCGCCACCGTGAACGCCGGCACCGGCTTGGCCGGCGCGGCCTCCTCGGTGGCGGACGGCGGCGGCGGCGGCTCCTGGCGTTGCAGGCTCTGCTGCAGGGTGTGTTCTTCGGCGGCCGCCGCGCCGGCGCGGCGCGGCCGCGGCTGCGGCAGGCGCCCGCGCGCGGCCAGCAACAGCAGCGCGCCCAGCACCAGGCACAGGCCGGCGACCAGCAGGCAAGGCAGCGCGCCCAATCCCAGCGGACCGGCTTCGGTATCCGGCAGCGAGGCGACCATGCGCAGGCCGCTGTCGCCGACCGGGCGCGACATCGCGTCGGCGCGATCGTGCAGCGCAGTGTCGCCGGCGGCGATCACGTCGTAGCTGCCCTGGCGCAGGGCCAGATAGCCGGTGCCCGGCACCGACGCGTGCGCGACCGGGTCGGTGAGCAACGCCAGCGGCAGGCGCAGGTAGACCACCCCGGCGCTGCCCCCCAGCGAGACCGGCGCGGCCAGGCCCAGCCGGGGGCCGCCGCCGTCGCGGATCACCGCGCTGGCGAGCTTGCCGGTCATCAGCGCCTTCTCCAGCAGCGCCAGGCGGCCGTAGCCGAAGTGCGCCGCATCGGTGTAGCCCGGTTCCAGATCGGCCGGCAGCACCTGTGCGTCCTCGGCCTGCGCCCAGTCCGCACGCAGGGCCTGGGCGGCGGCCGCGGCGTCGCCGCGGCTCAGCGCTGCCTGCACGGCCGGCTGCTGCAGGCGCTCGGACAGGCGCTTGCCCACGCCCGCCAGCGCCTGCTGGGTCTGCGTCACCGCGGCATCGCGCGCCTGCTCCAGCGTGGCGGCGGCTTGCTCGGCCCGCCATTGCTCGACCCCGCTCCAGCCGAACCAGACCACCAACAGCACCAGCAGCACCGTCAGCAGAGGCGCCACCTTGCGCAAACCGTGCGGCACCGGCCGCGCTTGTGTTGCCTCGCTCATGCAGACGATCCCCTGTCAGCGCACTCCGGTATGGCCGAATCCACCCGTTCCCCTGGCGCTGTCGGCGAAAGTATCCACCACCTGCAGGGCGACGCGCACGACCGGCATCACCACCAACTGCGCGATGCGGTCGCCGGGGGCGATGGTGAAGTCCTCGCGGCCGCGGTTCCAGACGCTGATCAGCAGCGGTCCCTGGTAGTCGGCGTCGATCAGGCCGGTGCCGTTGCCGAGCACGATGCCATGGCGATGGCCCAGGCCCGAGCGCGGCAGCACCACCGCGCACAGCTGCGGATCGGCGATGTAGATGGACAGGCCACTGGGGATCAGCGCGGTGTCGCCCGGCGCCAGGGTCAACGGCGCCTCGGTGGCCGCGCGCAGGTCGAGCCCGGCGCTGGCTTCGGTGGCGTAGTCGGGCAGCGGCCAACTGTCGCCGAAGCGCGGATCCAGCAGCTTCACCTGCAGCGGATAGGGCGTGGGAGTGCTCATGCGTGCAGCCTCTGCGCGATCAGGTCCAGCAGTTGTTCAGCCAGCTGCGTCTTGGAGACCGCCGGGAAGTCGCGTTCGCCATCCTGCCAATAGGCGGTGGCCGCGTTCTGGTCGCTCTCGAAGCCGTTCCCGGCCACCCCCACCCGGTTGGCCACGATCAGGTCCAGGTGCTTGTCGGCGAGTTTGCCACGGGCGTAGCGCTCGATGTCGTGGGTCTCGGCAGCGAAGCCGACCACCAGCTTCAGCGCCTGGGTCTGCGCGGCGACCTCGGCCAGGATGTCCGGGGTACGGGTCAGCTCCAGGGTCAGGGTCTCGCCGCTCTTCTTGATCTTCTGCGTCGCCACCTGCTTGGGCGTGTAATCGGCGACCGCGGCGGTGCCGATGTAGATGTCCGCCGGCAGCGCGCCGAGCACCGCCTCGCGCATCTGCGCGGCCGAGCGCACGTCGATGCGCTGCACGCCGGCGGGCGTAGGCAAATGCACCGGACCGCTGACCAGCACCACCTCGGCCCCCAGCCGGGCGGCGGCCGCGGCCAGCGCGTAGCCCATCTTGCCGCTGCTGCGGTTGCCCAGGTAGCGCACCGGATCCAGGTCTTCGTAGGTGGGGCCGGCGCTGATCACCAGGCGCAGGCCGCGCAGGGCGCTCGTGCCAGTGGCAGTGCCGGAACGCGACGGGACGGCGGCCGCGGCCGCGGCGGCCGACACGGCGCTCTGGTCCGTATGCCCCGCCAGCGCGGCAACGATCTGCTCGGGTTCGGCCAGGCGGCCCGGGCCGGACTCGCCTTCGGCCAGCGGGCCATCGTTCGGGCCGACCACCTGTGCGCCGCGCTGGCGCAGAGTGGCGACGTTGGCCTGGGTGGCCGGGTGCAGCCACATGCGGTGGTTCATTGCCGGGCACACCGTCAGCGGCGCGGTGCTGGCCAGGCACAGCGTGCCCACCAGGTCGTCGGCCAGCCCGTGCGCCAGGCGCGCCAGCAGGTCGGCGGTGGCCGGCGCCACCACCACGTGCTCGGCCCAGCGCGCCAGTTCCAGGTGGCCCATCGCCTGCTCGGCGCCGCTGTCCCACAGCGTGGTGCGGGTGAGATGGCCGGACAGCGCCTGGAAGCTCAGCGGGGTGACGAACTGCTGCGCGCCGGCGGTCATCGCCACCTGCACCTCGGCGCCGGCGTCGCGCAGGCGCCGCACCAGTTCCAGCGCCTTGTAGGCGGCGATTCCCCCGCCGACGCACAACAGCACACGTCGCCCCTGCAGGGGCCTTTCCAAAATCGGGGTCACGTCGGGAATGTCCTACCCATACAAGGACGATTAGCTTACCCGATGGGTTTTGGCGGCCTGATACCGTTGCGCCATGTCGGCCGGCACCCTGGCGATATGCACATCTCCGACTGGCCCTGCGAAGAACGTCCCCGGGAAAAGCTGCTGGCACGCGGTCCCCGGGCCCTTTCCGACGCCGAACTGCTGGCGATCTTTCTCGGCTCCGGCCTGCCCGGCAGCGACGCGGTGCGCACCTCGCGCGACCTGCTGCAGCGGCATGGGCCGCTGCGCACGCTGCTGGACCGAACACCCGGCGACCTGGTGCGCCTGCCCGGGCTGGGGCCGGCGCGCGCCTGCCAGCTGTCGGCGGCGCTGGAACTGGGCCAGCGCCACCTGGCCGCGGAACTGCAGCGCGGCGACACCCTCAGCAACCCGGTCAGCGCCGGCCGCTACTTCGCGCAACGCCTGCGGTCACGGCCGTACGAGGTGTTCGCCGCGCTGTTCCTGGACACCCGGCACCGCTGGCTGGCCTTCGAGGAACTGTTCCAGGGCACCCTGGACGGCGCCGAGGTGCACCCGCGCGAGGTGGTCCGGCGCGCGCTCACGCTCAATGCCGCCGCGGTGATCATCGGCCACAACCACCCGTCCGGAAACCCGGAGCCCTCCCCCGCCGACCGCGCCGTCACCGAGCGGCTGAAGCAGGCGCTGGACCTGATCGACGTGCGCCTGCTCGACCACTTCATCGTCGGCGACGGTGTGCCGGTCTCGATGGCGTCGCGCGGCTGGGCCTGAGCCGCCGCGGTGGGGGGCGAACCGTGCTGGCGTGGGGCCCGTCCCGGCGCAGCCAGCCTGGATTCCGCAAGGCAGGCGACCGGTCCAGGCGCCGACGCGCGCCGGGCGCCGCGTCACGGCTGAGGTCGGGCTGAACCCGGGGCGGGCCGGGAGGCGGCGGGTCGGGTAAAATCGCCGGTTCCGCGCTTCAAGCAGAGATCTCGTGAAATCCCAACTCCGCGCCCTGATCGGTCAAGGCATCGAAGCCTTGCGCGCCAATGGCACCCTGCCGGCCGACACCCTGCCGCCGGACTTCGTGGTCGAGCGGCCCAAGACCCGCGAGCACGGCGACTTCGCCACCAACGCGGCGATGCTGCTGGCCAAGGCCGCGCGCACCAATCCGCGCGCCCTCGCCCAGCAGTTGGTGGAGGCGCTGCCAGCCAACGACGACGTGAGCAAGGTCGAGATCGCCGGTCCCGGCTTCATCAATTTCCACCTCGGCCCCGGCGCCTACCAGCGCGAGGTGCTGTCGGTGCTCAAGCAGGGCGAGGACTACGGCCGCAGCCTGGTCGGCAACGGCCGCACCGTGGGCGTGGAGTACGTCTCGGCCAACCCGACCGGGCCGCTGCACGTCGGCCACGGCCGCGCCGCGGCCATCGGCGACTGCCTGGCACGGCTGCTCGAGGCCAACGGCTGGAACGCCAAGCGCGAGTTCTACTACAACGACGGCGGCAACCAGATCGAGAACCTGGCGCGCTCGGTGCAGGCGCGCGCCCTGGGCAAGACCCCCGACAGCCCCGACTGGCCGGAGGAAGGCTACCGCGGCGACTACATCCAGGACGTGGCCGACGCCTACATGGCCGGCGCCGCTGTGGACCTGGAAGGCCACGTGGTCACCGGCGCCAGGGACCCGCAGGACCTGGACGCGATCCGCCGCTTCGCCGTGGCCTATCTGCGCAACGAGCAGAACCACGACCTGGCCGCGTTCGGCGTGGATTTCGACATCTACTTCCTGGAAAGCTCGCTGTACCGCGACGGCAAGGTCGAGGAGGCGGTGCAGAAGCTGATCGCCTCCGGCCACACCTACGAGGACGGCGGCGCGCTGTGGCTGAAATCCACCGATTTCGGCGACGACAAGGACCGCGTGATGCGCAAGTCCGACGGCAGCTACACCTACTTCGTGCCGGACGTGGCCTACCACCTGAGCAAGTGGCAGCGCGGCTATGTGCGCGCCATCACCGAGCTGGGCGCCGACCACCACGGCTCGCTGGCGCGGGTGCGCGCCGGCCTGCAGGCGATGGACCTGGGCATCCCCAAGGGCTGGCCGGAGTACGTGCTGCACCAGATGGTCACGGTGATGCGCGGCGGCGAGGAAGTGAAGCTGTCCAAGCGTGCCGGCAGCTACCTGACCCTGCGCGACCTGATCGAGGAAGCCGGCCGCGACGCCACGCGCTGGTTCCTGATCGCGCGCAAGCCCGATTCGCAGCTCACCTTCGACATCGACCTGGCGCGCCAGCAGAGCAACGACAATCCGGTGTTCTACGTGCAGTACGCGCATGCCCGCGTGTGCAGCCTGCTGCGCCAGGCGCAGGAGAAGAAGCTGGACTACGACCAGGCCGACGGCCAGGCGCAACTGAACCGGCTGAACGACGCGACCTCGCTGGAACTGATGCAGGAACTCTCGCGCTACCCGGAAGTGGTGGAGAATGCGGGGCATGCGCTGGAGCCGCATCTGATCGCGCAATACCTGCGCGAACTGGCCACGGCCTTCCACACCTGGTACCACGGCACCCCGGTGCTGGTGGACGACGCTGGCGAACGCAACGCCAAGCTGACCCTGGCGGTGGCGGCACAGCAAGTAATGGCGAACGGTCTGAATCTCCTGGGCGTCTCGGCCCCGGAAAAAATGTGAGTGGAGAAGCGGTAAATGGCAGCACGACGCGGTAAGACACAGGCCCGGCGCAACACCGGCAACGGCACGCCCGGATGGGTGTGGCTGATCGCCGGCGCGGCGATCGCCGCGGTGGTGTTCCTCGGCGCGCCGGGCCTGTTCAAGAAGGACGGCGACTTCCTGCGCGTGGGCGGCCCGCGCGCCAATCCGGATGCGCAACCGGCGCCGGTGGCCGATGCCGATGTCGATGCGGCCCCGGATCTGCCCAAGCCCGCCGCCAACGCGGCCGGCAGCACCAAGCCGGAGGCGAAGAAGGACGCGCAGACCCAGTACGACTTCTACACCTTGCTGCCCGGCAAGGAAGTGCAGATGTCCGACGCCGAACTGGCTGCCAGCGCGCGCGCCGAGGCGATTCGCAAGGCCAAGGCACAGGCTGCCGCCGGCACGACCGCGCCGGGCACCACGCCGGCTGCAGTCGCCACGGCGCCCACCGCGACGGCGGCCAATCCGACCCCGCTGCCGGAGACGCCGACTGCGGCCGCCAGCGCCGCCCCCGCCGCCGCCAAGCCGGCGACCGCCACGGCCATGCCGGCCGCGACCACCGCCCCAGCGGCGGCAGCCGCGACCGCGGCCGCGGCGCCCGACAACGCACGCTACATCCTGCAGGCCGGCTCGTTCGGCGCCTCCGGCGACGCCGAGTCGACCAAGGCCAAGCTGGCGATGCTGGGCCTGTCGGCACGCGTGGAATCGGCGCAGATCAGCGGCAAGACCGTCTATCGCGTGCGCATGGGTCCCTACGGCACCGCCAGCGAGCTGGCCGAGGCCAAGCAGAAGTTGAACGGCAGCGGGCTATCGGCGATCGCGATCAAGGCGCAGTGAGGCCGGGATTCGGGAGTCGGGAATGGGAGGAGCGGGTTCCGTGCCGCTCTCACCTTCGCGTGCGTGCGTCGTCATCACCGATATTGGGCCGCGCTGGTCCTGTGATGACGCTGTCGTTCGATGGCAAAGGCCTGCTGGCGACTGCGGGCAAGGCGCAGTGAAGCCGGGATTCGGGAATGGGAGGAGCGGGTTCCGTGCCGCTCTCACCTTCGCGTGCGTGCGTGCGTCGTCACCACCGATATTGGGCCGTGCCGGTCCTGAGATGATGCTGTCGTTCGATGGCAACGGCCTGCTGGCGACTTCGGACAAGGCGCAGTAAGGCCGGAAGCAATCGGGGAAGAGGGGAAGCGGGCGCTGCCCCGTTCCCTGCGACAAGTAAGGCGCATCACGGCGCTTGGGATCTGCAGCTGTCGCGCTGGCACTGGCCGCAATCAATCATCCAAGCTGACTTCATACGCCGCCGTCGACGCCCGCGACCGCGTTTTGCTTTTACCATTCCCGATTCCCCACTCCCCATTCCCGGCCCCACCATGACTCAGACTGCCCTGATCACCGGCGCCACCTCCGGTTTCGGCGCTGCCGCCGTGCGCCGCTTCGTCGATGCCGGCTGGCGCGTGATCGCCACCGGCCGCCGCGCCGAGCGCCTGCAGCCGCTGCTGGACGCCTTCGGCGCCGAGCGCGTGCACATCGCCGCCTTCGACATCCGCGATGCCGACGCCCTGGACGCGATGCTGGCGGCACTGCCCGAAGCCTTTCGCGGCATCGACCTGCTGGTCAACAACGCCGGCCTGGCGCAGGGCACCGCGCCGGCGCAGGCCGCGCAACTGGACGACTGGCGCACGATGATCGACACCAACATCACCGCGCTGGTGACGCTGACCCATCGCCTGCTGCCGACGCTGATCCAGCGCCGCGGCGCGATCATCAACATCAGTTCCGTCGCCGCGCTGTACCCCTACCCCGGCGGCAACACCTACGGCGGCACCAAGGCCTTCGTCAGCCAGTTCTCGCTGGGCCTGCGCTCGGACCTGCACGGCACCGGCGTGCGCGTGACCGCGATCGAACCGGGCATGGCCGAGACCGAGTTCACCCTGGTCCGCACCCATGGCGACCAGAAGGCCTCGGACACGCTCTACCAGGGCGCGCAGCCGATGACCGCCGAGGACATCGCCGAACAGATCTTCTGGGTGGCGACGCTGCCGCCGCATCTGAACATCAATCGGCTGGAAATCATGCCGGTGACGCAGTCCTTCGCCGGCTTCCAGGTCGCGCGGCAACCGGCCTGAACGGCCGCGGGGCCGCCACGCGCGGCCCCACGACACCTCCAACGTCTCCCGCCATCGTGGCGAAGGCCCTCGGCTACCTGCATGGCGAAGGCAGCACTTCTGGTGTCGCCACACGGCGATTCCGACAGCTTTTAAAGAAATGATATAACATCACTTTTGTGGCACCGTGTTCGTGGATCGGACCGTGCACCACCCGCTCGCCTGCAGCCGCGCCACTGCCGCCAGCCTCCACTCCACTTTCTTTCGCAGACACCATGAAGATCGATTCCCGTGCCCTCGCCGTGCTGGCTGGACTCGCGGCCGGCGACGGCGCCGCGCAGACGACAACAACCGACACGACCACAACCACGACACTCGGCACCGTGGAAGCGCGGCGCCACAGCGCCGCTTCGCTGTCCACGCGCAACATCCTCAGCTCGGTCGACGTACTTGGCAGCGAGCAGATCGGCGACAAGAACGTCATGAACAGTTGGGAACTGCTCGGGCAGATGCCCGGCATGCAGCTCACCGAAACCCGGCAGGGCGCCGAGTCCGGCAAGGTCACCTTCCGCGCCTTCAACGGCGAGGGCTACCTCAACGGCATCAAGGTGCTGATCGACGGCGTGCCGAGCAACGTCAACAGCGGCAACCAGCGCTTCATCGACATGATCTTCCCGCTGGAGATCGCCTACATCGAAGTGGTGCGCGGCACCAACGACCCGCGCTACGGCCTGCACAACATCGGCGGCAATTTCAACATCGCCACCCGCCAGGGCGGCAACTACCAGGACCTGCGGCTGAGTGGCGGCAGCTTCGCCACGCGCGAACTGCAGTATGCCGCCGGCCATGAGGCCGATGGCCTTGCGCAGAACTACTTCGTCGGCGTGCAGGCCGCGCACGGCTATCGTGCGCACGACACCTCGCGCAAGTACACCCTCGGCGGCAAGTGGTTCTATGGCGAGGAGGACGATGCCGCACGCATCGGCCTGATCGCCCGCGTCTACCACCACGAGGCCGACGAACCGGGTTTCCTCACTGCCACCGAACTGGCCGAGGACCGCGACCAGTCGCCGCCGAAGAACGCCAACGATGGCGACGACCGCGACATGCGCCAGGCCAGCGTGCACGCCGACTTCAGGCTCGGCGACGGCCTGCAGCTGCGCAACACGCTGTACCTCAACCGCTACCAGGACGACCGCCGGGTCACCTTCACCAGCTACCCGCTGGGCAACGCGCCGCGGCAGCGCCGGCAGTGGGACGAAACCCAGACCGGCCTGCTCAGCACCATCACCTGGCAGGCCAGCGACCTGCTCAGCGTGGAAGCAGGCCTCAACGCCGAGCACCAGGACAACCGCTACCGACGCGCGCGCTACGCGTACAGCGTGCCGACCGATTTCGATCGCGCCCCGGCACGCGTGCAGAACGACGACCGCTACAGCCTGGACAATCTCGGTCTGTACCTGCAGGCGGTGATCCAACCGAGCGATGCGCTGAAGATCGTCCCCGCGTACCGCGTCGACCGCTTCTCCGGCGACACCGCGCTGCCCGGCGGTATCCATGCGCCACTGCAGCGCTATGGCTGGATCGACCAGCCCAAGCTCAGCGTGATCTATGCGCTGACCCCGCAACTGAGTGTGTATGCCAACTGGGGCCGCACCTTCCAGATCCTCACCGGCTCCACCGCCCCGGCCTACCTGACGCCCGGGCAAAGCGCATTCCGGCCCTCGATCAATACCGGCAAGGAGCTGGGCCTGAAGCTGCAGCCGGTCGCCGGCACCGAGGCGCGCGTGGCGGTCTGGCGTCAGGATGCCACCGACGAGGTGGCCAACATGCCCAGCACCGGCACCACGGTCGGGCTTGGCCAGACCCGCCGGCAAGGCGTGGACCTGCAACTGAGCTCGCAACTGGGCGAGCGCTGGACGCTGTGGCTGTCGCACGCGATCCAGGAAGCCAAGGTGGTCAGCGCCTTCACCGCGACCGGCGAACCGCTGCGCGGACGCGAGGTGTTCTCCACCCCGCGCTACATCAGCAACGCCGGCGTCGACTACCGGCCCAACGCACGCTGGAAGTTCGGGCTGCAGGCGCGCGCACAGGGCGACTACTACATCGACGAGCGTAATGCGCAGGGCAAGTACGGCGGCTTCCGCGTGGTCGACGCCAGCGTGCGCTACCAGCTCGGCCCGCGCACCAGCCTCGACCTGCAGGTGAAGAACCTCACCGACAGCCGCTACGCCTACGTCTGGTACGACAACTTCTTCTGGGGCGGCAACGACCAGCCGATGTTCTCGCCAGCACCCGGGCGTTCGGCCTATCTCGGGTTCGAACTGCGGTTGTAACGGCGTCATGCGGCCAAGGCGGGCCGCGCAGTCGTCCGAAGCGGCGTCCGCCGCGTGTGTGATACGGTTCCAGGCGTCGCCAGCCTTTGCGCAAGCCTCCCTCGTTCACAGGAGTGCCTTGCGATGCTCTCTCCCTCTTTGCTCGACCACGTCGCCTTCCCTTTGCGGGAGACGCCACGATGACCGACTTCGTCACCGACGCGGCGCAGCTGCAGGACTGCGTGGGCCGCCTGCCCGGCCCGCGCGACCTGAAGGTGATCGACCACCTGGACGCGCACGCGTTGCGTTGGCTGGCCGCCAGTCCCTTGCTGTTCGCCGGCGTCGCCAGCCAGCGCCTGGCGCTGAGCGCGGGCAGCGGCGCGCCCGGCTTCGCGCGCGGCGACACTCCGCATTTGCTGTCGATCCCGCTGCAGGCGCTGGATGCGGCCCACGCGCATGTCGGCGCCGGCTTCGGCTCGCTGTTCCTGGTGCCCGGCCTGGGCGAGACCCTGCGGATCAATGGCCGCATCGCCGGCGACGACGGCACGCGCGTGTTCGTCGCGGTCGAGGAATGCTATCTGCACTGCGCCAAGGCCCTGCTCCGCGCCGACTGGTGGCACGCCGAGGCGCAGACCGGCGCCACGCCGGCGGAAACGCCGGAGGGATTGCTCGCCAGCTGCCGGCTGCTGATCCTGGCCACCGCCGATGCCGAGGGCCGCGTCGATGTCAGCCCGCGCGGCGATCGCGCCGGGGCCTTGCTGCAAGCCCACCGCGACGCCTGGTGGTTTGCCGACCGGCCGGGCAACCGCCGCGTCGACAGCATCGGCAACCTGCTGGCGCGGCCGCAAATCGCGCTGCTGGCGCTACGCCCCGGCAGCGCGCGCTGCGTGCGCATCGAAGGTCTCGCCCGCCCAAGCACCGATGAGGCGATCCGCAACGCGCTCGCCGTCGATGACCGCGTTCCGCATCTGGCGGTACGGGTGCTGCCCGCGCTCCTCGAAGACACGCACAGCCCGGCGCTGGGTCGCTTCGACCGTTGGCCGCCCGCCGCCATCGCACACGACCTGGATCCGTCGGCGATCTTCCGCGACCACGTCAGGCTCAGCGGCGCGCGTGGTGCCCAGGCCGCGCTGATGCGCGCGGCGGTCTCGGTGCCCGGCGTGGTCCGCAAGGGGCTGCAGGCCGACTACAAGAAGAACATGTACTGAGCGTGCGACCCAGCTGTTTCACCCGGCTGCGCCGATCGCGCCGGGTGCGCTGAGGTGATGCACGGCATAGCGCTGTGCCTCGTCGTCTGCCGGCGGCAGCTCGCGCCACAGGCGGAAATGCAGGAGCGTCCATCCCTGCGATTCATAACCGCTCACCGTGGCCAGCACGCGTTCGTCGGGCGCGTGCGCGTCGGCGAGGTCGTCCCCCAAGGCAGGCGAAGCTGCCTGAAGCACGCGCGTGGCGTAGCGCGCCGTGCGCAGCGCCGCGGACGACCATGCCGTGCCGACCATCCACGTCTGCACCGCCGGGCGGCCGAAGGCGTCGCACAGCGCGGCGAACGCGGGCCCGGCGAGGAAGGCATGCATCGCCGCGGCATCGCGCCACAGGTAGAACGGCGCATACAGGTTCTGCCGGCCGGGCAGGAGCGGATCGGTGCGATCGGCGACCAGGTAGGCCTTGAACTGCAGCCCCGGCAGCGTGTCGAGCAGCGGCCCCTTGTCGGCGATGCGGCGGCGGATGATGGCCATGTCGTAGTCCGCCGGCAACGCGATGCTGTACTGCATGGCGATCATGCCGGCGCTCCGCTGGCCGTGATGCCGGCGCGGCCGCCGCCGAAGGACCAGTCCTGCGCCGCGGTGGTGACGATGTTGACCATCACGTCCTCCGGCGCGATCCCCGGCGCGATCGCCAGCAACTCGACCAGGCGCCGGTAGAACGCCTGCTTGCAGGCGGCGCTGCGTTCGCGGCCGGCGGTGATGGCGATCAGCACGAAGCCATCCGAGCGCGGCCCACCCAGGTAATGGCGGTCGAACACCAGTTCGTCCGGGTCGTGCTGATGGATGACCTGGAAGCAGTCGCCGGCGGGCACCTCGAAGGCCTCGTGCATGGCCTGGTAGAGGCTGGCCGACAGCGCGCGCAGGTAGGCGGGCGCGTGGCCGCGCAGCAGCGAGATGCGGGCGTACGGCATCAGCGCGTCTCCGTCATGGCCGGCGCCGCCGCCGCGGCTGTGCGCAGCAACGGCAGTGCGGACGCCGCGCACGGCCAACCGGCGTAGAACGCCAGGTGGGTGATGGCTTCGGCCAGGGTGTCGCGGTCCAGGCCGTTGTCCAGCGCGCGGGCCAGGTGCAGCGGCAACTGCTCCAGGCGGGACAGCGCCACCAGCGCCGCCACGGTGACCAGGCTGCGTTCGCGTGGCGACAGCCCGGGGCGCTGCCACATCTCGGCGAACAACACCTCGTCGGTGAGGCGGGCGAAGGCCGGCGCGATGTCGCCGAACGCGGCCTGCGGGGAAGGAAACGGCGTACCAGGGTCGGACATCGGAGGTCTCGCAGTGGGAACGGGCACAGCCTAGTCGCGCGAGACCTTCCGAAAAATCGGAAAATATCGAACCGACCATTCGGAAAAACAGGATCGACCGATGCGCCCCGTGACTTTCGACCTCGACGCACTGCGCAGCTTCGTCGCCGGCGTGGAACTGGGCAGCTTCGCCAGGGCGGCCGACCGCCGCGGGCGCTCCACCTCGGCGATCAGCGCGCAGCTGAAGAAGCTGGAGGAGCAGGCCGGGCAACCGGTGCTGCGCCGCCAGGGCCGCGGCCTGGCCCTGACCGAGGCCGGCGAAGCGCTGCTGGGCTACGCGCGGCGGCTGCTCGAGCTCAACGACGAGGCGGTCGTGGCGCTGCAGGACACGGCGCTGCAGGGCTGGGTGCGGCTGGGCCTGCAGGAGGATTTCGGCGAGCACATGCTGCCGGACGTGCTCGGGCGCTTCGCCCGCGCCCACCCGCAGGTGCGAATCGAAGCACGCATCGCCCGCCACCAGGAACTGCTGGCGCGGGTGGAGGCCGGACAACTGGATCTGGCGCTGGCCTGGGAGTCCGGCGCGGCCTCGGCGCATCGGCAGGCGCAAGCGGCGTGGCCGCTGCGCTGGATCGCCGCCGCCGAGCGCAGCAGCCTGCCCGCGACGGCCAGCTGGAGCGGTGAAGCGCCGCTGCCGCTGGTGATGCTTGAAGCACCCTGCCTGCTGCGCACGGCCGCGACCACCGCACTGGACCGTGCCGGCATCCCGTGGCGCATCGCCTTCACCAGCGCCAGCCTCGGCGGCGTGTGGGCCGCGGTGCGCGCCGGATTGGGCATCACCCTGCGCACGCCGGCCGGTGTGCCGGCCGGACTGGCCCTGCTCCCGCCCGGCGCCGGCGGCCTGCCGACGCTGCCGGCGCTGGGGCTGGGCCTGCATCGCGCGGTCGCCGTGCCGCCACCGGCGGTGGCGCGGCTGGCGGAGATCCTGCAACAGCGCCTGCAGGCGGCGCATGCGGCGCTGGTCGGGGATGGGCGAGCGACGGCGGCATGACACGCCGCGCCGATGGTGTGGCGCGCGACCTGCCACCGCGCGCCACACCCAACAGCAGCGCCTGCAGCAGTACCGGGATTACTTGCAGGGCAACATCTTGCCGATCAGTCCGCCGCCACTACTGATCGAGGTCTTGACGACGCTGTCGTCGCCCTTGATTTCCACGTCCCTGAACATCTCGTCGTTGCGCGCAACCGTGTAGTCCTGGCGCTCGTAATGGTCCACCTGCGCGGCATCGCCGTAGCTGCTGCCCACGTACACATCGCGCGACTTGGCCTGGTTGAACTCGAACTGCATGGCCAGGATGTAACGGCCGGGCAGCATGTCGGTGAACTGGAACGCACCCTTGGCGTCGGTCTGGGTTTCCACCCGGGTGTTGTAGGCCTGATCGGACATGGTCACCGCTTCCTTGCTGCGGTCCGACTTCTTGCGCAGGGCGACCCATTGTTCGAAGTACGGGGTCGCCGGGAACAGCATGACCTTGCGGTTGTCGGCCAGATACATGCCTTTGTCGTGATAGGCACAGGCCACGCCGGTGATGGTCGCATGGCCCTTGGCCAGCGCGGCCTCGGCTGCCGCCTTGTCGAACAGCAGGCTGGGCGAGGTCTGGCGGATCTTCGGCGTGCTGTCCACGGTCGGCGACGTGCGCACCTGTGCGGCGCTCTGGCCGGCGGCGGCCAGTCCGCAGCTCAGCAGCAGGACCCAGCCACGGCATGTGATCGTCGGCATTGCATTCCCCTATTCGTCCATGAAGGCGCGCACGCTAGCACGATCCACCGCGGTGCTACAGGGGTGTGCCGCACGGGTCGGCCACCGTGCGTTCAGCCTCGCGCCGCCGTCGCGACCGGCGCGCTGCTCCGCTCGCGCAGGCGCAGGAACGGCTGCTCCACTGCGTAGTGCAGGACGGCCGCGAACAGCAGCGCCACGCCGGCATAGGCAGCGAAGGCGAGCGGCCCACGCCCGTCCAGTTGCGCACCGGACCACGCCTGGGTCAGATGGAACGCGGCCTTGTGGCTCAGGTACAGGCTATAGGACACCGCGGCCAGCCAGGCCGCACCCGGCACCTGACAACGCCCCAGCCATCCCTGCGTGGAGGCGCCGGCACCGACCAGCAGCGCCAATCCCAGCGACAGCACCGGCCAGCCGATCGCGTTGCCGAGCAGGCCGGTGCGGTCGCGGAACAGCCACATCGCCAGCGCGCAGACCACGATGCCGGCAAGCGCCAGGGCGTTGGCGTGGCGCTGCAGCCGCTGCCAGTGCTGCGGCCGGAAGGTCTTCAGCACCGCCAGCGCCACGCCGGCCAGCAGGCCGTCCAGGCGGTTCCAGGTGGGGTAGTAGAGATCCTCGATGAACCAGTTGCGCTGCAGTCCGGCGCCGATGCGATCCAGCGCGCTGTCGTGCAGCCAGATGGCGCTGCGCAGGGCGACGCCGGCCAGCACCACGGCCACGCACAGCGCCACGAAACGCGGCGCCGACGGCCGCCGCAGCATCCACGCCGCCAGCAGCGGGAACACCAGGTAGAAATGCTCTTCCACGCACAGCGACCAGGCATGCGAGAACGCCTGCTGGTTGGCGTAGTCGATGCCCAGGTTGAGGGTGAAACTGGCGAACAGCCACCACGGCGCGATCCCGGGCGCTTCGCGGAAACCGGGCCAGGCCAGGTACAGCGCCAGCACCGCCGTGTACGCCGGCAGGATGCGGTAGGCACGGCGGCGGTAGAACTAGCCGTAGTGCAGCCGCTCGCCGCGGGCCAGCGGCGCCAGCACCTGGCCGCCGATCAAAAAGCCGCTGAGCACGAAGAACAGGTCCACGCCCATCCAGCCGTAGCGCGACAGCCACTGCCAGTCCGGCCCCAGCCCACCGACCACGAAGGAATGGAACAGCATCACCCAGACGATGGCGATGGCGCGCAGCAGGTCGAGACCGGGATAGCGCATCGTAGGAAGGCGGCGGTGGGGAGCGCGCAGCTTACTGGCTGCGTTGGCGGTTGCGGCGGCGGCAGTCCACGGGCGTGCGCACCATCGCATCGCGCCTAGAAACGCAGCCGCTGCGCTATGCGACCAACCCCATGCTCGCGTGCGCGGACGTACCCTCACCCCAACCCCTCTCCCGGGGGGAGAGGGGCTTGAGCGGATCGCGCGCTGTCAGCCCAGCGGTTCGTCCGACAGGTAGGTGTAGCCGGTCAGACCGGCTTCGAGCGCGTCGGCCAGTTCCGTCGCCTGCGCGGCCGGCAGCTGCGCGGCGGCCACGCGTTCGGCGTAGGCGGCGCGCAGGTCGTCCAGGCGGTAGCCGACATAGTCCAGCATCACGTCGGTGGTGTCGCCGCGGCGCTGCTGGGCGATACGGTAGCCGTCGCCCTCCACCGCCACCTCCACCGCGTCGGTGTCGCCGAACAGGTTGTGGATGTCGCCGAGGATCTCCTGATACGCGCCGACCAGGAAGAAGCCGATGCGGTAGCTCTCGCCCGGGCGCAACGCGTGCAGCGGCAGCGAGCTGTCCAGGCTTTCGTTCTCGACGTAGGTCTTGACCATGCCGTCGGAATCGCAGGTCATGTCGCAGACCACGCCGCGCCGCGCCGGCGCCTCGTTCAGGCGCTCGATCGGCACGATCGGGAACACCTGGTCGATCGCCCACACGTCGGGAATCGATTCGAACACGCTGAAGTTGACGAAGTACTTGTCGACCAGGCGCTCGTTGAGTTCGTCCAGCACCGGGCGGTGGCTCTTTTCCTCGTGGCTCAGCCGCGCGCGCACGCCGTGGGCGATGGCGTAGAACAGGTCGTCGATGCGCGCGCGATGGGTCAGGTCGATCTGGCCCAGGGCGTAGCCGCTGAGGCCTTCGGCGTGGAAGTGCTGCGCTTCCTGGAACAGTTCCACCGCCGGGCGCTGGTCGAGCTCGGCATGGATCTCGCGCAGGTGACGGATCGCAGCCGGCTCGTCGTCGTGCGCGTCCGGCACGCGGCCTTCCGGCGCCTGCTCCACCTCCGACACGTTGGCGATCAGCACCGCATGGTGCGCGGTCATCGCACGCCCGCACTCGGTGACGATGCGCGGCGGCGCCAGGCCGTGCTCCTCGCAGGCGCTGGCCAGCGGCTGCACGATGTTGCTGGCGTAGGAGTGCAGGCCGTAGTTGATCGAGCAGTAGCTGCGCGAGCGGGTGCCTTCGTAGTCGATGCCCAGGCCGCCGCCGACATCGACGTGGCTGATCTTGGCGCCCAGCTTGGACAGTTCGACGAAATAGCGGGTGGCCTCGCGCATGCCGTTGGCGATGTCGCGCACGTTGGAGATCTGCGAGCCCATGTGGAAGTGCAGCAGGTTCAGCGCGTCGGCGTACTCGGTGTCGCGCAGGGTCTTCCACAGGTCCAGCACCTGCCGCGGCGACAGCCCGAACTTGGCCTTGTCGCCGCCGCTGTTCTGCCACTTGCCCGCGCCCAGCGAGGCCAGGCGCATGCGCACGCCCAGGCCCGGCTTCACGTCCAGCGCGCGCGCTTCCTCCAGCACCAGCTTCAGCTCCGACGGCTTCTCGATGACGATGAAGGTCTGCAGGCCGAGCTTGCGCCCGATCAGCGCCAGGCGGATGTATTCGCGGTCCTTGTAGCCGTTGCAGACGATCAGCCCGCCCGGCCGCGACAGCGCCAGCACCGCCATCAGTTCCGGCTTGCTGCCCGCCTCCAGGCCGAAGCCTTCGCCCTGGTGGCTGGCCAGGGTGCCGGCCACGCCACGGTGCTGGTTGACCTTGATCGGGTACACCGCGGTGTAGCCGCCGGTGTAGTCCCAGTCGGCCTGGGCCTGGGCGAAGGCGCTCTGCAGCTTGCCCAGGCGCTCGCCGAGGATGTCCGGGAAGCGCACCAGCATCGGCAGCTTGGCCCCGGCCGCGCGCGCGGCGTCCACCACCTCCGGCAGCGCGATCGCCACGCCGTCGGCGCCCTGCGGCCGCACCACCACCCGGCCGGCCGCGTCCACATCGAAGTACCCGTCGGCCCAGTGCGGGATCGAGTAGGTCTTGCGGGCTTGGTCGAGGGACCAATCGCTCATCGTGGCGGCTCGGCTGACGGAAAAAGGGCGTGGATTGTAACCCCTGCTACGCGTGGGGTCCGTTACAATCCGCGCCGTTCCGACACCCTCGGCTCCTGGTGGAGCCGGGCCGGGTTCGCGGGCGCCTGGCGTGGCCTGCGCCTCGCCCTCATCCGGAGAGGGCGCGGTCACAGTCCCGCGTGGCCTGGCTACGCGAGGCTGCGCACGAGCCTCATCCGGCGAGAGCGTGGTAACAGCGTCGCGTGGCTTGGCTGCACGAGGCTGCGCCCGACCCTCATCCGGCGCTTCGCGCCACCTTCTCCCGGTGGGAGAAGGAATCGCCGCTTCATTTCTTGCTTTCCTAGGACATCTGCATGAGCGCCAACGACAACTGGTACATCGAACACTTCCAGCCCACCGGCTCGGCCATCGGCTACCGCATCACCGGCAAGCTGGACGAGGTGCAGTCGCCGTTCCAGAAGATCGAGATCTACGACACCACCGACTGGGGCAAGCTGATGGTGATCGACGGCGCGGTGATGCTGACCACGCGCGACAACTTCTTCTACCACGAGATGATCAGCCACCCGGCGCTGTTCACCCACGCCGCGCCCAAGCGCGTGGTGATCATCGGCGGCGGCGACTGCGGCACCCTGCGCGAAGTGCTCAAGCACCCGGGCGTGGAAAGCGCCACCCAGTGCGACATCGACGAGCAGGTCACGCGCATGGCCGAGAAGTACTTCCCGGAGCTGTGCGAATCCAACGGCGACCCGCGCGCCGAGTTGCTGTTCGACGACGGCGTGGCCTACATGGCCAACTGCCCGGCCGGCAGTGTGGACATCGTCATCGTCGACTCCACCGACCCGGTCGGCCCGGCCGAAGGCCTGTTCAACAAGGCCTTCTACGAGAGCTGCTTCAAGGCGCTGAAGGACGACGGCATCCTGGTGCAGCAGTCCGAATCGCCGCTGGCGCTGCTGGACCTGATCAAGGAAATGCGCGCGGAGATGGGCAAGGCCGGCTTCGCCAGCTTCCACACCGTGCCGTTCCCGCAGCCGTGCTACCCGACCGGCTGGTGGAGCGTGACCATGGCGCGCAAGCAGGGCGGTTTCGACTTCCGCCAGGACGACGCCGCGGCCAAGCCGTTCGCCACCCGCTACTACAGCGCGCACCTGCACACCGGCACCCAGGTGCTGCCGCCGTTCGTGGCCGAGGCGCTGGGCGGCTGATCGCCGCCGTCGGCATCGGCGCGCGCATTCGGGCGTGCGCCGATACCGCTGCCGACCCGCCGCGCGGCCGGCAAACCAGCCAAGGTCGCCATCGTCGCCTGCATGCACACGTTCCTGCGCTGGCTCAATGCCATCGCACGCGATCACGCCCCGTACGCTCCCCGGTCATCGCCGCGGTATGACAGTTGACTCCCACAGGGGCGCACTAGCCTTGTCGGAGGACTGCGCTGTGGGAGGGACTTCAGTCCCGACGACGGAGAGCGTCCGTCGGCTT
The DNA here is from genome assembly GCF_011761895.1 of Xanthomonas sp. F4. Lineage (NCBI taxonomy): Bacteria > Pseudomonadati > Pseudomonadota > Gammaproteobacteria > Lysobacterales > Lysobacteraceae > Xanthomonas > Xanthomonas sp. F4. Next base: position 312,619 of record NZ_JAASQX010000004.1, on the reverse strand, counting down.
TCGGCTTCGCTTGTCGCGGTTGCATCACAGTTGACTCCCACAGGGGCTTGCGGCGAACTCGCCGAGTGCACTGTGGAAGGGACTTCAGTCCCGACGCATTACGCCATCGGAAAGCGCGCCACCTCGCGTGTCGCGGCGGCATGACAGTTGATTGCCACACGGACGGAACACGAACATGTCAGCGCCGACGCGCGGGGGCGCCGGATCGAAGAACCGCATAGCGCACTACAGCGCGTCGGCATCCAGTTCGCCGGTGCGGATCCGCACCACGGTACCCAGGTCGTAGACGAACACCTTGCCGTCGCCGATCTTGCCGGTGGCGGCGGCCTTGACGATGGCCTCGACCACGCGCTCGACCTGGTCTTCGCTGACCGCCACTTCCAGCTTCACCTTCGGCAGGAAATCGACCACGTACTCGGCGCCGCGGTACAGCTCGGTGTGGCCCTTCTGCCGGCCGAAGCCCTTGACCTCGGTGACAGTGATGCCGGCCACGCCCTGCGCGGCGAGCGCTTCGCGCACGTCGTCGAGCTTGAACGGCTTGATCACGGCCATGATCATCTTCATGCGGCGTTCTCCAATCACAATGGCCTCAGGATAGCGCGGTTGCGCGATCGGCGGCCGTCGGGTTCAATGATCGCGCGCCCCCAACACCGGAATTTTCCGACAGCGCGCCGCGTCCGATCCCGATGGTCCCGACCTGCCGGGTGCCGCACTCTGACGCCACCTGCCGGAGCACAGCCATGATCGACCTCAACCATCTCGACGACCTCGCCCGCCGCCTCAGCGACCTGGTGCCGCCGGGCCTGCGCCAATCCCGCGACGAACTGCAGAGCACCTTCAAGAGCGCGCTGCAGGCCGGGCTGGGCAAGCTGGACCTGGTCACCCGCGAGGAGTTCGAAGTACAGCGCGCGGTGCTGCTGCGCACCCGCGAGAAGCTCGAAGCGCTGGAGCGCAGCGTCGCCGCGCTGGAAGCGGCGCGCAGCGGCCAGACGCCCAGCGCCAACACCTGATCCACCCGCCACCATGAGCCTGGCGCTGGTGCACAGCCGTGCCCGCGCGGGGGTGCTTGCGCCTCCGGTTCGGGTCGAAGTCCATTTGTCCGGCGGCCTGCCGACCACGCAGATCGTCGGCCTGCCCGAGGCGGCGGTGCGCGAGTCGCGCGATCGCGTGCGCGCCGCCCTGCTCTGCGCGCAGTACGAATTCCCCGCACGGCGGATCACCGTCAACCTGGCCCCGGCCGACCTGCCCAAGGAGGGCGGCCGCTTCGACCTGCCGATCGCGCTGGGCATCCTCGCCGCCGCGGGCCAGCTCGACCCGCAGGTGCTCGGCCAGTACGAATTCCTCGGCGAACTGGCCCTGACCGGCGAACTGCGCCCGGTCGACGGCGTCCTGCCGGCCGCGCTGGCCGCCGCCCAGGCCGGCCGCACCCTCATCGTCCCGGCCGACAACGGCGCCGAGGCCGCACTGGCGCAACATGTGCAGGCCTTCACCGCGCGCACTCTGCTGGAGGTCTGCGCGCTGCTCAACGGCAGCAAGACCCTGCCCGCCGCAACGGCGCCGCCCGCGGTCGCCGCACCCTTTCCCGACCTGAGCGACGTGCGCGGCCAGGCGCAGGCGCGGCGCGCCCTGGAGATCGCCGCGGCCGGGCATCACCACCTGCTGCTGATCGGCAGCCCGGGCTGCGGCAAGACCCTGCTGGCCTCGCGCCTGCCCGGGATCCTGCCCGAGGCCAGCGAGGCCGAGGCGCTGGAGAGCGCGGCCATCGCCTCGGTCAGCGGCCGCGGCGTGGATCCGTCGCGCTGGCGGCAACGCCCGTACCGCGCACCGCACCACACCGCCAGTGCGGTGTCGCTGGTCGGCGGCGGCACCCATCCGCGCCCGGGCGAGATCTCCCTGGCGCACCACGGCGTGTTGTTCCTGGACGAACTGCCGGAGTGGAACCGGCATGCGCTGGAAGTGCTGCGCGAGCCGCTGGAGTCGGGCCAGGTGACCGTGTCGCGCGCGGCGCGCAGCGCCGAGTTTCCCGCGCGCTTCCAGTTGGTGGCGGCAATGAATCCCTGCCCCTGCGGCTGGGCCGGCGACCCCAGCGGCCGCTGCCGCTGCAGCGAGGACGCGGTGCGGCGCTACCGCGCGCGCATCTCCGGCCCACTGCTGGACCGCATCGACCTGCACGTGGAAGTGCCACGACTCCCGCCACAGGCGCTGCGCGCCGATGCGACGCCCGGCGAAGCCAGCGCCGTCGTGCGCGAGCGCGTGGAGCTGGCCCGGCAACGCCAGCAGGCGCGTGCCGGCCGGCCCAACGGCCAGCTCGGCCACAGCGACACCCTCCGCGACTGCCGCCTGCAGCCACGCGACGAGGCGCTGCTGGAACAGGCCATCGAACGTCTGCGGCTGTCGGCGCGCTCGCTGCATCGGATCCTGCGCGTAGCCCGCACCATCGCCGACCTGGACGCAAGCGAGCGCATCGCCACCGCGCACCTGACCGAGGCCATCGCTTACCGGCAGTTGGACCGGGGCGAGCCCGCACAGGCGCCGGTGGCCCGCAGCGCGTAAGGCATCCGGGACACGGTTGCATCGCTGCCGGCTGGGTACGGCGGATGTCTGCCCAATTCGCCGCACGACCTGGCGTGGGCACGCCTTGCGGACAGGTGATCGGCGGCATCGCGCATGCGCGCCCGGATGTCGATCGCCTGGGACGCTTTTTTACACTTGCTTCCGCCGCATCGTTCAGGACTGGCGGTCGCGTAATCGGTCCACTGAGCGCCGGCCATCGCCGCTCGGCACGATGCCACGGCTACTGAGGGCCACAGCCCCCTCAGATACAGATGTTCCAGGCGGATTTCTCCGCCTGGAACACAACCACGGCAATGCGTCGGGTCGATCAGGGCAGCGAGGTGTAGGGCTGCCGCCACGGATTGACTTCGACGTAGCTGCGGCCGGTCACGGCGGCGCCGTTGAGGGTGCCGACCACTTGCGACGCGCCTTCCCAATACGTGCGGTGCCCGGTCCAGAGCATCTCCTGGTCGTCGACCAGCGGCGTGATGAGCAGGTTGCCTTCCGGCAGGATCACGTTCCACTTCGACTCGTAGGTGTAGCCGGAGTTCGGACTCGTCCAGGTCGCCAGCCGCTGTAGGTCCATCTGGTTGCCGGACACCGGGGTCGCCACGCCCTTGGACACGCGCGTGCCGAACTTGTTGGTGATGGCGCCGGTGTTGGGATCCTGCAGGTAATACAGCATGTACTGGGTGTCGTTATCCATCTGGATGGCGAACCAGTTCCAGCCGCCGCCGAAGAACGAGCCGTTTTCGTCCGACGCCATGCCCTTCACGAACCACTGGCGATCCTGCCACGAGGTGCCGATGATCTTGATCGGCACGCCGTTGTCGTAGACCGTGCCTTCGGTATCCAGCGCCGTGGACGAGTAGTAGGCGGAGGTCTTGGCGATGGGCCGGTAGTCCACCACGCCATTGCCGTTGTGCAGCACGAACGGCAAGTCGCTGCTGGTCTTGAGGTCGATGGCGAAGCGTCCATCGCCGAGGGCGCCCTTGATCGTGTAATTCTGCTGCGAACCGCTGATCGACCAGTCCTTGTTGGTGAAATCGAACGATCCCTTCCGATCGGGAATCTGCTCGGTGACGACGCGCTCTTCCACCTTGTGCAGCTTGTTGTTGACGTCGGTCACCGCGAAGTGCCAGGAGTAGGTGGCAGGTCCGGAGCCGATCGGCCACAACTGGAACACGGTGACTTCGTAACCGAACTCGCGCTTGGCACCGCTCGGGTCCACGCCATACAGGTGGCCGACGAAATACCACCATTCCAACTGGCTGTGGTGCGGACCTTCGTCGCGCGGCAATTGTATCGGTGCAGGCTCTTCGAACACCTGCGCGGCCGCGGGTGCGGACGAGAAGCCGCACGCGATGACCATGGCAGCGGCGAGCCAGCCGCGGAAGCGGCTGAACGTTCTGGTGGATAGACGCATTGTGATCCCCTGAAAAGTGATGACGGATGTCATGCTGGCTGGATGCGATTGGACGACTTCAAGGCAGGACGCGCGCACCCCATTCCACGCCCCACGGATTCATTTCGGCGAACGCCTTGCCGGTGATCGATTTCCCCGCCACGGTGCCGACCACCTTGGCCGGACCCTCGAAATAGAACTTCTGCGTGGCCGGCGCATACAGCTCGGCGTCCTGCAGCATCGGCGTGATGGTGATGGCGCCGTCCGGCAAGGTGACCTTCCATTGCGCCGGATAGGTGTAGCCGGTATTGGGACTCGTCCAGCTGCCGATCCGTTGGAGCTTGAGCGCACTGGGATCGAGCGGCGTGTAGTGCCCGTCGGCGGTCTTGACGGCGAGCGCCTGATCGACCGTGCCGTCGCCCTTGATGAAGAAACTGATGTTGTATTGGCTGTTGTCGTCCAGCGACACGCCGAACCAGGTCCATCCGCTTTTGGCATCGCCGGGAATACCGTTGGCCCACTCGTGGTCGTACCAGGAGGTTCCGGTGACCTTGACCGGCACGCCGTGATCCCACACCGTGCCGCTGGTTGCATTAACGTTGAAGGAGTAATACGGCGAGATGAATTCACCGTAGGTTTCCACGCCATTGGTGCCGTTCAACGTGGGTTTCTGCAGCGCCTGCGTGCCGAGATCGATGGCGTAATCCATGTCCACAGGCGCGGCCTTGGCATAGTAACTCCCCATCGAACCGCCCATCTGGAAGCCGGCCACATCCAGATCGAAACGATCGGTCGAGGTGGTGAATGGCCCGGTCACTACCTGCTTCTTGAAGCGAAAGTCGCCGCGGTCCAGATCCGAGATCGCGAAATGCGCATCGTAGATCGGCGGGGTATTGGCGACGCCGACAATCTGGAATACCACCATTTCGTACGCGTATGAGTGTTTTCCCCCAGAAGGATCGGTCCCGTCCAGGAAACCGGTCATATACCACCATTCGGCAGGCTGGCGATGGGAAGCTTCGTCGTGCGGGAGCGAGATACTTGTTTCGATGGGTGGAAATGTCCCGATCGCCTGCGCTGCCGCCACCGGCGCAAGCACTGTCGCAGGAAACGCGAGAGCGGCGATCGCGAAAGCATGCACGAGTCCGTGCATCCGAATCATTTTCATGACGGAATCCCCTGACTGGTATTGAGTAAGTAGCAACTGCAGCTGATGAAATGCGTGGAACACGATGTCGCCTTGTGCAGTGCAGCGATATCGTGTTCGACGAACATCCATTCCCGCCTTTTCGGCTGTCAATGCTTCATCTTTAAATAATTCGATCCTGCAACGGACGTCTCATCGTGACAGTGCGCGGCGCTTCAATCGATGCTCGCGATCGTCCGATTTATAACCAGTTTCTGACAGGCGAACCGAGGCAATGCGCAACTCGCAAAAAGATTGCCCATACTCTTCGCTCGCAATAAGAACGGACCTGCCGCGCATAAAAATTCGCCGGTCACGCTTCCTGTCTAAATAATCGTCCAGCGCAAGTTGTTCCACGCCGCGGTATTCGTGAGCAGAGGCTCAAAGCATCCGATCGGCCGCGGCCACCGCATCGGCGATCAACGCGTTGCAACGGCGCGCATGGGTGAAGGTCATGCCGTGCGACGCCCCGGCGAGCACCTCATGGCGCGCCTGCGGCAGCCAGTCCGCCAGCGCGGCGGCGTTGTCGCGGTACTGGGCCGGGCTACGTTCGCCGACGACCAGCAACACCGGCATCGCCAGGGTGGCGGCCTGCTCGGGCCGGTACGCCGGGAGTGCATCGCCGATCTGCGGCACCAGGGTCTGCGCGTTGTCGCGCACCATCTGTCGGAAGCTCGCGCTGCTGCGCGCCCAGGCGCCGGGCTGGCTGACCGAATCGACGAAGCATTCCAGGCCCGCCTCGACCTGGCCGCCCTGCAGCAGCGCGATCGCCTTCGCGCGGACCGCCTGCACCTCGGCCGGCAGGCCCTGCGGCTGCGGGCCGCCGGGATCGAACAGGCTCAGGCTGGCGATGGCCTGCGGCCGCAGCAGCGCCGCCTGCCAGGCCACGGCGGCGCCGCGAGAATGGCCGACCAGATGCACCGGTCGCGCTTCCTCGGCGATGAAGGCGGCGAGCTGCTGCGCATGCCAGCGCCAGCCGAACGCATGTCGCGATGCCGAGGGCAGCCGCGGGTAGTACTGGCCCAGGCTCAGTGCGCTGAGCTGGAAGCGATCGGCCAGGCCGCGCAGTTGCGGCGACCAGTAGCGGTAGTCGCACAGCGCCCCGTGCACCAGCAATACCGGCGCGCCCTCGCCCACCCGCAGATAGGCCAGCGCATCATCCGCGCCGAGCCGGCGCACCTCAGGCTTGGGCAAGGGCGTCCGCGGACTGGTCATGCCCCTGCGCTTCTCGACGGAACAGACCTGGCGCGCGGGCGAAAGCCGTCAGTGTCGGCGTCCGTGCTGCGATATCGGGCAACACGCGCGGACACGGGAAGCAACAAGATGGGTGCAGGCATGCGCATACGATAGCGGTGTTGCAGACGCAGGCGTGGCGACGCTGGCCCGCCTGTCGGCCCAGCAACCGGATCGTCAGGCCGATGCTCGGTGGAACCCGGTGCGGCGCCCTCCGCTCGCGACCTGCCAGCCGGGCAATGCCAGTTCCGGCGCTTCTGGGTCGAGGCAGTCATCGCGGCCAGCGGGGAAGACACGCGGCATCGGCGATCGGTCGCCGGAAACCGCCATGCGAGCAGAGCATGCAGTGCGGTACTGAGTTGGCGCGCCCGGAGGGATTCGAACCCCCGACCAATGGCTTCGGAAGCCACTACTCTATCCGGCTGAGCTACGGGCGCAACGGACGCGCATTCTAACGACATTCGCCGGCCGCGTCTCCCCCACGCGCCCTGGCCAGCGATACGCCTTCCCGGACCGGCCGCTGAGCTCGCCGCACCCCGCTCCGCCTGGCATCGCGCCAAGCCTGGCGACCAGGCCCTCGGCGCTGAAAGCGCGCGCAGCGTCGTCTGCCTGCATGATCGGCGCAACGGCGGACGCCAGCCCGGCGCCCACTCGGCCCCACCATCGCCAGCCCCAGGCGCGGCAGCGCACACCACCGCAGCATCATCGCGTGCTGCCGCCCACACGGCACGGCTGCTACCCTTGCGCGATGGGTTACGAACGCTACGAAACGCCTGCCGCGCTGCCGCCGCGCGCGCGCCTGGGCCAGTACTGGAAGCTGCTGCGCGGCGACCGGCCGATCGGCGTGCTGCTGCTGCTGTGGCCGACCTGGTGGGCGCTGTGGCTGGCCGCCGATGGGGTGCCGCCGCTGTGGACCCTGTTCGTGTTCACCGCCGGGGTGTGGCTGACCCGCTCGGCCGGCTGCGTGATCAACGACTACGCCGACCGCTGGCTGGACCCGCAGGTCGAGCGCACCCGCAGCCGGCCGCTGGCCACCGGCGCGGTCAGCGGCCGCGAGGCGCTGGCGGTGTTCGCGGTGCTGATGCTGGTGGCGTTCGCGCTGGTGCTGACGATGAACGCGCTGACCATCGGCCTGAGCGTGGTCGGGCTGTTCCTGGCCGCCAGCTATCCCTACCTGAAGCGCTACACCTATCTGCCGCAGGTCTACCTGGGCATGGCCTTCGGCTGGGGCATCCCGATGGCGTTCGCGGCGATCCGCGGCGAGGTGCCGGCGCTGGGCTGGCTGCTTTACGCAGTCAATATCCTGTGGGCCACCGCGTACGACACCTGGTATGCGATGGTCGATCGCGAGGACGACCTGCGCGCCGGCTCCAAGTCCACCGCCATCCTGTTCGGCGAACTGGACCTGGTCATCCAGGGCGTGCTGTACGCGCTGATGTTCGTCGCGCTCGCCTTCGTCGGCCACCGCGCCACCCTGGGCGTGTGGTACTGGGCCGGCCTGGGCGTGGCGGCACTGCTGGTGGCCGCCGAGTTCCGCATGGCCCGGCACCGCGAACGCGCGGCGTGCTTCCGCGCCTTCCTGCACAACAACTGGGTCGGCCTGGCGATCTTCGCCGGCATCGCCGCGGCGCTGGCGTTGCGCGCGGCCTAGGGCCTGTCGTCGCCCACGCGCAGCGCGCTCTGAAACTCGACCCTGCACGGGCCGACTCTCGCGCCAGGCCGTCGCGAGTCAGCGGCGATGCGCCGTGCCGGCCGCGGCCTCGCAAAACGCTGGCTCGCCCCGACGCGCAATGCCGACATCGTGACGCCCAGTCAGCGCCCATCTCCAGCCAGGCCAGCGGTTCGTCCCACGCAGGACCGGAGAACGACGCGGCATCCAGCCGCGCCTCATCGCACCGGCACGTTCTAGCGCTTGCCGTCCTGCGCTGGCGCATCCGCGGCCGGCGCGCGGGTCAACAGCGCGAATGCCCGCTGCTGTTCCTGCACGTCCTGCAGCCCGCTGATCCGCAGGCTATCGCCCGGCAACGGCGCCATGATCGTGGCCACGGTCAGCACCCGTCCGTCGGCCAAGAGCGCGATCGGCTTGCCGACATTCTGCTCGGTGGCCTGGGTCAGACGTTGGCCGTGTCCAGGAAAGCGCAGATCCAGCGCCGGCTGCCCATCGCCGTTGTCGGCGGGCGCCACGGTCGCCGCATTCTCGACGACCAGCAGCGGCTGCGGCGCCAGGTACACCGGCTGCCCGTGGTAGTCGGCCTGAGCATAGTCGGGCGCGGGTGTGTGGCTGACCAGGCGCCATTCCATCTTCGCCTTGACCGGGCTGGCATCGGCGGCGTCCGGTGCCTTGCCGTCTCCACACCCGGTGGCACCGAAGACACACAGCGCCATCGACAGACCCAAAGCCATCCAGCGCATCGCAAGCTCCTTTCGTTGAGGTCGTCACGATCATAAAGCCGCGTGCGTCTGCCGACCGTTCATACGCACAGGCGCAAGCGCCTGGCGGAGACCGCCGCTGCAGCGCGTCGGCCGATACGCGCGCAACGCGGCGCGTACCGGTTGTCTTGCACGGCACGCAAAGCGTCCCGCCCCGGGCGCCTTCCAGCTGAGCCCAGCCGCTGCACCACGCGCGACAGAGGCGCCACGCTCACGGCACCCGCGCCACCACCCAGGCATCGACCCGGGCGACGCCGGCACGCCGCAGTGCCTGTGCCGCGGCGTGCAGGGTCGCGCCGGTGGTCATCACGTCGTCGACCAGCGCCACATGCGCCGGCAGCACCGCTGACGCCGACGCCGGCACCGCGAACGCACCGCGCAGATTGCGCCGGCGCGCGCGGGCATCCAGTTCGGATTGTGCAGCGGTCGCGCGCACTCGCTGCAGCTCCAGGCACAGCGGCAGCGCCAACGCGCGCGCCAATGGCCGCGCCAGTTCCAGCGCCTGGTCGTAGCCACGCTGGCGCAGCCGCGCCGGATGCAGCGGCACCGGCAGCAGCGCCTGCGGCCGCGGCAGCGCCGCGCAGCGTGCCTGCAGCAGCGCGGCGAGCAACCGCCCGGCCGCCAGGTCCTGGTGGAACTTGAAGCGACGCAATAGGCCATCGACCGGCGCGGCGTACACGCAGGCGCTGGCGACCCGCTCCAGCGGCGGCGGCCGGCGTTGGCACACGCCGCAGACCTGTTCGGCATCCAGCGCCGGCAACGGCAGCGCACAGCGGCAGCAGGCCGCCGCATTCCAGGGCACGCCTTCGCGACAGGCCACACACAGGTCCAGGCCCGGCACGCCAGGCTCCCCGCAGACCAGGCAGCGTTCCGGCAGCAGGCGGCGCTGCAGCCACCGCCAGCCACCGTCAACCAAACCAGCCATCGTGAAGTTGACAGGACTTTGCATGCTCACCAGACTGCCCGCTTTCCCAGCCGCTGACCGTCAGGAAACCCCCATGTCCGCTGTCGTCCGACACGACTGGCAACGCCAGGAATTGCTCGCCCTGTTCGATCTGCCGTTCCCGGAACTGCTGCACCGCGCCGCCGCCGTGCACCGCGAACACTTCGATCCGGCACAGGTACAGGTGTCCACCCTGCTGTCGGTGAAGACCGGCGGCTGCCCGGAGGACTGCGCGTACTGCCCGCAGGCGCAGCGCTACGCCACCGGCGTGGAAGCGCAGAAGCTGATGAGCACCGAGGCGGTACTGGACAAGGCGCGCCAGGCCAAGGCCGCTGGCGCCTCGCGGTTCTGCATGGGCGCGGCCTGGCGCTCGCCCAAGGACCGCGACATCCCGAAGGTGGCGGAGATGATCCGCGAGGTGAAGGCGCTGGGCCTGGAGACCTGCGCCACCCTGGGCATGCTCGACGGCACCCAGGCGCAGGCGCTGAAGGCGGCCGGGCTGGACTACTACAACCACAATCTGGACACCGCGCCGGATTTCTACGACTCGATCATCCACACCCGCCAGTACCAGGACCGCCTGGACACGCTGACCCACGTCCGCGACGCCGGCCTGAAGACCTGCTGCGGCGGCATCGTCGGCATGGGCGAGTCGCGCGACCAGCGCGCCGGCCTGCTGCAAGCGCTGGCCAACCTGCCGGTGCATCCGGACTCGGTGCCGATCAACCGCCTGGTGCAGGTCGCCGGCACCCCGCTGCACGGCACGGTCGAGCTGGACCCGTTCGAGTTCGTGCGCACGATCGCGGTTGCCCGCATCGCGATGCCGCGGGCGATGGTGCGGCTGTCGGCCGGGCGCGAGAGCATGAGCGACGAACTGCAGGCGCTGTGCTTCTGCGCCGGCGCCAACTCGATCTTTTACGGCGAGAAGCTGCTGACCACCGGCAACCCGGACACCGAGCGCGACCAGGCGCTGTTCGCGCGGCTGGGGCTGCGGCCGATGCAGGTGACGGTGGACGCCGACGCGCACGACCACCCCGGCACCGTGCACGCGGACATCACCGCCCAGCCCACGCCGGCGATCGCCGCCGCCCTGGTCTGAGCCCGCCCCGCGCGTCCGTCCGCCGATCCGGCCGTCCATCGCCGGCGGCGCCCGACCCGGCCGGGGACGCGCTACGCTAACCGGCCCGTTGCCCGTCCCGCGCCCATGGCCCGTCCCGACCTGCACGACCGCATCCAGTCCGCACGCGCCTTGCGCGAAGCGCAGGGGCGCCTGCGCGTGCGCCGCAGCGTCGGCCGCCGCGACGGCGTGCGCCTTGAGGTAGACGGCCGCTGGCTGACCGGCTTCTGCAGCAACGACTACCTGGGCCTGGCCCAGCAGTTCGAAGTGGTCGCGGCGCTGCAGGACGCGGCCGCGCGCGAGGGCGCCGGCGCCACCGCCTCGCACCTGGTGTGCGGCCACCACGCGCTGCACGAGGCGCTGGAACACGAGATCGCCGACTGGCTCGGCTATCCGCAGGCGCTGCTGTTCGGCAGCGGCTTCATCGCCAACCTGGCGGTGCAGCAGGCGCTGTTGAGCGAGGAAGAAGACGTGTGCGTGCAGGACCGGCTCAACCACGCCAGCCTGCTCGACGCCAGCCGCCTGGCCGGCTGCCGCCTGCGCCGCTATCCGCACCTGGATGCCGAAGGCGCGATGCGCCAACTCAAGCATGCCGCCGACGGCGCGGCGATGCTGGCCACCGATGGCGTGTTCAGCATGGATGGCGATGTCGCCCCGCTGCGCTCGCTGGCGCTGGTGGCGCGCACGCAACAGGCACTGCTGTACGTGGACGACGCCCACGGCGTCGGCGTGGTCGGCCCGCATGGGCGCGGCAGCGTCGCCGAGGCCGGCCTGGGTGTGGACGACGTTCCGCTGCAGCTGGTGACCCTGGGCAAGGCGCTGGGCGGCTACGGCGCCGCAGTGGTCGGCGATGCGGCGCTGATCCGGCACCTGGCCGAAACCGCGCGGCCGTATCTGTACACCACCGCGCTGCCGCCGGCGCAGGCCGCCGCGTCGCTGGCGGCGGTCAAGCTGGCGCGGCGCGACCAGTGGCGGCGCGAACGCCTGGTCGAACTGATCGCCCTGTTCCGTGGCGGCGCACGCCGTCATGGCCTGGAACTGATGGCTTCGGACACGCCGATCCAGCCGCTGCTGTGCGGCGAGGAGCGCACCGCGCTGGCGTGGTCGACGGCGCTGGAACAGGCCGGCTACCTGGTCTCGGCGATCCGTCCACCGACCGTGCCGGAAGGCAAGTCGCGGCTGCGCGTGACCTTGTCGGCACTGCACACGCCGGCGCAGGTGCAGGCGCTGCTGGATGCGCTGGCGCTGGCCCGCGACCGCGTGGCCGCACATCCACCCGGCCTGCCGGCGTGAGCGAGGACGCCGCCCGGCGCAAGGTCTGGGACGCGTTGTCGGAGCTGTACCTGGACGATGCGGTCGACGCCCGCCATGCCCATATCGCCGCCGTGCTCGCCGCCTCGCCGTTCGCCACCGACGCGCTGTGGCAGATGCTGCGCGACGACGTGCATCCGCGGCTGGCGCCGAACCTGCTGACGCCGGCCGGCGCCTGGCAGGGCATCGACGGCGACTGGCTGAGCGCGGCGATCCAGCGCCGCAGCGGCGTGCGCCGCTGGTCGGCCTGGCGCACCCGCGACTATCCCCGCCGGCAGTGGCAACTGCTGCTGCCGCAGGTGCTGGCGCAGCGCGCGGCGCACTGACGCGGCATTCGACGCCGCCTTTCCTGTTCCTTTGCGACGACGGACGACGATGCATATCGACATCCTGGGACAAGGCCCCGACGTGGTCCTGCTGCACGGCTGGGCACTGAACGGCGGCATCTTCGCGCCATTGGTCGAGCGCCTGTCGGCGCAGTACCGCCTGCACCTGGTGGACCTGCCCGGGCACGGCCACAGCCGCGGCGACGACACGCCGCTGGCGCTGCCGCACGTGGTCAGCGCGATCGCCGCGGCCACGCCGCCGGCAGTGTGGTTGGGCTGGTCGCTGGGCGGACTGTTCGCGCTGCACGCCGCCGCCACGCAACCGCAGGTACGCGGCCTGGCGATGCTCGCGGCGACACCGCGCTTCGTGCGCGGCAGCGATTGGCCGCACGCGGTAGAGCCGCAGGTATTCGAACAGTTCGGCCGCGATCTCGCCGAGGACTACCGCGGCACCCTCGACCGCTTCCTGGCACTGGACACGCTCGGCTCGGCGCACGCCCGCGCCGAACTGCGCACCCTGCGCGACGCGCTCGACGCGCGCGGCGCGCCCGACCCGCACGTACTGCAGGACGGCCTGACCCTGCTGGAACGCACCGACCTGCGCCGCGCCCTGCCCGGCCTGCGCGTGCCCAGCCTGTGGATCGGCGGCCAACGCGACCGCCTGGTCCCGCCCGCGGGCATGGAGGCCGCCGCGGCGCTAGCGCCGAACGCGCGCGCACTGATCGTCGCCGGCGGCGGCCACGCCCCGTTCCTCGGCCATGCCGACGCCGTCGCCGAAGCGCTGCGCGACTTTCTGGCGGCGCTGGACTAGCGGCGTCGCGCCGCGTGGACGATCCACGGCCGTGCCGTGGGAGCGGCGTCGGTCGCGGCACATGTTCGGCCAATCGCGTCGCGGCTGAAGTCAATCCCATAAAAAGCCGAAATCGGAATTCTTCCGGGACCGCGGGGCGATTGCGATTGCACTGTGGGAGGGACTTCAGTCCCGACGACTGGACCTGGCGGCCTCCATTCCTCTCACCCAGACAGTCCTGCAACGCGCGGACGCATGGCATCCCGATCGCGTCCGAAGACGGTGGACTTCCCGACTCCGTTCGTCGCGACCGCATGACGGTCGACTCCCACACTGCATCACGCACCCCGTACCGACGTCAGAAAGACGCAAGCGGCTCCATCATGGAACTCAACTGTCATGCAGCCGCGACAAGCGACGCCGAAAGCCCGCTGACACCCTCCGTCGTCGGGACTGAAGTCCCTCCCACAAGGATGCCCACCCCATCCCTGCGAGAGCGGCTTCAGGACACCTCGACCCCGAAAACTGGATCTGCATCTTTCGCAACCGACTGATCCGTCTGGCGCGCGATTCTTTAAGTCGAGGTTTTTAGAGGTGCCCTTCAGTCGCCACGCATGGCAGCCACGCGCAGCGCAGCGAAAGCCGCTCCGGCACAGGTCTTGCGCGCTCAACCGTCCTGCCGTCGCGCTGCGACGCTGGCCGCCGCAACGCCGATGTCCGATCATTGCGACTTCTTCGAACGGGAGTGCATGCATGGACCTGGGAATCGCCGGCAAGTGGGCGCTGGTCTGCGCCGCGAGCAAGGGGCTGGGACTGGGCTGCGCGCAGGCGCTGGCCCGCGAAGGCGTGCATGTGGTGATCGTGGCGCGCGGCCAGGCCGGGCTGGATGCGGCCGCGGCGCAGTTGCGCGCGCTCGACGGCGGTGGCGAGGTGGTCGCGGTGGCCGCGGACATCGCCACCGAATCCGGACGCGCCGCCGCACTGGCCGCCTGCCCACAGGTCGACATCCTGATCAACAACGCCGGCGGTCCGCCGCCCGGCGATTTCCGCGAGTGGGAACGCGAGGATTGGTTGCGCGCGCTCGACGCCAACATGCTGGCGCCGATCGCATTGATCCGCGCCACCGTCGATGCGATGCAGGCGCGCGGCTTCGGCCGCATCGTCAACATCACCTCGGCCGCGGTGAAGGCGCCGATCGACAGCCTGGGCCTGTCCAACGGCGCGCGCGCCGGCCTCACCGGCTTCGTCGCCGGACTGGCGCGGCGCACGGTGGCGCACAACGTCACCATCAACAACCTGCTGCCCGGGCAGTTCGACACCGATCGCCTGCGCGGCAACATCGCCCACGCCGCACAGCGCGAGGGTGTCGACCCCGCCGCACTGGCCGAACGCAAGCGCCGGCAGATTCCGGCCGGGCGCTTCGGCACCACGGAGGAGTTCGGCGCAGCCTGCGCCTTCCTGTGCAGCGCGCAGGCCGGTTACCTGAGCGGACAGAACCTGTTGCTGGACGGCGGCAGCTATCCGGGGACGTTCTGAAAAGCTGGGATTGGGGATTCGGGAGTGGGGATTCATAAGCCGAGATTGGCAGCGCGTGCGCAGAACGCGGTGATGCAGACGCCACAACTGGCCGCAGCGCGGCGCGGGCGGCGATAATGCGCGGATGGATCCTTCCGCGTTCGACTCCCAGCACATCCGCCGCGCGTTCGCGCGTGCCGCCGCCAGTTACGACGCCGCCGCGGCGCTACAGCGCGAGGTGCAGGGGCGCTTGCTGGAATCGCTGGACTACCTCGGCGACCGCGTCCCGCAGGTGGTGCTGGACGTGGGCAGCGGCCCGGCGCATGCCGCCGCGGCGATGAAGAAGCGCTGGCCGCGCGCGCAGGTGATCGCGCTCGACCAGGCCCTGCCGATGTTGCAGCAGGCCAAGCGCCAGGCCGGCTGGTGGAAGCCGTTCGGTCGCGTCTGCGCCGATGCGCGCGCGCTGCCGCTGGCCGAGCACAGCGTCGATGTGATCTTCAGCAATCTGTGCCTGCAGTGGGTCGAGGACCTGCCGGCGGTGTTCGCCGGGTTCCGCCGCGTGCTCAAGCCCGGCGGGCTGCTGCTGTGTTCCAGCTTCGGCCCGGACACGCTGATCGAACTGCGCGAGGCATTCGCCCAGGCCGACCGGACGACGCCGCATGTGAGTCGCTTCGCGCCGATCGCGCAATTCGGCGATGCGCTGATGCTGTCGGGCTTCCGCGATCCGGTGCTGGACCGCGACGTGTTCAACCTGACCTACCCGGACCTCGCCGCACTGATGCGCGAACTGCGCGCGATCGGCGCCACCAACGCGCTGCAGGCGCGCCGCCATACCCTCACCGGCCGTGGCCGGTTCGCTGCCGCCACCGCCGCCTACGAGCCGCTGCGCGGTGCCGACGGTACCCTGCCCAGCACCTGGGAAGTGATCTACGCGCACGCCTGGGCACCGCCGCCGGGTGCGCCGATCCGCGAGGGCGGCAGCGAGATCGCCGCGGTGCCGCTGTCAGCGATCCCGATCCGCCGCCGCGGCGACTGAGCCGGGCCGCACCCGGAACAGCACCCGCCCCTGGTAGAGCGCACCGAGCGCCTGCGCGTGCATACCCTGCACGGCGATGCGTTCGGCCACCTGCGGCCAGGCCACCTCCTTGCACACCCACACGCGGCCGGCACGTGGTTGCCGCAGCAGCGTCGCCAGGTCGGCGTCGTACTCGGGACCGAAGCGCGGCGCGTCGGGCAATGGATCCAGGCGGATCTTGCGCACCTGCGCGCCCAGTTCCAGGCGCAGGCCGTAGCGCGCCATGTCTTCGACGAACACCACCTCGCGCACCGGTGCGCCGGCACGCTGGGCGATCGCGTGCGCCCAGGCGCCGGCATCCTTGTGCGTGGGCAGCAGCGCCAGCGCCAGCTTGAGCGCCAGCAACAACGCGCACCACGCCAGCAGCCACGGCCAGCGCCACGGCGCGCGCCCCTCCTGCGCGCGCTGCCATGCCGCCAACAGTGCCAGCGGCGCGAACAGCGGCAGCACGTACAGCGGCAGCCGCGAGCGCGACAGGCACAGCACCAGCAGCGGCACCAGCAGCCACAGCGTCAGCAGCAGCGGCGCGGCCTGCTGCAGGCGCAGTGCAGGATCGCGCCACCACTGTCGCAGGTGCCGCGGCAGCTGCCAGGCCCAGCGCGCCAGCGCCGGCGTCCACGGCAGCGTGCCCAGGACCAGGATCGGCGCATACGCCACCGCCCAGCCGTACCACTGCGCGTTGCGCCCGAACGCATCGCTGGCCACGCGCTTGACCACCTCGTCGCCGACGAAGTACTGCAGCAACCCCGGATGGCCGTGGATCACCGCCAGATACCAGGGCAGCGCCAGCACCGCGAACAGGACGATGCCGGAGATCTGCAGCGCGCGGCGCGGCGGCCCCGGCGTCACCGCGTTGAACAGCAACAGTGCCGGCAGCGGCAGCAGGCCGGGTGGGCCCTTGGTCATGAACGCCAGGGCGAAGCCGGCCCACATTGCCGCGATCCAGCGCTTGCCCTGGCCGGGCGGATGCGCCCGCGCTTCGACGAAGGCCCACACCGCCAGGGTCTCGCAGGCGGCGAGCAGGAAGTCGGTGGAAATCCATTGCGACGCGCCGAACGGCGCCAGCATGGTCGCGTAGAGCAGGGCCGCCTGCGCCGGCAGTTCGGGCCGTTCGGGAAACAGCCGCGCGGCCAGGCGCCAGACCAGCAGCACGCACAGCAGGTACGCCAACGCCGAGGGCAGCCGCGCCACCCACGGCGACGGCCCGAAGACGGCAACACTGGCGGCGATCGCCCAGTAGGTCAGCGGCGGCTTGGTCCAGTGCGCCACGTCCTCGCTGCGCCGGGGCGTGAGCCAGTCGCCGCTGTGCAGCATGTTCAGCGCGACGTTGGAGTAACGGCCTTCGTCGGCGTCCCAGATCCCGCGCATGCCCAGCAGGGCCAGGGCGAGCGTGCAGGCGAGCAGCGCCACCGCGACGGCCGGGGAACGAAGCAGCGCGCGCATCGGCAGTCCTCTCGGTCGGCGCGGCGACCATAGCCGCGGCACCTGCGGCCGCAGATGACGGCCAGCGGACAGTTCTGCGACAGCGCGAACGCGCCGGCTTCAGGCCGGCGCGCGACTCACGCGGAGACCTGCGCGATCCAGTCTTCCAGGTTGTAGTAGTTGCTGACCCGGGCGATCTTGCCGTCGCGGATGTCGAAGAACGCCCCGCCCGGCAGCACGTAGCGCTGGCCGCGCGCCTCCGGCAGGCCGGTGTCGGTGTGATGGTATTCGCCGTGCACCACGTACTCGGCCGCGGCGCGGCGACCGTCCTGCGCGGCCAGCACCACGATGTCCTGCAACTGCTCGCGGTAGCTGGCATTCATGCGCTGCAGGAAGGCGGCGAACGCCTCTTTGCCCGTCTCGCGCGCGCCCTGGTTGAGATCGTGGGCGACGTCGTCGCTGAGCATACCCAGCATGCCGTCCCAGTCGCCGCGGTTGAACGCGGCGTAATAGGCCTGGACCAGGGCGATGGCCTGATCCTGCACAGGAACTCCGTGGTTGCTCATGGCTGCCGCCCTCGGGCCGTGGAAAGGCCCATCATACGGTCTCGCCACCGCCCTCAGGCGGCCTGCTCCAGCAGGTCGCGATGGAAGAAGTACAGCTCCTGCAGCAGGAAGCGCCAGCGGGTCTGGAAGCTGCGGAAGCGGCTGCTCGGCGTCGACGAGGCCAGCGCGTCGATCTGCAGTTCCTCGCACAGCCGCAGCGCCCGCGCCATGTGCAGCGGATCGCTGACCACGATCACCCGGTGCAGGCCGTGCTCGCGCATCAGCCGGCGCGCCTCGATCAGGTTCTGCCGGGTGGTGCGCGACACCGTCTCGATCAGGATCGCGTCGGCCGGCACGTCGTGGCGCAGCGCGTAGCGCCGGGCCACCTGCGACTCGGCGAAGCGCGCGCCGTTGCCGAAGCCGCCGGTGAAGATCAGGGTCGGCGCGTAGCCGCGCTGGTACAGGTCCAGGCCGTGGCGGATGCGCTCCTCGAATACCGGCGAGGGCTTGGCGTCGTAGGCCGCCGCGCCGAGCACGATGATCGCGTCGGCCGGCGCCGCCTGGTCGCGGTCGCCGACCCAGACGATGTAGATCGCCACGCCCAGCAGCCACAGCCCCAGCAACGCCGCCAGGCGCAGCAGCCAGCGCAGCCAGCGGAAGCCACCCCGCGCTCTCATGCCGCGCCCCACGGCAAGGCGTCCAGGTCGACGTTGCCGCCGGACAGGATCACCCCCACCCGGCGCCCGGCGAAGCGCGCCGGCTGCGCCAGTACCGCCGCCAGGGCGATCGCCGAGGACGGCTCCACCACCTGCTTGAGCACCTGCCACAGCAGCCGCATCGCCGCCACGGTCGCCGCGTCCTCGACCACCAGCACCTCGGCATGGCCGTGCAGCAGGGCGAAGTTGGGTTCGCCGAGGCTGCCGCGCAGGCCGTCGCAGACGGTGTCCGGTTGCATGTCCACACGGCGCTCGCCGGCAGCCAGCGAGCGCGCGGTGTCGGCGGCGCCGGCCGGCTCGGCCAGCAGCAGCTGCGCCTGCGGCGCCCGCGCCGACAGGGTCAGGCGGCTGCCCGCGGCCAGGCCGCCGCCGCCGACCGGCACCACCAGCAAATCCAGCCCGCCGCTGGCGTCCAGCAGTTCCAGCGCGGCGGTGCCCTGCCCGGCGATCACCGCAGGATCGGCATAGGGATGCACCAGGGTCGCGCCGGTGTCGCGCTGCACCTGGGCGCACAGCGCCTCGCGCGCGGCGATGTTCGGCGCGCAGCGCCACAGCGTGGCGCCGTGGCGGGCGATGTTGGCGAGCTTGGCGGCGACCGCCCCCTCCGGCACCACCACATGGCAGCCGATGCCACGGGTGCGCGCGGCCAGGGCCAGGGCCGCGCCGTGGTTGCCGGAAGAGTGGGTGACCACACCGCGCTTCGCCTGCGCCGGGTCAAGTGCCCACACCGCGTTGCAGGCACCGCGGAACTTGAACGCGCCGCCGCGCTGCAGGTGTTCGGCCTTGAAGTACAGCTGCGCGCCGGTGGCGGCATCCAGCGCCCGCGAGCGCAGCACCGGGGTCGGCCGCGCGTGCGCGGCAATGCGTGCGGCGGCCGCCAGGACGTCGCCGAACTCGGGCAGAAAACGTGAGACCATGCGCGAAAGGGTAGCGTATCGTCGCCAACGTGCAGCGTCCGCCAACCGTGCCGGTTCGCCGCCGTTGCGCGCAACTTAAGCGTTCAAGTGCAGCCGATGAAGTTAAGGGGGGATTCAATGCCACGGACCGAACCTGTCAGCCAGCCTGCTGGAGGGCAAACGCCATGAAACTGCGCCTGATCTGCGCCGCTGGACTGCTGGCCGCACTGGGCGGCTGCGCCACCTACGATTACGCCGGAGGCGGCGACGGTGGCTACTACCGTGGCGCCCCCTCGGTCGAATACCGCTATCCGGCCGGTTACTCCGAGTACTACTCGCCCTACGGGGCGGTGCCCTACTACGGCTACGGCCCGGCGTACTACGGCTACTACGGGTATGGCGTGCCGTATTACTACTACCGTGGCTACGACGGCCCGCGTCACCGCCCGCCGCCGCGGCCGCGGCCGGACGACGGTGGTTCGCGCCCGCCTCCGCCGCCGCCCAGCGTGGGCGGTCGGGTGCCCTCGCCCTGGCGCGACATGGATCGCCTGCGCCGTCCGGACGCGCTGAATTCGGCGCCGCGGCCGCAGTCCATGCAGCCGGCGCGGCCAGCGATGCAGCGTCCGGAAGGCATGCAGCGTCCGCCGGCGCCGCGCCCCGGCAATATGGGTCGCAGCAATGGGACACGTCGCACACTCGAACCCTGAGAAAGGGCTTGCGTTCGCCTGTCCCAGCACGCACTCTACGTCGTACGGGGTGACCGTCTGCGTCGCTTTATGACCCGAAGGGGTCGACCCCACTGTCTATGTCGATGTCCGACAGGGAAATCTGGATCCCCCCTGTTCCGGCCCTGTCGGGCGTCGGCGCCTCACAACGAAAAGCCCCGGTTCGCCGGGGCTTTTCGCGTTGGGGCCTTGCCGTTGCTGGCGCGGCGCCGGCGATGCGCGAAAGACGGGCATAAAAAAGGGCCGGTAGTCCCCCGACTACCGGCCCCCAGCTCCCCCAACGTGCGCGTGACTGGCCCCTGTTCCAATTCCAGTCATACGCCCCTGACGCATTGCCACGTTGGGTGCAGTGGGAATATCTGCAGATTGCGTGCCAACTTGAGGCCCGGATCTGCAATTTGTGATGCAACCGCTAAAATTCCTGTTTCCGCCCTTGGCGATCCCGCCTGCGGCCCCTGCTGCCGGTCCCGCGCCGGCCGACGAGACCCCGATGAGCGACTCCTTCTACCGCTATGACGTGATCGTGATCGGCGGCGGCCATGCCGGCACCGAGGCGGCGCTGGCGTCCGCGCGTGCCGGCGCGCGCACCCTGCTGCTGACCCACAACTTGGAGACGGTGGGAGCGATGAGCTGCAACCCGGCCATCGGCGGCATCGGCAAGGGCCACCTGGTCAAGGAGATCGACGCGCTGGGCGGGGCGATGGCCCAGGCCGCGGACCTGGCCGGCATCCAGTGGCGCACCCTCAACGCCTCCAAGGGCCCGGCGGTGCGCGCGACCCGCTGCCAGGCCGACCGCAACCTGTACCGCAGCGCGATCCGGCGCCTGGTCGAGGCGCAGCCGAACCTGACCCTGTTCCAGGCCGCGGTGGACGACCTGGTGATGGACGGCGAGCGCGTGCGCGGCGTGCTGACCCAGACCGGGCTGCGCTTCGAGGCCGCGGCGGTCGTGCTGACCGCCGGCACCTTCCTGGCCGGCAAGATCCACATCGGCCAGACCCAGTACGCCGGCGGCCGCGCCGGCGATCCGCCGGCCACCGCGCTGGCGCAGGCACTGCGCGACGGTCGCTTCGGCGTGGACCGGCTCAAGACCGGCACCCCGCCGCGCATCGACGGGCGCAGCCTGGACTACACGGCGATGGAGGAACAGCCCGGCGACGATCCGCTGCCGGTGATGTCCTTCCTGGGCGAGGTCGCCCAGCATCCGCGCCAGGTCTCGTGCTGGATCACCCACACCACCGAGCGCACCCACGCCATCATCCGCGGCGCGCTGGACCGCTCGCCGCTGTACACCGGGCAGATCGAGGGCATCGGCCCGCGCTACTGCCCCTCGATCGAGGACAAGGTGGTGCGCTTCGCCGAAAAGGCCAGCCACCAGATCTTCGTCGAGCCGGAAGGCCTGGACGTGGTCGAGATCTACCCCAACGGCATCTCCACCTCGCTGCCGTTCGACGTGCAGCTGGAGCTGGTGCGCTCGATCCGCGGCTTCGAGCGCGCCCACATCACCCGCCCCGGCTACGCCATCGAATACGACTTCTTCGACCCGCGCGGGCTCAAGGCCTCGCTGGAGACCAAGGCCATGCCCGGGCTGTTCTTCGCCGGGCAGATCAACGGCACCACCGGCTACGAGGAAGCCGCCGCGCAGGGCCTGATCGCCGGCCTCAACGCCGCGCGCCAGGTGCGCGGGCTGGAGCCGTGGTCGCCGCGCCGCGACCAGGCCTACATCGGTGTGCTGATCGACGACCTGATCACCCACGGCACCAGCGAGCCGTACCGCATGTTCACCAGCCGCGCCGAGTACCGGCTGCAGTTGCGCGAGGACAACGCCGACGCGCGCCTGACCGGGATCGGCCACGACCTGGGCATCGTCGATGCAACGCGCTGGGCGCGCTTCCAGGCCAAGCAGGAGGCGGTGGCACGCGAGAACGAGCGCCTGCGCGCGCTGTGGGCCACGCCGGGCAACGCGCTGGGCCGCGAGGTCGCGGCCACGCTGGGCGTGGCGGTGAGCCGCGAAACCAATGTGCTGGACCTGATCAAGCGCCCGGAGCTGGACTACGCCGCGCTGATGCGGGTGCCGTCGCTGGGCCCGGGCGTGGCCGATACGCAGGTGGCCGAGCAGGTGGAGATCGGCATCAAGTACGCCGGCTACCTGGACCGGCAGCGCGAAGAGATCGCGCGCCAGCAGCGCCACGAAGACACCCCGATCCCGGCCACGTTCGACTACGCGCAGGTGCGCGGGCTGTCGGCCGAAGTGCAGCAGAAGCTCGAGCGCGTGCGTCCGCAGACCGTAGGCCAGGCGCAGCGCATCCCCGGCATGACCCCGGCCGCGATC
Source organism: Xanthomonas sp. F4 (assembly GCF_011761895.1). NCBI lineage: Bacteria > Pseudomonadati > Pseudomonadota > Gammaproteobacteria > Lysobacterales > Lysobacteraceae > Xanthomonas > Xanthomonas sp. F4. Next base: position 290,102 of record NZ_JAASQX010000004.1, on the reverse strand, counting down.
TCGCTGCTGCTGGTGCACTTGGAACGGGCGCGGCGTAGCCGGGTGGCGTGATCTGGCCCGGACGCGCATCGCCCGCGGCATTCGCGTAGGCGTCCACTGTCATGCAGCCGCGACAAGCGAAGCCGAAAGCCGACTGACACCCTCCGTCGTCGGGACTGAAGTCCCTCCCACAGTGCAGTCCTCCGACAAGGCGAGTGCCGCACCTGCGGGAGCGGCTTCAGCCGCGACGAGCGGAGTGGGCCGGCGATCGGGCCTCGGAGCGGCCGGGACCGAAGTCCCTGCCGGAACAAGCAGTTCGACAGGTCCGTGCCGGCAACCGACCGTGCATCGTTAGGAGTCCCCTGTCTTCAGCCGCGACAGGTTCCCTTAACGCCTGTCGCGGCTGAAGCCGCTACTACAGCATGCGGGCGGTACACGGCGCGATGCATTGCGATCGCGCCGTGCGGCATTCAGTCCCGGACGACCACCGGCAGCAGGCGCTGACGCAGCAGCAGCGCGGCCAGGTCCAGGGTTTCGCCGGCCACGCGCATCACGCCGCCCATGTTGATGAAGCCGTGGATCATGCCGGGGTGGACACGCACCAGGGTTTCCACGCCGGCCTCGCGCAGGCGCTGCGCATAGTGCAGGCCTTCGTCGTGCAGCGCGTCGCGGTCGGCCAGCACCACCAGCGCCGGGGCGACGCCGGCCACGTCCGGCGCGACCACCGGCGAGATGCGCCAGTCCGATGCCAGCGACGGGTCGGGCAGATACTGATTGTCGAAGAAGCGCATCGCCGCTTCGGTCAGCGGCGGGATGCCGGCGTTGTGTACGCGCGAGGGGAAGGGATTGTCCGGGCGCACGTCAGTGAGCGGATAGATCAGGATCTGGCAGCGCAGGGCGATGCCGGCATCGCGCGCGGCCAGCGCGGCGCTCGCCGCCAGGGCGCCGCCCATGCTGTCGCCGGCGACGGCCAGGCGCTGCGCATCGGCGCCGACCTCGCCCGGGTGCGCGGCCAACCAGTGCAACACGGCGATCACGTCCTCGATGCCGGCCGGCGCCGGATGCTCGGGCGCTAGCCGGTAGTCCACCGCCAGCACCTGGCAGCCGGCACGCGCTGCCAGTTGTCGGCACACGTCGTCGTGCGAGTCGAGGTCGCCGACCACGCCGCCGCCGCCATGCGCGTAGAGGCAGGTCGGCGCCGGGCCTGCGTCGAGGCCGTGCGGACGGTACAGGCGCAGCGGAATCGGCGCGGCCGGACCCGGCGCCTGCAGGTCGCGGACCTCTGCCATTTCCACACGCGCGAAACCGAACTGCGCAGCGACGCCACGCATCATCGCCCGCGCCTCGGGCAAGGGCAGTTCCTCCATCGGTGGCTGCCCGGACTGCTGCGCCAGGGCGAAGAAACGGACGACGTCTGGATCGAAATACATGGGTGGCCCTCCCAGGGCGGCTGCACAAGCGGCGTCGGCCAAATTGTTATTGCCGATAACCATTTTCGCAAATAAGCGAAATGGAACGACCATCACGGCGCTTGGCGGGTCAGCGGCAGGTGGCCGGTCGCGGTGGCGAAGAGGTGTGCGCAATGCAGGCGTGGCAAGGCTTCGCGCGGCTTGCGGCGCACACTGGCCGGTATCGCACCTGCACCGCCGCCGCATTGCAGCGCAGCATGGGCGTGCGCGAATGGGGCTCGCGCCACGGCGTGCCACCTATTCCCAGGTGCGCCGCGTCGAGGTTGGCGAGCGTCCGCTGGCGTTGTGGGTCGCAGCGCCCGCTTGGCGTCCGGTCACGCCGCGCTGTGTCGGCGGCGCGTTGATCAGCCCCAACCGAAGGGCACGGTCGCGCGCCTGTGGTCACGTGGCGATATTGGATTCGGTGCAATCGCACAGGCCCCGATTGAGCAGATCAGCCGATACGTTCAGTCTCGCCGAGGCCATGGGCGCCTTGCAGGCGGCCGTGGGGCTGCTGCATGCGGTCGCCCAGGCAGAGAGACTGGGCCACGTGCTCGTTTACGGCACGGCATGCTCGCGGGAGGAATGACAGCCCTAGTCGTCCTGCTCGGCGGCCTCGCGGCCCTGCTGGCGGATGATGGCTTCCTGCCGCGCGTCCTCGATCGAGGCGCGCACCGCGCGTACGTCGGCACGGCGGGTATCGAAGGTGAAGCGGCCGGTGAGCACGCTGTCCGGGCGCAGCGTGCCCTTCTCGTACAGCGCCCACATCTCCTCGCCGTAATGGGTGGCGTTGAGCTCGGGCGCGAAGCGGCCCAGGCAGTCGCGCAGGTTGTGCACGTCGCGCAGCAGCATGGTGCGGGCGGCGTTGTTGCCGGCGGCGCTCACCACCTGCGGGAAATCGATCACCACCGGGCCATCGGCGCCGACCAGCACGTTGTATTCGGACAGATCGCCATGGACCAGGCCCAGGCACAGCATCTTCACCACGTCGCCGACCAACTGCGTGTGGAAGGCCTCCGCCTGCGCCGGTTCCAGCTCGACTTCGCCCAGCCGCGGCGCGCTCTGGCCGTCGGCATCGGTGACCAGGTCCATCAGCAGCACGCCATGGAAGTAGCCGCGCGGCTGCGGCACGTGCACACCGGCATCGACCAGCTGGTACAGGGCGTTGGCCTCGGTGTCCTTCCACGCGGCTTCCTGCTCGCGGCGGCCGAACTTGCTGGCCTTGCCGATCGCCCGCGCCTGGCGGCTGCCGCGCACCTTGCGCCCTTCCTGGTACTGCACGCGGGCCTGGAAGCTGCGCTGCGCCATGTCCTTGTAGACCTTGGCGCAGAGCACGTCGTCACCGGCCTTGACCACGTAGACCGCGGCCTCCTTGCCGCTCTTGAGCGGGCGCAGCACGCCGTCGATGACGCCATCGTCGATCAGCGGCTGCAGGCTCGGGGGGATCTTCATCAGCTACGGGCACCTTGGGGTGGAGCCGGGATTATGGCCCACCCCCGCGCCGCGCCCGTCGACAAACAATCGCAGCGCCGGCGTGCGCCGGCGGAGTAGAGTGACGGCCACGGTCGCCGCCAGTGCGGCAGAGTCCGGGTTTCCACAGCATGAACGTCACGAGGGTGTCATGAGCAAGGGCATGGATCAGAAGAAGAGCGAGAAGAAGCAGCCGACCAAGACGCTGAAGGAAAAGCGCGCGGCCAAGCAGGAAAAGAAGAAGGGCTGAGTGGATCCGGCCCCGCCGCAACGCTGCGGACGGGGTCGGACACAGCGCGGACGGCGCCGATGGACGGAAGCGTCCATGCCGTCCGCGGAGGGACCACGCCGCCCCGCGGCGTGGGCAGCTTGGCCATGCAGCGCTGCGTCCGCGTTGCTGCTTGCCGCCGTGCTCAGGGCGCGGCGGCCTGGGCGTCGGCGCCGCCGCCGAGCACCTGGTACAGGGTGACGCGGTTGCTGGCGTCCTGCAGGCGCAGCGCGATCAGCGCCTGCTGCGCGGCAAACAGCGAACGCTGCGCATCCAGCACCGGCAGGTGGCCGTCCAGGCCGGCGCGGTAGCGCGCGTCGGCCAGGGTGTAGCTGCGCTGGCTGGCGTCGACCAGGGCCTGCTGCGCGGTCAGCTGCGACTGCAGGTGATCGCGCGTGGCCAGGGCGTCGGCCACTTCGGCGAAGGCCGACTGGATCGCCTTCTCGTACTGCGCCACGGCGATGTCCTTGCCGAGCTTGGAGGCGTCCAGCGAGGCCTTCAGCGCACCGGCGTGGAAGATCGGCGCGGTGATGCTGGGCACGAACGACCAGGTGCGGCTGCCGGCGGAGAACAGCGTGGACAGCGCATCGCTGCTGCGCCCGGTGGACGCGGTCAGGCTCAGCGACGGGAAGAACGCCGCGCGCGCGGCGCCGATGTCGGCATTGGCCGCCTGCAAGGTGTGCTCGGCGGCGAGCACGTCCGGGCGCTGCAGCAACACCGTCGAGGACAGGTGCGCCGGCAGCCCCGCCAGTGCGACGCTGCCCTGCATGGCCTGCGCGGTCGGCAGCAGCGCCGCATCGACCGGTGCGCCCACCAGCAGCTGCAACGCATCGCGCGCCTGCGCCAGCTGGGTGGCGGCGCTGGCGACGGCGACACGTGCCGACTCCACGCTGGTCTGCTGCTGCGCCAGGTCCAGCCCGGACGCGCTGCCGATGTCGTGCCGACGCTCGGTCAGTTGCAGGGTCTGGGTCTGGCTGTCCAGGGTCTGCTGCGCCAGGTCCAGTTGTTCCTGGTCCGCGCCCACGGTCAGCCATGCCGCGGCGACCTGGGCGACCAGGGTCAGGCGCACGTTGCGCTGGTTCTCGGCGCTGGACAGCCAGTTCTGCAGGGCCTCCTGCTTGAGGCTGCGCAGTTGTCCGAACAGATCCAACTGCCAGCTGCTGAGCCCGACCTGCAGCGTGTCGCTGGTGCTGACCTCGGGAACGCCGTCGTCGTTGCTGGCGGCGCTGGTGCGACTGCGGTTCACGCTGGCGTTGGCATCGAACGACGGCAACTGCGCGGCGCGCTGGAGGCGGTACTGCGCGCGCGCCTTGTCGATGGACAGCATCGCCACGCGCAGGTCGCGGTTGTTCTGCAAGGCCAGCGCGATGGTCTGGCGCAGCCGCGGATCCAGGAACACCTGCTGCCAGTCCGGCATCGCCAGGGTATCGGTGGCGGTGCCCGCGACGGGCGCCGCGTCGACCGCCGCCAGATCGGCCGGCACCGGCGCCGCCGGGCGCACGTAGGTCGGCGCCAGGGTGCAGCCGGAGAGGGCCAGCAGCGTGGCCACCGCCACGCTCATGCGCGATGCGGCGCTCATGCCTGCGTCTCCGAGTGGGCGACCGACGGCCCGGGGAACATCCGCCGCACGATCACGTAGAACAGCGGCACGAAGAACAGGCCCAGGGTGATCGAGGCCAGGGTGCCGCCGGTGACGCCAGTGCCCAGCGAGTGGCGCGCGGCCGAGCCGGCGCCCTTGCTGAACACCAGCGGCAGCACGCCGAGCAGGAACGCCAGCGAGGTCATCAGGATCGGCCGCAGACGCATCTGCACCGCGTGCAGGGTGGCGGCGAGCAGGCTTTCGCCGCGGTGCTCGAGGTCGCGCGCAAACTCGACGATGAGGATGCCGTTCTTCGCCGCCAGGCCCACCGTGGTCAGCAGGCCTACCTGGAAGTAGACGTCGTTCTCCAGGCCGCGCAAGGTCATCAGCAACACCGCGCCGAACACGCCCACCGGCACCGCCAGCATCACCGCGAACGGGATCGACCAGCTCTCGTACAACGCCACCAGGCACAGGAACACGAACAGCAGCGAGATCCCGTACAGCGCCGGCGCCTGGTTGGCCGACAGCTTTTCCTGATAGGCCATGTCCGACCACGCGTAGCCGAAGCCGTGCGGCAGTTGCTTGCTCAGTTCGGCCATCGCGTCCATCGCCGCGCCGGAGCTGACCCCGGGCACCGCCTGGCCGGTCAGCTCCATCGCCGACACGCCGTTGTAGCGCTCCAGCGCCGCCGGCGCGCTGGTCCAGTGCGAGCGGGTGAACGCCGACATCGGCACCATGTCGCCGCCGCCGTTGCGCACCGTCCAGCGGTCCAGATCCTGCGGCGCCATGCGTGCGTCGGCATCGCCCTGCACGTAGACCTTCTTGATGCGGCCCTTGTAGATGAAGTTGTTGACGAAGTCGCCGCCGAGCGCGCTGTTGAGCGTGGCGTTGATGTCGCCCGGGTCCACGCCCAGCGCCTGCGCCTTGGCGTCGTCGATCTTGACCGCGTACACCGGCGCGTCTTCCAGGCTGGCGTAGCGCACGTTCATCAGCTTGGGATCGTGCTGGGCCAGCCGCAGCAGCTTGTCGCGCGCAGCGACCAGCGCGGCGTGACCGGCACCTTCGTAGTCCATCAGTTCGAAGGTGAAACCGGAGGCGTCGCCGAGGCCGGTGATCGCCGGCGGCGAGGTCACGAACAGCTCCGCGTCGGGCACGTCGGCCAGCGCCTTGTTCAGATGGTCGGCGATGGTTGCCGCATCGTCGTCGCGGTCGTCCCAGTCCTTCAGGCGCACGAACGCCATGCCGACGTTCTGGCCGGCGCCGGTGACGCTGAAGCCGGCCGAGGACAGCACCGAACGCACGCCGGGGTCCTTCAGCGCGGCCTTGGTCAGCCGGTCGGTCACCGCCAGGGTCTGCTCCAGGGTGGAGCCGGCGGGCAGCTTGACCAGCACGTTGAGCATGCCCTCGTCCTCGTCGGGCAGGAACGCGCCGGGCAGGCGCCACAGCAGCAGGCCGGTGACCGCGATCAGCAGCGCATAGGCGACCAGGCCCAGCGCGCGCTTGCCCAGCACCCGCTCGACCAGCGTGCGGTAGCGCTCGGACAGGTGCCGGAAGCGGGTGTTGAACCAGACGAAGAACCAGCCCAGGCGGCCGTGCGACCCGATCGGCGCCTCGCCCTGGTGCAGCGGCTTGAGGATGGTCACGCACAGCGCCGGGGTCAGGGTCATCGCCACCAGCACCGACAGGATCATCGAAGCGGCGATGGTGATGGAGAACTGCCGGTAGATCACGCCAGTGACGCCGTTGAAGAACGCCATCGGCACGAACACCGCGGTCAGCACCAGCACGATGCCGACCAGGGCGCCGCCGATCTGCTGCATCGAGCGCAGCGTCGCCTCCTTCGGCGGCAGGCCTTCCTGGCCCATGACCCGCTCCACGTTCTCCACCACCACGATGGCGTCGTCGACCAGCAGGCCGATCGCCAGCACCATCGCGAACATGGTCAGGGTATTGATGGAGTAACCGAAGGCGGCGAGCACGCCGAAGGTGCCCATCAGCACCACCGGCACGGCGATGGTCGGGATCAGCGTGGCGCGCCAGTTCTGCAGGAACAGGTACATCACCGCGACCACCAGCAACACCGCCTCGATCAGGGTGATGACCACCTCCTTGATCGAGGTGGTGACGAACGGCGTGGTGCTGAAGGCGATGTGGTAGTTGAAGCCGTGCGGCCAGTACTGCTTGAGTTCCTGCAGGCGCTGGTCGATGGCCTTGGAGGTTTCCACCGCGTTGGCGTCGGAGTTGAGCTCGATGCCCAGCGAGGCCGAGGGCTTGCCGTTGAAGCGGGTGATGCTGTCGTAGGTCTCCGGGCCCAGGCCGATCTTGGCCACGTCCGACAGGTGCACGGCGGCGCCGCCGGCGTCGCTCTTGAGCACGATCGCACCGAACTGCGCGGGGGTCTGCAGGCGGCTGCGGGTGGTCACGGTGGCGTCCAGGCGCTGCCCGCGCAGCGCCGGCTGGCCGCCGATCTCGCCGGCCGACACGTCGGTGTTCTGCGACTGCAGCGCGTTCTCCACGTCCGAGGGCATCAGCGCGTACTTGCGCAGCTTCTCCGGGTCCAGCCAGATGCGCATGGCGTATTCCGAGCCCATCGGCTGGATGTTGCCGACGCCGCTGACGCGGCTGATCTGGTCGTCGATGTTCGATTCCATGTAGTTGGCGACATCGAAGTTGTCCATGCTGCCGTCGTCGGAGGTGAACGCCACCACCTCGAACAGCGAGCCGCTGGACTTGGTGATGACCAGGCCGTTCTGCTGCACCGCCTGCGGCAACACCGACATCACCGACTGCAACTGGTTCTGCACCTGCACCTGCGCGGTATCGGCATTGGTGCCGGTCTCGAACACCAGGTTGACCTGCGCGCTGCCGTCCGAGGCGCTGGTGGAGGTCATGTACAGCAGGTGGTCCAGGCTCTGCTGCGACTGCTCGATCAGCTGGGTGACGGTGTTCTCCACCGTCTGCGCCGAGGCGCCGGTGTAGGTGGCGCGCACGGTGATGGTGGGCGGCGCCATGTGCGGATAGCGTTCGACCGGCAGCCCATGGATGGCCAGCATGCCGATCAGGACGATGACGATGGCCATGACCCAGGCCACCACCGGGTGGTTGACGAAGAAGCGCGACATGCGGGAGTCCTCAGTCGGCCTGGGCGTCGTCGCCCGGCAGCGCCGGCGCGGCATCGAGCTGGGCGGCGGTGACCGGATACGGCTGCGCCGGCTTGCCGAGTTCGGCGCGGCTGCCGTTGACCACGATCAGGCGCTCGCCCGGCTTGAGCCCGGACTCCACCACCCAGTCGTGACCGACCGCCTCGCCGGTGCGGATGTGGCGCTCCACCACCTTGTTCTGCGCGTCGAGCAGCTTCACGACCGGCTCGCCCTTGCTGTCGCGGGTCACCGCCTGCTGCGGCACCAGCACCGCGCCCTGGTCGGTGGCCATCGGCAGCACCGCGCGCAGGTACATGCCCGGCAGCAGCAGGTGCTCGGGGTTGGGCACCACCGCGCGCAGGGTGACGTTGCCGGTGCCGGCGTTGACCTGGGTGCCGACGAATTCGAGGGTGCCGGCATGCGGGTAGGTACTGCCGTCCTCCAGCCGCACCTGCACCTGCGCCTTGCCGTCGATGGCGTGGATCTGCCCGGCATCGAGCTGGCGACGCAGCGCCAGCATCTGCGTGCTGGACTGGGTGACGTCCAGGTAGATCGGGTCCAGCCGCTGGATGGTGGTCAGCGCCGCGTCCTGCGCGGCGGTGAGCAGCGCGCCGACGGTGTAGGCGGAGGTGCCGATGGTGCCGGAGATCGGCGCGGTGATGCGGGTGTAGTCGAGGTTGATCCGCGCCGCCTGCAACGACGCCTTGGCGGCGACCACGGCCGCCTCGTCCTGGCGCAGCGCGGACACCGCGTCGTCGGCGTCCTGCTTGCTGGCCGCGTCCATGTCGGTAAGGCTGCGGGTGCGCTCGGCCTTGGGTCGCGCGCTGGCCAGCGCCGCCTCGGCCTGCACCAGGTTGCCGCGCGCGATGTCGTAGGCGGCCTGGTACGGCGCCGGGTCGATCACGTACAGCGCCTGCCCGGCCTTGACCTCCTGGCCCTCCTGGAACAGGCGCTGGCGCAGCAGGCCGCCGACCTGCGGGCGCACGTCGGCGGTCTCGTAGGCCACGGTGCGACCGGCCAGGGTGCGCTCGACCGGCAGGGTGCGCGCGCCCAGGGTCAGCACCCCCACCCGCGGCGGCGGCGCGGACGCCGGCTTGTCGCCGGAGCAGCCTCCGGCCACGGCAATGGCCAGCAACAGGGCACAGCGAACGGGACGACGAGGCGCCTGGAAGAGGTCGGACATGGGGAGTGCGGCTGGGAAGAAACGCGCAACGCTACTCCACCGATGTGTCGCATCGCACCATCGCTGTAACGGTGTGTTGTACGGGCTTCACCAAGGTCGGAGAAACGTCGGAGCCGGCGCGCAGCATCGCGCCGTCGAACATGGCCATTCGTTCTATTACCGAACACAAATGCGATAATCGCCCAGCCTGCCGACGCTCTTTCGAGTTGCGGCATGCCATCGTGCGCACGCCCCGCCCTCGCCGCCGTCGTGGCTGGCAGCGGACGCCGCGCGCCTACCCTGCAGAGGATCGAAAACGTGCAAACCCAATCGGATGTGTCGGCCGGTGGCCGGATCGTGCTGTGGAGCGTCGGCCTGCTGCTGGCACTGATCGGGCTGGCGCTGCTGGTCGGCGGCATCCGCCTGGCCACGCTCGGCGGCAGCGTCTACTTCCTGGCGATGGGCGCGGCCTGCGTGGCCTCGGCGCTGCTGGTGCTGCGGCGGCGCCCGGCCGGCGCCTGGCTCTACGCGCTGGCCTTCGTGCTGAGCGTGGCCTGGGCCTACTGGGACGCGGGCCTGGCGTTCTGGCCGCTGGTCTCGCGGCTGATGATGCCGGCGGTGCTGGCGCTGCTGGTCGCCCTGGTCTACCCGACCCTGCGCCGCGCCCGCGGCCTGCCCGGCGGACGCGGTGCGTATGCACTGGCGGCGGTGCTGGCACTGGCCTGCGCCGGCGGCCTGGCCGGCATGTTCGTGCCGCACCCGCCGGTGGCCGCCAGCGGCCCCGGCCCGGCACCGGTACCGGTGACCCCGGCGCAGGCGCAACGCGACTGGGGCCACTACGGCAACACCGCCGGCGGCAGCCGCTTCGCCGCGCTGGACCAGATCGGCCGCGGCAACGTCAGCCAGTTGCAGGTGGCCTGGACCTACCGCACCGGCGACATCGCGCTCAGCGACGGCAACGGCGCCGAGGACCAGACCACCCCGCTGCAGATCGGCGAGACGCTGTTCGTGTGCACCCCGCACAACAACGTCATCGCGCTGGATGCCAGCAGCGGCCGGCAACTGTGGAAGCGCGAGATCAACGCGCAGTCCTCGGTCTGGCAGCGTTGCCGCGGCCTGGCCTACTTCGATACCGATGCGCCGCTGGCGCAGCCCAGCGCGGCCGGCGCCTCGCCGGTGGCGGCGGCGGTGCTGCCGGCCGGCGCGAATTGCCGGCGCCGCGTGCTGACCAACACCATCGACGCGCGGCTGATCGCGCTGGATGCGGACACCGGCGCGTTCTGCAGCGGCTTCGGCCAGAACGGCCAGGTCGACCTGAAGGCCGGCCTCGGCGCTGCGCCGGATCCGCTGTACCAGTTGACCTCGGCGCCGACCGTGGCCGGGACCACGGTGGTGGTGGGCGGCCGCGTCGCCGACAACGTCCAGGCCGACATGCCCGGCGGCGTGATCCGCGGCTTCGACGTGATCACCGGTGCGCAGCGCTGGGCCTTCGACCCGGGCAACCCGCAGGACACGCAACCGCCGGCCGCGGGCAAGTCCTACGTGCGCAGCACGCCGAACGTGTGGGCGCCGATGTCCTACGACGCCGCCTCCAATACCGTGTTCCTGCCGATGGGCAGCCCGTCGACCGACCTGTACGGCGCCGAGCGCACCGCGCTGGACCACCGCTTCGGCGCCTCGATCACCGCGCTGGACGCGAGCACCGGCAAGGTCAAGTGGGTCTACCAGACCGTGCACAACGATCTGTGGGACTTCGACCTGCCGATGCAGCCGAGCCTGATCGACTTCCCGATGGCCGACGGCCGCCGCGTGCCGGCGCTGATCATCGGCACCAAGGCCGGGCAGCTGTACGTGCTCGACCGCGCCACCGGCAAGCCGCTGACCGAGGTCCGCGAGGTGCCGGTGAAGGCCGCCGACATCCCGCACGAACCGTATGCGCTGACCCAGCCGCTGTCGGTGGGCATGCCGCAGATCGGCACCAAGCATCTGACCGAGGCGGACATGTGGGGCGCCACCCTGCTGGACCAGATGCTGTGCCGCATCGCCTTCAAGCAGATGCGCTACGAGGGCCTGTACACCGCGCCCGGCACCGACGTGTCGCTGAGCTTCCCCGGCTCGCTGGGCGGCATGAACTGGGGTGGGCTGTCGGTCGATCCGCTGCACGACGTGGTGTTCGCCAACGACATGCGCCTGGGCCTGTGGGTGCAGATGATTCCGCAGAAGGCCGAGAAGGCGGCGGCCTCCAGCGGCGGCGAGGCGGTCAACACCGGCATGGGCGCAGTGCCGCTGAAGGGCACGCCGTACGCGGTCAACAAGAACCGCTTCCTGTCGGCGCTGGGCATCCCCTGCCAGGCACCGCCGTTCGGCACGCTGAGCGCGATCGACCTGAAGACCCGCCGCATCGCCTGGCAGGTGCCGGTGGGCACGGTGCAGGACACCGGCCCGCTCGGCTTCAAGATGCACCTGCCGATTCCGATCGGCATGCCGACGCTGGGCGGCACCCTGGCCACCCAAAGCGGCCTGGTGTTCATCGCCGGCACCCAGGACTACTACCTGCGCGCCTACGACAGCGGCACCGGCAAGGAACTGTGGAAGGCGCGGTTGCCGGTGGGCAGCCAGGGCGGGCCGATGACCTACGTGTCGGCCAAGAACGGCAAGCAGTACATCGTGATCACCGCCGGCGGCGCACGGCAGTCGCCGGACCGCGGCGACTACGTGATCGCCTACGCGCTGCCGAACGCCAAGTAGCAAGGTCGCGCGCAGGCAACGCCTGCGCGCGATGGCCCTGGACCGAGGCGTCCCGCATCCATGGGGCCTCAGGCCGCCTAGAGCGGACGCAGCACATTGGCCGCCACCGCGATGCCGGGCACCGAGCAACGCACACGCTGCACACTCACCACGTCATGCATGGGCAGGTCGACCACGCCATCGACGATAGGGAGGGAACGTGGTGGGTCGTCATTCGAAGCTGGCGCGGTACCAGCGCGCGGTGTCGTCGGTACCGGTGCAGCGCTGGCACTGACTGTCGCCGGCCTGCACCGCCGACACATCGGTCGCAGTGCCGGACAGCGGCGCCGAGAGGGTGACGTAGGCCAGGTGGCGCCGCCAGCGCCGTCACGCGTGTTGTTTTCGGCCTCTGGACCAGACGCGCGCCCGGGCCGCCCTGCCTTCAACGCGACGGTTGCAGCCGCATCGTCAGCACCGCGGCAATGGCCACCAGCAGCGGTAACGCCAGTACGTAGTACAGGTTGGCCGGCTGCCAGCCGGCGTCGACCAGCACGCCGACGGTCATCGGCGAGAGGATCGCGCCGACGCGGCCGATGCCGATCGCCCAGCCCAGGCCGGTGGTGCGCACGGTCGGCGCGAACACGATCGGCGCCACCGCATACAGGCCGGCCATCGAGCCGAACAGCGCCGCGCCGATCACGAAGGCCACCGGGAAGGCCAACTGCAGCTGCGCGCCGAGCGTGGCGAACGCCGCCATCGCGAGTGCGGCGATCAGGAAGCTGGCCGCGGTCAAGCGCGGCAATGCGAAGCGTGCAGCCAGACCGCCGAACAAGGCGCCACCGACGATGCCGCCCAGGTTCAGCAGCACGCCGCCGGTGACGCCTTGTTCGGCCGACACCCCGGCTTGCACCAGCAACTTTGGCGTCCAGCTCAGCACGAAATAGAACGCGAACATGTGCATGAAGAAACCCAGCGCGATCAGCACGCTGTTGCGGCGCAGGCGCGGGGTGAACAGCGCCGCGTAGCCCGCCTTCTCCTGCACCGGCGGGCGCGGCGGCAGGGCATCCAGGGTCGGTGCGCGCATGCGCGTCAGCAGCCCGTTGAGCCGCGCCAGCGCATCCGGCGGGCGCCGGCTGAGCAGGAAGTCCAACGACTCGGGCAGCAGCGCCAGCACCACCGGGATGCACAGCAGCGAGGCGAGTGCGCCGAACAGGAAGGCCGCATGCCAGCCCCAGCGTTCCAGCAGCATCGCGGCGATCAAGCCGCCCAGCGTGGCGCCGATGGGATAGCCGGTTGCCTGCAGCGCCACCGCGGTGCTGCGCCACTTCGGGCTCGCGTATTCGGCGGTGATCACGCCGACGCCGGCGAGCATGCCGCCAATGCCGATGCCGGTGAACACGCGCAGCGCGGCCAGTTGCCAGATGTCCTGCGCCAGCGCCGAGGCGGCCATGCCCACGGTCAGGATCGCCAGGCAGCACAGGATCATGTTGCGCCGGCCCCAGCGGTCGGCCAGCGGCGCCAGCAACAGCGAGCCCAGCGCCATGCCCACCAGCCCGGCGCTGAGCGCGATGCCCAGCAGCTTGCCGGACAAGTGCCAGGCCTCCGACACGTGTGGGGCGATGAACGCCATCACCATCACGTCAAACCCGTCCAGCATGTTCAACAGCACGCAGACCGCAATCGCCGTCCACTGGAAACCGCTCATGCGGTCCAGGACGAGCGCGGAAGGCGGGGCGGCGGCATGGCTCATGGCAACACTCCTGCAAGAACGGCGAACGGGAACCGCGGCGTCGCGGGACTACTTGGAGGGCGCGGCGGCCTGCAGCGCGTCGAGCGCCTGCCGCAACCGCGCCGCGTCGATCTGTCCCGGCGCCGAAGCGCTGCCGAGCATGCCGAAGGTCAGGCTCTGCCCGAAGGTACCGCCGGACAACCGCGACACCGCGCCCAACGGCCCCATCGCCATGGTCAGCAACGGCTGGCCGCTGCGCTGGCGCATCTGCCAGGTGGCGTCGAGCAGGTGCAGCACGTCGCCCGGATCGCGCGGCATCACCGCGATCTTCAGCACGTCGGCGCCCAGTGCCTGCTGCCGCTGCAACCGCGCCACGATCTCCGCCACCGGCGGAGTGGCGTGGAAGTCGTGGCTGGACATCACCACGTACACGCCCTGCCGGTGCGCCTGCTCCACCAGCTGCCGCACCACCGCAGGATCGCGGAACATCTCCACGTCGAGCAGGTCGGCGAAGCGCGCCTCCAGCAGGCGGGCGTACAGCGCGCCGTAGGCGGCATCGTCGATCGCCACCGCACCGCCTTCGGCCTTGGTGCGGAAGGTCAGCAGCAGCGGCTTGCCGTGCAGCGCCTGCGCCAGGCGCGGCCCCAGTGCCGCCAGCGTCGCCGCATCGGTGGCGTCGTCCATCAGATCGATGCGCCATTCGGCCATATCCGCATCGGGCGAGGCGGCGATGCGCTGCGCCTGCACCAGCGCCTGCTCGGCGTCTTTCGCGGTGATCGGCACGATGATCTTGGGCAGGCCGGCGCCGATAGCGAGCCCGCGAACCTGCAGGACGTGCGGCGCCGGCAACGGGGTCGCCGTAGGCGGCGACGCCGGCGCAGTTGCGGGAGGCACCGCAGCCGCGGCCTGCAGCGGCGAGGCCAGCAGCAGGCCGGCGCAGCACAGCAAGGTTAGTCGGGAAGGAAACAGGGGCATCGGGATCGGCCTGCAAAGAAGGCGCGCAGCGCGCGCTCAGAAGGTGAGCTTGACCTGCAGCCCCACCGCCAGCGCGTTGTCGGTGCGCGCATAGGCAAAGGTGCCGGGGTTGACGATGTACTGCACATCCGGCCGCAGCATCAGCCACGGGGTGAGCTGGGCGCTGTAGGACAGTTCGTAGAGTTCCTCGGCGGTGTCGAGCGCGAACACCGGCGCGTCCGGTGGCACGCCGGCATCGAGCAGCGCCGCGCGCCGCGCGTCGAGCAGGCGATGGTTGATGTCGGCGCCGACATAGCCCAGGGCGATGCGGTCCTGACTGCGCCGGCCGATGCCCTGGTACACCCCGCCCAGCGCGTACCAGCGGGTGATCTGCGCCGTGGCGCGGTCGGAGACCATGTACTGGGCGAAACCGGTCAGGCCGCGGCCGCGCTCGCCGCCGGGCGAGTAAAGCTTCTGTTCGACCAGCAGGTAGGCGCCGTCGCGGCCGGTGGTGGCACGCGGATCCAGGCCCTTGCGCGGCACCCGCGAGGAGTCGTAGTAGCCACCGAACTTGTAGGTGCCCGGATAGGCACCGCCGGCGCCCGGCGTCCAGGTGAGCTCGACGGGGAACAGCGAGCCGGTGGTGCCGCGCGCGTCCAGGTCGAACGCGGTGTGCACGTTGTTGTTGGTGCTGGGATTGACCTGGAACCAGCCGACCCGCAGGTTCGTCGCTGGCGTCAGTTGCTGCGCCGCCTCCGCGCCCCAGCGCGCGTTGGGATAGTTGTACCAGCCGCTGTTGCCGGACATCGCCAGCGGATGCGCGCAGAACGCGGCGTTGACGAAGTTGGTCAGCAGCGTGTGCGCGCCGAACTGGTTGCCCATCGCGTAGAAGCCGGCCTTGATGTAGCTGCGCCCGTCGTTGAAGCGGCGGTCGTAGCTCAGTTCGGTCAGCCGGGTGAACTGGCCGCCGTAGGCTTCCTGGATCGGGAAGCGGTTGCCGAGCAGGTCGGCCGAGGTGCTGCGGCCGCGGCGGTCGTTGACCGTCACATGCAGCGCGCCGCCGTCCCAGCCGGCGAGTTTCGCCAGGTCCAGGTCCACGCCCAGCCGCACCTGCTGCGCATAGCGCGCGCCGCGCTCACCGCGGCCGCCGTCGACCAGGCCCATGGCTTCGCCGACGTAGTCGCCGCGCACGGCGATGCCGCGCTGTAGCCAGTCGCTGCGCACGCCGTCCCAGTCGCCGCTGAGGGTGCTGTGCGCCAGGTCGGTGGCGTCTTGCGCGGCGGCGACCGCCGGGACGAAGGCGACGGCCGCGGCCAGCAGCGACCAGGCCGGCAACGACGGCGGGCGTCGTACCGCGCGAGCGCGAGCGCCAGCCGATGCAGCGCGGCTCACGGCGCCACCGCCAGCGGTGCGCTCAGCGGCGAAGTCGCGCCGTCGTCGCTGGTGACGGTGGCGGTGAGCGTGGCCAACTCCACGGCATCGCCGTCCAGCGGCACCACAAACCGGCCCTGCCCCTGCGCATCCACCGGCGCTTCGACGCGGCCGAGATAGCGTTCGGCCTCGTCGTCGCCGGGGCGGCGGTTGCCGAACAGTTCCACCGTGTAGAGGTGGCCGGGGCGGCCGACGAAGCTGCCCTGCACCCGCGGCGCGCCGGCGTCGCGTTCGATCGCGCGCAGCTGCGGCGCGGCCTGGCCGAAGTTCGGCGGCGGTTGGCAACCGTCGGGCGCAGCAGCGCCGCAGATCGCCGCGCGCTTGCGCGGATCCGGATCGACGCCGATGCCGCGCGAGCCGACGAAGGGCGCATGTTCCAGGCCGGGCACGCCGAACACGATGGCGCCGCGCGGCTGACCCGGGACGCAGGCGCCGCCGGCGAAACAGCGTTCGATCTTCAGGCCGTTGCCGGACAGCAGGTTGGCGCTGAACCGGTTGGGTTCGCTGCGCGGCTGCGGGCGTACCGCGATGCCGATGCCATTGCCGACCAGGCGGTTGCCCTCGATCAGGTTGTCGCGCCCGGTGACGCTGACCCCGATCGAATTGCCGGCGAAGTCGTTGTCGGCGATGGTGTTGCGGTTGCCCCAGTTGATCTGCAGCCCGTCGGAATAGCGCTCGAAGCGGTTGCGCAGCACGGTGTTGTCGTTGCCCCACAGGATCTCGATGCCCTGCGAGGGCTCGGGGTTGGCGTCGGTGGAGCGGAACACGTTGTCGGCCACCAGGTTCCAGGCGGCGCCGCGGGTCAGTTCCAGGCCGTCGCCGTTGTCGAGGAAGTCGTTGCGCACGATGCGGTTACGCACCGTGGTGGTGGCGGTGGACTGGCCGTTGCCGTCGTCGCCGGTCAGCATCACCCCGGCGCCGCCGTGGTTGGCGACGATGCGGTTGTCGCGCAGCACGTTGTCGCTGGCGCGGTTGATCAGCACGCCGATGCAGAAGTTGCGGATCTCCAGGCCGCTCAGTTCCACGCCATGGGTGTCGCGCAGCACCAGGCCCGGCAGCGTGGTGCTGCGCACGTTGGTGCCGAACTGGCCCTTCTCCGCGCCCGGGCAGGCGGCGGTACCCTTGCCGCGAATGTAGCCGGCACCGTCGATGGCGATGTACTGGCCGTCGTGCGCCCGCGCCAGGCCGACCACCTGCAGCGGCCCCTGCAGCGCCGGCAACGGCGCGCGCGGGCGGATCACGTACGGCGGCGCGCCCACCGCGGCGATCTCGATGCGGTAGCGGCCGGGGGCCTGGTTGGCGGTCGTGATCGCCCAGCGCAGGGAGCCCGGGGCGTCGTCGTCGGCGTAGCGGTCCACGGTCAGCACGCTGCGCTCCGGCGGCGGCGGCTCGGCCTGGTAGGCGCGCACGGCGTCGGGAAGCAGGGCCGCGAGCAGGGCCAGGCCGCGGAAACACACAGGGGACATGCACCATCTCCAACAGGATCGGGACCGCACCGGCGGCGGCGCGCCGGACGCCGTCGCGTCCGTGGCACGGCGCCGGAACAGCGGCAACGCTAGTTTTATCGCAGTGCACCATTCAAGTGCGAATATCGATTGGCGGTGCGTTTATCGCACAATACCACCCGCAATGGCGTTTCCCGGACCCGCCGGCGCGCGGCGGCCGGCCCGGGTCACCGCGCTATCATCGCCAGCCGCGTGGCCGCCGGCCGCCCTATCGCCGGAGAGCACCATGTCCCCGATCCGTCCGTTCCTCGACAAGACCCCGCAACTGGGCGCACGCGTCTATGTGGACCCGGCCTGCACCGTGATCGGCGAGGTGGTGCTGGAGGACGACGTGTCGGTGTGGCCGGGCACGGTGATCCGCGGCGACGTCAATCACGTGCGCATCGGCGCGCGCAGCAACATCCAGGACGGCACCATCATCCACGTCAGCCACCACAGCCCGTTCAACGCGGCCGGCTACCCGACCCTGATCGGCGCGGACGTGACCGTGGGCCACGGCACCATCATCCATGCCTGCACCATCGAGGACCTGTGCCTGATCGGCATGGGTGCGTGCATCCTCGACGGCGCCACGGTGAAGAAATACGGCTTCGTCGGCGCCGGTGCGGTGGTCGGCCCGGGCAAGACCGTCGGCGAGGGCGAACTGTGGCTGGGCAATCCCGCACGCAAGGCGCGCATGCTCAGCGACAAGGAGATCGAGAGCCTGCACTATTCGGCGCAGCACTACGTGCGGTTGAAGGACCGCTACCTGGCCGCGGCCGCGGCGTCGCCGCAGTAAACGGCGCCGCTACTCGGCCGCCAACGCCAGCAAGGCGCGGCCGATCGGGCGCGGCGTCTCGCTGCGCAGCACGACGCTGGTGGTCACCGCACCGAAGCGCGCCAGGGCGTCGATGACCGGCTCCAGCTGCGCCGGCGCGGGCACCAGCACGCGCAGCACGAAGCAGTCCTCGCCGGTGACCCGATGCACGTCCAGTACCTGCGGCATCTGCGCGAACAGTTCCAGGCATGCGCCGATCTGCGCATGCGTGGTGCGCAGGCGGACGATGGCCGAGGTCGCCAGGCCCAGCGCGCGCGGATCGACCCGGGCGGTATAGCCGGTGATCACGCCCTGTTCCTCGAGCCGGCGCACGCGCTCGGACATCGCCGGCTGCGACAGCCCGATGCGCCGCCCCAGCGCCGCCAGGGCGATACGTCCGTCGCACTGCAGCGCCTCCAGGATCGCGTAATCCAGGGCATCGCCCCGCCAGGTCTTCGCCGCCACTCGCCTCGCCCCTCGTCACGCACCGTGGATTCATCGGAAAAACGCTGCATCGGCCGATGCATCGCCATGGCGATGCCGGACAGGCCGCGCGACACTCATGCTTTCTTCGACGGAGCGTAGCGCATGCAGGACGTGGTGATCGTGCCGGGCATCGGCGACTCGGGGCCGGAGCACTGGCAAACCCTCTGGCAGCGGCAGGACACGCGCATGCGCCGGCTGCAACCGGACTCGTTCGCGCACCCGCAACTGCAGGACTGGCTGCGCGCGCTCGACCGCTGCGTGCAGGACTGCGCCACGCCGCCGTTGCTGGTCGCGCACAGCCTGGGCTGCCTGCTGGTCGCGCATTGGGCTGCGCGCGCCGACCGCCTGCCGCGCGGCGCCTTCCTGGTCGCGGTTCCCGATCCGGACAGCGACGCGTTCCCGCATGCGCTGGCCGCCAGTTTCGTCCCGGTGCCGACGGCGCGCCTGCCGTTTCCCAGCCTGATCGTGGCCAGCAGCGACGATCCCTACGCGACGCCATCCTACAGCCGCCGCTGCGCCTACGACTGGGGCAGCGGGCTGGTCGAACTCGACCGACTGGGACATCTCAATGCGGCCAGCGGCCTGGGCGCATGGCCGCACGGCGCGCAGTTGCTGGCCGCCTTCGACGCCGGCCTCGGACCTGCATCGGCCTCACCCGTCTGAGCGCTGCCGGCGCATCGCCGGCAGGACGCCGCGCGGCGCCGTGGACCGGCAAACGGGCGCGCGCGCGACTGGCGCGCCATGCACGCCTGCGCGACACTAGGCGCCTCTGGCGTGGGGACGCCACCGAACGAATGGAATCGCCAATGCTCAAGACCTCGCTGCGCGGCCTGCTGGCCGCTTTTTTCTGTGCGCTGTGCGCCACTGCCGGCTCGGCCCTGGCCCAGGACAGCGGCCCGGACATGACCGCCGAACAGTTCGTCGGCTCACTGCATTTCCGCGACAGCCATATCGAACTGCCGCAGGCCAAGGTGCATTTCGATCTCGGCCCGGCGTTCCGCTTCCTGGACAAGGCCGACGCGCGCAAGGTGCTGGAGAGCTACTGGGGCAACCCGCCGGACGACGACGTGCTGGGCCTGATCGTGCCGCGCCAGCCCGCACTCGACGAGAAGGGCAGTTGGGCGGTGGTCGTCACCTATTCCGACGATGGCTACGTGTCCGACGAGGACGCCAGCAAGATCGACTACCAGGCCATGCTCAAGGACATGCAGGAGGAGACGCGCGAGTCCAACGCGCAGCGCAAGAAGGCCGGCTACGAGCAGGTCGACTTGGTCGGCTGGGCGGTGCCGCCGCGCTACGACACCGGCAGCAAGAAGCTGTACTGGGCGCGCGAACTGGCGTTCGCGGGCGAGGGCGAGCACACCCTGAACTACGACATACGCGTGCTCGGACGGCATGGCTACCTCAGCCTCAATGCGGTCTCGGGCATGGGCGAACTGGCGCAGGTGCGCGAGGGCATGCAGCAGTTGCTGCCGATGGCCGAGTTCGACAGCGGCGCCCGTTACGCCGACCACAACCCCTCCACCGACAAGATCGCCAGCTACGGCGTGGCCACCCTGATCGGCGGCGGCCTGGCGGCCAAGGCGGGCCTGTTCGCCAAGCTCGGCCTGCTGCTGGCCAAGGCCTGGAAGCTGGTGCTGGTCGGTCTGATGGCCCTGGTCGCCGGCGTGCGCAAGCTATTCTCCGGGCGCCAGCGCGACGGCGGCACGGTGCGCTGATCGGCGCCGCCAGCGTGCTGGGCAATTCACGTCACGCCGGCTAAAGTGCCGCTTCGGAAGCAGGACGCAGTCGAGAGCAGCATGCCGCCACAGGCAGCCGGCCGAACGGAAGGACGGCCTCCCCACATCGCAGGCGCCCTTGTCCGCCGCGCCGCGCGGCGGCGGTGACACGCATGCTCGATACCTACCGCGAGGTCATCACGCCCGAAGGCGTGGCGCTGCACCTGCCGGCCGCCGGCGCGGTGCCGCGCGCGCTGGCCTGGCTGATCGACCTGGCGCTGCGCTTCGCCCTGCTCACCGCCATGGGCATGTTCCTCGGCCTGCTCGGCGGCCTCGGCCAGGGCCTGTACCTGGTGGCGATGTTCCTGGTGTTCTGGGGCTACCCGATCGTGCTGGAGGGCTGGCGTGGCCAGACCCTCGGCAAGCAGGCGCTGGGCCTGCGCGTGGTGGCGCGCGACGGCGCGCCGGTGGGGTGGATAGCGGCGATCACCCGCAACCTGCTGCGCACCGTGGACATGCTGCCGTTCGGCTACGCGGTCGGCCTGATCGCCTGCCTGTTCGACGCCCATTCGCGGCGCCTGGGCGACCTGGTCGCAGGCACGCTGGTGGTGCACCAGCCGCCGCGCGCGGACGAGGCGCTGCCGCCGATCGCCAGTGCGCTCGCGCCGCCGCGGCCGCTGCTGCCGGCCGAACAGACGGCGCTGATCGCCTTCGCCGAGCGCGCGCCGCGCCTCACCCCGGAGCGGCAACTGGAACTGGCCGCGCTGGCGCAGCCGCTGACCGACACGCCGGGCCAGGCCGGGGTGCTGCGCCTGTACGCGATGGCCAACTGGCTGCTGGGCCGCCGATGAAACAGGAACAGTTCGTCCTCCGCCATCAGCACGAGTGGCAGGCATTCGAGGCCTGGCTGCAGCGCAGCGGCAGCGGCAACGGGCGCAAGCCGGCGGCCAAATCCACCGCAACCGACGCCACGGATGCGGTCACGCCACCGAACGCGCACCAACCGCCGCCGCTCGCCGACGAGGACATGCCAGCGCGCTACCGGCGCCTGTGCCAGCAGCAGGCGCTGGCCTGCAAGCGCGGCTACAGTCCGCAGGTCACCGCGCGCCTGCAGCACCTGATGCAGCAGGGCCACACCGTCCTGTACCGGGCGCCGCGTCCGCGCTGGCGACGCGCGGCGGAGTTCCTGTTCGCCGAATTCCCGCAGCTGGTGCGCAGCCAGGCCGGCTACATGGCCGCGGCCACCGCGCTGTTCGTGGTGCCGCTGGTGACCATCTTCGTGCTGCTGCAGTTCCGCCCGGAACTGATCCACGGACTGATGGACCCGATGCAGGTCAGCCAGATCGAGCGCATGTACGACCCGGCCGCCAGCGCGCAGAAGCTCGGCCGCGACAGCGGCACCGACTGGCAGATGTTCGGCCACTACATCATGAACAACATCAGCATCGGCCTGCGCACCTTCGCCAGCGGCATGCTGGCCGGACTGGGCACGGTGCTGGTGCTGCTGTTCAACGGCATCACCATCGGCGCGGTGGCCGGGCACCTGCACCAGATCGGCTACGGCGTCACCTTCTGGCGCTTCGTCGCCGGGCATGCGCCGTTCGAACTGACCGCGATCGTGATCGCCGGCGGCGCCGGCCTGCAGCTCGGCCTGAAGGTGCTGGCGCCGGGGCGGCGGCGGCGCATCGACGCGCTGGTGGAAGGCGGCAAGATCGGCGCCCGGCTGTGCCTTGGCGTGGCCGCGATGCTGCTGGTGGCCGCCTTCATCGAGGCGTTCTGGTCGTCCATCGCGACCGTGCCGGCGTGGATCAAGTACAGCGTGTCCGGTGTGCTGTGGACGCTGGTGCTGGCGTGGCTGTGGCGCGGTGGGCGCGGCCGCGCGGAGGCCATCGATGCGGATTGAGCGCCTGGACGTGGTGCTGCGCGCACGCTCGGCCTGGGAAGCGATGGAACTGGGCAGTGCCCTGGTCCGCCGCCATGCCGGGGCGATCTGGAAGCCGTGGCTGCTGGTCACCCTGCCGCTGTTCGCCGCGCTCAATCTCGGTGCCTGGGCGATCGACCAGCTGTGGCTGGCGCCGCTGCTGCTGTGGTGGCTGAAGCCGGTGCTGGACCGGATTCCGCTGTTCGTGATCTCGCGTGCGGTGTTCGGCGACGTGCCGCGCGTGCGCGACACCGTGCGCGCGCAGGGCGGCTGGGGCTGGCGCACCCTGATCGGCTACCTGACCTGGCGCCGGCTGAGTCCGGCGCGCAGCGTGTTCATGCCGCTGGAGCTGCTGGAAGGCGCAAGCGCCGACCAGCAGCGCGAGCGCCGCCGCACCCTGGGCGGCGCCATCTACGGCCATGCACTGCTGATGGCCAGCGTCTTCGCTACGTTCGAAGGCATGCTCAGTCTGGCCTGCATCGCCACGATCTTCCTGTTCGTGCCCATCGACCTGCTGCCGGAAACCGCACGCGCGGCCTGGTCGCTGATCGGCCAGCAGACGCCGGTGTGGGCCGACATCGGCTTCAACGCCATCGCCTGGCTGGCGATGACCCTGATCGAACCGTTCTTTGTCAGCGCCGGCTTCGGCCTGTATCTCAACCGGCGCACCCAGCTCGAAGCCTGGGACGTGGAGATGGCGCTGCGGCGGATGGCCGCGCGCCTGCGCACTTCTGCGCCGCTGGCGATGCTGTGCGTGGCCCTGCTCACCGCACCGATGGCGGCGCTGCGTGCGCAACCGGCCACCGACACGACGGTGCAGACCGCGGCGGAGCACGCTGCCCCCGACGACGACAAGCGCGATGGCGCTGACGAGACCGACGCCGACCAGGGCGCAGACACCGACACCGATACCGACAGCAAGGCCACCGCGCACGCCGCCGACAGCCAGCACCATGGCGCGCGCCCGGTCCCGCTGGACGAGGTGTTCGACACCGTTCCCGCCGCCGATGCGCGTTTCGCCCGCGCCGCCGACCGCGCCTACGACGACCCGCTGCTGACCGCCAAGCGCACCATCGGCTACTGGAAGAAGCGCAATCCCGACGAACCGCCCAAGCCGGACGACAAGAAGCAGGACCTCACCGCGTTCGGCCAATGGATCAAGGCCGCCGCCCAGGCCATCGCCTTCGTCGGCAAGTGGGGCATGTGGGTGCTGGCGGGGATCCTGGTGCTGGTGCTGCTGCTCACCGCCAGGCACTGGCTGCCGTGGATGCGTGGCGCCGGGCGCCGACGTGCGCCGGTGCCGGCGGCGCCGGAGCACACCCCGGTGCTGGCGCCGCAACCGCTGCCCGACGACGTGGCGACGGTGGCACGACGCGCCTGGCGCGAGGGGCGCCACCGCGATGCGCTGGCGCTGCTGTACCGGGCCAGCGTGGCGACGCTGTGCGAGCGCGCCGACCTGGTGCTGCCGCCCAGCGCCACCGAGGCGCAGTGCCTGCGCGCCGCGCAACGCCTGCCCGACGACGCCGACCGCAGCCTGTTCGCCCGCATGGTGCGGGTCTGGCAGCACGCCGCCTACGCCGGCCGGCTGCCCGAGGACGGCGCCTTCGACGCGCTGGTCGACGACCTGCAGCGCCAGTTCCGGTGGCAGGCATGAACAGCGGCACGCGCAATGCGCTGATCTTCCTGGTCGGCCTGCTGCTGGCCAGCGTCGCCGCGGCCTGGTTCTTCGGCCGCTACGAACGCGCCGAGCGGGTGATCGTGCTGCCGCCGCGCGGCGAGGCCGCCTACAACCCGCTGTACGCGCTGCGCCAGACCCTGCGCGCCGACGGCGTGCGCGCCGAGTCGCTGCAACGCCTGGACCTGGCGGCGATGCGCCTGCGCCCGCACGACAGCGTGGTGCTGTACGGCGATCCGCGCATGCTCGGCAAGGCCGACGGCGACGCCTTGCTGGACTGGGTGGAGCATGGCGGACATCTGGTGCTGCGCACGCCCACCGCAGAGGTCAAGCACGGCGACGTACCGATCCTGGACGCGCTGGACATCACCGTCGAGGCGCGCAGCCCGGACAACTGCCTGATGATGGCGGTGCCGGGCGCAGCCCCGCAGAAAGTGTTCTGCGACGGCCGCCGCTTCCACATCGATCCGGACACGCCCGACAACTGGTGGAGCGGCGAGGACGACGACTTCGTGTTTGCGCGCGTTCCCTACGGCGACGGCAACGTGGACGTGCTGTCGGAGCTGGACTTCCTCGAGAACCAGGACAACCGGATCGGCGCGATGTTCGATGGCTCGCCGATGGAGAACGACCCGATCCTGCGCAAGGGCGGGCTGCGCGAAGCCGGCAACCGCCTGCTGACCCGTCAGGTGCTGGGGCCGAACTACGGCCAGGGCACCATCCACCTGATCTATTCGGCCGAACTGCCGTCGCTGTGGCGCACCCTGTTCACCCGTGGCTGGCCGGCCTGGCTGCCCGCGCTGCTGATCCTGCTGGCCTGGCTGTGGTCGCGCATGCAGCGCTTCGGGCCGCTGCTTGCCGCACCGCCGGCCGACCGCCGCTCGCTGCTGGAACACGTGCGCGCCAGCGGCGAACATCTGCTGCGCTATGGCCGCGCCGACCTGTTGCATGCGGCGATGCGCGAGGCGTTCCTGGCGCGGCTGCGCCGGCGCGCGCCGATCGCCGCCGCGCTGGAGGGCCCGGCCCAGGCCGCGGCCATCGCCGAACGCCTGCAGCTGCCGACGGCGCAGGTCGAACAGGCGCTGCAGCCGCCGCCACCCAACCAACCCGCCGCCTTGCGCGAGCGCATCCGCCTCCTCGTCCAGATGAGAAACCAGTTATGACCACCGCCTCCTCCGACGCCGTCGCGCCGCTCGCCGGCCCTGCCCTGATCGAACGCGCCGAGGCGATCCGCGCCGCGGTCGGCCACGCCTTCATCGGCCAGCCGGAGGTGCTGGACCAGATCCTGATCGCGCTGCTGGCCGGCGGCCACGTGCTGATCGAGGGCGTGCCCGGCCTCGGCAAGACCCTGCTGGTGCGCGCCCTGGCGCAGGCGCTGGAACTGAACTACGCACGTGTGCAGTTCACCCCGGACCTGATGCCCAGCGACGTCAGCGGCCACGCCGTGTACGACCCCAAGACCGAGAGCTTCAAGATCCGCCGCGGCCCGGTGTTCACCCATCTGCTGCTGGCCGACGAGATCAACCGCGCCCCGGCCAAGACCCAGTCGGCGCTGCTGGAAGTGATGCAGGAAGGCCAGGTCACCATCGAAGGCAAGCCGTTCCCGCTGGCGCCGCCGTTCCTGGCCCTGGCCACGCAGAACCCGGTCGAGCAGGAAGGCACCTACCCGCTGCCGGAAGCGCAGCTGGACCGCTTCCTGCTGAAGATCCTGATCGACTACCCGCAACTGGAGGACGAGGCGCGCATGGTCACCGCGGTCACCAGCGGCCGCAGCGCCGGCGACTTCGACCTGTCGCAGGTGCCGCGCGTGCTCGGCGCCGAGGACGTGGTGGCGATGCAGGCCGGCACCGCTGCCATCGCGGTCGACCCGCAGGTCATCGACTACGCCGTGCGCATCGTCGCCGCCACCCGCCGCTGGCCCGGCATCGCCCTAGGCGCCGGCCCGCGCGGCAGCATCGCCCTGGTCCGCGCGGCGCGCGCGCAGGCGGTGCTGTCCGGCCGCGACTTCGTCACTCCCGACGACATCCGCGACGTGGCCAAGCCCGCCCTGCGCCACCGCATCGCCCTGGCCCCGGAACTGCAGATCGAAGGCCAGAGCGCCGACGACGCCCTGAGCGCGCTGCTGGCCAAGGTGGAGGCGCCGCGGAAATGAGCGGGGATTGGGGAGTCGGGAGTGGGGATTGGCAACAGCGCGGCGCGGCGGCGGCGCATGCCACTGACTGCGTCAGCGCGTCTTGGCCGATCCGCTGTACCGCGCTCCCTGTAACTCGACGCCGCCGCACCGCCACATGGCGCTGCAACCGCCATTGCGCGCCTCTGCGAATCCCCACTCCCCAATCCCGAATCCCGGCCCCCCGATGAGACCCGCCCCGCCCCTGCTGGCCTTGCTTGCGCTGTGGGCGCTGTACGGCCTGGCCGTGGCGCTGGGCTGGCTGCCGCTGTGGAGCTGGCAGGCGGTGGCGGCGGCCATCGCGCTGGTCGCGGCGTTCGATGCGTGGCGGCTGTGGCGGCGGCCGACGCCGCAGCTGCGCCGTGAGCTGCCCGAGGCGTTGCCGCTGAGTGTGCAGCGCGAGGTGGTGCTGTATCTGGACAGCGCACAGCGCCAGCGCGTGGACCTGTTCGACCTGGTGCCCAGCGGCTGGGAGCTGCAGGGCCTGCCGCAGCGGCTGACCCTGCCCGCCGCGCACCAGACCCAGGTGCGCTACCAGCTGCGCCCGACCGCGCGCGGCCGCTTCGTGTTCGACGGCACGCACCTGCGCCTGCATGCGCCCTGGCGCCTGTGGTGGCAACAACGCCTGGCCGGGCCGGCGCAGACCGTGCGCGTGTATCCGAACTTCGCGCCGCTGACCCGCTTCGCCCTGTTCAGCGCCGAACAGGCCTCGCGCCTGGTCGGTGCGCACCTGAAGCGTCGCCGTGGCGAAGGCACCGACTTCCACCAGATGCGCGAGTACCGGATCGGCGACAGCCTGCGCCAGATCGACTGGAAGGCCACCTCGCGCGCACGCAAGCTGATCTCGCGCGAGTACCAGGACGAGAAGAACCAGCAGCTGCTGATGCTGATCGACACCGGGCGGCGGATGCTGGCCAGCGAACGCGGCCTGTCGCATTTCGACCATGTGCTCAACGCGGCGCTGGTGGTGTCGTACCTGGCGCTGCGCCAGGGCGATGCGGTGGGCATGATGGCCAGCGGCGGCGACGCGCGCTGGGTGGCGCCGCAGCGCGGCATGGCCACGGTCGACGTGCTGCTGCGCGCCAGCTACGACCTGCAGCCGCAGCCGGTGGCCACCGACTACCTGGCCGCGGCCACCGAACTGTCGCTGCGCCAGCGCCGCCGCGCGCTGGTGATGCTGGTCAGCAACGTGCGCGACGAGGACATCGAGGACCTGCTGGCCGCGGTGCGCCTGCTGCAGCGCCGCCATCTGGTGTGCGTGGCCAGCCTGCGCGAGCGCGAACTGGACCAGGCGCTGGCCGAAGACGTGCACGAGTTGCCGCAGGCCGTGCAGGCCGGTGCAGTGGCGCGCTACCTGCAGCAGCGCAGCGCCGCGCACGACGCACTGCGCAGCCACGGCGTGATGGTGCTCGACGTCACCGGCGAGGAGTTGCCCGCCGCCCTGATCGAGCGCTACCTGGCGGTGAAGCGCGACGGGTTGCTGTAGCGCGCCTTGGCTAGAGCGGCGTTGCGCCTTCCCGTTCTTGGTTTGGATGCCAGCAGCCGGCACAGGGCCGTAGCGCGGCAACGCAGGTGCGAGCGGTTGTTGTTCCACTGCAATTGCCGGCCCCCATGTAGGAGCGGCTTCAGCCGCGACGGGCGTTCACCGGGACTCTGTCGCGGCTGAAGCCGCTCCTACAGTGCACTCAGTGCAGGCCACCAAAGAGACTGAGCGGCATGCCCCCAATCCATTGCGCAGATCGCGCGAATCACCTGAAAGGCAAAATACGCACGGACGCTGCGTACACGCCCGACATCGCACGCATCACGACATGGCCAGATGCCTGAAGAACAACGCCACTTCGTTCTTCGCCCTGCTCCTGGACAACACCTCTTCGTACTTGTGTTGCAGTTCGGCATGCCGGCCCTGCGCGTTCAACAGAAACAGCGCCGGATACGAGGTGCTGTCGATGACCCACTGCCCCGACCCGACGCGCGAACACCAGTCTTGCGCGAACGCCACGCTCTGCACGACCTGCACGCGCCAATCGTGCACGTCCTCGAGCGCGTCGAACACGCACAGCCAGATCGAGAAGCGCTCGCGGAACGCCTCCAGGGATTCGTCCGCCGCCTTGAAGCAGCGCCAGTCGGTCAGCATCGCCAGGGTGGTATCGCGCGTGCGGGTTTCGATCGCCTTGCCGATGGTGGCGGCGTCCCAGTTCGCGGGATGCGCCGCGTCCGCATCCAGCAGGGCCTGCTTCAGCGCCGCATTGACGCGTTCCATCAATGCCGGATTGGCTAGCGCCAGGCGCAGGTGCAAGGCGAAGTGCCCCTTGCTTCTGGACAGACAGAGCTCATAGCCACGGACGTTGCCGTCGCCATCGACCGCTTCGAACCGATGCCGCCGGCGCACGAACCCCTGGCGTTCGAGCAACGGACCGAGCACCTCGGTGATCTGCAGAAGGACGGTGTCCTTGGTTTTGTCGGTCATGACCGATGCACCACTGGCGCATCGCTTGCGCCGGCGCGCAGACCCGGAAATTCCAAGCGCGCGCTCCGCCTCGGCGTTCCGACGCTCGCCGCATCACCCATGCAAGTCCAACGCTCCAAACCAGCACCACCTCGTCGTTGCCGCGAGGCGCGCCAACCGCGCGGGACCGATTGCATCCACAGCCGGCACACGCACGACCACGGCGGCAGCGCCTCGCACTCCGCCGCCGCTCACGTCGCCGCAGGCACCGGCGGCAACTGCGCGCTGGCCTGCTGCAGGCGCTGCAGCGTCCGCAGCATCAGTGGCCGGTGCCGCGCCAGCTTCATCCACGCCGGCAACCGCGCCACCATCGAGCGGCCGAACAACCCGCGGCGCTCGCGCAGCGTCGCCGCCACGTAGTCCTGCAGCTCCTGCAGATGGCGCGGATTGTAGGCCCACAGCAGGCCGGCGCGGGTCGGCGCGACCAGCGCCAGCGGCATGCCGAAATGCGGATCGCAGGGCGATCCGTCGCGCACGCGGTACGTGCTGACGGCCACCGCGCTGCTTTTCCCGCAATGCGCGCAACGCCCGGGCAAGGTCGCGGGCGCCGGGGTTGCACCGGTCGCCGTCGCACGCACACGCACCCACTTGTGTCCGCAGTGGCCGCAGGCGCGATGGCCTTCCAGTTGCACCGCTCCCACCCAGTCGTCGGCGGCGCTGTCCAGCCCAGTAGCGCACTGGCCACAACGGAACCGGGCCTGCCACCGGTAAGGCTCCCACTGCGCCAGCACCCAGCCCGGCGCGCCGCAGCGATGGCAGCGCACCGCCACCTGGTCCGCATAGGCGGCCAACGGCGTTCCGTCGTTGCGATGCCGACGCGGCGCGTCAGTCGGCGCCGCATCGGCGCGCGACACAGACTCAGGCATACAACACGCCCGGCCGCGCGTCCTCGACGATGGCGTGCGGCAGGAAGCGCGCGCTGTCGCGGGTGATCGGGCCGTCGTCCTCGCGGATGCCGATGCCGCAGGCGCGGTCGCCGACGATCCAACTGCCGACCATCGGGTAGCGGCCCTCGAACGCCGGCAACGGATGCGCCTGCTGGCGGATGTAGGGCCCGGCGTAGGGGCCATCGCTCTCCAGCACCCGGCCATCGTCCAGGTGCAGCACGATGTTGGCGCCCTCGCGCGAATGCAGCGGCTTGCGCACCCAGCCCGGCGGCAACGCGCTGCCGTCGTCGAACGCGGCCGGCAGCAGGTTGGGATGGCCGCGATGGCGCTCCCACAGCAGCGGCAGGATGCCCTTGTTGCTGAGCAGCGCCTTCCACGGCGGCTCCAGCAGGCGCAGGCCCGATCCCGGCAGCCCCTGGCCGAAGCGCTCGGCGAACATGTCCTCCAGCGGATACAACTTGAACAGCGCGCCGATCACCGTGTCGTCCAGATCGGTGTAGCGGCCGTCGCTGGACAGGCCGATGTCCTCGATCGCGATCAGCTCGCCGGCGACGCCGGCCTGCGCGGCGCAGTCGCGCAGGTAGGCGACCGTGCCTTGATCCTCTTCCGAATCGCGCACCGCGGCGAAGTACAGCGGCGGCGGCAGCCAGCCGGCAAGCGCGGCGAAGCGCTCCAGCAAGGCCTCGTGGATGGAGTTGAACTGGTCGGCGTCGTCCGGCAAGCGGCCCTGCGCGCGCTGGTCCTCCAGCCACTGCCACTGGAAGAACGCCGATTCGAACAGCGAGGTTGGGGTGTCGTAGTTGAGTTCGTAGAGCTTGGCCGGGCCGCGGCCGTCGTAGGCCAGGTCCAGTCGCCCGTACAGATGCGGCTCCCGGCGCCGCCAGCTGTCGGCGATCCAGTCGCGGAACGCCGGCGGAATCGCCAGCCGCTGCATCAGCGCCTCGCTGGCGACGATCTCGTCGAGCAGGCCCATCGCCATCGCGTGCAGTTCGGCGCTGGGATCTTCCAGGTCGCGCTCGATCTGGCGCAGGCTGAACGCGTAATAGGCGCGTTCGTCCCAGTAGCGTTCGCCGTCGATGGTGTGGAAGCGGAAACCGTACTCCGCAGCCTGGGCGCGCCAGTCGCCGCGTTCGACGATCGCGATGCGTTTCATGCGGGGTCTCGTGCGATGAAAAAGAAAGCCGGGCTCAGCTGCCGAAGCCGCGCCCACCGCCGGATTCGCCGAAGCCGCCGCGGCTGACGGTGACCGCACGGTTCGGTGTGGCGCCGATCTGGCTCATGGTCTGGTTGCCGCGCAGCATCGTGCCACTGGCCGCCGCACCGGCACCGCCGGAATAGGACGCAGGCCGCTGCCACTGGTTCTGCCGGTCCTGGTAGGCGGGCGCGGCATTGAAACCGGCGGCGCGATTGTTGTTGAGCATCTGCGACAGGAAGAAGCCGGTCATCATCGGCCCGATGAAGGAATGGCCGTGGCTGTCGCGCTGCTCCACGCAGCGATCTTGCGCATAGTCCTGCGCGCACTGTTCGCGGCTGGCGTACTTGGGCCCCTGCTCGGCGGCCTGCTTCTGCGCCTGCGCGAAGGCCTCGCGGCAGGTGGCGATGTCGTGGGTCTGCGCCACGCAGGCATCCACCGAGGTGTACAGGCCTTCCTGCGCCTTCGCTTCCGGCTCGCGCCCGCAGGCGGTGAACAGCAGCGGCGCGGCGCTCATCAACAACAAGGCGGTCGTCTTCGACCTTTTCATGGCAACGTCTTCCTGAGTCCAGCCACGATGATGCCCGGTTCCGCCGGCCGCGGAAACCCGCGGCCGGCGGTTGGACGTCGCTGCGGACGCAGTCGCGACGCGTCAGCTCTTCGGCGGCGGCGGCACGTAGCTGGACAGGCGCGCATCGAAATACGGCTGCACCGCGGCGATGTTGGACTTGACCTGGATGTCCATGCCGACGTCGCGGCTCATGCCCAGCACGTCGTTGTCCGGCCAGCCGGGCCCGAAGCACCATTGCGTGCTGGGGATGTTGTTGGCCTGCAGGTGCGCGAGCATGTTTGTGGTCGCCAGTTGCGCGGTGTCGTTGCCGGCCGGATAGCCGTGCTCGCCGAGAAAACCGCGCTTGCCTCTTTGTGCCAGCCAGTCGATGAACGGCGTGACCATCTTGATGCCGGTGTCCGGCGCAACGGATTCATTGGGATTGGCCCATGCGCCGCCGCCTTTGCCCTCGTTGTCGAGGTAGTTGTGCGCCTCGTAGACGATGCGGTCGTACGGGTCGGGGATCGTGTCCAGGTTGTTGGACACCTGATCCCACAGGCGGGCGCTGGCGTACTGATTGCCGCAGACGAACACGTAATGCGACCGGTCGAAATCGAAGATGCGCGCCGCGGTGGCGGTGGCGGTGCGCAGCCAGTGGTCGGCCATCACCAGCTTGCTGCCGTCGGCGTTGTACTCCGGTCCCTCGTAGGGTTCGTTCATCAGGCCCCAGCCGAAGATCGCCGGATGCGAGCGGAAACGCTGCACGATGCGGCTCCACAGATCCGGCAGGCCGGCGGCGTTGTACAGCGTGCAGCCCGGTGTGCCGATCACACGATACTCGTAGAGCTTGAGCAGGCTGTCGGCAGGATCGAAGTAGGCCAGGTACAGGAACGTGCCCTTGCGATAGGTGCCGTTCCACACTGTTTGGTCGGCGGGGTCGGTGACCGCGCGTCCATCCGGTCCGATCAACTGGCCGGAACTATCGCGCCGGTAACCGGACTTGCTCGCGACCTTGATCGGCAGGCGCATGTAGTCGTGCAACTCCAGGATCGCCACCTTGCCGCGCAGCGCGAGCCTGTCCAGCACTTTCTCGACCTGGTCGCAATACGTGGCGTTGAGCGGCATGCCCTGGCCGGTGCTGAAGCGTGCGGCGGTGGTGGGCAGGCGGAACAGCGGGCAGGCGCCGGCGGCGGCGATGTGCTGGTCGGTGATGTCGCGGTAGTGCCTGTCGATGATGGCGTTGTCCACGAAGTTGTTGGACGCCAGCCCGGACAGGTTGAGGCCGGCGAACGGCAGCGTGCCCGCGGCGCGGGCCTGGCCGCCGAGGCCCCACAACGCGGCGCCAGCGGCGATGCCGACACCGGCGCGCAGCACGTTGCGGCGGCCCGGATCGACCGGGGTGGAGGCAAGGGACGGGGTGGGGGAGGAAACAGCGGAAGACGAACGCACATGCCGGAGCATGGACACCTCCTGTGGTCATGATGGGCGAGCCGGGCCTACGCCCCCTGACGCACCGGCCTCCGCAGTCTGCCAAGCACAGGCAGGCGGGTCTGCGACCCGCTTCGCACTCCCGGCCGGCGTATGGCGGCGCCAGCGTGCGTGCTAACGTGGTCGGCCCACCGGTGGGCGGCAGGACGGTTGCAGCAGCAACGATCCGATCGCGCCACCATCGCCAGCCTCCCCGCCCGCTCGTTCGCTGCTCCCATGCCCGACTATCGCTCTAAGACTTCGACCCACGGCCGCAACATGGCCGGCGCCCGCGCGCTGTGGCGCGCCACCGGCATGCAGGACGCCGACTTCCACAAGCCGATCATCGCCATCGCCAACTCCTTCACCCAGTTCGTGCCCGGCCACGTGCACCTGAAGGATCTCGGGCAACTGGTCGCGCGCGAGATCGAGCGCGTCGGCGGCGTGGCCAAGGAATTCGACACCATCGCCGTGGACGACGGCATCGCCATGGGCCACGACGGCATGCTGTACTCGCTGCCCAGCCGCGAGATCATCGCCGACTCGGTGGAGTACATGGTCAACGCGCACTGCGCCGACGCCCTGGTGTGCATCTCCAACTGCGACAAGATCACCCCCGGCATGCTGATGGCCGCGCTGCGCCTCAACATCCCCACCGTGTTCGTGTCCGGCGGGCCGATGGAAGCCGGCAAGACCAAGCTCGCCGACCACAACCTGGACCTGATCGACGCGATGGTGATCGCCGCCGATCCCACCGCCTCCGACGAGAAGGTCGCCGCGTTCGAACGCAGCGCCTGCCCCACCTGCGGCTCCTGCTCGGGCATGTTCACTGCCAACTCGATGAACTGCCTGACCGAAGCGCTGGGCCTGGCCCTGCCTGGCAACGGCACCGTGGTCGCCACCCACGCCGACCGCGAGCAACTGTTCCTGAAGGCCGGCCGCACCGCAGTGGAACTGTGCCACCGCTGGTACGGCGCCGAAGACCCGCGCGCGCTGCCGCGCGGCATCGCCACCTTCGAAGCGTTCGAGAATGCGATGACCCTGGACATCGCGATGGGCGGTTCCACCAACACCATCCTGCACCTGCTCGCCGCCGCGCAGGAGGCCGAAGTGCCGTTCACCCTGCGCGACATCGACCGCCTGTCCAAGCGCGTGCCGCAGCTGTGCAAGGTGGCGCCGAACACGCAGAAGTACCACATCGAGGACGTGCACCGCGCCGGCGGCATCGTCGCCATCCTCGGCGAACTGGCGCGCGGCGGCCTGCTGCATACCGACCAGCCCACCGTGCACAGCCGCAGCCTGGCCGACGCCATCGCGCAGTGGGACATCACCCAGAGCGAAGACCCCGCGGTGCAGACCTTCTACCAGGCCGGGCCAGCCGGCATTCCCACCCAGGTCGCCTTCAGCCAGGCCACACGCTGGCCGAGCCTGGACGCCGACCGCGCCACCGGCTGCATCCGCGACGTCGCCCACGCCTACTCGCAGGAAGGCGGCCTGGCGGTGCTGTACGGCAACATCGCCGTGGACGGCTGCGTGGTGAAGACCGCGGGCGTGGACGAATCCATCCACGTGTTCGAGGGCAACGCCAAGGTGTTCGAAAGCCAGGACGCCGCGGTCAAGGGCATCCTCGCCGACGAAGTGAAGGCGGGCGACGTCGTGGTGATCCGCTACGAAGGTCCCAAGGGCGGCCCGGGCATGCAGGAAATGCTGTACCCCACCTCTTACCTGAAGTCCAAGGGCCTGGGCAAGCAGTGCGCCCTGCTCACCGACGGCCGCTTCTCCGGCGGCACCTCCGGCCTGTCGATCGGCCACGCCTCGCCTGAAGCCGCGGCCGGTGGCGCCATCGGCCTGGTCCGCGACGGCGACCGCATCCGCATCGACATCCCCCAGCGCCGCATCGACCTGCTGGTCTCCGACACGGAACTGGCCACGCGCCGCGCCGACCAGGACGCCCGCGGCTGGAAGCCGGCCGAGCCGCGCCCACGCAAGGTCAGCACGGCATTGAAGGCGTATGCGCTGCTGGCGACCAGTGCGGACAAGGGGGCGGTGCGGGACAAGGCGCTGCTGGATGGTTGAGGTGTTGTCATGATGGCCGCGGACTGCCGCGGTCTTCATGGCGTCCAGGTACTGCATTGTGGGAGGGACTTCAGTCCCGAGGCGTGACCGCAAACGCCCACGGCTATGCTGCTTTTCTGGACACCACGGCATATGCGGAGGATCTGCGCGGCCTACCCCATCCGCGCTGAATGCCGTTCACCATCGACTAGGATGAAGCGCCCCATCCAGCCAACAGACATTTGCTCGGTACGCAGGCTGCAATGCCGAAGCCGCAACCGGCCACGCACCTGCTCCAGCAACCTCGGCGGTTGATGCGCCGTTACGCCTTCATCGTCATGGGTGTAACTCATACGCCACTCGAACGTTGGATAACGTAGCCAGCATTGGCGCACGGAGCCGCGACCACCATAAGGCAAGTCATTGATGCAGGGTGGGAATTTCCCGCTTTGCAGACGTCCGGCGTTGGTGGATACTTGGGACATCACCGCTTTTGGACGGTCCAATAGTAGTTAGGCCGCAATGGAAAGAACTTCTGGGAAGTGCGATGAATGCGGGAGCCGATACATCGCAACGGCTTCAAGCATGTCATCGCTTTGTCCAGAGTGCGCTCATATTCTGTATGGCACTCCAAAGTGTCCACATGAGTTCATTTCAGGGCAATGTGCCATCTGCGGCTGGGATGGCTCCAGTTCGGCATACATTCAATCTCTACTCCGGTCGCGGCCGTCGCCGGCCTAACAACTCATTCAAGCCGACGCCGCTTCGCGGCGCGACTTAACTCAAGCGTTAGGTGTCCCATGAACACGGACGAAATCATTGACCACGCCATTCATCGTGGCGAGCGCGAAGGTCTAGAAGCCCTGGGGCCCGTGGAGCAGTTCATCTTTGCAATCTCAGAGGCAGAGGTGCACTGCGACATTGACGGCATCGACAATCTTCTCCAGGACTACGGCACGAGCAAGATGGGCCTGTTCGCACAGGCTTTTTCTGCCGTTGGAGCAAGCGAGATTGCCAATGCACTCCAAGCCATCTCGTCGTCCACTGACCCAGTTCCTGAAGAACTCTTGTCCCGCGCGAATCACCTCATAACGGTGCGGCATCAATACACATATGAAAGCATCCGAGCTTTTGTCGAACGCGACACCTAACCCCTCCGTCAAGGGGACGTCTTGCGCCAAGGCGCAAGCCGCCCCTTACGTCGAACGTTAGGCGGTGGTGCTGTAGGTGCGGCGGAGCTTCCACCTTCAGCGGCAGCTCTGGCGCTTCAGCGGCCTGCTCCGGTGCGCAGTCCTCTCGTCTTCTTCCACAGGGTCGCTCACCGCTTCGTCGTACAGCGTCGTTGCCCCGTTGCGCTCATTGCGTCGCGCTTCGGTCACATCCAGCGGGTAGCACCTCGGGCAAGCCCAAGACCGCGATCTGTGGCATGCTCTGCGCTCGGCGGCAGTGCTTGGGGAGCGCGGTCCAGGCATCACCATATCCTCGGCACCGCCGCCTAACAATTCATTCAAGCCGGCGCCGCTTCGCGGCGCGGCTTAATTCAGGCGTTAGGCCTCTCGAATGAGCGACAATACAGATCGGTACATTGCTGGAGTTGACCTGTCTCGACTCCCTGCGCAAGCCGAGTCAGTGTTAGCTGCGCTTGTCCAGTTTAATGAGGGCAAGCCGGTTACGGCCACTTGTCCATCTTGCGGCTGCGCCATTTCTGTTGAGGCTAGAGGTCATCCCATTTGTGCGTGGGTACACTCATGTCCATGCGGGCTGAGCAGCGGTTCGTTTCGAGGCCTGTAGTGCTCCCCGCTGCAAGGCCTAACATCTCGTTCAAGGCGGACGCGCTGACGCGCGCCGCTTAACTCCAGCGTTAGGCCTACTTGGAATCACTCATGCACGTCATACAAGACCAAGCGCGCCACGATCAGCTGGAGCGCTGGCTAGCTGATCAGATTGTCGGGCTAGTAAGGTCAAGACTCGCGTCTGCTGGCGTCAATGGCGAAGCGCTCGCAGGTCTCACAAGAGAAATTTCTGTTGGTGTCGCAGATCTCTGGGATGGCTGCCATGGGCTTTCATTGAACGGGGATTTTCTGTCTCCGTTCTTGGTCTTCGCTTCCGACAACGATGAGGAAGAGGTTGTCGTGAGTTCGTACAGCCATACCGGATCCTTCCTTCATGAGCACGTGGTTGTCGCCGCCGGCAGATCTGCCACTACGCAGGCCTAACAATTCGTCCAAGCCGACGCCGCTTCGCGGCGCGGCTTAACTCAGGTGTTAGACTTCCAGAAATCCACGGAGGCCACTTGTCCACATTGCGACAGCAGCTTATCGACGAGACGCGGGATCTCCTCGCGCGACTCGAAAATGAGGATATTCCGCTTTCCGCTATCGAGTCCCGGCCGTGGGTGTACCCGTTGCGTCGAGAGGTAAACATCCATCGACATCTGCATGAGCTGGAGTCACAGATAACCTCCTTGCGCGACGAACTCCGCCAGGGAGCAAGGGAGCCTGTGCGGTGTGCTTACTCAGAGGACCGCGGAAGCTACTTGCACATGCTCACCGGTTTGCCCGGGGGCATTGCTCAGGATCAAAAGTACATCAAGAAGAAGTCGCACTCGAACGAGTGGATGATCATTACCGATCCCTATTTTCTCCAGTGGGACGGCCCTAACAAGGCTTTTCCCTCAGAGAAGGCATACACAGAATTCATCATAGACTTCATTCCTATATCTCTTAAGAAGCTTGAGCTGTTCGTCCTTCCGGGCCCTAACAAGCGGATATTCAAAAAGTTCAACGATCGAATCCGTTCCCGTGGAACGCTAGTTTCCTACTGGCAGACGACCGAGATCCATGATCGCACGATTATTCGAGATAACAATACGGGAACGCTGCTAGGAACATCGTTTGGTGGCTACGGCAACAAGCTCTCGTTCGTCCTAGATATCCCAGATAGAGACCTAGAAGCTTTCATGTCTCAGCTAGACCGCATCAGGAATGCGTGACGCCGCTGTGCAAAAAGCCAAGATGCCTAACATCTGGCTGGAGCGCGACGGCTGCTTCGCAGCCGCGGCTCAGCCAGGGCGTTAGGCCCCGAAGCCGCCTTCCACATATCAACCTGACACGTGAATCATGCAACCGTCTAATCCAGATTTCCTTGCCACGTTTAGAACATGGTTAGAGCTTGCCTATTTTGTGAGCGGCATCGCTGTTGCCATTCTTGCGACCTTTGGTCTGCGACAGCTTCAACTTGCCAAACAACAGTTGGAGACAAGCAAGGAAATCTTCCGAACTCAGTCCCGCCGTTCCGCCGCAGAGGCAGCCGTTGTCGAATGCAGACGCTTTGCCGAAACTGTCATACAAGACGCCCTGCGGCTCGAAAAATTCATAGAAGAGAACAGTATTTCCTTCTTCGATAAGGCGAAGCTGGAAAGAACTGAAGACGGCGTCAAGATTGACCTCTCGGCCGTTGATAAGGATGACGTCAAAAAGCTCTCTGGGGCGCACCCGCAGATCAATGGCTTCTTGAATGGTCTAGAAGCGCATGCCCTCTACTTTCTCAGCGGGGTCGCGGACGAAGAGATTGCATTCAAGGTAAACGCAAAAACTTACGTCGAGATGGCTGAAACGGCCTTCAAGCTCTTCGCTATAACAGGGGTAGGAAAAGAAGACGCAGGCCCGATCAAGGCACTGTACTTTCGCTGGTCGCGCCGGCTCGAGGCCAAGCAATTAAAGGCAGAACAGGTTCGCTTAACTAGAAAGTTGGCGACATTTAAGGATGAGCCAATTCCACCAATCGGGGCCTAACCCATCACTCAACCGGACCCTATTGCGGCATGCGGCTAAAGGCCCCCCATTTCATTCTGTTCCTTTAGCCACATACCGCAACTGTCCGGTTGACTCAAACGTTAGGCTTTCTAAATATGATCACGAAAGAGCAAGCTCATAAACTTGTCGCAGAAGCCATTGATTGAAAGCGTGATTGGCTGCCTGAGGGCGATGAGATAATCATTGTTGAAAAAGAAAATATTTAAAGTTCGTGGAGTTGGGCCATCCTCCATACATCTAAGCTATGGTTAGAAAATAACGACATTAAATATGCTTTGGCTGGCAATGCCCCGACGCTTCTAGAGCATGAAACTGGAAAAGCTCATACCGACTGCACAGCCTTTAGCATTGACCGACACATTGAAAATTAAGAGGGTCTTCCCACATTCCAGTTGGTTATTTCAAAATCTGGTAATCGCCCGGTCCGGGTCATCTTGGAGCCACCCGTCGCTCCCGGCAACCACTCTGATCATGTGCTCCAAGGTCTGGTCGCGCTCGGCTGCAGCTATGAGGGCGCCAATCCCAAGTACTTTTCGGTCAACATACCACCTGCCGTCGAGTTGCAAGAGGTGCGCTCCTACCTTATCCGGCACAAGACGCAGTGGGAGCACGCAGATCCAACTTATGCTTCACTCTTCCCGGATGAGGCATAAGAATTCGTTCAAGCCGACGCCGCTTCACGGCATGGCTTAATTCAGATCGTAGGCGTTATGAAACTGCAGCTCAAGGTACAGGATTGCTCCGCCCATGATCCTATTGAGACATGGCAGCCAGACGATCCTGCGCATGTCGATTATCAGCCTTGTATACACATCAGCTCAGCTAATGAGGAAGTCGCGCACTTGTTCTACGTCAATGTTCCCTCAGAGGCTGTCGCTCGCAATCGAGATGCGGCCACTCTTTCTCGACGCAAGAAGATTGTAGTCAAGCGCTACTCTTGGGACGCCGTTAAATATGAAATTAACGAAATCCCACATCAGATCAATGAGCCAACTTGGGATGAGGCGACGCATAAGTTGAGCCAGTGTTTTGAGTGGGAGTTCGGGAACTACAAGCATGCATGAACCACGCGCCGATCAATTCATTCAAGCCGACTTTGTTTCGCGACGCGGCTTAACTCAAGCGTTAACTCCCACAGGAGACTATTCGTTGGCTTACACCATTCCAAAACACCATGTGCTCCCGTACGCACCTGAAGTACTTCGATCATTCAGCGTCTATGGCTTCGAGTGGATCGACAACCTTCACTTTCTTGCTGATCCGAAGGACTTCATTGTCGACGCGGTAGATACATTCCTGCTTATTGCCAGAGAGATGTTCACCGAGGCCGGCTGGGCCGGCGATGGAGACATTCGTCTGCTATGGCTGCCCCCCTTTGCATTTCCATTGGCGCTTGGCATTCCGCCGGAGGGCATCGTGCTATGGCACGTGAAGCAGGAGGAAGATGGCGTGTCGTTCATCTTATCTCCCATCGAACTTCCATTCGAGGAATTCAGGCATGAAGTCGCCTGACAGTTCATTCAAGCCGAACTTGCTTCGTCGCTCTAAATTCCAGAGTCAGGCATCATAGGACTCACTCTTGCGATACCGAATCGAACAGGAGCCTGGGCGGGATGCCTTCGGCAACTACAGCTACCGTGTCTATAATGGCAGTCAACTTGTCGCTCGATACTGGCATGATTATCGCGGCGACGACCACGGCATCGAATTCGTCAATGGCAAAAGCCTATCCTGCCCTGGCCGGATGACAGATTTCATCACAGGTGGCGGCCCGCGGCCGATCGCACTCTCGGAGCAAGCGGCCAAGTATATTGACCAGCATTTCGGGTAAGTTGCTTGGGCCGCTACAACTTGCACAGTCTGGCATCTCGTTCGAGGCGAGTGGCTTCCGCCGCTTAACTCCAACCTTTGGGGCTGTTATCGGTTCCTGCAGGCACAGATCCCCAGGGCATTGGCCGGCACCGACCCAGTACCTCGCGAAGCTTGGGCGTATGACCCGCATCGAGCAGTTCCTGTTAACCAACAACCTGCAGTCCAAGGCGATAGCTCCCTGGCTTCGGAGCTATGGCTACCTCAGCGACGACAAAATGCCTCTACACGTGGAAGACGCCGACCAAGGCAACGAAGATGTCCGGCCTCTTGTACCCACGCACCGTTACCATTCGACCTATCCGAGCCTGACACCCCTTACGTGAGCCACTCCCACACCTTCCGATCCTGGCACTTCGCCCTGCCGGTCGAAACCGGGATGTTCACCACACGGCAGGCACTGGATGACACAGAACCTGTGCGTGAGGTCTACCACGAGCACGACGGCGATTGGCAGTTCCTGTGCGGGACGACAATCGACGAAACGGACGTGAAGCTGGTCTGCCTCGGCTGCATGGTCGAGGCCGATCACACGATCGGAGAGCTTGCCGACCTGCCGGCAGGCTGGCGCGCGACCCGGCAAGCATTGGGCGATGCATGGTCCAGAGCTCCTTACGAGGACGAGGACGAGGACGAATGAATATTCGCCGACGGAACCATATGAGGCTTCAGAGCGCAGATGCCCACGGCACCACATCAGACGCTCAAGGCCGAGCTTTGCAAGGGCAGTAATAGTGCAATGACACACGATCCGTTATTCGACGCGCTGCTGTCTGTGGAAGGGAAAGCCTCCTTCATGCGTTTCGTCGCTTTGCTGATCGCCGAACGCAGCGCCGTCGACAGCCAAACGCCGAGCAGCGACGGATTCCAGGGCGCCTGGGCCAACCACAGCATCGCCGACTTCCTCGGCGCAGCCAACGCCTGGGCGGAGGACTCGGAGTTCGGTGCCCGCCCCGGACCGAAGCCGACCAATGTCTGGCGATTGTTCGCTACCTTCCTGTTCGCCGGTCGCAGCTACGAGTGATGCGTCACGAAGGTGTCCGCCATGAACGTGCACCTGCCACCGACAGCGGATCGTTGCTTACTCAGTCCGACCATTGCGCCAAGGATTGCGGATGTCCTGACGACGCCCCTTGGCGACCTGGCGTTTGATGTGCACGCACAAGGTTCGTGGCTGGGCACACCGGTCGCCACCTTTCAACACGGCCCGATTGCGCCGATCTTGCCACCGGGCATGTCCGTCACAGCAAGCATCGCGGTGCTGATCACCCTGTTTCCTCCGATCGCACTCTCCGACGTCCGCATCAGCGCCCTGTGGCAGAGGCAGTTCCCAGCGGATCCGCGCCCCACCACCGGCGAACGGCTTGATGCACTGGAGTGGATCGACGGTAACCAGATCATATTGCTCGGCACTGAAGATGGCGACGCCCTGGCAGAACGGTTGCAGGCACATGGACTGGACACGAACACCTACAAGCACGCCTATCCCCTGCGCTATCGGCCCAACGGCTTTGATGTGTTGCTGCCGCAAGTTCCGGCGGCAGCCAGCACTACCGTGCACTTCATCGTGGCGATCAACGCTTACCCCGAACCAGCAGAAGACTCGGCATGGTTCGCCGCCGACGTGCCGCATCAGCGCGTACTCGCGGAGCTGGCGAGTTAGCGATCAGATCAGCACACCTGGCTACGCACAACCTCCTTTGCGCGACGTATCGAACATCCGCTGGATCTTCCCCCAAATCGCATCAGCGCACACTCCGCAATGAACTGGAAATCGATCCTTGCCTATGCCGGTCTGCTTTTTCTTCTGCAGTGCTGCGTTGGCTTTTTCAGCGGCATCTTCGACCTCGGGGACTGGTCAATGCCGGATCCATCCTCTCCTTCCTGCTATGCGCCGCGCTGCTCGCGCACCTGGCGCGGCGCGTGGCACAGCACCGCCTCGCGCATGCCTGCCTCGTCCTGGTCGTCTACGCCGCCCAAGCAGCTGTGGTCGCGGCGCTGTCGCCACCCGAACCGACCATACTTTTCATACTGGAATGGCTACAACTGCTCGCCTCCACAGGCTTCGGCTTGCTCGTTGGCTGGTTGTTCCAGCCCGTCGCCGATCAACGTCGACTGTAGTAGCCGCGTGCCCACCAAGCATCCGTCTGCCGATGTCAACCGAGACCTGATTGACGCTCATGCTCAAGATCATCAAGTATCTAGGAACAGCAACAGCGCTACTCATCCTGGCAACGCTTATGGCATTCGCTGCCTACGATGCGCTAGCGGTCCGACCGCATTTGGCTCTGATTCGCGATGTACTCGCCCATGCCGACCCCGAGGAGTCCTCTCCTCCCCAGACGATCCGCGGACTAATCGACGCGAATACGCGGTCGCCTTCTCGGCATGCGGCACGCATGGTCGTTTCACGTGTATACCCGGATCTGACACAAGGTCAGGGGCACGTGCGCAACGCACTTTGGAGCATCCTCCTACCGATGCACTTCGACAGGTCGCAAATGTACGGGCTTTACTGCGTCCTTTCCTACAACGGCATCGACTATGGGCTAAGCAGCTTTGCCAATCGCCAATTCGGCAAGCCGCTTAGCCAGCTCTCACCAATGCAGGCGGCGACGACCGTTGCGATCACCCATGCCCCTACGATCTACTTGAGAGATCCCGACAGGCTGGCTGATCGGGCCCGGACACTACTGGCGAGGACCCGGCATCCACACTAAGCGTCCTGCACACTACGGCAGGACGACGCCATCGTTTACACACTCCACCTTCCCTTGACATCGTCCGCCGCAAAAGGCAAAAAAATGAAGAAGGCAATGGCAAGCATCGCAATGACAGCGGCCTTGGTGAGCCTGCCGCTCGCCGCCCCGGCTTCGCAGCCGGGGCCGTCCATCACCCAGGCGACGCTGCAGGAGTCGGAGAGCCAGTACCAACACAGCCCGCTGTGCAACAAGGAAGAACTCACCCTGTGGACCTGCCAGACGCGCAAGCGCGTGTTCTCGCTATGCTCGTCGAAGGTGGTCAATCGGACCTCGGGCTACCTGCAGTATCGTGCGTCGGAGAGTGGGAAGCTGGTACTGCAGTACCCTGCCGAGAAGAAGCCGCCGACGGGGCTGTTTACCTACCGGTCGTTCTTGAACGGCAATGCATCGATCGAATTCAGCAACGGCGGCTACCGCTACAGCTTGTCCGATCCACTCAGGTCAGGCTCGTCGATTCTTGTTTCGCCACCGGACACGTCGGGCAAGGACACGGAGATCGCGTGTGGCCCAAACCAGACCCTACAGCTCAACTACACGATGCGGATGATGTACGACTCGGGTCTCTGGGCCGACCCATGAATCCGATGCGGCATCGTTGATGCACCGTCGTCGGTGCTTCGCCCGCCGCGGTTGGCGCGATGGATCGCCAGGAGCGTGCGACGGACCTAGCGATTGGTGCCATCGGCAACTTGCTACACTCGATGCAAGCGTACCGGTCTCACCAGTCACCCGCGCAGACACGATTCGGTTTCACCGCCAAGTCCCAGTGCCCTTTTTGCTTTCGCTGCAAGACTCCCTCCCTCATCAACCATTGGCCCTATCATGAAACACGCCATTGCCTTCCTGTTGCTTGCCCTCGTATCGTCGCCGGCGCTTGCCGGCAAGAACTGCGATGAGTTGAAGGCAGAGCTCACCGCGAAACTCGATGCCCACGGCGTCAAGAACTACACGCTGGACGCCGTCGACAACGCCGATGTCAAGGATCGCAAGGTCATTGGCAGTTGCGAGGCAGGACGCAAGAAGATCGTGTACAGCAAGAACAAGCCGTCGACGTAAGCGACAGGAGCTGTTACGTCATGCATGCAACATGGACGCGAAGCATTGTCCTCGCGCGTCGAAGGAACGTGCCATGCAGGTAGTGGATCACGCGCCTCATGCCTGGTTCCTCCTGCGCGACGGCGACACGCTGCTGCTCGACGTCAACTGCAGCCATGGCCCCGTCGGTTACGAGTGGACCATGGCACTGACTGCCCAGGAAATTGCGCAGTTCCGCGCCCTTGGACGTGATTTCATCGCGCAGCTCGCCGAGCGCGTGCAGTCGACCGCGCCGGGGGTATTGGGCAATCGGTCGCCGTATCTGGTTCGCAAGGCGGATGCCGAGACCCGCCAGCGGGTCAACCTGGCGATCAAGGCCTGGATCAAGGACAACTGATCGTCCGGCGCGCGCCGTACTTCCCCGCTACTTCCGCCGCAGCATTGTTTTCTACCAGCGACAGCGACAATGACAGAAGACCCGAAAGCCCAAGGTCGCAAAGCGCTCCGCAGGAAGGTGGAGTCCGAGCAGCGCACATCTGAAGAGGCCGCGCTTCCCCTTCCCAAGGAAACACTCTGGGCCTTGTTCGATCACTTGAACGACGCGCTCGCCGATGGCTGCGATCATTCCTTGCGGCTCACCACGCAGT
The DNA here is from genome assembly GCF_011761895.1 of Xanthomonas sp. F4. Classification (NCBI taxonomy): domain Bacteria; kingdom Pseudomonadati; phylum Pseudomonadota; class Gammaproteobacteria; order Lysobacterales; family Lysobacteraceae; genus Xanthomonas; species Xanthomonas sp. F4. The sequence continues at coordinate 245,153 of NZ_JAASQX010000004.1, read as the reverse complement.
TCCTCGCGTCCCACGGTGTCGCGCCGGAGTCGGTCATCCCCTGGCTCGGTGCGCACGGCGGCTTCTGCGATTGCGAGGTGCTGTTCAATGTCGAGGAGCGCTGGGGCAAGCCGTGACCGGACATATGCCTGATGCAGGCCTGCCGTATCACTTCCTGGCCGACCTGCATCTGCATCCTGCGCAGCCAGGAAGCAAGGCGATTGCGCTCGTCCCCGGCCAGTGGTGCGCCATTCTCTGCATCGATCAGCAACAATGGTCCGCCCGCCTCACCTTCACCGGCAGCCCGTCGCCCGGCGATACGTTCCGGGCAGCGGTACAGTTGTTGATGTCTGAGGCAATTGCATGTTTCCCGGCAGGCACTGATTTCACGCTCTGGGCGAACGGCAACGCCGGGACAGGCCACGTGGTCTCGAGTATGGCCTGACGAACACGGCGGTCCACACAGAGCCCACATGCACGTCGACATCAGCCACCACGTAGACGCCAGCGAGCCCGACGACGAAGACGGCTACTACTACGCCTACACCCTCTACCGCTTCAGCGACGGCCGCGACCGGTTGCTGGCGCGCAGCTACGACGACGAGGCGGACCAGGCGCATTTTCTGAGTATCGAAGTCGATGAGCGGGCGCGGACGCTGACGGACGCGGACCTGCGGCATCCGCTGCTGCTGGCCGCCGTGGCGTACCTGAGCGAGGCCGGCAAGCGTAGACTGCGCTGGCTGAGCGGCCGCGGCGACGGTTACGAGCCACTGCCGGGCCAGCCCACCATCGGACCAGCGGAGGCTCCATGAAGCGCGTCACGGGGATTGGCGGCATCTTCTTCAAGGCACAGGATCCGGCCGCGCTGCAGGCCTGGTACCAGCGGCATCTCGGCATCGACGTGCAGGCCTGGGGCGGCACCGCCTTCGCCTGGAACGACGACAGCGGCGCGCCGGTGACCGGCTCCACCGTCTGGTCGATCGGCTCGGCGGCAGAGGAGCCGCACTTCTCGCCCGGTACGGCCCCCTTCATGATCAATTACCGGGTGCACGATCTGCACGCCCTGGTCGCGGCGCTGCGCGAGGAAGGCTGCCACGTGCTGGAGCGCATCGACGAATCCGAATACGGCGCATTCGCCTGGGTCATCGACCCGGAAGGCAACAAGGTGGAACTCTGGCAACCGCCCGCAGGGCAGTAGCGCCGGCAGTTACCGCTGGGCGCCCGACCAACGCGCGTCGAAGCCGCCCCACATGCTGGCGCCCGCCGGCATCGCCCATGGCCGCCGACCGGTGGGTGGGTGCGGCCGACGGCCGGCACTCGATCTTCGCTCGCCCTGCACTGCGCTATCACTACTGTCCGCGCTCATTGTCCTGATCGGGATCCGCGCCGCCGATGAATGCCTCCCTCCCGAGTTCCCCCTCGCCCCTGCGTCCCTTCGCGGCGCGGGTCCTGGTCGTCATGGCGCTGGGCGCACTGGCGCTGCTGGCCTGGCAGTTGTCGGAGCTGCTGCTGATCGTGTTCGGCGCGGTGGTGGTGGGCGTGCTCCTGCACGGGCTGGCCACGCTGCTGCGCAAGTGGTTGCCGCTGCCGGAGTGGGCGGCGCTGGCGCTGGTGATCCTGGTGCTGGTGCTGGCGCTGTCGGCGATCGTATTGCTGTTCGGTGCCGAGGTCGCCGCGCAGATCGATACCTTCCGCGCCACCTTGCCCGCGGCCTGGAACAAGTTCCATGCCTGGCTGCAGTCCGGCCCGCTGGGGCCGCAGATCGAGCGCATCCCCGATCAGTTGCGCGACGGCGCCTCGACCCTGGCCACGCACGCCGGCGCCATCGTGCTGTCGGCCGGCGGCGGCGTCACCGATGCGGTGCTGATGATGGTCGGTGGGCTGTACCTGGCCGCGCAGCCGAAGCTGTATCGGCAGGGCCTGCTGCACCTGCTGCCGCGCGACCGCCGCGGCGTCGCCGACGAGGCGCTGACCGCCAGCGGCCAGGCGCTGCGTGCGTGGTTGACCGGGCAGTTGCTGGCGATGGCGGTGATCGGCACCCTGACCGGCATCGGCCTGTGGCTGCTGGGCGTGCCGGTGGCGCTGGGCATCGGCCTGTTGACCGCGCTGCTGGACTTCATCCCCATCGTCGGCCCGATCGTGGCCGCGGTGCCGGCGATCCTGCTCGGCTTCACCGTCAGCCCGCAGGTGGCGCTGGGCGCGCTGCTGCTGTTCGTAGTGCTGCAGCAGTTGGAGGGACACGTGCTGCAGCCGCTGATCCAGGCGCGCGCGGTGGACCTGCCGCCGGCGCTGCTGCTGTTCTCGCTGTTCGGCATCGGCGTGCTGTTCGGGCCGATGGGCGTGGTGCTGGCGGCGCCGCTCACCGTGGTGCTCTACGTGCTGGTCAAGCGCCTGTACGTGCAGCATGCGCTGGGCGATGCCGAGGGCGCCGAAGATGCCGGGAAGCCCGCCTGACCGGCGCTGCCGCATATCTCTCCCCCAACCCACGATGCCCACCGATCCGCAGGACCCGCAGCACGACCTGGCCGACACCTTGCACGGTGCCGCCGCGTACAACGACAAGGGTTACGCCTGGCTCGGGCACGATGCCCAGCAGATCGCCGACATGCAGCACCGGTTCCATGCGCAATTGACCGAGCTGGCCGCGCGTCTGGGCGAGGCGCGGCTCGGCCCGGCGCTGAGTGGCGCCATCGCCAGCGGCGCGGCAGCGCGCGACGACTCGGGCATCCATGTGGCGCTGTGCGAGCAGGTATTCGGCAGCATGCGAGCGTGCCGCTGAGAGCGGCCGCGGACACGGCCTCTCGCAGCACCATCCATAACCCCGGTAGGGCGCTCTGCGATACGGCCGCTGAACGCGAGTCTGGCGCTGGGACCGGCTGGCTTTGACTTGTCATTCACGCGGCCCACACTGGCGGGTGCCTTTCCCTCGCCTCCGATGACCCCGTGAAGAAGCCGCCCCAGGATCCTGCGTCCACCACGCCCGCCGACACCGACACCACCCCCGAAAACCCGCAACGCCGCCGTCTGCTCGGTGGCCTGGCGTTGGCCGGCAGCGCGCTCGCGCTCGGTGGTCCCGCCGAGGTCCACGCCGAGACCGCCAAGCGCGCGCCAGCGCGTGCGCTGTCGCCGACGGAACTGGATCGGCAACTGCGGCAGAAGATCGAACACGTGGTGGTGATCTACGCCGAGAACCGCAGCTTCAACAACCTGTTCCCCGAGTTCCCCGGGCTGCAGCAGCCGCTGTCCAAGGTGACGCCGGCGCAGGCGCGGCAGGTGGATCGGGACGGCAGCGTACTCGACATCCTGCCGCCGATCTGGGGCGGATTGGCGCCGGACGAACAGGTGGTGGCGCATCGCCGCTACAAGATCGGCGAGGACGCGATCGGGCCGCTGCCCAACGCGCCGTTCGCGCTGCGCACGCCCGACGGCCAACTGCTGCCGCACGGCATCGTGACCCGCGACCTGGTGCATCGCTTCTACGAGAACCAGATGCAGATCAACGGCGGCCGCAACGACGGCTTCGCCGCGTGGAGCGACGCCGGCGGCCTGGTGATGGGCCACTACGCCGATGCGCCGGCCACGCTGCGGCTGTGGAGCCTGGCCCGCGACTACACGCTGTGCGATAACTTCTTCATGGGCGCGTTCGGCGGCTCGTTCCTCAACCACCAGTATCTGGTCGCCGCGCAGGCGCCGTACTACCCCAAGGCCGACAGCAGCCCGGGGCGGACCCAGATCAGCGTGCTGGCCAGCGACCGTCCCGACGAGATCCGCCTGGCGGTGCAGGACGATTCGCCGGGCAGCGCGCTCAACGGCCGGCCGCGCTTCGTGCGCAACGGCGCGCTGACCCCGGACTTCTGGGCGATCAACACGCTGAGCCCGCCGTTCCAGCCCAGCACCAGCCAGGACCCGGCACGCCCGGACTACGCCGACCCCAACAGCCCCAACACGCTGCCGCCGCAGACCCACCGCCACATCGGCGACGCGCTCGACGCCAAGGGCGTGGATTGGGCCTGGTACGCCGGCGGCTGGGCGCTGGCGGTGCAGGGCAAGGGCGACACCGGCGACACCAGCGAGTTCCCGACCAGCCCCAACTTCCAGATCCACCACCAGCCGTTCAACTACTTCGCCAACCTCGCCCCGGGCACGCCGGCACGGGCGCGTCACCTGCGCGACGGCGGCCTGGGCGACAGCACCCCGGAGAACCGCTTCCTCGCCGACGTGCAGGCCGGCACGCTGCCGCCGGTGACGTTCTACAAGCCGCAGGGCAACCTCAACATGCACGCCGGGTATTCCGACGTGGCCGCCGGCGATCGCCACATCGCGATGGTGGTGGACGCGCTGCGCAACAGCCCGCTATGGGACAAGACCGTCGTGTTCATCACCTTCGACGAGAACGGCGGCTGGTGGGATCACGTGGCGCCGCCCAAGGCCGACCGCTGGGGCCCGGGCTCGCGTATCCCGGCGCTGGTGGTGTCGCCGCACGCCAAGCGCGGCCATGTCGACCACAGCGTCTACGACACCGGCTCGATCCTGCGCTTCATCACCCGCCGCTTCGGCCTGGAGCCGTTGCCGGGCCTGGTCGAACGCGAACGCGCCATGCACGCCGCCAGCGGCGTGGTGCCGGGCGATCTGACTGCCGCACTGGATCTGAGCTAGACCAGCGCCGGACGCATACCGGGGCGCGTTGCCCAGGCAGAGCGCGGCAGACTGCAGCCGCCCTGCCCTCCTCCACGCAGTGCCGCGCTCAGGCGGCGTGGAACGTGTCGGCGCCGCGCTGGCGACGGAACAGCAGCAAGGTGCAGGCCAGGCCGATCAGCGCCGCCAATGACAGCCACAGCGCCGGCGCGGCGCGGCTGTGGGTGGCGTGGATCAGCCAGGTGGACACTGCCGGGGTGAAGCCGCCCATCGTCGCGGTGGCCAGGCTGTAGGCCAGCGAGAAGCCGGTGGTGCGGACCTCCGCCGGCATCACCTCGGTCAGCGCCACCACCATCGCGCCGTTGTAGGCGCCGTACAGCAGCGACAGCCACTCGCCGATCAGCAGCAGCCGACCGAACGAGGGCGCGTCGACCAGCCACTGCAGCGCCGGCCACACCGTCAGCAGCATGGCCACGCTGGCGACCACCAGCAGCGGTTTGCGACCGATGCGGTCGCTCAGCGCGCCCATCACCGGCAGCCACACGAAGTTGGACAGGCCGATGCAGCCGGTCACCACCAGGCTGTCCAGTTCGCTCAGATGCAGTTCGGCGCGGCCGTAGGTCGGCATGTAGGCGGTGATCAGGTAGAACGACACGGTGGTCATCATCACCATGCCCACGCCGGCCAGGATCAGCCCGACATTGGCACGCAGCGAGCGTGCGATGCCGGCCAGGTCCGGCGCCTTGCGCGCGGCGAACTCGGGGGTTTCCTGCAGCGAGCGGCGGATCAGGAAGATCAGCGGCACGATCAGGCTGCCGATGGCGAACGGCACGCGCCAGCCCCAGCTGTCCATCACGCTGTCGGACAGCAATGCATGCAGGGCCACGCCGAGCGCGGCGGCGAACACCACCGCTACCTGCTGGCTGGCCGACTGCCAGGCCACGTAGAAACCGCGCCGTCCCGGCGTGGCGATTTCGGCCAGGTACACCGACACGCCACCCAGTTCGGCACCGGCGGAGAAGCCCTGCAGCAGGCGGCCAATCAGCACCAGCACAGGCGCCAGCACGCCGATGGTGCCGTAGCCGGGGACGAAGGCGATCAGCAGCACGCCGGCCGACATCAGCCCCAGGGTCAGGATCAGCCCCTTGCGACGCCCGTGCCGGTCGATGTAGCCGCCCAGCACCAGCGCGCCGATCGGCCGCATCAGGAAGCCGGCGCCGAAGGTGGCCAGCGACAGCATCAGCGAGGCGAACGCGTTGTGCGAGGGAAAGAACGCATGGCCGATGGCCGTGGCATAGAAGCCATAGACCATGAAGTCGTACATCTCGAGGAAGTTGCCGGTGACCACGCGGAACACGGCGGCGGCGCCGTGCGGCGCGGCATCGGCGGCGGCAGGGGGCGTAGCGGAAGAGGTCATCGGTCGAAGTCTGCTGGAGAAGAAAGGCAAGGCCCTGCGCGGTCGCGCGACATCGAGGGCTGAACGCGGATGGCAACGGTACAACACGCCGTGTGCGTCCGCCGCACTCGGCGCGCGCGCCGCTCCGTGCAGGTTAATGCTCGAGCGCGATGGCGCGGTCCTGCAGGGCCGGTGGCTGCCAATCGCGGGGGCACTGCCGGGCTTACCGCTGCACGCCGACGTACCGATGCAGGCGTGCGAACCCTGCGCGTCCACGCTCGCTGCGCTGGCGCGACTCGCTCCATGGACCGTGGCACCTACACGGCGGTCGCGACGGCGCCACCACGTCCGAATGCGTAGGCTGGACGCTGGTCACGCACCAGGAAGCGCCACCGATGGGTCCCGTTCGAACGCTGCATCTCGGCGTGATCGCCGACACCCATGGCCTGCTGCGTCCCGAGGCGCTGGCGGCCTTGCGCGGCTGCGCCGCGATCGTGCATGCCGGCGACGTCGGCAAGCCCGCCGTGCTGGAAGCGCTGGGGGAACTGGCGCCACTGCACGCGATCCGCGGCAACATCGATACCGCGCCATGGGCGCAGGCGCTGCCCGAGACCCTGGACCTGGACATCGACGGCGTGCGCCTGCACGTGCGCCACGACCTGAAGACGCTGGCGCGCGTCGCCGACGGCGTGGACGTGGTGATCAGCGGCCACTCGCACATGCCGTCGCTGCAGGCCCGCGACGGCGTGCTCTACCTCAATCCCGGCAGCGCCGGACCACGCCGCTTTCGCCTGCCGATCAGCATCGGCCACCTGTATCTGACATCAGCCGGCCCGCGCGGCGAGTTGCAAACCCTGGGCTAGTACGCGCGGGTCCGGCGCCGCGACGCAGGGACACGCGGCGTGCGGCGGCAGGCGGCGAACGCGCGTGTTCTTCGCTGTTCAGTGCCGGGGCCGCGAGAAGGCCGCCGCCGCCGTCACCGCGACGACCGCAGGACGCGACCGCGGCTAGTCCCCGAGCGCGGAGCGGATGCACATCGCGCGCACCGCTCCGGTCGAGCGGCGCCGCCTCACCAGTCGGTCGGCGCGTAGTCCTTGAGGAACTGGCCCCACACGTGCTCGCCGGTGTTGAAGCCGTGGATGATCGGATCGACGATGCGCGCGGCGCCGTCGACGATGTCCAGCGGCGGATGGAAGCGCTCTTCCTCAACCTTGCGCGCAGCGATCTCGGCCGGATCCTCGTCGGTGACCCAGCCGGTATCCACGCTGTTCATGTGGATGCCGTCGTTCTGGTAATCCGCCGCCGAGGTGCGGGTCATCATGTTCAACGCGGCCTTGGCCATGTTGGTGTGCGGATGCCGGGTGGTCTTGAAGTTGCGGTAGAACTGCCCTTCCATCGCCGACACGTTGACGATGTGCTTGTCGCGCTCGGGCGTGCGCAGCATCAGCGGCTTGAGCCGCGCGTTGAGCACGAACGGCGCGACCGCGTTGACCAATTGCGTCTCCAGCAGCTCCACCGAGGACACTTCGTCCAGCAGCAGGCGCCAGGAGTTGCGTCCGCGCAGGTCCACCTGCTGCAGGTCCTGGTCCAGCCGCCCTTCCGGGAACAGGTGCTGCTGGGCGAGCAGATCGTCGGCCAGCAACGGCACCTGCGACAGCTCCGCGGCGCGCAGCAGGCCGTCGGCGCCGCCGCGCCCCTGGCCCGCACCGGCCGGCAGCGTGTTCCCCCCGGCCGGCAGCAGGTCGGGGCCGCGTAGCCCTTCGTACTGGCCCACCAGCCGGCGCACGTGCTCGGGCAGGTCGTGCAGCGCGGCGGTCTCGCCGGCCAGCATGTGCGCGTAGAACTGCGGCGGCCGGCGCACGGTCTGGCAGGCGTTGTTGACGATGAAATCCAGGCGCGTGCGGGTCGCCAGCAGTTCGCTGCAGAACGCCTCGACGCTGGGCGTGTGGCGCAGATCCAGCCCGTACACCTGCAGGCGGTGGCCCCACTCGGCGAAATCCGGCTCCTCCGCGTAGCGCGCGGCCGAGTCGCGCGGGAAGCGCGTGGTCACGATCAGTTCGGCGCCGGCGCGCAGCAGCTTGAGCCCGGCCTGATAGCCGATCTTGACCCGGCCGCCGGTGAGCAGCGCCACACGCCCGCGCAGGTCCGCCGTCTCGGTGCGCTTGAAGTAGTTCAACTCGGCGCAGGGCGGGCACATCTGGTCGTAGAAGTGGTGCAGCTCGGTGTACTTCTGCTTGCACACGTAACAGTGGCGCAATTCGGGCGAATGCGTCGCGGGCGTCTCGGCCACGGTTTGCGCATGCGCCAACGCGGCCGGCATGTGCGGCGGGAAATAGTTGGGCGTGCTGAACACCGGCTTGCGCCGCAGCGCACGGATGCCGGTCTGCGCCAGCAGTTCCTCGGCCTTGCGCACCTTCTCCTGGTGGCGCTCGCGCGCCTGGTCTTTGAGCAGCTTGCGCCGCGCCTTGGGTTCGGGGTTGAAGACCTGGGCGACCACCTGCAGCAGGCGCACCCGCTCGGGCTCCGGCAGGGTATCGAGCACACGCCGGTCGGCGGCGATGGTCTCGAGCAGGTCCAGGGCGATGCGCAGGCGCTCGGCCTGGGGCAGGTCGTCGGGAGAAACGGGGGCAGTGGCGTTCAAGACAGATCCGGGATGGGCGACGGCGAGCCGCGGCAGAGCGCCGGCACGACGCCGACAGGGCAGCACGCGGCCCTGGTGTGCCACCGCCCGCCGAAGCGGAAACGGCGACGCACGGGCCGCGGCGGGCCGGAGGAACCGGCCACCCGGGCATTTTCGCCGATCCGGGGCCTGCGATCCACGCGCCGTGCGATTGCCCGACCCGGCACCCGCCCCGGAAGCGGGGCGGGACCGCTCAGCGCGCCGGTGCGGTCGCGAACTCGCCGCGCTGCAGCCGGGCCACGTCGTTGCCCTGCGCGTCCCGGGCCTGCAGGTCGGCGCCCTTGGCGGCGAGGTCCTTCAGCACCTCGGTGCGCTGGAACAACGCCGCGTACATGGCCGCGGTCTGTCCGGCGTTGTTGCGCTGGTCCGGCGCGCAATCGGCCTGCATCAGCCGCTTGGCGATGCTCAGCTCGCCCTTGAAGATCGCGCCCATCAGCGCGGTGTTGCCGCGCTTGTCCTGCGCGCAGGGGTCGGCACCGGCGCGCAGCAACTGTTCCACCGCTGCCTGTTGCCCGTGATAGGCGGCCAGGATCAGCGCGGTGTAGCCCTTGTCGTCGCGGGTATCGAGGTCGTAATGGGCGCGGATGAACTCGGCCAGCATGTCCTGGCGGCCCTGCCGCGCGGCATCGAAGAAGTAGCTGCGCAATTGCGCCTGCACCGCAGCCGGATCGGGGGTCGCAGGCGCAGCCGTTGCGGCGGCCGTTGCGCTCACGGCGAGGCCGAGAAGAAAGAGGACAACACGACGCATAGGGGGTCTCCGCAAGAAGGTGCGCGGCGCGGCGATGGCGCCGCCGGGCCGCGCGTGGGACGGATCAGTCCTGCAGCTGCGCGGCCAGTTGCTTGACCCGCGCCAGGTCGCCCTTGGCCACCCGCGTCACGCCGCTGCCGTAGGCCGGGTCGGCCTTGTACAGGAACGAGAGCATGAGGTGCTTGCTCACGTCGTCGGTGCCGGCCAGCGATTCGCCGAAGCTCTGGATCAGGTCCTGCTGCTCCTTCTTGCTGTAGCTGCGAAACAGTTCGCCGGCCTGCTTGAAGTTCTGCTCGCGGGTGATCTTGGCCTGCTGGGTGGTGCCGGACAGCGGTAGCTGGCTGTAGCGCGCGTTCGGATCCTGCGGCCGCGGGCTGAGCCGGCTAGGCTCGTAGTTCACGCCACTGCTGGTGCTGCCGGCATTCATCGCGCCGTCCTGGTTGCCGTTGTTGACCGCCACGCGCGGCCGGTTCACCGGCAGGCTCAGGCCATTGGTGCCGACGCGGTACAGCTGCGTGTCGGCGTAGGAGAAGATGCGCCCCTGCAGCAGGCGGTCTTCCGACGGCTCGATGCCCGGCACCAGATTGGCCGGCGCCATCGCCACCTGCTCGGTCTCCTGGAAGAAGTTGTCCACGTTCTTGTTCAGCACCATCTGCCCGATCTTGCGCTCGGGCACGCCCGGCCAGATCTTGGTGGCATCCAGCGGATCGAAGTCGAACTTGGCCAGGTCCTCGGGCGCGAGCACCTGGATGTACAGGTCCCACTTCGGGTAGTCGCCGCGCTTGATCGCGCCGACCAGGTCATTGGTCAGGTGGCTGTAGTCCTTGCCCTGCACTGCCACCACCTGCTGCGGATCCAGGTTCTTGAGGCCCTGCAGGCTCTTCCAGTGGAACTTCACGTAATGGACCTGGCCCTGCGCGTTGACCAGCTTGTAGGCATGCACGCCATTGCCGTCCATGAAGCGGTAGCCGGCCGGCGTGCCTTCGTTGGAGTACAACAGGGTCAGCGTGCGGGTCGCCTCAGGCACGTGCGAGAAGAAATCGAAGCGGCGCGCATCGTCGTCGAGGTTGGTGCGCGGGTCCGGCTTGAACGCGTGCACCATGTCCGGGAACTTGATCGCATCGCGGATGAAGAAGGTCGGGAAGTTGTTGCCGACCAGGTCCCAGTTGCCTTCGCTGGTGTAGAACTTGGTGGCGAAGCCGTGCGGGTCGCGCAGCGTCTCTGGCGAATGGTTGCCGTGCACCACCGACGAGAAGCGCACGAACACCGGCGTGGTGGTGCCTGGCGCGAACACCTTGGCCTTGCTCAAGTCGGAGATGTCGGCGGTGGCGGTGAACTCGCCATGCACGCCGGTGCCGCGCGCGTGCACCACACGCTCGGGGATACGCTCGCGATCGAAGCGCTGCAGCTTCTGGATCAGTTGCACGTCCTGCAGCAGCGTCGGACCGTTGGGCCCGGCGGTCTGCGAGTTCTGGTTGTCGCCCACCGGCGCGCCGTTGTCGCGGGTGAGCGTGGACTGCGCGGCGCTGGCCGACAGGATCAGAGAAGGCGACAACAGGACAAGCAGCAGCAGGGATCCAGGGCGCATGGCGTCGGCTCGTGTGAAGGGAGCTGCAGCATGGCGGCAGTGCCGCGCGCAGAACATTCGTTCCTTGCAATCACTGCCATCGACACGGCCAATCGTGCGCATGCACTGTGACCGCGAACGCGGGTGGAGCGCGCAATGCGTTGCAGCTGCAGCGCCGGCGCAGTGTCAGTCGAAGGCCGTGCCGGCGCAGATCGGCCGCAAAATGTAGACGCGTGCCAGGCGGTTTGCGGCAGCAGCGCGTCGTGGAATGCGCGGGCAGCGACACAACGGGACGCCACACGTCGGAAGACGCGCGGCCGAACAACGCCAGGAGACAAGGTTGCGGCGTCTATCGGCGACAGGCGTCTGCCGGCTGCGGGCCACACCGCAGCACCGCGGCAAGCGACATTGCCGAACGCGCGTGCGCACAACCTCCGCACGCGACCGATGCGGCGGCATCTGCGAAGTGGGCCGTCGTTGCGCGCGCGTCGCGCCAGCGACGGGGCCAGTGCAACGTCGCCGCCCTTCCTGGCTTTGCCGCGATGGCGGCGGCTAGCGCTTCGCGCTCAGCGCCCGGCTGCGATCGGCGAACAGCGTCTGATCGGCACGGCTATAGGCCTCGCGCTGCACGGCCGCGTCGATGCCGCGCTGGAAGTCGGCGCGGAACCCAGGCTCGTTGATGCGCTGGGCGATCAGGAAGGCCGCATGCGCCACATCGGCACCGACCGCGTGCGCATCGGGAAATCCCTGGCGCCGGATCAACTCGGTCAGGCGCCCGAAGCTTTCCTTCTGCGCCATCCTCAGTTCTCGCGCGAACGCGCGCAGTGAGACGGTATCGTGCTGCAGCCGCTGCGGGGTGTAGTCCCGTTTGAGATCGGCGCGGGCCTGCGCGTCGTCGCTGATCAACTGCAGCAGTTGCGTGCGGTAGGCCGGATTGGCCGGCGCCGCCACTGCGGTGTCTTCTGTCGGTGTGCCCGTCGGCTGCGCCGCGGCGATGCTGGTCAGCACGCACAACGCCGCTCCGAACGCCCACTGCCTGGCGATTCGCATGATGATTCCCCCTGTCGCGGGGATAGTAGACCAGTAAGCGCGACCTGTCCCCGATCTGGGCTGGACAACACAGATCGCCGCCTATGCGACATGGAATTATCGATGGAAATCACATCTATAGACCAAACCAGATCACTCATTTATGCGAAGTCCTAAGCGCGCCGTGGCATAGCCATTCAGACGCCCACTGGCAGCCGGCCTCGGCGCCCTATCGCCCGCGGCCACCCGATCTGCAAACACAGAACCGCCGTAGAAGCTCAGCGCCGCTCCCTAGCTCGTGACCCAGCGCGCCGCCGCGATCGAGCCCGCCGCCCGGACGCTCGCCAGAATAGCCAGGTGCCCGAACCGCACGTACTGAGTGCTTCAGTGTCCGGCGACGTCCGGCGGCAATCCCATCGCGGCTCGGCGCTGCTGCAGTTGTTCGGGCTGTTCAACGTCGAACAGACTGCCATCGGCCTTGTGCTGGGTGCCGTAAAGTTGCGGCTGCCCGCTCAGGACCCGATTGCGATCCACGAACAGCGCAAGATCCTCCTTGCTGTAGCGTCCCTGTTCTGCAGCGGCTTCGATGCCTTTCAGGAACGCATCGCGGAACGCCCGGTCGCCGACATGCTGTGCCACCAGAAAGCCTGCATGTGCGCCGTCACTGCCGGCGACCGCCGTATCAGGAAAGCCGTACTTGGCCATCAAGGTGGAAAGCGTCTGCTGATTCTGCTGCTGCGAGGCATGGATCTGCAATGCAAGCGCACGTGCGCTGCCGGGGTCACTCTGCAACTGCTGCGGCGTGTACTTCTTCAGGGCATCTGCACGGATCTGCTGGTCGGCTTGGGCCAACTGCAGGAGCTGCTGCCGGTAGTCGGCGTTGATGTGTTCGGCCTCAACGGAATGGGACATCGATTGCTCCTGTTGAGGACGGGCGAAACCTCCGCCAGCGATCGCAAGCAGGGTGGCCGCGGTGGCCAGGCGCATCATCATTCGCATAGGGGATTCGCTTCGGAGGGGGTGGACACCCGCGCGGGGGCTTGGGCAGACGGCGATGCTGCAACAGGCTTCGGAAATTCTCGATAACGCGCAGTTGCTCCATACACCAGCAAGCTACAGAACTTACGTGCGATATCCAGTTGCGCGAGCCTCTGATCCAGATAGAGGAACTGGCCGCCGGGATTGAGCTCGATGAAGATCGGCTCGCCTCCATCCGCTGGCACAAGGAAATCAGCGCAGAAGAAGTCGATGCCCAGCGTTCGCCGCAGGCGTTCGAGCTTGGCGATCAACTCATCAGGGAGCACAGCTTCGGCATACGTAATCGTCGTCTTGTGGCGAACGGCACGATAATCGATCTCTCCCTCCAGCGTGTGCGTCATCTTGACCGCCACATACTCGCCCTGAAGGCAGACGATGCGCACATCGCCGCGGTGGTGCACCACCTCCTGATAGTTGGTCGGGCACGCGCTCACGTCGCCATCGGCCAAGGTCTCTTCGATGCTGACGCGCGTCGCATACGACACGCTGTAGCCGGCATTCTCGGACCAGGCGCTGACGTTGAACGGCTTGACGACAACGCCGTCCGGTTCGCGACTGCGAAAGCGGCGAATGTCTTCCGCACGGTGGCTGATCAGCGTCCGAGGGACGCACAGGCCACTGGAGGCCGCCGTGGCCAGCTGCAACGCCTTCTGGTCCGCCATCAACGCCTGCATCGGCGCATTGATCCAGCGCTGCACGCCGACTCCACTGCCCATGACGGCCAGCGTGCCGAGGTCGAACAGCATTCCCTCGGAACGAATGAACCCTACATCCTGCTCGTGCACACCCGGCGGCGCCTGCTTCTTGAACAGCAACCGTCGGCACCAGGCAGCGTCATAGCAGAGCGGCGACCCGTCGCGTACGAAGCGGGCACCGTGTGCATCGCACAGCATCGATCCGGCCAGGCCCGTCGGCCAGGCACCGCTATCGAAGAAATCCACCTTATGTCCTGCCGCAACGATCATAGCGGCGATGGTCGCCGCGTGCGTATCGTGCTGCGGCGCCACGATCAATACGGTCTTTGTGTCTTCCTGCATCGTCCGGACATCCGTTGTGCATCCTCGCCAGATGCATGGCGGCGCTGCAGCACCGCCATGCGCCGTCCGATCAGCTGAAGATGATGACCGTCTCGGTGTCCACGGCCTCGACGACGATGATAATCAGAGTGTCCTGACCGCCACCGCAGGAAATCGCACTGACTTCCTCCTGGGTCATCTCACGCGCGAAACGCTGGGCAACGGGACGCGAATTTTCCGTGTTCACGACATTTTCCATTACACTCTCCTTGAAAGACAGCAGGGTTATTCGCCAGCGACGATGCCGGCGAGCTTCTCGACGCTTCGCGACGCGTCAAGTCTTTCGGCGCCATGTCGCACGCCTTGATTCCGCTCCGCCCCCAGCACGACCTTGCGGTCGGCCGAGGCGATGGTGTCTTCTCGATGCGCGATCAGCACGCGCGTCATGCTCAGCGCCTTGATGTGCGCATTGACGATCTCGTCGCGCTGCCGATCCAGATGGCTGGTGGCCTCATCCAGCACCAGGATCTTGGGCTGCCGATACAGCGCGCGCGCAAGAATCACTCTCTGCCGTTGTCCGCCCGACAGGATCGATCCCATGTCGCCCACCAGCGATTCGTATCCCATCGGCATACGCACGATGTCATCGTGAATGGCCGCCAGCTTTGCGGCTGCCACGATGCGCTGCAAGCTGGCGTCAGGGTCGAAGAATGCGATGTTGTCGGCCAGGGAGCCGGCGAAAAGCTGGTCGTCTTGCATCACCGCACTGACCATGCCGCGATAGGTCTCCAACCCCAATCTTCGAATCTCCACGCCGCCCACTTCGATCTGTCCTTCGGTTGGCGCGAGCAAACCCAGCAGAAGCTTGGCCAAGGTGGATTTCCCGCACCCGCTCGGTCCGACGATGGCCACCGACTCGCCTGCGCGGACCTTGAGATCGAAGTGGCGCAGCACCCAGGGGTCATCGTCGGAGTAACGGAAGCTCACTCCCTTGAACTCGATCTCCGGCGCGAGCTCGGGCCCACTGTAGTGTCCCAGCGCATGCAGCTCGGGATCGCTCATGGCGATATCGGCGATGCGCTCGGCATGCAGTCGCAGCATGCGGAACTCGATGCACTTGTCGACCAGGCTTCCCGCCCGACTGGTAAACAAGTCCGCGTAGCTGAGAAACGCCACAAGCATGCCAGCCGACAACGCGTCCTGCAGCGCCATGTAGCCACCGATACTGATCAACAGGACGCGCTGGATCCCGAAGACGCCACCATTCAATGCCGTGAATGCCAGGCCGATGCGCTGCGACTGCATATCCAGACTGGCGGCCTGCACGGTCGCCGCGAACAACCGGCTCTGACGCAAGCCCTGCTTGTTGGCCAGCTTGATCGCCTGGATGCCACGGACCGACTCCATCAACTCGCTCTGTTGGCGCGCCGTATGGAACAGTTGATCACGCGTGATGCCGAACTGGACCCGGTACATCGCCACGCGCAGCAGCAAGTAGCACGCGAATGCGGCCAGCACCACGCCGGCGAGCTTGGCGCTGTAGAAGAACAGCACCACCAGCGCCAGCATGCCGGTCATGCCGTTGAGGACCGCTTCGACGAAGCTTCCGGTCAACGTGGTCTGGATCGACTTCAGCGATCCGAACCGCGACAGCACATCGCCCATATGCCGCTTTTCGAAGTAGTCCAGCGGCAACCGCATCAGGTGGCCGAACAGGTTGTTGATCCATTGGCTGTTGAGCGAGGCACCCAGCCAACTGACCACCCAGCTGCGCGCCAGCATCAGCGACGTCTGCGCCAGCACTGCGATCAGAAATCCGATCGCCAGAATCTTGAGCAACGGCATGTCTGCAGAGACCAGGACATGGTCGATCAGCCATTGCATCTGGAATGGCATCAGGAGCACCAACATCTCGATCGCCAGCGCCAGCGCGAAGACCTGCACGAGCGCGCGACGCAGCCCAACGATCCTGCCGGTCAACATGCGCAAGGACACCGGCTGCGGCGCCGCCACCTTCTCGAAGCTCGGGCTGGGCACCAGTTCCAGCAACACCCCGGTGAAGTGCTTGCCCACCTCCGCCAACGGCAGCCGCAGCAGTCCGCGCGCAGGGTCGTGGATCACCGCGACGCCTCGCGTCACCCGCTCCAGGACCACGAAGTGGCTCAGATCCCAATGCAGGACGCAGGGACCGCCAACGGCGGCCAGGTAGTCGAGCTCAGCGCGCATCGGTCTGACGTCGAAACCGATCGTGCGCGCGATTTGCATCAGGCGTTCGAGACGCGCGCCCTGCAACGAGATGCTGAAGCGTCGACGCAAGCTGGGCAGGTCGACCTTCTGGCCGTGGAAACCCGCGACCATTGCCAGGCAGGCCAGGCCACACTCTGCCGCTTCCGTCTGCATGATCGGCACGATCCGCGTCGCGAACGGCGACCTCCAGGGCGACCAGGACCGGCTCATGATCCACGCTCGTTCGAGGGGATGTCGCGCATGCCGGAGGCCAGCTCGTAGACCGGCTCGAACATCCATTCGATCAAGTGCCTGCGTTCGAGCAGGATGTCCGCATCCAACGCCATTCCGGGACGCAGTGGTTCCTTGCGCCCATACGCCACGACATCCTGGCTACCCAGTTCGACGATCACCCGGTAACGCTGCTCCTTGATGTCCTGGCCCAGCAACCGGGTCAGATCGCCCGAACTCATCGCACTGCGCGAAATCTCCGCGACACGGCCGGCATGGCGCCCGAACTTCTGATACGGGAATGCCTGATAGCGCAGCACCACCCGGTCGCCCGGGCTGACGAACCCGACCGCCCGCGAAGACACCCACAGCTCGGCGCGCAGACGCGTGTCCCGCGGCAACAATGTCATCAATGGCTGCTGCGCGGCGACCGGCTGCCCCGGATACACCAGCAGATTGCCGACGATCCCGTCCGATGGCGCGCGCAGGATCACCGCGCGGCGGGCCTCGCTCTCGGAGATCGACTGCGCGACGTCCGCCAGTTGCCGGTCGATCTCGTTGTTCTTTCCGATCAGCGTTGCCGGAAGCTGCTCCAACTGTGTCCGCAACTGGGATTGCTGCTGACGCAGTTCCAGCGAATGCTTCTGCAGATCCTTGAGCTGCGCCTGATTCTGTATCGCCACATCCTGCTGCTGCAGCAGCTGTACCTTGGTCAGCACCCCGCGATTACTGGGACTGGACCATTGTTCGTACAGGCGCATGGCGCTTTCGGCACGTTGCCGCTGCAGACCGATCTGTTCTTCGGTACTGGCGATCTGGCCCTTCAGCAACTCGATGCGCGTGCGCAGGTCGCGATCCTGTGCTTGCGACAGGCTGCGTTGTTCCTCGATGTCGGAACGCAGGCGCTCGCGCTTGACGCGCAACTGCGCGATCACCGATGCCTGCGTATCACCGAGCGATGCGCTGTCCTGTTCGCCGGAGATCTCGATCAGCGGTTGTCCCGCACGTACTTTTGCGCCCTCCTTGGCGAACGTGCGCACGACCCGTCCGGATGCGGAAGGCGTCATGGTCAGCAGTCCGCGATCGGGTACCAGCGTGCCGTTGACCGCTTCTCGTCGCGTATAACTGCCGATGCACAGCAGCACCAGAACAATTACGAGCAGCGCGACGCTGACCCAGAAGTAAGCCCAACCGAAGCGTGGTGCGTCCAGGCGCACGGCGCCGAGCCAGCCCTCGCGGCGCGCTCGAAATACTTCTTCCCTGAAGAATCCGTCCGCCATTGCCATCCCCTGAGCGGCGCTGCATGCGTTCCTAGCGCGTGAATGTTTATCGCTTGCCGGATAAACGCCGTCAAGCGCGCAGCTGCACATGCGTGGTCGGTGCGGTAGACAATTCCTGTTGCGAGGACGCCGCACGCAGCGTGTCGCGACACGGGGCGATCAACGCGGCAGACGACACGCGCACGACCATCGCCATCGCACGTGCAACCGCTAGCCGATCACCCGCTTGAACGGCGGCAGCGCGTCGATGATGCGCTTGCCGTAGCGCTTGGTCAGCAGCCGCGAATCGAGAATGATCACGCGGCCGTGGTCGTCGGAAGTACGGATCAGGCGGCCGGCGAACTGGGTCAGGGTGCGCAACGCATGCGGCACCGCGATCAGGTTGAAGGCGTTGAGGCCGCGGCTCTCGAACCATTCGCCGAGGGTGGCGGTCTGCGGATCGGTCGGCACGGCGAACGGCACCTGGGTGATGACCACCGTGGTGCAGGCCTCGCCCGGCAGGTCCAGGCCCTCGCCGAAGGAGTTGAGGCCGAACAGCACCGAGCCTTCGCCGGCGGCGATGCGGCGCATGTGCTCGCCGATCATCTGCGACTTGGAGCCATCGCCCTGCACGAGCACCCGGTTGCGCTGCGCGATCGGCAACAGGTCGGCCACCTTGAGCATCTTCCAGCGCGAGGTGAACAGCACGATCGAGCCCTTGCCCCAGTCCAGCTCGCGCACCAGGTAGCGCGCCACCTCGCGCGGATGGCCTTCGCGGTCGTCCGGTGCCACCGGGAACGCCGGCACGATCAACTCGGCCTGGTTGGGCAGGTCGAACGGCGAGGACAGCGACACCATCTCGGCGTGCGCGGGCAGGCCGTTGTCGATCGCCAGCGCCTGGAAATCGCCGCCACCGGTGAGCGTGGCCGAGGTCAGTACCGCCGCGTCCACCTCGCTCCACAGCAGCGAACGCAGCACCTGCGCGGCCGACACCGGCGAGCAATGGCAGATCAGGTCGGCATCGCGCGAGGCGGTGATCCAGCGCGCCATCGGCGGCTGTCCGTCCTGGTCCTCGCGGCGCCAGCCCAGCCATAGCGCGTACTGCTGCTCGACCATCTCCAGGGCCATGCCCAGGTTGCGCTGCAGGCGTTCCTTGGCCGCATCCTCCTGCTTGGACTTGGCCGCCATCTGGTGCGCGGCCTGCACCCAGTTCAGCAGCGCGCCGGTGTCCTGCGCCTGCGCGTCGATCAGTGGTTTCCAGTCCTCGGGCAGGCGGCCGTTGGGCGCGCGCCACATCGGTTCGTCCTGGCCCGGCTCCGGCACCCACACCCGTTCGATCTCGGCGCGGAATGCCTTCAGGCCCTTGGCCACCTGCGCGGCCAGTTCGACCGCCTCGTTGGGCAGCTGGTTGCCGATGCGGTCCTTGTCGGCGAGCCGGTAGGCGGCGCCGACCAGCGCCTGCAGGCGGCCGGTGCGTCGCGCCATCTCGTCCAGCGGCAGATTGGCCGCGCCCTGATCGATGGCGACGCCGGCGATGTGGTGGCCCTCGTCGAGCACCAGCAGCATGTCCGACGGCGGCGCGATCAGCGGCTGGCCGTTGTCGCTGTCGCCCAGCGACAGCGCCGACAGCAGCAGCGCGTGGTTGGTCACCACGATCTGCGCATCGCGCACCTCGCTGCGCGCCTTCAGCACCGGGCACTGCACCGCGAACGAGCAGCGGCGCCCCGCGCAGCCGGCGGCATTGGTGGTGATGCGCGCGCGCAGCGACGGCGGCACCGGCTCCGGGGCGGCATCCAGGTCGCCGTTCCAGGTCTTGTCGGCATAGGCCTTGGCCAGCGCGCGCGCCTGTTCGGCCTCGGCCGGGCTCAGCGGACGGTCGTACAGCGGCGCCTCGTCCTCGAACATGCGGTCCTGCGCGGCTTCGCCATGCAGTTCGGCGACGTTGCGTGTGCACAGGTAGCGGGTGCGGCCCTTGGCCAGCGCCACCGTGGCCTCCAGCCCGGTGGCCTTGAGGAAGGCCGGGATGTCGCGCTCGACCAGCTGCGACTGCAGCGCCACCGTGCCGGTGCTGATCACCAGCTTCTTCTTGCTGGCCAGCGCGATCGGCACGCCGGCGGTCAGATAGCCCAGGCTCTTGCCGACGCCGGTGGGCGCTTCGGCCACGCCCACGCCGCCGGAGGTACCCAGCGCACGCGAGACCACGCCGATCATCTGGCTCTGCGCGCGACGCACGCGGAAGCCCGGCGTGTTGGCCTGCAGCTTGGCATAGGCATCGCGGATGGCCAGCTTGACCGGTTCGGTGAGCTGACGCGGGGACGGGCCGGACGCGGGCGGCGTCGACGGCGAAGCGGAATCGGTCATCCGGACATTTTCTCACGTCCCGTCGCAAGGACTGAAACGCCGGAACTGAACGGCGTTGCGCGCAGCGTTACGCCGACGGCGGCGCGGCCTTGCGCGGCAGCGCCAGCCACAGCGCGCGCAGCAGCAGGCCCAGCCCGACCACGTACAGCGCATCGTCCAGCAGATGCACCAGCGCAGAGGCGTCCGGATGGGTGCTGCGGAACTGGGGTGTCATTAGCGCTACCCAGCCCAGCACCGCACTCAACA
Organism: Xanthomonas sp. F4; assembly: GCF_011761895.1. Taxonomy (NCBI): domain Bacteria; kingdom Pseudomonadati; phylum Pseudomonadota; class Gammaproteobacteria; order Lysobacterales; family Lysobacteraceae; genus Xanthomonas; species Xanthomonas sp. F4. The sequence goes on along the minus strand of NZ_JAASQX010000004.1, from coordinate 224,742 downwards.
GCCGCGGCAGGATCGCGCCCATCAGCAACACCGTCAGCCCGAACCGCGCCAGGGTTCGGGCGTGGCCCGGCGCCAGCCGCGGAAGCAGCAGCAGCGCGATCAGCGGCAGCAACAGCCGCGCCAGCAGGCCCAGCGCGCCGGTCAGCACGCTCAGGTCCAGAAGCGGGTGCACGCCCATCGCCAGCATCGCGTCCTCCCTCGAACCCGGTTCCGTCGGTCAGTGCGGCGGCGTCACGCGCGGCGGCAGGGCGAAGCGCAACGCCAGCACCACCAGCAGCACGCCCACCGCCAACATCAGGCCGAGGACCGCGCGCAGCATCCCCAACCACAGGGCGAACTCGGAAAGGCTGGCGCCGCGCGACATCGCCAACATCGGCAACATCGACAGCGCCGTGCCCAGCACCATCACCAGCAGCATGACGCTCAACCCGCACAGGGCCAACGTGCGTGGCCGGCCAGGACGCCGCGTGACCAGCAGCGCCAGGCCGACCACGTACATCACCACGACCGGCAGCTGGAACAGCAGGGTCGTCAGCAGTTGCATCGCAAATCCATTGTCCACGCGGTCGTTCCTCTTGATGCAGTGGTCGGTGTCAGTCGGCGCTGACCAGCACCGCGTCGCGCTCGCGCAACGCGGCGTACACCGGATCGGTCTCCGGACGCACGCCGTGCCAGGTCTCGAAGCTCTCGGCCGCCTGTTCCACCAGCATGCCCAGACCATCCACGGTGTCGCGGCAACGCGCCGCGCGCGCCCAGGCCAGGAACGCGATGGCGACCTCGCCGTAGTTCAGGTCCACCGCCAGGGTCATGCTGTTGATCAGCGACAGCGGCAGGGTGAAGCTGGCGGTGGGGTCGCGGCCGATGGTGGTGGCATTGACGATCAGTTCGAAATCGCCCAGCTCGCGCAGGTCCTCCCAGTAGCGCGAGATCGCGCGCGCCGGTTCGCCCAGCGCATCGACCAGCGCATCGGCGCGTTCCGGCGCCCGGTTGACCACCACCAGTTGCTGCACGCCGGCCTCCAGCAGCGCCGGCGCCACGCCGCGTGCGGCGCCGCCGGCGCCCAGCAGCAGCGCGCGGCGGCCGCGCAGATCCAGGCCATTGCGGCCGGTCAGGTCGCGCACCAGGCCGGCCCCGTCGGTGTTGTCGCCGTGCCACTGGCCGTCGCGATAGCTGAGCGTGTTGACCGCACCGGCGGATTGCGCGCGTTCGCTGTGCACCAGGCTGAGCGCGAAGGCGGCTTCCTTCAGCGGCAGGGTCACGTTGGCGCCGACGCCACCGGCCGCGGCGAAGGCGGCCAGCGCCGCGGCGAAGCCATCGGCCTGGACGTCAATGGCCTCGTACTGCAGGGCGATGCCGGTCTGCTTGGCGAAGGCGGCGTGGATGCGCGGCGACAGCGAATGGGCGACGGGATGGCCGAACACGGCAAAACGGGAGTTGGGCATGGAGCGCTCGTTGGTTGTTTTAGACTGGCGGCGACATTCCATGGAATCCCACATGCGGACCCCTGTCCTGCCGCTCGCGCTGGCCGCGAGTTTACTCTGCGCGCCGTGTGCGTTCGCGCTTTCCGAATTCGGCATCGAGGGCATGGGCGTGGTGTCGACCGCCGCCGACGAGACCCGCGGCAGCGTCGCGCCCGACGGCCAGCGCATCGTCTGGGCCAGTCCCGACCGCGCCGGCGGGCCCGGTGGCGGCGACCTGTGGCAGGCGGTGCTGCGCGACGGCCGCTGGCGCGACCCGCAGCCGCTGCCCGCACCAGTGAACTCGCCGAACCTGGACAGCGACCCGTTCTTCAGCGCCGACGGCCGCTGGCTGTACTTCGCCTCCGATCGTCCCGGTGGCCACGGCGGCATCGACCTGTACCGTGCGCCGGTGCTGGCCGACGGTGGCTACGGCCCACCGCAGAACCTGGGCGCGGCGGTGAATTCGCCGGGCAACGAGCGCGCGCCGGCACTCTCGCTGGACGGCACGCGGCTACTGTTTGCCAGCGACGGCCGCGGCGGCGCCGGCGGCCTGGACCTGTTCGTCGCGCGCCTGAGGGGCCAGACGTTCGCGCAGCCAACGACGCTGGCCGGGGTCAACAGCGCCGACGACGACACCGATGCCGCCTGGCTGGGCGACGGCCGCGCGCTGCTGTTCGCCCGTGCCCACGGCAGCGAGCGAAGCCAGGTGCTGCTGGCGCAATGCGCCGGCGGCCGCTACGCGGACCCGCAGCCGCTGGCGCTGTCGTTCAACGGCAGCGACGGCCAGACCGCCGGCGCCTTGCTGGATGCGTCCAAGCCCAGCGAACTGCTGCTGTCCGGCAGCGCCCGCGCGCCGAAGGCCGGCAAGCGCGACCTGTACCGGATCAAGGCACCGGCGGCCACCGGAAGCAGCGATTGCATGCCCGCCGATTGAACGGCGACGCCACGCGCTGAGGCGTTCGAGCGCGACACGCGGGTTGCCGAGCGGAAGGTGGCTGCATGGCGAGGCGTGTCGAAGTGCAGCGGGCCGGCGCCGTCCTGCACCGCCACCGAACGTCTCGGGATGCCCACGCTGCTGCCATGCCGGCAGACAAGAGCTGTAGCAGAAGGCCGTTGTGGGAGGGACGTCAGTCCCGACCCACGGCAGCTGGACGCATCGCCTCAATATACGTCGCGCCGGTAGCGCCCGTCGGCGCTGAGCGCATCCAGCGCGTCCTCGCCGAGGATCTCGCGCAATGCCGCATCCACGCCGCGCGCCATGCCTTCCAGGCTGCCGCAGACGTACACGGTGGCGCCGCGCGCGACCCAGTCGCGGACCGCGTCGGCGGCCTCGCGCAGCCCGTCCTGCACGTAGCGCTTGTGCGCCTGGTCGCGCGAGAACAGCAGGTCCAGGCGCTGCAGATGGCCGGCGTCGCGCCAGGACTGCAACTCGTCGCAGAACAGCGCATCGTGTGCGGCGTTGCGTTCACCGAACAGCAGCCAGTGCCCGTGCACGCCGGCCTGCTCGGCCTCGCGCAGCAGGCTGCGCAGGCCGGCGATACCGGTGCCGTTGCCGATCAGCAGCATGGGCGCATCGCCATGCCGGCGGAACCCGGGGTTGGCCCGCACCTGCGCGCGTAGCACTGCACCCACCGGCGCGTGCTGGCACAGCCAGCCGGCGCCCACGCCAGGGCTGCCGTCGGCGCGCAGGGTCAGGCGTACGACGAGCTGCAACAGGCCATCTGCCGGCACCGAGGCGATCGAGTATTCGCGCAGCGGCAGGCTCGGCAGCCCATCCACCCAGGCCTGCAGATCGTCGCCCGGCGTCGGCGGCGTCAGCGCGCGTGCCGCCAGCGCCTCCCGCAATGGCTGCCGCACGCCATCGGCCTGCACCGCCTGCTCGGCGTCCAGCGCCTGCACGGCGAGCCAGGCGTGGACCGTGTCGGCGGCGTGGCAGGGCTGCACTTCCAGGACGTCGCCGGCATGCCAGTGCGCCTGCGGCGGCGGCGCCAGGTCGATGCGCCACACGGGGGCGCCAGCGCTGCCGGGATTGAGCAGGACGCGGCCGACCAGGCGCCAGTCCAGCGGCTCCGGCGCCTGCAGCACCGGTGCCGACGCCGCCACGCCGGTGAGCGCCGACAGTTGCCATTGCCACTGCGCCAGCGCCTGCGGATCGGCGTTGTCCACTTCCAGCGGCGGGAACAGCGCCTGCGCGCCCTGTGCGTCCAGCCAGTACTGCACCTCCCGCGAGAAACCGCAGAACTGCGGATACTGGCGATCGCCCAGGCCGAGCAACGCGTAGCGCAGCTCCGGCAAGGCCTGCGCCTGGCGCAGCACGCGCCGGACGAAGCCGCGCGCGGCGTCCGGCGGTTCGCCGTCGCCGAAGGTGCTGATCACGAACAGCGCGCGCTGGGTGCCGCGCAGCTGCGCCAGGTCCAGCTGCGCCAGCGAACGCACGTCCACCGTCAGGCCGGCCGCCTGCAGTTGCGCGGCGGTCTGCCAGGCCAGGCGCTCGGCCAGGCCGCTTTGGCTGGCAAACCCCACCAGCCAGGAGGCGGCGGCCTCGCCCACCAGCCCCGGCAGCGCGCGCCGCGCCTCGCGCAATGCCCGCTTCTTGCGCCGGCGGTCCAGGTACAGCATCCAGCCGGTGACGAAGAACAGCGACATGCACAGGCTCGCCAGCAGCATCGCCACGCGCCCGGGCAGGCCGAAGAAGCTGCCGCTGTGCAGCGCGAACATGCTGGTCAGCAGGCGCCGCCCCAGCGGCTGCGCGCGGTAGTCCAGGCGGCGCAGGATGCGGCCGCTGGCCGGATCGACCTCCACGCTGTCGTAGGCGCGGTCGTGCGCCGGATCGGGCGACAGGTAACGGGCCACGATCGGCTGGCCGCTGCGGCCGGGCAGGCGCAGATCCAGGTAGGCGCGCTGCGCGGCGGGCACGCTCGTCAGGGCCGCCTGCAGCCGCGCGTAGTCCACTGCCGGTGGCTTGCCGCCGCGGCCGCCCTCTTTCTCCTTGGGCGCGGCATCGCCGCCGAGCATGGCCACCAGCCCCTGCCGGTACCAGTCGTAGGACCAATACAGCCCGGTCGCGGCGATCAGCAGGTACACCAGCAGGCACCAGGTGCCGATCACCGAGTGCAGGCTCCACAGGAAGCTGCGTCCCTGCCGGTTCCACTCCACCGCCCACCAGGCGCGCCAGCTCCACCAGCGGCGCGGCCAGCGCAGGTACAGCCCGGACAGGCAGAAGAAGATCAGCACGAAGGCGCAGGCGCCGGTGACCGCCTTGCCGCGCTCGCCCGCGGCCAGGCGCCGGTGCAGGTCTTCGACGAAGGAGAAGAAGCCATCCAGGCGCGGCGCCGGCAGCACCGCGCCGGTGTAGGGATCGAAATACAGGCGGCCGCCGTCGCGACCGGGCAGGCGCACCGCGGACGGCCGCGTGCCGGTCGGGTCGATCAGCAGCCGGTTGCTGCGGTGCGCCCCGTCCAGGTCCAGGCGCCGCGCCAGCTCGGCCAGCGGCAAGGGCTGCTCGCCGGCGGCATGGCGCGCGGCGATGGCCGCCAGCGGCGGATTGGCCAGGCGCACGATCTCGTCCTCGAAGGCCAGCGTGGCCCCGCTCAGCCCCATCACCGACAGCACCAGCCCGGCGCTGATGCCGAGCAGCCAGTGCAACTGGAACAACAACGACTTGATCACGGCGGAGGCGCAGGACGGGGCGGTCGCGCATTGTAAATGAGAACGCTTATCGCATGCGATTGACCGCCGTGGCGCGGCGTCTACCGCCAAGCGTGACCAGCGGCGCAGTTGCCATTTGCCACACATCCAATGGTCATCTGACGGACACCGAACCTCGCCAGTTTCTTCACTCCCCTGACCAGCCGAGGTTCCTGCAATGTCCGTCTCCCTGCGCGGTTGTCTTGCCCTGCTTGCCCTGTTCGCCGCCCAGGCGGCAAGCGCCGCCACCAGCTGCCCCACGCTCTACACCGGCGGCAAGGCACCGACGCTCGACACGTCGATCACCAGCCGCACCACCGAGGTCTGCCATACCGAATACGTGTTGATGGCCTCGGGCGTGACCAAGGGTCCGCTGTACTCGGCCGAACACATCACCGATCAGCAGGTCGCCGGCGCCGAATCGATCGGCCGCGTCGGCTCCTTCCATGACGAGACCGGCATCCCGGCCGCCGACCGCTCGCACACCTCGGACTACACCAACTCCGGCTTCGACCGCGGCCACATGACCCCGGCCGGCGACGCCTCGACCACCAACTCGGAGAAGGAAACCTTCTCGATGGCCAACGTGGTCCCGCAGGACCACAAGCTCAACACCGGCGAGTGGGCGCGGATCGAGGAGCAGGTGCGCCAGCTCGCCAAGCAGCGCGGCGAGGTCTACGTGGTCACCGGCCCGGCCTTCGACAGCGGCACGCGCAGCAGCATCGGCGCCGACAACGTGCAGGTGCCGAACTACGTGTGGAAGGCGGTGTACGAGCCGGGCAATGGCGCGGCCGCCTACATGTGCGTCAACGACAGCACCATCAACTGCGACGTGGTGTCGATCAACGACGTCATCACCATGGCCGGCGTGGATCCGTTCCCGGCGATCAGCGCCAGCATGAAGGCGAATCCGATCGCGCTGACGCTGCCGTAAGGCGGGGATTCGGGATTCGGGAGTGGGGATTCGGGATTCGTAACAGCGTCCTGACACCCTGCCCGGGTCGGGGCGGCCGGATGCGCGAATGCGCAAACCGGCCGCCACTGCAAGCGCGCGCACCTCAGGCGGTGTGCGCCGTCATCGCCTCGACCAGCGCCGCGAACACCGCGCTGCAGGCCGCGCTGCCGCGCACGTCCTGGTGCATCACGATCCAGCTATCCAGGCCGACATTCACCTGCTTTGGCAGCACCGGCACCAGTGCCGGCGTGCGCCGCGCCAGCGCGACCTGGCAGAAGCCGATGCCACAGCCGGCACGCAGCAATGCCAGTTGCGCCAAGTCGCTGTCGGCGCGCAACGCGAACGCCTCGCGCCGCCACAGCGGCAGGCCGCTGCGCGCCGCGCGCAGGAAAGGCGTCTCCGCATCGAAGCCGATCAGCGCGTGCTGCGGCAGTTCCTCCATGGCCTGCGGCAGGCCGTGCCGGTCCACGTAGTCCTGGTGCGCGAACAGCGCCACCGCCACCGCACCGACGTGACGCGCGACCAGTACGTCCTGGGTCGGCCGGCTCATGCGCACCGCCACGTCGGCCTCGCGGTGCAGCAGGTCCTGCATCCGGTTGCTCAGCACAAGTTCCATCCGCAGCTGCGGATGTGCGCGGCGCAGGGCCGCCAGCACCGGCGGCAACACTTCCGCACCGATCACCTCGCTGGCGGCGATGCGTACCGTCCCGCGCACCGCATCGCCATGGCGGCCCGCCGCGCGCTGCAGCGACGCGGCCAGGCTGGCCATCGCCTGCGCATGGCCACGCAAGGCCAGGGCCGCATCGGTGGGCAGCAGGCCGGTCTGCGAGCGCACGAACAGCGGCACCGCCAGCGCCTGTTCCAGCGCCGCCACGTGGCGGCCGACGGTAGGCTGGGTCAGACCCAGCGCGCGTGCCGCCGCCGACAGCGAGCCCTCCTCCAGCACTGCCAGGAAGGACCGGTAGAGTTCCCAGCCGATCGTGTTGTCCATACAGAAATGTATAGCCGGTCGGCGACATTCGCCAATTTTCTTCAGCGGTACCGGCACCGACACTGACCGCCGACCTCAACGGAGCGCTGTCATGTCCCCATCTTCTTCCACGGCCCTGGTGCTGGGCGCCAGCGGCGGTATCGGCGGCGAACTGGCGCGGCAGTTGCGCGACGCCGGCTGGCAGGTGCGCGCCCTGCAGCGCGGCCTCGCCCACTCCAGCGAGGAGCGCGACGGCATCCACTGGCGCCGCGGCGATGCGCTGCAACGGGCCGACGTGCTGCAGGCCGCGCAGGGCTGCGCGGTGATCGTGCATGCGGTCAATCCGCCCGGTTACCGGCGCTGGTCGGAGCTGGTGCTGCCGATGATCGACAACACCCTCGCCGCGGCCATCGCCGAGCGCGCCACCGTGGTCCTGCCGGGCACGGTCTACAACTACGGCCCGGATGCCTATCCGGCGCCGGACGAAGACGCGCCGCAGCATCCGCTCACCCGCAAGGGTGCGATCCGGGTGGAACTGGAGCGGCGCCTGCAGGCCGCAACCGCGCAGGGCGCGCGGGCGATCGTGGTACGTGCCGGCGACTTCTTCGGCCCGCGCGTGGGCAACAGCTGGTTCGCGCAGGGGCTGGTGCGGCCGGGACGGCCGGTCGCGACGGTGACCCTGCCGGGCGCTCCAGGCGTCGGCCACCAATGGGCCTACGTGCCCGATGTGGCGCGGACCATGCTGGCGCTGCTGCAACAGCGCACGCGTCTGCCGCCCTTCGCCCGCCTGCACATGGACGGGCATTGGGACGCCGACGGCACGCAGATGGCGGCGGCGATCGCGCGGGTCGCGCAACGCCATGGCCTGGCGTCGCCACGCACGCGCCGCTTCCCGTGGCCGCTGCTGACCCTGGCCCAGCCGTTCTGGCCGCTGGCGCGCGAACTGCACGAGATGCGCCCGCTGTGGCGGCACCCGCTACGCATGCGCAATGCGCGGCTGCTGGAGTTGCTTGGCGAAGAACCGCACACGCCGCTGGACGTGGCGGTGGAGGCAACGCTGCGTGGGCTGGGTTGTTTGCCGGCGGCGACGTCATCGGCGTAGTGCGGACGCGTGCGCGGGTGCGGCTTCAACCACGACCCGGCTGCAACGGGAAAGCCCGGTCGCGGCTGAAGCCGCTCCTACGAGATCCACGCAGATGGATCGCAAGATCGCGGCTGTGTAGGAGCGACTTCAGTCGCGACGCTTTTCGAAGGCTACGTCGCGACTGAGGTGGCTCTAACAGACAGAGAGAGACGCTGACTCAGCGCGCCTCGCGCAGCCAGCGCGCCACCTGCGGCGCGAAGTAGGTCAGCACGCCGTCGGCGCCGGCGCGCTTGAACGCCATCAGCGACTCCAGCACGCAGGCGCGTTCGTCCAGCCAGCCGTTGCCGATCGCCGCCTTGAGCATCGCGTATTCGCCGCTGACCTGGTAGGCGAAGGTGGGCACGCGGAATTCGTCCTTCACCCGCCGCACCACGTCCAGGTAGGGCATGCCGGGCTTGACCATCACCATGTCCGCACCCTCTTCCAGGTCCAGGGCGATCTCGCGCAAGGCCTCGTCGCCGTTGGCCGGGTCCATCTGGTAGGTGGTCTTGTCGGCCTTGCCGAGGTTGCCCGCGCTACCCACCGCCTCGCGGAAGGGGCCATAGAACGCCGAGGCGTACTTGGCCGAGTACGCCATGATGCGCACGTGCAGGTGCTCGTCGGCATCCAGCGCGCGGCGGATCGCGCCGATGCGCCCGTCCATCATGTCCGACGGCGAGACGATGTCCACGCCGGCCTGCGCATGCGACAGCGACTGCTGCACCAGCGCCTCGACGGTGATGTCGTTGAGCACGTAGCCGCGGTCGTCGATGATGCCGTCCTGGCCATGGCTGGTGTACGGATCCAGCGCCACGTCGGTCATCACTCCCAGCTCCGGGAAGCGCGTCTTCAGCGCGCGCACCGCGCGTTGCGCCAGGCCGTCCGGGTTCCAGGCCTCTGCCGCGTCCAGCGACTTGCCGGTCGGGTCGATCACCGGGAACAGGTCGATGACCGGGATGCCCAGCTCCAGCGCCGCCTCGGCCTCCTTCAGCAGTTCCTCGATCGACAGCCGCTCCACGCCGGGCATGGAAGCGATCGGCGTGCGGCCGGGCACATCGTGCACGAACACCGGCCAGATCAGGTCGTCGACGGTGAGGGTGTGTTCGCGCATCAGGCGGCGCGAAAAGGCATCGCGGCGCATGCGCCGGGGACGATAGTGGGGATGGGCCACGTGCAGGCTCCTGGGTGGGCGGATCTGGGAGGCCGCGCCAGTCGCACGGTCCGAGGCCGCCAGGCACCCGGGCCGCGCCGCCGGCACCGGCGTGAACGCAAGGCGGCCCGCGCACGGGCGCCGTCGGCTGGGTATGTTACTCCCGCCGGCGCGGCAGGCAGCGCAGGATGTTGCAACACAGCATGCCGGTCGCCCGGCACGCGCGTCAGATCACCCCGCCTCCCAGGCTCAGCCGGATCACCCCGACCACGATCACGAGCGCATTGAGCATCAAGCCGGTCTTGGCGCGGCCACGGTTGGGTGCCGCGGTGAACAGCAACCCGATCGCGGCGATCAGCGCGCCGACCGCGGCGAACGGGATCAGGAACCAGTTGCCCCAGCCGAGCAGCGGGATGAAGGCCAGGATCATCCACAGCAACGCCACGATGCCCCACAGCAGACTGATCAGGCCCATGCCGGCCTCCATGCGAATGTCAGCCTGCACCATAGCGCACTGCGCAGCCCGGCGCGGCGCGACCGCCGGCCGGTGCGGCGCTGGCGCAGGTCTATTCGGGGCCGGCGCCGGAGGCGGTCGATGGCCCAACTGGATGACGCCAACGCGGCCGATTTCGGCACACGCGGTACCGAACCGAAGCCCGGTTGCGCGGCGCAAGCGCGAAGCGGCCAAGCTCGGCACCAATGGCGTGGACTTGAAGGGTGTAGACGCGGAGCGCTGCGGCAGCAGCCTGTCGGTCGGCGCGGGCAGCGCTGGCGGCCACGTCGGCGCCGGCCTGAGCACTGGTGCCCCATCACGCGGATGCGCAGCGGGCGTGGCGATCTGGACGTCGCCGGGAGCCGGGGGGCGACAGCGGCCCCAGAAGTGTTGAAGACACGCCAAGACGCGCCGCGCATCGACAGGACCAACTACGGCGACCGGCGTACCTGTGTCAGGTGCTGCAACAGGACTGCGCTGTCATCCGACCAACGGATGGCGGCCGATCCACGGTCACGGCGCACACCGAGCACCCAGGCAATCCGGTAGGGGAGGCGCGCACTGGATCGTCTTAATGCTGGACGGAAACCCTGGACCGTCTTCATCTAGGAGCAGCCCATGAAGCGCTGGATATGTATTTTCGCGATCTGCCTGCTGTCGTTCCCCGCCATCGCCGCACCCGTCTACAAGAAGCTCGTGTGCCGCGATAACGACCCCTTCGTGTTCTGCACCCAAGGCTGCAAGGGCGTGGACAAGAACTGGAGCCCGGTCGACCCGATCAGCGGCTCCTGGCAGGCAGACCCCGGATATTGCTTGCAGCCCAGTCCGGTCCGCTGCTGCAAGCACGGCTCGCACTGCGGCGCGTGGACGCCCACCGCGATCGTGGCCGTGAAGCAGTACGAAGACATCTGCCCTGCCGCCGTCAAGCAAGGCGAGTGGACGGACCCGAGCCGGCGTCCGGAAAGCGTGCCCTACGAGCACTGACGCTCCTGCCGCTGCACAACGCGGCGGCGTGCTGCCCTCCCGGCCTCCCCGACTCTTGGCACGGGGATCACGGCGGCCCTGCCAGGGTGGCGGCGCCGGGTTCGGCGCGATTCACCCGGCCCGCCTATGATCGCGTGAGATCCGAACACGGGGGTAAGGCCATGAACATCCGACCGTTGTTGCCGCTGGCGCTGCTGCTGGCCCTGGCCGGCTGCGCCAGTTCCTCCAAGGTGATGGTCGGTGCGGCGCGCCCGCCGATCGACCCGGCACTGGTGCAGATCTACTCCGCGCCGCCGCCGGGCGCGGTGGATATCGCCCAGCTCGAATCCTCCAGCGCGGCCGGCTTCGGCACCCAGGGCCAGACCGACGCGGCGGTGGCCCGGCTCAAGCGCGACGCGGCCAAGCTCGGCGCCAATGGCGTGGTACTGATGGGTGTGGGTTCGCAACGCTCCGGCGGCGGCCTGTCGGTCGGCGCGGGCAGCTACGGCGGCCACGTCGGCGGCGGCCTGGGCATCGGCATCCCCACCACGCAGAAGCGCGCCGCCGGCATGGCGATCTGGGTACCGCCGGGGGCGCAGACGCCAGCGGAGGGGCAGTCTGTCACCCCGCCTGGGGCTGCACTGCCCCAGGGACGCTGACCGCGCCTGCGACCGCTGCGATCGGTTGATGCCTGGGCGTGTCCACGTCGTTCCAGCCGTGCGGCTAGGGCCGGTGCTGTACGCAGCAGGGGCCACTGCTCGCGGTGTTGCGCGCCCCAGGCCCCTGGTAAGCTACTGCCCGGGCTACAATTTCCGGGCTGGGGTGGCGGCGCAATGCTCCTGGCGCGCACCGTCCGAAGATGCTGCCAGCTGGTCGGCCCGGGTATTCGGTGGACACCGTCATTGACAGAAGGAATGGTTATGAAACGCTGGATATGGACATTGATCGCCGCTGCCGGGCTGCCGGCCAGCGCGAGCGCATCGACGCCTCATCAGACCCTGGTCTGCCGGATGGACGACCCTTTCCTCTTCTGTTCGAAGGGCTGCGACATTCCTGATTACAACTGGAAGCCGGTTGACCCCATCTCGGGGAGTTGGGAGCCGGTGTCGCCGTATTGCCCCTATCCAACGCCGACAACGACCAATCACTGCGTGGGATGGACGTTGACAGCCATTGCCGCGCTCGCCCAATACAGGGACATCTGCCCGGGGGCGTTTAAAGAAGGGAAGTGGAAGGGCCAGAAGCCTCCCGAACTGGTGCCCTTCAAGCACTGAGCCGCCGCCGGAGGGCTTGCGCATCGCGTGCTCGTTACGGTCACGCGATGCGCCCCCAAGAGAGGTTATCTCAGCGCTGGTGGCTACCGGCGCTTTGTCCAATGAACTGCGTCTCCACCTCCGTCTGCAGCTGGTCCGGCGGCAGCAGCCCCTGGTCCAGCAGGAAGTTGTTGAACTTCAGCCGGTCGAACTTGGCGCCCAGCGCCAGTTCGGTGCGCATGCGCAGTTCCAGGATGCGGCTGTAGCCGTAGAAGTAGCTGCCGGCCTGGCCAGGCGCGCGCACCATGTAGCGGTCCAGTTCCTGCCGCGCCATCGCCGGCGACAGGCCGACCTCGTTCTCCAGCACCAGGCGCGCACGCTCGCGGTCGATCAGGCCGAGGTTGAGCATCGGGTCGAGCATGGCTCGCGCCGCGCGCAGCAGGCGGAACTGCAGGGCGACCAACTGCCCGTCCAGCGGTTCGTACGGCACCATCTCGGCCTCGGCGTACAGCGCCCAGCCTTCCACGTTGACCGAGTTGAACGCGAACAGGCTGCGCGCCAGCGACACGCCGCGCTCGACCATGGCAGTGAACTGCAGTTCGTGGCCGGGCCGGCCCTCGTGCGCGCTCAGCGTCCACGCCGCCGCACCGAAGTTGAAGTCGTCGTAGTGCTCGCCCTTGCCGGCGCTGTCCGGATTGCCCAGCGGCAGCACGAAGGTGCCCTGCTCGCCGGTGTTGCCGACCAGCGGTGCCGGGCGGAAATGCGGCGCCGGTTGCGCGGCGCTTTCGGCCGGCGAGCCCAGGCGCATCTGCATCGGCCGCTGCGGCACGTCGACGATGCGCTGCTGGCGGATGATCGGATCGATGCGGTCGATGACGCTGCGGTAGTGCGCCTCGAGCTTGTCGTCGGGGATGGTGTCGCGCTTGAGCGCGCGCAGCACTGTGCGGTAGTCGCGGGCATCGTCGCCGCGCAGGCCCTTGGCCGCGGCCACCAGCGGCGCCAGCTGCTGCATCGTCGCGCGGGTTTCCATGAACTCCAGCTGCGCGCGCTGCATCAGCACCTGCGGTGCGATGTCGATGCCCACCTGCTTGAGCTGGAACGCATACAGCTCTGGCGGCAGGCGCGCATCCTCGCGCGCCTGCGGCAGCACCACCGTGCGCGTCCAGGTGGCGTAGTCCTGGAACTGCCGGTCCATCGCCGCCAGCGCCGCGTCTGCGCCGGCGATCTTGTACTCGGCAAACAGCGCGCGGATGCCCTTGGCGTAGGTCTCGACGTTGCTCAAGGCCTGTTCGACCTCGCGCTTGGTCGGCTGCAGCAGGCTGCCATCAGCACGCTTTTCTTCGTAGCGTTGCCGCGCCAGCAGCAGGCTGGAGGTACTGCCCGGCGCCAGGCCGACGTAGCGCTGCAGCCGCAGCAGCGCCTTGGCGCGCCGCGCCGCCGGCACCTGCTCGGACAAAAGATTGTTGATGCCGCCGAACACGTGCTGCGGCGCATCCGTCCAGGGCAGCAGCAAGCGCTCGTTGAGCGTGCTGCCTTCGATGGACTGATCGGCGGCGTGGATCAGGATTGTCAGATCCTGGCGCACGTTCGGATCGCGCTCCACCTGCAGCTTTTCCTGCAGCGTGTGGCGCGCGGCAGCGGTGGCCTCGCGGAAACGCCGCGCGTTGTCGGGACCGAAATCGGAGACCTGGTCGTCGAATCCGGGCACGCCGAAGAAGCTCACTTCCTCGGCCTGGAACGGCGCCTGCGCCTGCAGCAGGATCTGCGCAAACGCATTGCTGCGCTCCACCCAGGCCGGCGCACGCTTCGCCGCTGCAACGGGCGGTGCGGCCGGAGCCGCCAGCGCCTGGAACGGCAAAGGCGCCGCCAGCGCCAGGGTCAGGGCGATGGCAAGGACACGTGGCTTCATGGCGCAGCTCCGACAGATGATGTCAGGACGGTACGCGGCGCAGGCCGATCGGCCATCTGCCGGAGGTCATGGCCGCCACCACGCGGCGGTGCAGCATATGGGCGGTCCTGCATTGCAGCCGGCGCAGCGCGCGTGCAGTGATGGCAATTCGGAGTGCATCACTGCGGACACGGGCGATACAACGGTCCCACGCCCATGGCGCCATGCACCTCGCAACGACAAAGACGGCAGAGAACGTTCGCCGCCGCTTACTTGGTTGCGGCGTCCTCGGCCGACGTGGCGTGGTCTGCGTTCGTTGCGGGCACCGGCGGCGCCTCGACCGCCATGCCATCCGCCTCCTCGTCGTCGGCCTCGTCGCCCTGCCCGAGCGCATCGAGCAGCGGGATCGCCTCGCCCGCATCCGGCAGTACCTGCAAGGTGGTGTAGTGCCACTCGCCAGCATGACGCTCGGCTTCGATGTAGAGGGTGCCGTTGGCGCGGCTGCCGTGCAGCGACACGCTCAGCTCGGCATTGCCGCTTCCACCGCCGCTGCTGTTGAAGCTGCCGCTGGGCATGATGCCGTCCTTGATCGGCGCGCCCAGCGCGGCCGCCACGCGCGGATCGTGTTGTGCGGCCATCACGCCGACCCGGTACGGCTCGGACGACTTGGTGACGCGCGCGATGCCGAGCACGAACACCACGATCGACGCCAGCAGCAGGGCGCCGAGCACGAGCACGATCAGCGGCACCGCCCACTTCCAGTGGCGCGCCCACCAGCCGCGCTTGACCGGTGGCAGCGCCGTGGTGGAGGTGGGACCGGGCGTGCCGGGCAGCGGCGGCGGACTCGACATGACGTCACTCCTTCGTCGTGCGAAATCGAAGATACGAAACGGCGCGCTCAGGGCTTCAGGCAGCGCGCCAGGAACGCTTCGGTGGTGCGATAGCGATGCAGTGCGTTGCTGCCGGACAGGCCGTGCTTGGCGCCCGGATAGGTCATCAGCTCGAACAGCTTGCCGCGCTTCTGCAATTCGCTCATCAGCGAGGTGGAATTGGTGAACAGCACGTTGTCGTCGGCCATGCCGTGCAGCAACAGCAGTTGCGAGGTCAGCCCGTCCAGGTGCGCGGCCACGCGGCTGTCGCGGTAGCCGTCGGGATTGGCCTTGGGCAGGTTCATGTAGCGCTCGGTGTAGTGGCTGTCGTACAGGCCCCAGTCGGTGACCGGCGCGCCGGCGGCACCGCAGGCATAGGCCTCGCTGTGCTTGGCCAGCAGCATCAGGGTCATGTAGCCGCCGTTGGACCAGCCGTACACGCCGATGCGCGTCGCATCCACCCACGGCTGCGCCTTCAGCCAGGCCACGCCGCGCAACTGGTCGTCCACTTCCACGGTGCCCTGGTGCTGGTACAGCGCACCGCCGAAATCGCGGCCGCGGCGCGGCGTACCGCGGTTGTCCAGCGAGAACACCACATAGCCGTGCTGGGCCAGGTACTGGTCGAACAGCGCATCGCCGCGACCTGGCCAGCCGTCGACCACGGTCTGCGCGGCCGGGCCGCCGTACACGTAGACCACCACCGGATAGCGCTTGCCCGGATCGAACCCGTCCGGCTTCATCAGCCGATAGTGCAGTTGGGTCTTGCCGTCGGCGGCGGTCATGGTGCCGAACTCGACCGGACGCTGCGCCTCGCGGTAGGCCGCATAGGGATGCTGCGGATCGGCCAGGTCGTTGACCAGCAGGGTGGCGATCTTTTCGCCATTGGCGCGGAACAGCTCGATCTGCGGCGGCGTGGTGGTGTTGGACCAGCTGTCGACATAGACACTGGCGTTCTTGGCGAAGCTGGCGGCATGCGTGCCGTTGGGCTTGGACAGCTTTTCGATGGCGCCGCCGGCCAGCGGCACCGCGTAGAGCTGGGTCTGGGTCGGCGACTCCTTGGTCGCGGAGAAATAGACCTTGCCGGCGGCCTCGTCCACCGCCAGCAATTCGTCCACCACCCACTCGCCCTGGGTCAGCGGACGCAGCGTGCGGCCGTCTTCCGAGGCCAGGTACAGATGTTCGTAGCCGCTGCGCTCCGAGCCCCAGACGAAGCGCCCGTCCTTGAGGAAGTGCAGGTCGTAGGTGAGCGGCACCCAGGTCGGGCTGGTCTCGGTGATCAGCACGCGCTGCTTGCCGTTGGCCAGGGTCGCCTCGATCAGCTCCAGGCGCTTCTGATCGCGCGACTGGCGCTGGAAGGTCAGCCGCTGCGGATCGCGCCAGTCCACCCGCGCCAGGTAGATGTCCGGGTTCTTGCCCAGGTCGATCCACTGCGGCTGCGCGCCGGCGCGCGATGCGATCGTGCCGAGCTGGACCTTCACGTTGGGCTGGCCGGCCTGCGGATAGCGCTGCTCCACCACCTCGGTATGGTCGGCATAGACCTCCGGGCGCTTCTGCACCGGCACCTCGGTTTCGTCGATGCGCGCGAAGGCGATCGCCGAATCGTCCGGTGCCCACCAGTAGCCGGTGTGGCGGTCCATTTCCTCGTCGGCGACGAACTCGGCCACACCGTTGCCGATGGTCTCGCTGCCGTCGCGGGTGAGCTGGTGCTGCTGGCCGCTGGCCAGGTCGATCACCCACAGGTTGCGCCCGCGCACGAAGCTGACGTAGCCGCCCTTGGGCGAGATCTTCGGATCGGTGACGAAGCCTTCGCCGTGGGTCAGCTTGCGCACCGCGGCGCTGCCGGTCTTGCGCAGGTCGTACAGGTACAACTCGCCGCCGAGCGGGAACAGCAACGCCTGCGCGTCCGGCGCCCACTGGTATTCGACGATGCCGGTGTAGGCGGCGATGCGCTGGCGCTCGCGGCGCGCCTTCTCCTCGTCGCTCAGGGTCTCGGTACCGGGCAGCACCAGCTTGGAATCCACCAGCATGCGGGTCTGCCCGCTGGCGATGTCGTATTCCCACAGATCCAATTGGTTGCGGTCGCTGTCCTTGCCGCGCAGGAAGGTCACCCGCGAGCCGTCCGGCGCCACCTTGGGCTTCATCAGGGTCGGCCCGGACAGCGGCTTGCTGCCGGTGATGGCCTCCAGGGTCAGTTTCTCGGCGTGGGCGGGAACGATGGGCGTGGCGAGCATGAGGGCGAGAGCGGCGAACAGAGAGCGCATGAAGGTTCCTGATGGAGCACCGAGCGCACGGATGATGCGCGTGCGCCCGGGATTTGAGAAGCGCGCCGGCTCAGCGCTGCCCGAACAGGTGCTTGCGCTCGGCGTCGCTGAGCGGCTTGCCGGCGTTCGGGTTCACCTGCTCCTTCAATGCGTAGGCGCGCTGGGTGGCCGGGCGTGCGGCGATGGCGTCGTGCCAGCGCTTGAGGTGCGGGAAGGCGGCGTAGTCGGGGGTCAGGCCGGGGTACACCTCGATCCACGGGTAGCTGGCCATGTCGGCAATGCCGTAGTCGTCGCCGGCCAGGTAGGCGCTGTGCGCCAGACGCTTGTCCAGCACACCGTGCAGGCGCCGCACCTCATTGCCGTAGCGCTCGATCGCATAGCCGATCTTCTCCGGCGCATAGACGTTGAAGTGGCCCATCTGCCCGGTCATCGGGCCGAGGCCGGCCATCTGCCAGAACAGCCACTCCAACGCGACCACGCGCCCGCGCGGATCGGCCGGCAGGAAGCGGCCGGTCTTCTCGGCCAGGTACAGCAGGATGGCGCCGGACTCGAACACGCTCTGCGGCGCGCCACCGTCGGCCGGAGCATGGTCGACGATGGCCGGCATCTTGTTGTTCGGCGAGATCGCCAGGAATGCGGGCGCGAACTGCTCGCCTGCGCCGATGTTGACCGGCTTGAGCGTGTAGTCCAGCCCGGCCTCCTCGAGAAACAGGGCGACCTTGTGGCCATTGGGGGTGGGCCAGTAGTAGAAATCGATCATGGCGGCGCTCCGGGACAGGGACCTTCGAGTGTAGCGGCGCCCCCCGGCTTGGCAGTGTCACCGCCGGCCGGGTACCCTGGCCGCTCCCGCAACGCAGCATTCCAGACCACACCATGACTCCCGAGCGGCCCCGCCTGCATCCCCTGTCCAACCTGATCTTCGCCTCGCGCTGGCTGCAGTTGCCGCTGTACCTGGGACTGATCGTGGCCCAGGGCGTCTACGTGTTCCTGTTCGGCAAGGAGCTGTGGCACCTGATCCACGAGGCGCCGCGCCTGGGCGAACAGCAGATCATGCTGATCGTGCTCGGCCTGATCGACGTGGTGATGATCTCCAACCTGCTGGTGATGGTGATCGTCGGCGGCTACGAGACCTTCGTGTCGCGGCTGGGCCTGGAAGGCCACCCGGACCAGCCGGAGTGGCTGAGCCACGTCAACGCCAGCGTGCTCAAGGTCAAGCTGGCGCTGTCGATCATCGGCATCTCCTCGATCCACCTGCTCAAGACCTTCATCGCGGTCGGCGCGCTCGGCGGCATGCCGATGTGCTCGCCGGAGCAACTGGCCAGCGCCGTGGGCACGGTGGACCTGAAGAGCTGCGCGACGCTGACCGCCACCGGCGTGCTGTGGCAGACCATCATCCATGGCATCTTCATCCTGTCCGCGATCGGCATCGCCTGGACCGACCGGATCATGTCCGCGTCAGCGCCGGCGCGGCCGGCACACTGACCGACGCGCGCAGCGTCACGCTTTTTGCCGCATGGCAGCGGCTGCCACGCACGCGGCGGCCGCGGATGCTAGATTGACCGATGGGGTGCGCTGGCGGCATGGGGGCCGCAGCACCGCGAACGCACCGCCGTCGCATCGTTGATTGCCAACACCGGGGATTCAGGGGGACGCATGTCGCAACTCACCACACTCGCCAAGGCGCGCCGTGTCGCGCCCGTCCTGTTGCTGGCCGCGCTGGCGGCCTGCTCCAAGCAGGAGGAGGCCGCGCCACCCAGCGCCGCACCGGCCACTACCGCGGCCAATGCACCGGCAACGCCGGCGGTCTCGGCCAAGGTGCAGTCGATGGGCACCGAACAGTTGCACGACTCGGCCAGCCAGGCGCTGCGCGAGAACCGCATGTACGCGCCGGCCGGCAACAACGCGGTCGAGTACTACCTGGCGCTGCGCGACAAGCAGCCGGACGACGCCGGGGTCAAGAGCGCGCTGACCGACCTGATGCCGTACACGCTGATCGCCGCCGAGCAGAGCATCAACCGCGAGGATTTCCCGGAAGCGCAGCGCCTGATCGGCCTGATCGAGAAGATGGACCCGCAGGCGCCGGCCCTGCCGCGGCTCAAGCAGGGCGTGAGCAAGGGCATGGAGGCCGTGGCCCAGCGCGGCCAGGACGAGACCGACAAGGCCAAGAAAGACGCCGAGCAGAAGGCCAAGCTGGCGGCCGAGCAACAGAAGCAGGCGCAGCAGCAGGCCAGCGAGGCGCAGGCGGCGCAGCAGATCGCCGCACAGCAGGAAGCCGCGCGCCGCGAGAGCGCACGCCAGGAAGCCGAACGCCAGGCCGCTGCGCGTCCCGCCACGCCCGCCGCCACCGCGCAACCGACGCCGGCACCGGCTGCCGCGCCCGCGGCCGCACCGGCGGCCACGGCACAGACCCTGCGTCCGATCAGCACCCCGGCCCCGCGCTACCCGCCCGAAGCGCTGCGCTCGGGCACGGCCGGCGAAGTGCTGGTGGAGATCACCGTGGGTACCGACGGCGCGGTCACCAATGCCCGCGTGCTGCGCTCCACGCCGCCGCGGGTGTTCGACCGCGAGGCGCTGAACGCCACCAAGCGCTGGCGCTTCGAACCGGTCGGCGCGCCGGTGACCACCCGCCGCACACTGGCGTTCAATCCCGGCGGCTGAGCCTCGCAACACCACGCGTGCCCGGCAGTGGCCGGGCGCGCAGCGAACGCCTCGGCGCAACCTGGCGCCGACCGCAACACGTCGATCAGAACGATCAGGACGTCGGTGTCATGCCCGCATTGCGAGCCGACGTGCCGAAGCGCCCCTTGCGCCAGGCCACCCAGGTCGCGATCGCGCCCACCACCGTGCATACCAGCAGGCCCGGCAGCGAGGCCTCCGGTCCGAACGCGCCCCCACTCAGCCAGTCCGGCACCCCGGCCTGCGCCGTGCTGCGCGCGATCGCCGGCCCCATGTCGGTCCCCGACACCGCCGCGCCGAACAGATAGCCCTGGGTGAAGTTCCAGGCCGCATGCACGCCGATGGAGACCCAGAGCCGGCCGGTGAGCACGTAGAAGGCGCCCAGCATGATGCCCGCCTCCGCCGCAATGCAGAGCGCGGCGAACACGCTCGCGTTCGGATTGCCGAGATGGGCCAGGCCGAACAGCGCCGCCGACAGTGCAAACGCCAGCCATGGCCCGAACGCGCGCCACAGCAGCCGCAGCAGGATCGCGCGCAGCATCAGCTCCTCCACCACGCCGGCCTGCAGCGCCTTGCCGAGCGCGCCCCACGCCGGCGCCGGCCCGCTCCAGCGGAGCGCGTACACGCCGAAGGCCGCCATGAGCGCCATCACCGCCGCGAACATCGCCGCGCCCAGCAACAGGCCAATGGCCAACTGCGACGGCGCCGCGCGCCAGGCGAGTTCTGCCGGCCAGCGCCGCTCGCCCAGGCGGACCGCCACTGCGTAGAGGATGGCGGCCGTCAATGCCGTGGCATATGGCGCGATGCGCTCTGCACCCGGCGGAAGCAGCCTGGCGCACAGCAGCGGCACCGCCGTTGCCACGACCACCATCAGCGCGAGCAACGCGATTGCCCAGGCCACCGCCCGCAACCAGCGCACCCTCCCCGGCTGCAGGATGCGGGCCTGGCCCAGTACCAGCAGGCGCGTGCCCGCGGTCGCGGTCACTCCGGTGTCAACGCGTGGATCGGGAGACATGCAAGGCTCGCTGCGGAGGGACGTCGAAAAGGCGGACGCATCCGCCGCGCGTGCAGGCAGTGTGCATCACGATCGCATTCCTTGCGCGGCGTCGCGACGACGGGCATGCAGCGCGCGGGCCAGCCCGCGCGCTGCCTCCTGCTCAGCTGGAGATCGCCAACTGCTCCCGCCGGTAGCGGCGCACCGCCGCCAGCCACAGCACCGCGGCCAGGCCGAAGCCGGTGAGCAGGTACACCGCCCAGATCTGCGGATCGATCGTTTCGCGGCGGATGATCTTCATCAGCATCTGGTTCTGCGCCAGGAACGGCACCGCGAACTGCCACAGCGTGGTCTTCAGCGGATACACCATCAACGCATAGCCGGGCAGCATCGGCAGCAGCATCAGCCAGGTCATGTGGCTCTGCGCTTCCTTCATGCTCTTGGCCGAGGCTGCCAGATAGGTCAGCAGCGAGGTGCCGATGAACAGCATCGGCAGCAGCACGAACAGCATCTGCAGCATCGCCACGAAACTGACGTTGAGCTGGCGGCCGATGCCGCTGGCCACCTGCGCGCTGAGCTTGAACGCGAGCAGGGTCAGCAGCAGCGACACCAGGCCGACCACGCACGCCGCGGCGATCTTGCCGCTGACGATGGCGCTGCGCGAGGCCGGCGTGGCCAACAGCGGCTCCAGCGATTGCCGCTCGCGTTCGCCGGCGGTGGCGTCGAGGATCAGGTAGGCACCGCCGATGAACGAGGTGATGGTCAGCAACACCGGCAGCAGCATCGCCAGCAATGCGCCGCGCTTGGCCTCGGGCGTGGCCAGGTCCTGCAACGCCACGTCGAGCGGTCGCGACACCTGCGAATCGATGCCGCGCGCCAGCAGGCGCAAGGCACCGACCTGCTGGCCGTACATGCTCAACGCGGCCTGCACCCGCTGGGTCGGGATGTCGGCGTCGCGGCGGGTGCTGTCCTTGATGATCTCCACCAGCGCCGGGCGCCCTTCGTGCCAGGCGCTGGCGTAGTCCTCGTCGATCTTCAGCGCAAGATCCACGTCCTGGCTGCGGATCGCTCCGGTCAGGTCCTTCGGCGGCGCGACCGCGTTCAGGCCCTGCGCGGCGAGGAAGGCGACCAGGTTCGGCGCGCGTTCGCGGCCGATCACCGGAATGTCCAGCGGCTTGTCGATCTGGGTGCGCACGCGGCTCTCGGCCAGCGCGCCCATGCCCAGGATCAACGCCGGGTACAGCAGCGGGCCCAGCAGCAAGGCCAGCGCCAGGGTGCGGCGATCGCGCGAAAGGTCGCGCAATTCCTTGCGCATCACGGTGAATACAGTACGGAGCAGGCTCATGCGTGCAGTCCCTCGTCGCTGCCGATCGCCTTGACGAAGGCGTCTTCCAGATTGGGTTCGCCGGTGAGGGCGCGCAGTTCGTCGGCGGTGCCGGCGGCCACCACCGTGCCCTTGGCGATGATGACGATGCGATCGCACAACGCCGCCACCTCCTGCATGATGTGGCTGGAGAAGATCACGCAGCGTCCTTCCTCGCGCAGCTCGCGCAGGAAGCCGCGCAGCGCGCGCGTGGTCATCACGTCCAGGCCGTTGGTGGGCTCGTCCAGGATCACGTTGCGCGGGTCGTGGACCAGCGCGCGGGCGATCGCGGTCTTGGTGCGCTGGCCCTGGCTGAAGCCTTCGGTCTGGCGGTCGAGGATGTCGTCCATGTCCAGCGCCTTGGACAGCAGCCGGGTGCGCTCGGCGATGCGTGCCGACGACAGCCCGTGCAGCTCGCCGAAGTAGGCGATGTTCTCGCGCGCGGTCAGTCGCTTGTACACGCCGCGCGCATCCGGCAGCACGCCCAGCGCGCGCCGCACCGCCATCGGATCCTGGCCCACGTCGACGCCGTCCACGCGCACCTGGCCCTGGTCCGGCGCCATCAACGTGTACAGCATGCGCAAGGTGGTGGTCTTGCCGGCGCCGTTGGGACCGAGCAGGCCGGTGATCTGGCCGTCGGCGGCCTGGAAGCTGACCCCCTGCACCGCCTGCACGGTACCGGCGCGGGTCTTGAATGCCTTGTGCAGATTGTCGGCGACGATCATGCGCGCCCCTCCCTGTCGAACGATGCGCAGCTCATGGTTCCCATCCGTTGAATGAAGTGAAGGCCGGCACGCCGCTCATCGCGTCCAGGCAGGTGGCATCGAGGCGCTTGGCGTCGGCGGTCTCGAAGAACTGGCCGAGCAGCTTGGGCATGCAGCCCAGGGTCATGGTGCCGTGGCCCTGACCGCGCACCACCAGGTGGCGGCCGTTGGGCAGGCCCTTCAGCACGCGCTCGGCGTAGCGCGGCGGCGTCACCGGATCCAGCTGGCCCGAGGTCAGCAGCACCGGCAGATTGGAGGTGAACGGCGCGGTGAAGTCGGCCGGGCGGGTGCCGGTCGGCCAGGCCGGGCAGGCGGCGAAGAACATCTGCGCCACCTCCGGGCCGAGCAGCGTGTCGTGCGTCTGCGGCGCGCGATAGCGGTCGGCGTCCTCGGCACAGATCACCGACCACTGCATGCCGCGATTCATCTGCCCGTCCAGCTGCCCGCCCATCATCTTTGCCAGCGACATCAACGGCCCGTAACGGCCGTTGGCGGCCTCGTCCAGCACCAGCGGCAACAGCGACGCGGTCTGCGGCGCGTAGGAGAACGAGAACGCCAGGCTGGTGACGGTGTCGGCGGTGACGCGATCGTGGCGGCTCTGGCCGCTGGCCGGATCGCGGTAGTCCACCTCCACCGGCGCCTGCCGCAGGCGCTCCACCACGGCCCGCAGCTGCGCGCGGGTATCGGTGGGGAAGCGCTTGGCGCAGGCCACGTCGGCCTTGCATTGCTCGGCCTGCAGGGCGATCGCATCCTCGAAGGTGTTGGCGAACTCGCCGCCGACCACCAGGTCGTTCGGCGCCACGCCATCGATGACCACGCTGCGCACGTGCGGTGCATAGCGACGCGCGTACTGCTGGGCGACGCGGGTGCCGTAGGAGCCGCCGATCAAATTGATCTTGTCCACGCCCAGCGCGGCACGCACCGCGTCCAGATCGCCGATCGCCTGGGTGGTGGTGTAGTAGCGCGGGTCGGCGCGGCCCTGCAGCGACTGCGCGCAGCGCCGCGCGTAGTCGACCAGTTCGGCGGCGGTGGGCGCGCGCACCGGATCGGCCAGCGGTAGTTCCTTCCCGTCCGGGCCCAGGCAGCTCAGCGGATTGGACTGGCCGGTGCCGCGCTGGTCGATCAGGAACACGTCGCGGCGCTTGCGTGTCTCGCGCAGCGCCATGTCGACGATGCTGGCGACCTGGGTGGCGGCCTGGCCGGGACCGCCGGCCAGGAAGAACACCGGGTCCGGGTCGCTGCCGCCTTCCCCGGTGATCGGCAGCCAGGCGATGTTGAGCTCGATCTTGCGGCCGTTCGGCGCCGCCGGATTCTCGGCCAGCGCCATGCGCGTGCACTGCGCCGGCACGTTATTGGAAGCCACCGGATTGGTCAGCGTGCACGGGTGGAAGCGCAGCGCGCCGTAGCTGCGTTCGGACGTCTGCGGCGCCGGCGCCTGGGCCGCCTGGCAGGCGGCGAGCAACAGGGTGGCCGCCGCAATGGCGAACGGCCGGGAAGGGTGTCGCATGGTTCGCATCCTTGAGGTCATGGCTTGCAGAATGCCATGCCGGAACATGGCGTCGTCGGTGCCCGGTGGGGCATGGAACGGAGTACGCGGTTACTCGGCCTCATCGAACAGGAACACCTGCTCGATGCTGTGCGCGAACAACCGCGCGATACGGAACGCCAGCGGCAGGCTCGGATCGTACTTGCCGGTCTCCAGCGCATTGATGGTCTGTCGCGACACGCCCAGCCGCTCGCCCAGTTCGCCCTGCGACCAGCCTTGCGCCTCGCGCAGTTCGCGGATGCGGCTGTTCATTGGTAGCGGCGCGCGTTCGCGACCTTGACCACCCCATAGGTCATGCACAGTGCGGGGAACACCCACAACATCGCCGACGAGGCCGACAGTGCGATGACCTGCGCCGCCTGCAGGAACCCGGCCGCCATGTAGACGCCACAGGTCAGTCCGGCGGCGATGGCGATGGACTCCAGCTCGATGCGCCGCTGCAGTTCGTCGGAATCGCGCACGAAGCGCGCCACCGCGCGGATCACCAGCGCCAGCATCAATGCCGGCAGCAGCGCGACCACCACGCGCAGCCAGAGCACGTCGACGCTGTCGAGCAGACGCTTCCAGAACAGCATCACCACCACATAGGCCCCCATCGGCGGGAAGAACTCGCGGTAGTAGCGCCGCGCCAGCGCCCGCGGCGCGCTGTCGTACAGGCTGCCCCGCGACCACCACAGCAACACCGCCATGAACAGGCCGCCGATGCCGACGCCCATGCACACCCCACGCAGATAGGCGCTGCCGCCGAACGGCAACCAGGCCCCCGCCGCCAACAGCGCCAGACTCGCGCACAGCACCACGATCGCGTTGCGCCTGCAGTTGCCCATGCCCTGTCCCCAATCTCAGTCCAACCCGGTCCGGCGCCCGTTCCGGCTGCGCCCCTTGTCGTGTTGACCTTCCCCCTGTCAAGCACGCTTGACAGGAGAATGCGCGCCGCGGGGACGCCTGTCAAGCGTCCTTTACAGACGGGATGAAAGCATCGATGGACCCGCCGGCGCCCGGATGCGGACGTCCCTCATCCGCCCCTGCGGAGAGCACCTCCCCCCAAAAGGGGGCAATGGTCCCGAGGGGAGATGGGAGAAGCCAAAGCCCCTCTCCCCTCGGAAGAGGGGTTGGGGTGAGGGTGCGGGCGCGAAGCGCGCTCGGCATTTATGGAGCAAGCGGCTTCACCCGCAACAGACCTTCCCAGCGAGGCGGTCGCGGCTGAAGCCGCTCCTACGAGAGACGCCGGCGCCGACCGCTACTTGCTGCTGACGTACTTCTCGCGACGGATGTGCTGCACCGGCAGGCCGGCCTCCTTCAGTGCATCGAAGCAGGCATCGACCATGTTCGGATTGCCGCACAGGTAGGCGATGTCGCCTTCGGCCTGGGGCGCGAATTCACCGAGGAACTGCTGCACGTAGCCATGCCGCACATCGGCATGCGGCGCTTCCGGCAACTCGCGCGAGAAACACGGCACGAAGCGGAAACCGGGATGCGTCTCGGCGAAGGCGCGGAACTCGTCGCCGTACAGCAGCTCGGCCGGCGTCCGCGCGCCCAGCAACAGCACCACCTCCACGCCGCGCTCGGCCATCGCCGCTTCCAGCAGCGGCAACATCGAGCGGTACGGGGTGACGCCGGTGCCGGTGGCGATCAGCAGATAGCGACGGTTGCTGTCGCCCGGCTGCAGGCAGAAGCGCCCGTACGGACCGCTGGCGCAGACCTGGCCGCCGATCTCCAGCGCCTCGAACAGCGCCGTGGCCGCGCCGCCGGCGACGAAGCTGACCGCGATCTCCACCGTGGCGTCGGCCGGCTGCGCCGGATCGTGGCGGGTGGCCAGCGAATAGCTGCGCTTGGTCGCCGTGCCGTCGGCATAGTGGAAGTGCACCTGCACGAACTGGCCGGGCGCGAACGGCAGGGGTTGGCCGTCGTCGCGGACGAAGCGGTAGTGGCCGACGGCCGGGGCCAGCATGTGGCGATCGACCAGTTTCAGCGGGAATTGGGCAGGCACGGAGATGCAACAGTCTGTGGCCGGGGGCGACCCCACGAGGTCTTCTATAATAGCGGCTGCACTTCTCCTGCGCCGTCGATGCGGCGCGAAGGCCCGCCTTGACTCCCGCACCTGCTCTTTCTTCCCAGACGCCGGCGCCCGCCCTGCGTGTGCGCGACCTGCGCAAGACCTACGACAACGGCGTGCAGGCCCTGCATGGCGTGTCGCTGGACGTGCTGCCCGGCGACTTCTTCGCCCTACTCGGCCCCAACGGCGCCGGCAAGTCGACCCTGATCGGCATCATCAGCTCGCTGGTCAACCTCAGCGCCGGCCAGGTCGAGGTGTTTGGCACCGACCTGAGCAGCCAGCGCAGCGCGGCGATGCGCCTGATCGGCCTGGTGCCGCAGGAAATCAACTTCAACCTGTTCGAGAAGCCCTTCGACATCCTGGTCAACTACGCCGGCTTCTACGGCATGCCGCGCGCCGAGGCCGAGCGCCTGGCCGAAGTGGAACTCAAGCGCGCGCACCTGTGGGAGAAGGCCCAGGTGATGAGCCGCACCCTGTCCGGCGGCATGAAGCGGCGGCTGATGATCGCCCGCGCGATGATGACCCGGCCGCGCCTGCTGATCCTGGACGAACCCACCGCCGGCGTGGACATCGAGATCCGCCGCGACATGTGGCGCGTGCTGCGCGAGATCAACGCCGCCGGCACCACCATCATCCTCACCACGCACTACCTGGAGGAAGCGGAGAGCCTGTGCCGCAACCTGGCGATCATCGACCGCGGCCGCATCGTCGAACAGGGACCGATGCGCGAACTGCTGGCCAAGCTGGACGTGGAAGGCTTCCTGCTGGACATCGACGGCGAGCTGCCGGCGCAGTTGCCGGCGATCGAAGGCACCACCCTGCTCGCCCAGGACGCACACACCCTGGACCTGGACATGCCGCGGGCGATGGACCTCAACCGCGTGTTCGCCGCACTGGGCGACGCCGGCATCCGCGTGCGCTCCATGCGCACCAAGAGCAATCGCCTGGAAGAACTGTTCGTGCGCCTCACCGGCGAGCACCGCGACGCCGCCACGGCCAGCGCCGGCGCCACGCCGCCGCCCGCCACTCCCTGATGCCCCCACGGCGACGACCATGACCACCCAGACCGATTCCACCCTCCCCGTTTCCGACGCCACCCCGGCCCAGCGCAACTGGGTCGCGCTGGGCACCATCGTGCGCCGCGAGGTCAAGCGCATCCTGCGCATCTGGGGCCAGACCCTGGTGCCGCCGGCGATCACCATGACCCTGTACTTCCTGATCTTCGGCGGCCTGATCGGCTCGCGCGTGGGCGACATGGGCGGCTACAGCTACATGCAATTCATCGTCCCCGGCCTGGTGATGATGAGCGTGATCCAGAACAGCTACGGCAACATCAGTTCCAGCTTCTTCGGCGCCAAGTTCGGCCGCCACGTCGAGGAACTGCTGGTCAGCCCCATGCCCAACTGGGTGATCCTGTGGGGCTACGTCGCCGGCGCCGTGCTGCGCGGGCTGATGGTCGGCGTGATCGTGCTGATCATCGCCATGTTCTTCACCCCGGTGCGCATCCCGCACCCGCTGGTGACCCTGACGACGGTGCTGCTGGGCGCGACCATCTTCTCCCTGGCCGGCTTCATCAACGCGGTCTACGCGAAGAAGTTCGACGACGTGGCGATCGTGCCGACCTTCATCCTGACCCCGCTGACCTATCTGGGCGGCGTGTTCTATTCGGTCAAGCTGCTGCCCGGCTGGGCCGAGGCCGCGACCCACGCCAACCCCATCTTCTACATGGTCAACGCCTTCCGCTACGGCCTGCTCGGCAGCAGCGACGTGCCGGTGTGGGTGGCCTACAGCCTGATGCTGGGCTTCGTCGCGGTGCTGTCGGCGCTGGCGCTGTGGCTGCTGCGGCGCGGGGTGGGGTTGCGGAGCTGACGCCCCGCGTGCTCTCCGCACTACCCCGGCGTCCAGGGGTTCCACGCCTTCGCATGCCCGACGCATCCAGGCGCCGGGGCCGCTGGATGCGTCCCGTGTCCGCCCGGTTCCTCTGACTGCAAGCAGCGTGGCGGCAGGTCACCCGCCATTCGATGCTGCGGCCTTACCGGCCCGACCGGAGCAAGCGAATCTGCCTTGCTCCGCATCGATACACATTGCCGACTGTCTCGTCCCGCGTCGCCGGCCGCCCGCGGTCACCCCGCCCCGCGCGTGGGATCGCGGACGGAGCGCCATTCGCGGACGGCATCCCGTGCAACATGCCGACATATCCGCCACGCATCACAGCCAAATCTGACGGTGCGCACGGCGCGACTGCACCGAATTCACAATTGTATATTCCATACGGGATCGCACGCGTCCAAAGTTTGACTCTATAGTGTGATTCACATCAAATTTATCGCCAATTTATTAACGCAACTTTTCTTGTAACGGCAATAAGCCGACGCTACAGTGCACACGTCCGCTACACACCATCTCTTTACTGGACGTAAAGCGCGGGCCGGAGACCAGCTTCGTCTCCGTGAACGACTTCACTTAATGAACCCATGTCGCCACACGTTGCCGCTGGCACGTTTGTGTGTTGCCGGTAATTGGGCGATCGAGCCAAGGAGAGGAATCAGATGAAGATCCAACGCAAGCCCATCCGCTTCGGCCGCAAGCAGCAGGGCCAGGGCATGACCGAGTACATCATCATCGTGGCCCTGATCGCGATCGCGGCGATCGGCGTGTTCACGTTCTTCGGCGGCACCGTCCGCAGCCAGGTCGCCGGTATGGCGCAGGAACTGTCGGGCAAGGATGCCAGCGGCATGATCGGCCGCGCTGGCACCAATGCAGGCAAGGCGCAGCAGCAGGCCCAGAACGACAAGGGCATGGACAAGTACAACGGCAACAAGTAAGGCCCTTGCCACCATCTGCCCGGCGCGGGCAGATGGTGGCCTGCCGTTGATCTTGTCGGCAGCAGCCCTACGCGGGCTTCTGCGCTCAGCTAGCACACCCCAAATCCAATGGAACCAGCCGGGTCCGACGCGTGCGTCGTGCCCTCGGCGTGGTATTGCCCGAAGGAAGCCGTATGGTGACCATCGCCGCCGCCAATCACTCGACCACGATGGTCGCGCCGGGGCCGCTCCGCGTCCGCTCTAGGATGCGAGGGCAGGCCATGCCCATGGTGCTGGTATTCCTGATGGTGCTGTGCGTGGGGCTGTTGGTGACATTCAACACCGGCCAGGTGGTCGGTAAGAAGGTCGAACTCACCAATGCCGCCGATGCCGCTGCGTACAGCATCGCCGTCGAACAGGCACGCGCGCGCAATTTCGCTGCCTATCTGAATCGCGGACGCGTCGCCAACGAAGTGGCGATCGCGCAGATCGTCAGCCTCAACTCCTGGCTGACCATGGTCCACTCCACCACGGTCCACTTCGAAAAATTCAACAAGTTTGCAGAAGTGCTGCTGTTCTGGGTGCCTGGCCTGGGCGAAGCGCTGATCGCCATCGATCGCGCGATGACCGTGCTCAATAGAGCCATCAAGGCGTTCCGAATCCTCTTTCTGCAGGCCGCGAATGTCACCACCACCTGGCTGGACCAGGCACTCGACCATCCCTACTCGCTGGCCGCCGAGGCAGCTGTAAGCACGTTTGCGTCAGAAGCCAACGTCTTCACCATGGCAAGCAAAGTGGTCAAGGACAACGTGCCAGATGCCGATCTGACGACAGGCGGCAAGTTCGTACTTGCAAACAACGTTCGCTTGGCCGGCAACCAACTTCAATCCTATGATCCTGGTCGTGGCGCGGGCCTGAGAAGCGTCAATCAGGGCGGCGAGCGTTATCGCAATGTCGTGATGGCGTCTCGCGACACGTTCACGCGCGCACGCGACGGCACCGCATTCGGCGTATTCAACAACAACGGCGGCACCGACATGGTCGAGTACGACCGCTGGTCGGGTGTGGACGCCTTTCAGTTCCGTCTGCCCCTGTTCTTGAAGACCTTCAAGTTTCCGATCGGCTGGGGTGGAACTCAGGCGGTGAACGGGCGCAAACCGAGTTTCTTCGCCGGTATGAACAATGGGCGGGGTTGGAAATCGCCCTATGACGGCCGCCGCTACCAGGCCTACAACGGCACCCGAAGTAGCGATATCGCTGGCAGATTCATCGAGGGCGACCCTGCTGTCACGCCAGAATTCAAGCGCGACAAGGCATTCCTCAGCGGCTATCGCTATGGCATCAGCCCCAGGTATCACGATGTCAAGGACACCTATTCGCAGAGCCCCGATGGCGCCGACGCAGGGCCGATCTATACCGTCGAAGTAGGCACTCAGATCGCCAAGGCGCGCACCAGTTCCGCGTTGAAGATCGGCAGCGGGCGCATGCAACTCAACGACGAGGCGCACGGCGAGCAACTGCGTGCGATGGCGAGCGCCCAGGTCTACTTCAACCGGCCCTATGAACTCAGCGCCTTCCGGCGCTCGGTGTGGGGCAGAGGCGACGGAAAGTTCGAAAAAGGCAGCCTGTTCAGCCCGTACTGGCAGGCGCGCCTGGTGAAGACTCCCGATTCTGACCGCAGATTCCTGGTGCTTGCTCCATGATGGTATCAACCAATCGACTTCGCCCCTTGGCACTTGTGTGCATGGCATCTCTGGCGTTCACCGCCGGGTGCCAATCGCACGACGCGACAGAAGGCAATAGCGGCGAAGAATCTTCGTCCTCCGAAAGTGGCGTCAAGTCACTCCCTGCACTCCACGTGGTCCTGACAT
The DNA here is from genome assembly GCF_011761895.1 of Xanthomonas sp. F4. NCBI lineage: Bacteria > Pseudomonadati > Pseudomonadota > Gammaproteobacteria > Lysobacterales > Lysobacteraceae > Xanthomonas > Xanthomonas sp. F4. Next base: position 193,596 of record NZ_JAASQX010000004.1, on the reverse strand, counting down.
GGGAATCGCGTATGGGAGGCGAAAACTGGGAGCGCAAGAACTACCAGGCAAAGCTGGATGCCTGCCGCGGTTCCGGCATGCCGATGCGTGCGCTCTCCGCAGAAGAAGAGGCGAAGCTGGGAACCGGCGAGGTCGAGATCATGATCGACGCCCACCGCCAGTTCGCACATCAGGTCAGTTGGACGCTTGGCGTCGATGGCGACAGCGCGCAAGCCACCTGCATGATCAAGCTCGAGCAACACACGGACAAGAGCACTGTCGAAGACACGAGCGGCATGTACACCGCGCTGGATAGCGACGCCCGAACCCAGGAGCGTCAGAACGTTCAGTCAATCGGCTGGAAGTTGGCGGGCGAGAGCCAGATCAAGGGCCAGCCGTGCATGCGCTGGCAAAACGGCAAGCAGGAAGTGTGCATGTGGTCTGGCGGCACCAAATGGGGCTTTTCCGACTCTCCCGCGGACGTTGCCGGCTGTACGGTTGACGGCGCAGGCAACTATCTGCAGTCCATTCCACTGGACGCAAAACCGCTGCAGGGCGGCAACGGCTGCTTGCTGCAGGTCAAGTCGTTCAGCCTCGGCAGCGGCCTGATTCCTTCCAACGTGGCGGGCGGGAAGGAAGAGAACTAGGAGGACGCAGGATGAAGACGACGTTCTTTTCACCGCGCAGGATGCACGGACAGGGGATGGTGGAGCTGGCGGTGTGTGCCGCCGTGCTGGTTCCGCTGTTCCTGCTGATTCCCGTCGTCGCCAAACTGGGACACAGCAAGCAAATGGCGATGCAAGCCGCGCGCAATGCTGCCTGGGAAGCCAGCGTGGCCAACAACTATCAACCGCCCAGTCGCGCCCAGTTGCAGCAACGCGCGCTGGACCGCAACTTTGCCGACGCCGATACGCCGATCACCAGCCGTGCGTCCGGCAACGGCAGCGGTGCGTTCGCCGACCAGATGCTCAACACCTTCTCCAACCGGAAGTTGCTGGAGAAGAGCGACCTGTCGATCACGCGAACCGCCAACAGCAGTTCGCCCGGCTATGTCGACAACGCGGCCGGGCTCGTGCCGCGGAATTTCGCCGACGGCGCGTTCCCGCCCAATCGCAACGGCTATGTCACCGCTGAGGTGACACTGAACTATCGCGATCTGAAGACGACGGACGGACGACCTGCGCGCTTTCTGGAACCGCTGGACAATCTCAATCTGGTCGACAAGCGCCACCAGACCCTGCTGACCGATGCCTGGAACGCGTCCGGGCCACGCAGTGGACCGCGGAGCGTGGTCAGCGCGGTGCGTCCGCTGGCGCCAGTGTCCTACTTCAGCGGCCTCGATCGCATCTTCGACATGGTCAAGCCGTTGAAGCCGATCCTGCCGATGGTCGGCTCCCTCGGCGACCTGGAGCTGGGCACCATCGAGCCGGATGTCGTGCCCTCGGACAAGCTGGCCAATTATCCGGTCAAGCCGGGCAAGCCATGAACGCGCGCCGCTCCCATCGCATGCTCGCCAGCGGGCTGGGCGCACTGCTGTCTGCGGTGGCGGCGCAGCCGGCGCGTGCGGTGGACTGGCCGGACGTCCCGGTCCCGGACGAAGCCTCCGGCGAGGTCGTGTCCGACCACATGCTCTACAACGGCATCGCGATGCGCGCCAGCCGATTCCGCGTCGCCCAGTCGCCGCAGCAGGTCGAGCAGTTCTATCGCAAGGCATGGGGCGATCTGGTCGTGGCGACGCCGGCCGGCAGCAAGACCGTACTCGGCCACATGACCAAGAGCGGCTACTACATCACGGTGGAACTGAGTGGCGATGCCAACCGTACGCAGGGCCAGATCGGCGTGATGGAAATTCCGAAGAGAAACCTCCCCGCCGACGGCGTCGGCAAAGGCTTCGGCCGGCTGCCCGACACACAGGTCGCCGAGGACATCGTCTACATGGACACCCCGCGTCATGTCAGGACACTGAGCATGCTCAACCGCTACACGCCGCTGCAGAACCAGCAGTACTACGCGCGGTACTTCGCCGGTCAGGGCTATTCCCGCGACGGCTCCTCGTCGACCTGCACTGCGAGCAGCCCGCACTGCGTCTCCCGTTTCACCCGGCAGGACGATCGCGTCACCGTGACCTCGAGCCGGGGGCAGACCGGCACCGTGATCGTGGCGGTGGTCGAATGAACGCGCTTGCCCTGCCCGGCCGGCGCCTGCAGCGCGGCCAGTCCACGATCGAATACACCGTGGTGGTCATGGCGCTGGTGATCGTGCTGATCGCCAAGCCCGACGTGATCACTGAAGTGGTGACCACCCTGAAAGAACTCTATGCCGCGTTCGTCTATGCCATTTCGGTCTCCGACGTGCTGACGGGCTGAATCCTTTTCGAGACAAACCCGCCGACGGCACTTCTTCAATGCAGAAACCCAAACTCAGCAAGAACGTTCTTTTCATCCTGATCGCCGTGGTCATGGCCGGCCTTGCGGCCTTCATCGCGGTCAGCTACATCCGTACCACGGTCGCGGAACGGACCCAGGACAACCGACCGATGGTCGACGTCGCGGTGCCAGTGAACGATTTGCCGCAGGGCGCCATCCTGCAAGGTGGCGATCTGGCCCTGCGCACGATCCCGGCCGAGTTCGCGCCCGCCGATGCGGTCACGCCCGACAATCACACCCAGTTCGAAGGCAGGATGCTGCGTGCACCAGCACGCGGTGGTGCGCCCTTGAGCGCCAGCGCCCTGGTTCCGCTGTACGACCAGTTCTCGCGGCTGATTCCCAAGGGCAAGGTCGCCTACACGATGAGTGTCGACGAGAACAATTCGATCTCGGGCATGATCGCGCCAGGCGACCTGATCGACATCTTCTTCGTCAAGGACGCCACCACCGGCGGCAATGGTGGCCAGGGCGCGGGCGCGCAGGTGTTCCCACTGCTGCAGAAGGTCAAGGTGCTGGCCGCCGGCAGCCGCATCGGCGAGGCGCCGACGCCGAAGGACGGCGAGGAAGCCAATACGTCCACCGGCTTTTCCAGCGTGACCCTGGAGCTGGACCAGTACCAGGCCAAGCAGTTGGCCGTCGCCTCGAAGGTAGGGGCGGTGCGCGTGCTGCTGCGCGAGATCAAAGACACATCGCCAGGCGCAGCAACGGGCATGAGCGAGAGTCAGTTGTTGCGGTCGCTGGGTTCCGGCGATTCGGCAGACATAGGCAGCGGAAGCAGCCGCGTTGAGTTCATCATTGGCGGAAAGGGTTAAGCATGACGCAGGCAACACGTCGCAGGAGCAAGGCCGGAGCATCGGCGCCATGGTTGGCCGGCGTGTTGCTGGCGGGCATCGGGGGATGGAATGCATCGGCACAACAGGCCGCGAGCGCTGCACCGGCGGCACGGTCTTCCGCGCAGGCTGCAGCGGTGGCACGGCCTGCAACGCAGGCTGCACCGGCGGCTGGTCAGGCAGCGGATACACCCTCGGCCGAGCAGGCGCGCCTGATGGCGCAAGGACGCCAGGTCGACCAGTTCAAGCAATCGGTGGAATCGCAGATCCAGGAACTGGGCAGCAGCGGCGCCTCGTCGGGCGGTGGCGGCGGCGTCGCCCTGGCCGGTGACAAGAAGCCGTCGGTCGCCCCGTTGATCCAGTCGTCGCAAAGCATCTATGCCGGCGAGGCCGTGGTTCGGCGAGTCCCCGGGGCACTGCGGCGCATCGCGGTCGGCGACGGCGAGGTCCTGAGTGTCTTCTCGGTCGGCAAGTCCGAAGTGGTCATGATCGGTACCAAGCCCGGCGAGACCAACGTGCACCTGTGGATGGCCGATGGCAGCCAGCGCGACGTCAGCGTGACGGTGGGGGGAAGCAAGTCCGAAGGCGCGGCCGAGACCGTGCGCGAACTGCTGGGCAATACGCCGGGCATCACCGTGCGGGCCATCGGCTCCAACGTGGTGATCTCGGGCAACGACATCGACGCCGCCACCACGGCAAAGATCCAGGCGCTGCAGAAGATCTATCCGCAGGTGCTGAACTTCGCCGGCGCCGACCCGGTGGGCATGCGGCCGATGGTGCAGATGGACGTGTCGATCATGGAGTTCAACAAGAACGCCGTGGAGGATCTGGGCATCCGCTGGGACAGCACCATCGACGGCCCGATCGGCGGTCTGATCCGCGACGTCACCAAAAACGATTACTTCCGCGTGCTGCCGCAGGAGAACCAGACCTTCCAGGACATCAAGGATCGGTTGCCGACCAGGCTGTCCGGACCGCAGGGCTACTTCGGCATCGCCACCACCATCGCCTCGAAGATCAACCTGCTGATGAGCCGCGGCAAGGCCTGGGTGCTCGCGCAGCCCAAGCTGAGCGCCAAGAGCGGCAGCAACGCGACCTTCCTGGTCGGCGGCGAAGTGCCGATCGTGGTGCCGTCGATCCTCGGCCAGACCCAGATCGAGTACAAGGAATACGGCATCCGCCTGAACATCAACCCGACGGTCAACTCGTCCAATCAGGTGAATACCTCGATCATGGCCGAAGTCAGCCGGATCGATCCATCGGTGTCGGTGCAGGGCGTTCCCGGCTTCCTGACCCGGCGCGTGGAGACCGAGCTGAACGTCAATGCCGGCCAGACCATCGTCATTTCCGGCCTGCTCGATCGGGAGGCCTCCAAGGCCGTGGACAAACTGCCGCTGCTGGGCGACATCCCGATCCTGGGCAAGCTGTTCCGCTCCGATGGCTTCCGTGGCAACAAGACCGAACTGGTCATTTTCGTGACCCCGCGCATCGTCAGCCCGACTTCGCCGGAGAACCTGCAGGATCTGCAGCGTGCCCAGGGGATCGAGAAGGAATTGCAGGACGAGATCAGCCCACGGCAAGACAAGTTGATCAAGTAACCCACCCCACGGAGCGCAAGGTTCACCGCCATGTTCACAGTGCTGATCAATACGCCGGGAGGCGATACGCGCCAGGTCAAATGCATGCACCGCGAGTGCGGCATCGGCCGCGCCGACGCCAACCTGGTGATGCTGCAGGGCTGGAACATCGCCGGCAAGCACGCCACGCTGCTGCGCGAGGAGGAAGGCGTGTTCATCCTGCCCTTGGGTGGGCGCGAACCGATCACGCTCAACGGCAAGGTGGTGCTGGCCAAGCAGGGGCCGATCGACGGCAAGGACGAGATCCGCATCGGCCAGTACATGCTGAAGGTCAGCGGCGACGACGCACGTATCGTCAGGCAGACGCCGGCCGCCAACGACAGCGCGGCCGTCAAGACCGAGGCGGCGGCGGTAGCGCCCGCAACCGACGCGGCACCTGATCGCCAGCCGCCTGCGCCTGTCGCGACGGACATGGTGGTGGCCGGGCCGCCGCCATCGGATATCGCCACCTGGCGCACCAAGTTGCACATGGCGCTGGTGCGGCAGATGGATCTGCGCCGCATGGACGTGCGCAGCATGGATGACAGCGCGCTGCGCGACAGCACCATCAACCTGATCGACGACATCATCAAACGCGAGTTCAGCGACCTGCCAGCGGACATCAGCCCGCGCCGGCTGGCCAAGCAGGTCCTGGACGAGGCGATCGGGCTGGGGCCGCTGGAAGACCTGATCGACGATCCGACCGTCACCGAAATCATGGTCAACTCCCATGACGACATCTTCATCGAGCGTGCCGGGCGCATCCAGAAATCCGAAGTGGTGTTCTCCAACGAACGCGCCTGCCTGGCCGCGATCGAGCGCATCGTCACTCCACTGGGGCGGCGCATCGACGAAAGCTCGCCACTGGTCGACGCGCGCCTGAAGGACGGCTCGCGCGTCAACGCGGTGATTCCGCCAGTCGCCCTACGCGGCCCCAGTATCAGCATCCGTAAGTTCGCCACGCGCCGGCTGCTGGGCGAGGACTTGCTGAAGTTCGGATCGCTGAACGAGGCGATGCTGGAGTTCCTGATCATGGCGGTGCGCGAGCGCCGCAACATCGTCGTGTCCGGCGGTACCGGCTCGGGCAAGACCACGCTGCTGAACATCCTGTCGAACTTCATCCCCGATGGCGACCGCGTGGTCACCATCGAGGACGCGGCCGAACTCAAGCTGGTGCAGCCAAACCTGGTGGCACTGGAGGCACGCCCGCCCAACATGGAGGGCAAAGGCCAGATCACTATCCGCGATCTGGTCAAGAACGCGCTGCGTATGCGCCCGGATCGCATCGTGGTCGGTGAGTGCCGTGGCGGCGAGTGTCTGGACATGCTGCAGGCGATGAACACCGGCCACGAAGGCTCGCTGACCACCGCGCACGCCAACAATCCGCGCGAGACGCTGTCGCGCCTCGAGGTGATGGTGATGATGGCCGGCATGGAGTTGCCGATGGTCGTCGTGCGCGAACAGATCGCGTCGGCGGTGAACCTGATCGTGCACCAGCGCCGCTATCCCTGTGGCTCGCGCAAGGTCAGTCACATCACCGAGATCACCGGCATCGAAAGCGGCACCATCCAGATGCAGGATCTGTTCCTGTTCAAGCCCACCACCTACCATGGCCCCGACGGCAAGGTCGCCGGCAACTTCGTCGCGACCGGTGCAGTGCCCGAGTTCTACGAGGAACTCGCCGAGCGCGGCGTGTCGGTGGACCTGGGCATCTTCCGCAACCAGGGAAGCGCGCGCTGATGGCCCTGTGGCTGATCGCCCTGCTGGTGTTCGCCGGGACCGTGACGGCATTCCTGCTGATCGCGCGCTCCAGCGAGCAGTTTCTGAAGCGCTACCGCGAAAGCTTCATGGACCAGGCGCGCATGAACCTGGCGGACATGTTCCTGTTCCTGGATCCGGCCCAGGTCTACATGATCAGCGCCGTGGTGATGGTGATCGTCCCGCTGCTGGTGTGGATGCTGACCGGCAGCCTGATCATCGCGGTACTGATCGGCATCTTCCTGCTCTTTGCGCCACGCAAGATCTACGCGTTCCTGCGCAAGCGCCGGCTCGAGCAGATCCAGGAGCAGCTCCCCGACGCATTGCAGATGCTGTCCAGCAGCCTGCGTGCCGGCGTCGGGTTTGCGCCGGCGATGGAGGTCTTGGTCCACGACGGGCAACCGCCGCTGGCGCAGGAATTGGCGCTGGTGCTGCGCGAACAACACATGGGGCTTCGCGCCGAAGAGGCGATGGAGAACTTCAGCAAGCGCGTCCCCATCACCGACGCGGAGCTGTTCGTCTCGGCGGTCAACATTTCGCGCGAAGTCGGTGGCAATCTGGCGGAGACCCTGGCGACCCTGGCCGAGACGCTGCGCCGGCGCCTGACGATGGAGAAGAAGGTGAAAGCGCTGACCGCCCAGGGCCGCCTGCAGGGCATCGTCATGGCGATGCTGCCGGTGTTCCTGATCGGCTATCTCAGTCTGATGTACAGCGAAACCATGCAGCCGATGTTCCACAGTTGGCACGGCTGGGTGGTGATCACCATCTGCCTGGTCATGGAATACCTGGGCTACCGCCTCTGCAAGAAGATCATGACGATCGACGTATGACCTGGATGCTCGCCCTCGTCGCGCTTCTCGCCGCTGGCGCCGTCGCGCTGGTGGTCATCGGCACGCGCGGGGTGATCCGCGAAGTCGAGCTGGAGGACCGCACCTACTACGATCCGTTGCCGCGACTGATGCAACTCATGTGGCCGTTGGTCACGGTGCTGACCCGGCGCATCGCGCCGCGCTTGAGCGTGGCGCAACTGGAACAGACCCACCGCCAGCTGCAGGCCGCCGGCCAGGACTACACGCTGACGCCCGAAGAGTTCTATGGCCTGCGCATGGCCAGCGCGTTGGTTGTCGTTGTCTTCTTCCTGCTGTGCACCGGCATGCTCGGACACCTCGGCATCGGCTCGGGCCTGATGTGCCTGCTGTTCGGCGGCGTGCTCGGCTGGCTGTATCCCGCCCTGTGGCTGGGCGAGCGCCGCAAGGCGCGGCAGAAGACCGTGGTGCGCGATCTGCCGATCTACCTGGACTTCATCACCATGGCGGTCGAGGCCGGCCTGAACGTCACCGGCGGCATCGAACAGGCCGTCGCGAAGGGACCCTCAGGCGCGCTGTCGCAGGAGTTCTCGCGCATGCTGCGCGATCTGCGCGCGGGCCTGCCGCGCGCCGAAGCGCTGCGGCGCATGGCCGAGCGCATGGACATCGCGCAGATCACCAGCTTCACCAGCGCACTGATCCAGGCCGACAAGGTCGGCGCCAACCTCAGCGACACGTTGCGCGCGCAGGCCAACCAGCGCCGCGAGGAACGTTTCCTGCGCGCCGAGAAGCTGGCGCTGGAAGCACCGGTGAAGATGATGCTGCCGCTGGTGATGTTCTTCTTCCCGCTGATCTTCCTGTTCCTGGGCTATTTCATCTACTTGAAGATGCTGCAGGAGGGGATCCTGTGAAACGCGGGTGCATCGAGCGCAGCGCCGGCGCCCCAATCCCGCAGGTGTGGGCCGCGGATACCTGGTGGTCGCGCGCGCGCGGGCTGCTGGCGCGCCCGGCGCTGGCCACGGACGGATCGGAGGCCTTGCTGATCCGCCCCTGCGCCAGCGTGCATACCATCGGCATGGCCTACCCGCTGGATCTGGTGTTCCTGGGCCACGACGATGCCGTGCTGGAGTGGCGCGAGAACGTCAGACCGTATCGCACGGCACTATGCCGGCGCGCCGCGGCCACCATTGAGTTCCATGGCGGTGCGCTGGACCGCCTGCAACCGCAGCGCGGCGAACACTGGCACTGGCGCGCCACCGCGCCGGCGCCTTCCTCTCCGGGAGTCCGGTCATGAATGCACGCGTCCGCACCCTCCGCAGTCGCACGTCGATGCGCGGCCAATCCATGGTGGAACTGGTGATCATCACGCCGGTGCTGCTGTTCCTACTGCTCGCCGTCATCCAGGCGGTGCTGCTGTACCGCATGAAGTCCACGCTCGACTATGCTGCGCTTATGGCAGCGCGCGCGGGCGCGGTGAGCGGGGTGGATCGAGGAGAAATGCGTGCCGCTTTCGAGAAGGGCATGATGCCGCTGTACGCCACTGACAAAAGCCTAATGGGCGTGGAAACCGCACGTCGGGCAGCCCAGCTCGATCTGACGCTGAAGATGCACGGTCACATCACCGTCATCAATCCAACCCGCGCCGCATGGAACAACTTCAAGGAGCGCCAGTACGACGGCAGCTATGCGTTGCCCAACGACACGCTGGCCTACCGCAGCACCGCGATCGGCAGCAGTGGGGTAAATGTCCAGGACGCCAACATCCTCAAGATCAAGGTGGTCTACGACGCACCGTTGGTAGTTCCTTTCGTCGATTGGGTCTTGGGTGGAAATTCCCAGTATCTGAAGCCGGGCACATTCGAGTCCTCTCCCCTTCAAACGTTCACCCGGCGCCTGCCGATCGAAAGCTACGCCATCGTGCGCATGCAGTCACCCATCGCCAAACAGGGCAACCTGGACAAGTGATGTCCCGTCTCGCGCTGCTGGCGTGCGTTGCACTGCTGTGCCAGATCATTGCCGGCTCGGCGTGCGCCGAGGACGCCGCGTTCTCCGGCGTGGCGCAGGTCAGCACCAACGAACTTGGCGGCCTGAGCCGGATCCAGCCGCGCGGCGCGGCGCAGCCGGCGACGGTGTTCTTTCGCGACGACGCGTTGCGCATCCAGTTCCAGGATGCCAGCGGTCGGTCGTATGCGCTGATCCTGGCAAAGGGTGCGCCCACCGGCTGGATCGTCGGCCAGCAGGGCGGCGCGATGCCCGTTCCCGGCATGCGCTGGCCGCTACGCTTCGATCCGGAGCAACCCTGCGCGGGACTTGGGATGTTCGCCGACTGCCAGCGTGGCGACAGCGGCCTGCGTGCGGGCCGCGACGCGGTGCAATGGCGGTACCGCCTGGCCAATCCGGACGGACCAGGCAGAACCCGGCAAGGCACGATGTGGCTGGACCGTGAGACCGGCCTGGTGCTCGCCTATCGCGGCAAGACCGGAATGGAACAGCAACAGCACTGGGACATCCAACGCGTCGACTATGGCCCGCAACCGGACGCGCTGTTCCAGCCACCCGACCCGACGCACTGATCGCGCCTATGCTGCGATCCAAACGTGTGTCGCCATTGCCGGTCGACGCGGATTCATGGTTCTGCGGCAAGATCGGCCGACCTCCCGTTACACTAGTTTTGTTCGTCCCCCGACAAGGAGTACCTCTGTGAAAAGAGCAGTAGCGGCGACGTTGGTCCTGGCCGTCATCGCAAGTCTGAGTGCCTGCAAGAAGCATGAGCAGCCCGCGCATTCCGACGATCAGGCAACGCCCCCCGCGGCGACCGCCGGCAGCACGCAGGAAGCTTCCGCACAGCAACCTGCCACCAGTGCCACATTCGACCCGGCCAGCTTGCCGGTGTCCGACGTCCCGTTGGGAGACTTCCCCTACATCGCCCTGCCCAGCGGATATGTCACCGGTAACAAACCGGATGGCACCGACTTCGATCAAGTTCCGTTCTGGACCGGTGATCGCCTGCAACCGGTCGAGGGCAAGGTCTGGTCGGCGCAGATCAATGCGGCGGACGGTAAAACGTTCTCGGACATCGAACTGGAACGCAACATCGAGGCCATGGTCACTGCGCTCGGTGGCAAAAAGATTTTCGACGGCCGGATTCCCGAAGCGGCCACGCAGAAGATCAAGGAATGGCCGCGGGATTTCGCCACCAAGTACAACAGCGGCCTGGGCGATGTCTGGAACAACCCGGTGCAGGTGTTCGTGGTGCATCGCGCCGACCGCGACATCTGGATCCACCTGTGCAGCTACCAGTTCGGCGGCGGCCTGCTGATCGCCGAGACCAAGCCGCTGCAGGTCACCGCCAGCCTGCTGCCGGCCAGCGAACTGAAGACGCAGATCGACAAGACCGGCAAGGTGGCGCTGCACGTCAACTTCGCCACCGACAAGACCGATATCCTGCCCGATTCGCAACCGCAGATCGCGCAGGTCGTGCAATTGCTCAAGCAGGACGCGACTTTGAAGCTGGCCGTCAATGGCTACACCGACGGCACCGGCGATGCCGCGCACAACAAGACGCTGTCGGAAGGGCGCGCCAAGGCGGTGGTCGCCGCGCTGGTCGCGCAGGGCATCGAGGCGTCGCGGCTGAGTGCGGCGGGCTTCGGCGATGCCGATCCGGTGGCGGACAATGCGACCGAGCAAGGCAAGTCGCAGAACCGCCGCGTCGAGCTGGTAAAGAAGAACTGAGCCGCGCAGGGGCGCTGCCGCGTGCGGTCGCGCCCTCGTTGCCTGCACAGTTTCGGTGTGGCACAGCGGCACTGCCGCTCGCGTCGCACCGCCGGCAAACGCGCAGCCACGCGTTTGCCGGTACGCGTCCCGACAGCGGGTCGCATCCCCACTCTCTTGCGACCCTCGTCCCATGCGTATCCTCATTCTCGGTGCCGGTGCGACCGGCGGTTACTTTGGCGGACGCCTGGCCCAGGCCGGCGTCGATGTCAGCTTCCTGGTGCGACCAGCGCGGGCCGCGCGCCTGCAACGCGATGGTCTGCGCATCCGTAGTCCGCGCGGCGATGCGGCGATCGCGGTCAAGACACTCACGGTAGAAGCATTGCCCGGCGCGGCACAGGCACGGCCGTTCGATCTGGTATTGCTCAGCTGCAAGGCCTATGACCTGGACAGTGCGCTGGACGCGGTGGCGCCGGCGGTACTGGACGGCACCAGCGTGTTGCCGATCCTCAATGGCCTGCGCCACTACCGGGCACTGGATGCGCGCTTCGGTGCGGAACGGGTGATCGGTGGGCTGTGCTTCATCAGCGCCGTGCTCGACGCCGATGGCGCGATCCAGCACCTGGCCAAGCCGGCCTCGCTGACCTTCGGCGAGCGCGACGGGCGCGGTGCCGACAGCGCGCGCGTGCGTGCCCTGGCCGAGGCCTGCACGCAGGCCGAAGTGGATCATCTGGCTGCGCCGCGGATCGCGCAGGAACAATGGATCAAGTACACCTTCCTCACCGCGCTGGCGGCGGCCACCTGCCTGATGCGAGCGCCGATCGGGCGCATCGTCGCCAGCGACGATGGCGTGACGCTGGTGCGTGGCCTGTATGCCGAATGCACGGCGGTGGCGGCGGCCACCGGCGAACCGGTGCCCGAGGCGGCGCAAGCCAGCGCGCTGCAATTGCTGACCCAGCCCGGCTCGCCGATGAAGGCATCGATGCTGCGCGACCTGGAAGCCGGGCAGCAGGTGGAAGCACAGCAGATCGTCGGCGACATGCTCGCCCGCGCCCGCAGCGCCGGGCACGCCGCACCGCTGTTGATGGCCGCGTACTGCCACCTGCAGGCATACCAGGCCGGCCTCCCCGCACGCTGACGGGCGCCGCGAGGAAGCGGTTCGGTACGCCGTCCCGTCCTTCGCGCCTGCCACGGTGCGCTGCGCGCCGCAGTCATGGTGCCCCTTACCCCATAGGACATGCATCTTCGCGCGCCGCTGACGCGCCTGGCGCCTATGCTCGCCCACCACTTAGGGGCGGCAACGGGCACGCGCATGGAAAAACTGTTCCGCGGCGGGCATTTCCTCATCATCGTGCTGTTCCTGCTGTGCGCGGCCGGGCTGATCTGCATGGCCGTGCTGGAGCTGTGGCACGGCCTGACGCCGGGCGGCGAACTGGTGGTGCGCGACCGCTTCAACGTGGTGCTGGAGGCGATCGGGCTGCTCACCGTGGCGCTGGTGACCCTGGAACTGGGCCAGACCATCTACGAGGAAGAGGTGCAGCGCGACGTCAAGGTCAGCGGACCGACCAGGGTGCGCCGCTATCTGTCCCGGTTCTTCGTGGTCATCGTCATCGCCTTGGCGATCGAGACCCTGGTGTCGATCTTCGAACTGATGCACGACGACCCGGCCAAGCTGCCCTACGCCGCCGCGGTCGGCCTGTGCGCAGCACTGCTGCTCGTCGCCTGGGGCGTGTTCGTCAAGCTCAACCGCAGCGCCGAGGAGTTGGAGCCGGAAGCGATGGCCGAAGCGAAGCGCGAGGACGCGCAGGTCGATTGAGGAGGGTGGGTGCTGCCCAGGCGAGTCGCACTGACACTCGTAAGAACGGCTTCAGCCGCGACGAATGAAGCCCAACGCCGATTGACATTGTCAGGCGTCGGGACTGAAGCCCCTCCCACAAGAAAATCCCAACCCACTCCGTCCAAGATCTCCACCGGCGCATTGACCGGCAGGGTCGCGCAGAGGATCGGCATGGCCGACGGACCATCAGCCGCGACGGGTGCCCGGTCGCGGCTGAAGCCGCTCCTACAAAAGATGCGGGCAGCGCGCGGTTTTACGAATCCCGAATCCCGAATCCCGAATCGCCAATCCCCAACCCCAACCCCAACGCGCCGGCCCGCTCAGGCCGGCATCGGCAAACGGAAGAAGGTCCGCGCGGCGGCAGTGCTGGAAGCAGCGACAGTGGCTACGTCCTCGCCGCGGTCACGCGCCAGTTCCTCGACGATGTGCGCGAGGAACGCCGGCTCGTTGCGGCGGTCCTTCGGCGTCGGCTTGAGCGTGCGCGGCAGCAGGTACGGCGCGTCGGTCTCGATCATCAGCCGCTCGGCGGGAATGTGCTTCACCAGCTCGCGCAGGTGCGCGCCGCGGCGTTCGTCGCACAGCCAGCCGGTGATGCCGATGTACCAGTCGCGGTCCAGGTAGTCGAACAGTTCCTCGCGGCTGCCGGTGAAGCAATGCACCACCGCCGGGCCGAGCTTGCCGTCGAACTGGCGCATCAGTGCCATGAAGTCGGCATGAGCGTCGCGCTGGTGCAGGAACAGCGGCTTGCCGGTGTCCACCGCCAGCTGCAGTTGCCGCTCGAAGGCGCGGTGCTGCGCCGGCCGCGGCGAGAAGTCGCGGAAGTAGTCCAGGCCGCACTCGCCCACCGCCACCACCTCGGCATGCGCATGCAGCGCGCGCAGTTCGGCATCGCATTCGGCGGTGTATTCCACCGCGTGGTGCGGATGCACGCCGGCGGTGGCGTACAGCAGGCCCGGATGCTGCCGCGCCAACTGCAGCGCCAGCGGCGAGTGCTCGCGGCTGGCGCCGGTGACCACCAGTTGCGCGACGCCGGCGGCGCGGGCGCGCTCCAGCACCGCGTCGCGGTCGCGATCGAAGGACTCGTGGGTGAGGTTGGCGCCGATGTCGATCAGGGTCATGCGGTTGCGCGGGAATCAGCCGGGAAAGCGGCTGATTGTACGGGCCGTGGGCCTGCCACCGCTCTACAGCGGCGCAGCGGCCCCGTATCCTTGGCCGATGACGTCCGCCGTGTTTCCGATCGACCCGCTGCTGCCGCAGATCCGCGACAGCCTCGCCGCCCATCCGCGCCTGGTGCTGGAAGCCCCGCCCGGCGCCGGCAAGACCACCCAGGTGCCGCCGGCGCTGCTCGACGCGCCCTGGCTGCAAGGCCGGCGCATCGTGATGCTGGAACCGCGCCGCGTCGCCGCGCGCAGCGCCGCTACCTTCATGGCCCGGCAGCGCGGCGAAGCGCCGGGCGAGACCGTGGGCTACCGCATCCGCTTCGAGAACAAGGTGTCCGCGCGTACCCGTATCGAGGTGGTCACCGAGGGCATCCTGACCCGCATGCTGCAGGACGACCCGATGCTCGACGGGGTCGGCGCGCTGCTGTTCGACGAATTCCACGAGCGCCACCTGGCCGCGGACCTGGGCCTGGCGCTGGCCCTGGACGTACAGGCGCAGGTGCGCGAGGACCTGCGCATCGTGGTGATGTCGGCAACGCTGGACGGCGAGCGTCTGGCGCAGTTCCTGGATGCTCCGCGGCTATCCAGCGCCGGGCGCAGTTTCCCGGTGGAGATCGCGCACTTCCCGGCGCGACGCGAGGAGTCGCTGGAAGCGCAGGCCCGGCGTGCGATCGAGCATGCGCTGCAGCAGCATCCGGGCGATGTGCTGGTGTTCCTGCCCGGGCAGCGCGAGATCGGGCGGGTGCAGGCGGCGTTGGAAGCGGCGGGTGTCGGCGGTGGCGCGGTGGCGGGCATAGCAGCGGGTGTCGGCGGTGGTGCGGTGGCGGGCATAGCGCCAGGAGATGGCGCATCGGGCATGGCCCCAGTTGGCATCGCCTCTGGCGTTACCCCAGCCGGCACCGCCTTGGACGCACCCTCATCCGGCGCTGCGCGCCACCTTCTCCCGGGGGGAGAAGGGAGCGGGGTGGAGGTGTTGCCACTGCATGGCGAGTTGCCGGTGGAGCAACAGAGCAAGGTGCTGCAGCCCGATCCGCAGGGGCGACGACGTGTGGTGCTGGCGACCAATGTCGCCGAGTCCTCGGTGACGCTGCCCGGGGTGCGCGTGGTGATCGATGCCGGGCTGGCGCGAGAGCCGCACTACGATCCCAACAGCGGCTTCTCGCGGCTGGACGTGACCGCCATCGCCCAGTCATCGGCCGATCAGCGCGCCGGTCGCGCCGGCCGCGTCGCCAGCGGCTGGGCCTACCGGCTGTGGCCGCAGTCGCAACGCCTGGAGGCGCAACGCCGCGCCGAGATCCTGCAGGTGGAGCTGGCCGGGCTGGGGCTGGAGCTGGCGGCCTGGGGCAGCGATGGCCTGCGCTTCGTCGATCCGCCACCAGCCGGTGCGCTGGCCGCCGCCCGTGAGCTGCTGCAGCGGCTCGGCGCGCTCGCCGACGGCGGCGCCATCACCGCCAGCGGCCGGCGCATGCTCGCGCTGGGCACGCATCCGCGGCTGGCGGCGATGCTGCTGGCGGCCAACGATGCGCGCGCGCAGGCGCTGGCCTGCGACCTCGCCGCCCTGATCGAAGCGCGCGATCCGCTGCGCCAGGGCGGCGATGCGCTGGCCGCGCGCTGGCGTGCCCTGGCCGCGTTCCGCCGCGGCCGCGTGCCGCACGACGCCAACCGCGGCGCGCTGGCGGCGATCGACGCGGCGGCCAAGCAATGGCGGCGGCGCCTGCGCAGCGAGGCCGCAGCGCCGGACAGCGTGGAGGCGCACGAACTCGGCGATCTGCTGGCGCATGCCTTCCCCGACCGCATCGGTACACGTCACCCCAGCGATCCGCTGCGCTACCAGTTGGTCAACGGCCGCAGCGTGCGCCTGTTCGAGCACAGCGACCTGCGCGGCGAGCCCTGGCTGGTCGCCACCGAACTGCGCCACGAGGCCAAGGACGCACTACTGCTGCGCGCCGCGCCCGTGGACGAGACCTATCTGCGCGCGCAGTTTCCGCAGCGCTTCGCGCAGGAAGACGTGGTGCGCTGGGATGCCGAGCGGCGCGCGCTGAGCGCGCTGCGCGAGACCCGCTTCGATCGCATCGTGCTCGACAGCCGCCCCGCTGGCCGCGTCGAGCCGGCGCAGGCGGCCGCGGCATTGACCGAGGCGGTACGCGAACTCGGACTGCAGGCGCTGCCCTGGAGCGAGGGTCTGACGCAGTGGCGCGCGCGGGTGGCGGGACTGCGCCAGTGGATGCCGGAACTGGACCTGCCGGACCTGGGCGATGCCGCGCTGCTGGACAGCCTCGACGACTGGCTGCGCCCGGCCTTTGCCGGCAAGACCCGGCTCGATGCGCTGAGCGAGGACGAGCTGGGCGAGGCGCTGAAAGCGCGGCTGCCGTGGGACCGACGCCAGGCCATCGACCGCCACGCACCGGTGCGCATCGCGGTGCCGTCGGGCATGGAGCGGCGCATCGACTACAGCCTGGACCACGCCGGGCAGCCGCAGCCGCCGGTGCTGGCGGTCAAGCTGCAGGAGCTGTTCGGCCTGGCCGACACCCCGCGCATCGCCGACGGCCGTGTGCCGCTGCTGCTGCACCTGCTCTCGCCCGGCGGGCGGCCGCTGCAGGTCACCCAGGACCTGCGCAATTTCTGGTCCAGCACCTACCCGGAAGTGAAGAAGGAAATGAAGGGTCGCTACCCGCGCCACCCCTGGCCGGACGACCCCTGGACCGCCACTGCCAGCCACCGCGCCAAGCCGCGCGGTACCTAGCGTGTGTCATCGGCCCCGCGTAAGCGCGTCATGCCATGCTTACGCGGGGTTGCGCCAGGGAAGCGGGACCACGTCCGAGCGCCGATGCGGCCACGCACGCGCGTACCTAGGCCGATTGGCCGTCATGAAAGCCGCAATCGGCTCCAAGCGGCTCGACCCGATGGCCAGCCACCGCTGCGCCACGCGGCAACGGCAGCGCGCGTGGCAGGCCCACGCGGCGCACTCAGCCGTCGATGGCGCGACCAAATCCACGCCCCGCATTCAGCCGGCAGACGAATCCGCGGCGCTGCGCTAACGCCCCGTATACGGTAGGCGGGCGACACTGCAGCCCTTCATTCCTGCCAGTAGGGACGCCCATGAGCAAGCTGACCATCATCACCGATCGCGCCCTGGATCTCGCCAGCCACGCCGGCGACAGCCTCAAGCACTTCGGCCCGCAGGCGAACAAGTGGTTGCAGTCGGGCAAGGCGATGGGCGCGCTCAAGGCTGGCGCAGCGATGGGTGCAGTGAAGACCGGCTCCAAGGTCGCGCGCACCGCCGTGCGCCGCAACCCGGCCATCGCGATCGCCGCTGCCGCAGTGGGCGTGGGCCTGCTCGGCTACGCCATCTACCGCAAGCGCCAGCGCGACAAGGGCGCGCCGATCGAAGGCAACGCGCAGCGCATCGAAGCCGCCAACAAGCGCGGCAACGTCGGTGCGCGCCGCAGCGCCGCCAGCACACGCGGCACGCGTCGCAATGCCGCAGCGCAGGACGCCACCGAAGAGTGAGATCCGCGTACTGCCGCTGACGGCAGCCGCAGCATGAAACGCAGCGACCGGGAGACATCCCGGTCGCTTTTTTTATGGATTCGCTGCGACCCTGCTTTTCTAACGCAGGAACGGCGTCTACCGCGACCGGAGCGTTAAAGAGGTTCGCATGTTGCGGCTGAAACGCTCCTACGCGTCACTCGGCACAACACGCACTACAGCGCGCGCCAGGCCCCCGGCGCCAACCCGTCCAACCGGTGCGCGCCCATCGCCGCTCGCACCAGGCGCAGGGTCGGCAAGCCGACCGCCGCGGTCATCCGCCGCACCTGGCGGTTGCGACCTTCGCGCAACACCACCTGCAACCAGGCATCGGGCACGCTCTTGCGGAAGCGCACCGGCGGATCGCGCGGCCACAGCGATGGCGGCGCATCCAGCAACGTCACCTCGGCCCGTGCGGTCGGGCCGTCGTTCAACAGCACGCCGTCGCGCAGACGCTGCAACTGCTCCGGTTGCGGTGCACCCTCCACCATCACCCAATAGGTCTTGGGTTGCTTGTGCCGCGGATCGGTGAGCCGGTGCGCCAGCGCGCCGTCGTCGGTCAGCAGCAGCAGGCCTTCGCTGTCGTAGTCCAGGCGCCCGGCCGCGTACACGTCGGCGGGCAGGCCGAACTCGGCCAGGGTCCGCCGCGGCGGCGTGCTGCGGTCGGTGAACTGGCACAGCACGTTGAAGGGCTTGTTGAAGGCGATCAGCATCGGCGGAAACGGCAGCAAACCTGCGCCGCACGGCGCGGCGCAGGCATTGTCCCATGCGCTCGCGCCTCCCCGCCCGCGCGCCGGTCAGCGCTTGACGAATTTCAGGGTCATGCGGTCGCTCTCGCCGATCGCCTGGTACTTGGCGTCGTCGGCGGCGTCGTGCTGGTTGCTCGGCGGCAGCGTCCACACGCCGCCCGGATAGTCCTTGCTGTCGCGCGGGTTGGCGTTGAGGTCGCTCTTGCCGGCCAGCTTGAAGCCGGCCGCCTCGGCCATGGCGATCACCTGCGCCTGGCCGACATAACCGCTCTTGTCGTCGGCCGGCACGTCGGCCTTGGCGCGGTGCTCGACCACGCCGAGCACGCCGCCGGGCTTGAGCACCTGGTAGAAGCCCTTGAACATGCCCTCGGCCTGGCCGGCCATGCGCCAGTTGTGCACGTTGCGGAAGGTCAGCACCAGGTCGGCCGAGCCGGGCGGGCCGAACACCGGCGCGTTCGGCGCATACGCCACGATGCGCGCGCGGTCGTACTGCGCCGGCGCCGCGGCGAACTTCTGCTCCAGGCCGCTGCGCGCCTTCTGCTGGTAGTCGCGGCCACGCCCTTCCGGCACCGCCGCCGGATCGACCACCGCGGCGATGTACTGGCCACGCTCGCGCAGGTACGGCGCAAGGATCTCGGAATACCAACCGCCGCCCGGGGTGACCTCGATCACCGTCTGGGTCGGCTTGATGCCGAAGAACGCCAGGGTCTGGCCGGGATGGCGATAGGCATCGCGGGCGACGTTGGCGCGGTCGCGCCAACTGCCGTTGATCGCCGTCTGCAGCGCCGCATCCGGTGCCGGCAGCGT
Source organism: Xanthomonas sp. F4 (assembly GCF_011761895.1). Classification (NCBI taxonomy): domain Bacteria; kingdom Pseudomonadati; phylum Pseudomonadota; class Gammaproteobacteria; order Lysobacterales; family Lysobacteraceae; genus Xanthomonas; species Xanthomonas sp. F4. The sequence goes on along the minus strand of NZ_JAASQX010000004.1, from coordinate 174,389 downwards.
GGCCGTGTCGGCGGGCTTGATCGCCTGCGCCGCCGGGGCGAGCAACGTGGTGGCGACGGCCAGGGTACAGGCGCAGGCGAGCGAGGTACGAAGCGTCATGGCAGGCATCCGCAAGAGAGGTGCCGCGAGCCTAGCACGCGGCCCGGTAGCGCCGAATGTTGCACTTCCGTTAGCGCGAATCACGTCTACAGAACGATGTTTTCTCGCGTATTTGACGGCCATCCAACCCCTGACGACTATCCTGTCGCCTCCCCCACAGTGGAACGTTTTCCATGCTGCACACGCGCGAACTCGGCCGTTCCGGCCTGCATGCGGCACCGCTGGCGTTCGGCGGCAACGTGTTCGGCTGGAGCGCCGACGCCAAGACCTCCTTCGCCCTGCTCGATGCCTTCGTCGAGGCCGGCTGCAATCTCATCGACACCGCCGACATCTATTCGGCCTGGGTGCCCGGCAACCACGGCGGCGAATCGGAAGCACTGATCGGGCAGTGGCTCACGCGCAGCGGCAAACGCGACAAGGTGCTGATCGCGACCAAGGTCGGCAAGTGGGCCGAACGCCCGGGCCTGTCGGCCGACAACATCGCTGCCGCCGCGGAGGACTCGCTGCAGCGCCTGCAGACGGACGTCATCGATCTGTACCAGGCGCACGAAGACGACGATTCGGTACCGCTGGAAGCGTCGCTGGCGGCGTTCGGGCGGCTGATCGAACAGGGCAAGGTGCGCGCGATCGGCGCCTCCAACTACAACGCCGCGCGCCTGCGCGAAGCGCTGAACGTCTCCGCGCAGTACGGCCTGCCCCGCTACGAGACGCTGCAGCCGGAGTACAACCTGTACGACCGCGCCGGCTACGAGGCCGAACTGGAACCGCTGGTGCGCGAACAGGGCCTGGGCGTGCTGTGCTACTACGCGCTGGCCAGCGGCTTCCTCAGCGGCAAGTACCGCCGGGCCGAAGACGCCGGCAAGAGCCATGCACGCGGCGCGAGCGTGGTCGCACGCTACCTCAACGCGCGCGGCCTGCGCATCCTCGCCGCGCTGGACGACATCGCCGGCAAGCATGCGGCCACGCCCACGCAGGTGGCGCTGGCCTGGTTGATGGCGCGGCCCGGCATCGTCGCGCCGATCGCCAGCGCGACCAGCCTGGAACAACTGCAGGACCTGCTCGCCGCCGCGCGCCTGCAGCTGTCCGCCGAGGACATCGCGCAATTGAATACCGCAAGTGAGGAAACCGCATGACCGCCCCCACCCACACCACCCGCATCGTGCTCGCCTCGCGCCCGCAGGGCGCGCCGGGCACCGACAACTTCCGCACCGAACAGGCCCCGCTGGTGCCGCCCGGCCCCGGCCAGGTGCTGCTGCGCAATCGCTGGCTGTCGCTGGACCCGTACATGCGCGGGCGCATGAGCGATGCACCGTCCTACGCGCCGCCGGTGCAACTGGGCGAGACCATGGTCGGCAGCACCGTGGCAGAGGTGCTGCAGTCCAATTCCCCCGACCATGCGCCGGGCGATCTGGTGCTGGTGCAGAACGGCGGCTGGCAGACCCATCTGGTCGTCGACGGCGCCAGCCTGCGGCGCAAGCTCGATCCGAACTCGCCACTGCCGCCGAGCACTGCGCTGGGCGTGTACGGCATGCCTGGCTTCACCGCCTACGCCGGCCTGCACGAGATCGGCAAACCGCAGCCGGGCGAGACCGTCGCGGTGGCCGCGGCGACCGGCCCGGTCGGCGCCACCGTGGCGCAGATCGCCAGGCTGCGCGGGGCAAAGGTGATCGCCATCGCCGGCGGCGCGGAGAAATGCCGCTACCTGCGCGAGGAACTGGGCGTGAACGTGGCCCTGGACCACCGCGCCAAGGACTTCGCCGAGCAGTTGCGCGCCGCCGCGACCGACGGCATCGACGTGTATTTCGAGAACGTCGGCGGCCACGTGTTCGATGCGGTGCTGCCGCTGCTCAACGATTTCGCGCGGGTGCCGGTGTGCGGCACCATCGCCACCTACAACGCCATCGGCGCATTGCCGCCGGGTCCGGACCGACTGCCGGCGCTGATGGGCCAGGTGCTGCGCCAGCGCCTGACCTTGCGCGGCTTCATCGTCGGCGATTTCGTCAAGCTGTATCCGGAGTTCCTGCGCGAGATGGGCACCTGGCTGGCCGACGGCCGCGTGCGCTACCGCGAACACGTGGTGGACGGGCTGGAGAACGCACCGCAGGCCTTCATCGACATGCTGAGCGGCGGCAACTTCGGCAAGCTGGTGGTGCGGCTGGGCGACTGAGGCGAGAAGGCCCGAGGCTGTCGGGACGAATCCCACAAAAAGGGACGAGAGGTCCCTCCCACATCACGCCCGGACACCGATCACCGCGAGTCACTGTAGGAGTCGCGATCGCTTAGCTTTGGCTGTTGCTTTTGCCCTTGTTTTTGACTTACCGGGTTCCCTTCCGAAGCGGCGGCCATCGCGGGGAAAAACCCGAAGGGCGGCGCACATGGATGTGCGCCGTCCGCGGCAGGGGCAGGATGACCCTTCCGCGGATCCCCGGGATGGACGCGGACCCGGAGCGCGCAGCGCGGAGGGCGCGAGGCAGGGCGCGCTTTCTTTTGGTTACCTTTTCTTTGCGCGAGCAAAGAAAAGTAACTCGCCCGTAAGGGCGAAAGCCTTTGCTTTCGCTTGAGATTTGCGTGTCGGACGAAAAAGAACCGTAGGAGCGGCTGCCGCAGCGCCCATCTGCTTCATGACGGGGGACGATCGCCTTGCGCCTGGCGCCCTCGACCACACCCCAGCATCGACGCCCGCGAATACAGCCACTACCATCGGACGCATCGCCGCCGCCGCCGCTTCCATGTCCGAGTCCCCGCGTCCCCCTCGCGCACGCCGCACCGCGCGCGCCGCCACCGCTCCCACCCCGCCCGAGCGCGGCCTGGCCGCGGAACTGATGCGGCGCATCGGCGAATGCGAAGGCGACCCGAACTTCATGACCTCGCTGGCGCGCGGCTTGGCCGTGCTCAGCGCCTTCGGCCAGCACAGCCGCGATGTCAGCATGGCCCAGCTCAGCGCCGACACCGGCATCCCGCGCGCGGCGGTGCGGCGCGTGCTGTACACGCTGGAGAAGCTCGGTTACGCCGGCACCCATGGCCGCGGCTACGTGCTGTTGCCGCGCGCGCTGGGCATCGGCAGCGGCTACCTGTCCACCGCCGCCCTGTCGGTGGCGGCGCAGCCGGTGCTGGATGCGCTGCGCGACACCCTGCACGAGTCCTGTTCGCTGGGCGTACTCGACGGCGACGACCTGCTGTACGTGGCGCGGGCGGAGACGGTGCGGATCATGTCGATCGGCCTGCGCGCCGGCAGCCGCCTGCCGGCGTACTGCACCTCGATGGGCCGGGTGCTGCTGGCGGCGCAGCCGGGCGACACCTTGAACAGCTACCTGGAGCGCAACCCGCTGCGTCCGCGCACCGAACGCACCGTCACCGACCGCGCGCAGTTCCAGGCCCTGCTCGAGCGTGTGCAGCGCGACGGCCATGCGGTGGTTGACCAGGAACTGGAGATCGGCCTGCGTTCGGTGGCGGTGCCGGTGCGCAACCGCCAGGACCGTGTGGTCGCCGCGCTCAACGTCGGCAGCTCGGTGGCGCGCATGACCCTGGGCAGCCTGCAGAGCACGGTGCTGCCGGCGCTGCGGCATGCGGCGCAGCAGTTGAGCCGGGTGCTGGACTGAGCGCCACCGACGCCGCGCCAACCCGCCGCGTCGCCCACCAGAACAGCAACGCCAGCAGGCTGACCGCCGCCCCCAGGCGACACACGCCCGCCCAGCCGGCCTGCGCGTAGGTCGCGGTCGTCGCGATCGCGCCCAGTCCGCTGCCCACCGCGTAGAACAGCATGTACAGGCCGATCAACCGGCCGTGCGCCTGCGGCCGGCGACGCAGGATCATGCTCTGGCTGGTGACGTGCAGCGCCTGCCCGGCCAGGTCGAGCAGGACGATTCCCAGCACCAGCGCGGCGAGCGACTGCGGCAACTGCGACAACGGCCACCAGGCCAGCACCAACACCACCAGCGCCACGGCGCTGGTGCGCTGGGCGTGGCCGCGGTCGGCCCAGTGCCCGGCGCGCGCGGCCGCCAGCGCACCAACCACGCCGACCAGGCCGAAGGCGCCGATGGCAAGGTGCGAAAACGCATAGGGCGGCGCACGCAGCGGCAGCACCAGCGCGCTCCAGAAGATGTTGAACGCCGCGAACATCAGCAGCGCCAGCACGCCGCGCACCTGCAGCACGCGCTCCTGCCGCAGCAGCGTCAGCATGGACATGATCAGGCGCGGATACGGCAGCGGTTGCGGCGGCACCGGCAGCACCGGCAACCAGCGCCACAGCGGCCACGCGAGCGCCAGCATCAGCACCGCGGCGCCGGCATAGACCGCGCGCCAGCCGGCCAGTTCGCTGACCCCGCCGGCAAACACCCGCGCCAGCAACAGGCCGATGAACACACCGCCCTGCGCCGCACCGACCACCCGCCCTTGCTCCTGCGGCGCCGCGGCGCTGGCGGCGTAGGCGATCAAGCCCTGGGTCATCGCCGTGCCCAGCAGGCCGACAGCGAGCATGCCGGCCAGTAATACCGGCGCCGACCGCGCCACGCTCACCACCACCAGCGTCGCGACCAGCCCCAGCGCCTGCACCGCCATCAGGCGGCGGCGCTCCACCAGGTCACCCAGCGGCACCAGCAACAGCAGGGCCAGCGCGCAGCCGATCTGGGCCGCGCTGACCACGCCGCCCACTGCCGCCGGGCGGATGCCGAAGTCCACCGCCAGCGCGTCCAGCAGCGGCTGCGCGTAGTAGACATTGGCCACGCTCAGGCCGCTGGCGATGGCGAACAGCCAGACCAGGCGCCGCGGCATGGCGGGCGCAGCGGTGACGGATTGCATGATCGATGGCTCGCCTGTTCCGGTTTCAAAACGAAACTTGTTTCAGGCTAGGCCGATAGGTTTTAAAATGCAACCACTACCGCCGAGCGCCTGCCTGGAACGCCGATGCCGTCCCGCCCTGCCATACCCGCTTCGCCCTGCCCGGTGGCGCGCAGCGCCGACCTGATCGGCGACCGCTGGTCGCTGCTGATCGTGCGCGATGCCTTCGATGGCGTGCGTCGCTTCGGCGACTTCCAGCGCAGCCTGGGCATGGCGCGCAACATCCTGGCCGACCGGCTGCGCAAGCTGGTCGAAGCCGGCATCCTGGAGACGCGCGAAGCGTCCGACGGCAGCGCCTACCGCGAGTACGCGCTGAGCGCCAAGGGCGAGGACCTGTTCGCGGTGGTGCTGGCGCTGCGGCAGTGGGGCGAACGGCATCTGTTCGACCACGGCGAGCGCCATTCGGCGTTGATCGACACGCGCAGCGGCAAGCCGGTCGCGCGCATGCAGCCGCGCGCCGCCGACGGGACGCGGCTGCGCCCGGCCGACACCGAAGTGCGTAAGGTGCGCTGAGCGGAGCGCTGCGCGCTCTAGGCGCCGCCCTCGGCGGCCTGCTCGGCCAGGATCGGCGCGGCCAGGGCGAAGGCATGGTTGGCCGCCGGCACACCGCAATAGATCGCCGCCTGCAGCAGCACTTCCTTGATCTCGTCGGCACTGACGCCGTTGTTGCGCGCCGCGCGCACGTGCAACTTGAACTCCTCGTCGTGGCCGCGCGCCACCATCATCGCCAGGGTCAGCAGCGAACGCGTGTGCCGCGGCAGGCCCTCCCGGGTCCACACCGTGCCCCAGGCGGTGCGGGTGATGAACTCCTGAAACTCCTCGGTGAACGGCGTGCGCGCGGCCAGCGAGCGGTCGACGTGGGCATCGCCGAGCACGGCGCGGCGTACCTGCAGGCCGGCGGCGTAGCGTTCGTTCTCGTCCATCGGGTCGACTCCTGAAACGTGGGGAAAGGCAGGCGCGCTCTACTGCAGCAGGAAGCGCAGCAGCGCGTCGTTGAAGGCGTGCGGCGACTCCACGTTGCACAGGTGGCGGCCATGCACTTCGGCGTACTCGCCCTGCGCCACCTGTGCGGCGATGGCCTGCAACTCGGCAGGCGGACACACCGGATCGTCATGCCCGGCCACGGCCAGCACCGGCACGCGGATCTCGCCCAGGCGCTCGCGGAAGTCGGCCTCGGCCAGCGCCTGGCAGCAGCCGATGTAGGCCTGCGCGTCGGTGGCGCGGAAGCTGTCCAGGATCGCCTCGACGGTGGCCGGCTGCGCCTCGGCGAAGGCCGGGGTGAACCAGCGCGTGCGCGTGCCCTCGCACAGCGGCGCCAGTCCCTCGGCGCGGACCTGGTCGATGCGCGCCTGCCAGCTCTCGGCGCTGCCGATCCTGGCCGCGGTGGCGCACAGGGTCAGGCTGAGCAGGCGCTCGCCGGCGTGCAGGCCCAGCCACTGCCCGGTCAGCCCGCCGATCGACAGGCCGCAGAAATGGCTGCGTTCGATCGACAGCGCATCCCAGAGCGCCAGCACGTCGCCGCCGAGATCGGCCATGGCGTACGGCGCCGGCGCGGCGGTGGAGGCGCCGTGGCCGCGACGGTCGTAGCGCAGCACGCGGAAATGCTGGGCCAGCGCCGCGATCTGCGCGTCCCACATGTGCAGGTCGGTGCCGAGCGAATTGCACAGGGTCAGCCACGGACGGCCTTCGCTGCCGTCGATGCGGTAATGCAGACGATGCGTGGGCAGGTCGAGGATCGGCATGGTCGGCGCTCGCTTGGAAGATGGATTGGGCCGCCACGGCATGGAACCGCGCGGCACCGGCAAGTCTAGAACGTGTCGCCGACGCTGCGGCAGACAGGCACGGCGCGGCGGCTCACGCGCGCGCCTGCGCGGCGAGCACGCGCTCGATCCACACCGTGGCCATGCCGCGCCAGCTGTCGCTGGCGAACAGCGCATCCAGATCCGCCGGTGTCAGCACCGCACTCACCTGCGGCTCCTCGGCCAGCACCGCGCGCAGGTGCTGCCGCGTGGCCAGCGCGCGGCGCACCGCCGATTCCACCAGCGCGTGCGCGGCGGCCTTGCCCAGGTGCGCGGCCAGGGTCACCGCCACCGCCTCGGCGTAGAGCAGGCCGCCGTGGCTGTCCAGATGCGCGGCCATGCGCGCGCGGTCCAGTTCCAGGCCCTCGATCAGCACGCGCACCTGGGCCAGGCTACCGGCGCTCAAGCGGACCAGCTCCGGCAGGGTTTCCCATTCGGCGTGCCAGCCGCCGACCGCGCGCTCGTGTTCCTGCGGCAGCGCAGCGAACAAGGTCGCCAGCAGGCCCGGCACGCGCGTGGCCGCGGCGATGGCGACCACGCAGCCGACCGGATTGCGCTTGTGTGGCATCGCCGAGGAGCCGCCCTTGCCTGCCGCGGCGGGTTCGAACGCCTCGGCCACTTCCGACTGCATCAGCAGGGCGACGTCGCGGCCGATCTTGCCGAGGCTGCCGGCCAGCAGCGCGAACGCCGCGCCGATCTCGCCGATGCGGTCGCGCGCCGCGTGCCAGGGCAGCGCCGGCAACGGCAGGCGCAATTCCGCGGCCAGCGCCTCGGCCACGGCCAGGCCCTGCGACTGCAGCGCGGCCAGGGTACCGGCGGCGCCGCCGAACTGCAGCACCAACGCATCCTCGCGCAGCGCGCGCAGGCGCCGGCGGCTGCGCTGCAGCGCGTCCAGCCAGCCTGCCGCCTTCAGTCCGAAGGTCACCGGCACCGCCTGCTGCAACAGGGTGCGCCCGGGCAGGCCGGTGTCGCGCTCGCGCTGCGCCAGCGCTGCCAGCGCCGCGCACAGCGCGTCCAGTTGCGCCTCCACGCGGTCGAGCGCGGCGCGCAGCTGCAGCACCGCGCCGCTGTCGATGACGTCCTGGCTGGTCGCGCCCCAGTGCACCCAGCGCGCGGCGTCTTCATCGGCGGCGGCGACCTGGGCGGTGAGCGCCTTGACCAGCGGGATCGCCGGATTGCCGGCCAGCGCGGTGGCAGCGGCGAGCGTGGCCACGTCGTAGCGCGCGGCATCGCAGGCGGCGGCGATCGGTGCCGCCGCGCTGGCCGGGATCACCCCGCAGCGCGCCTGTGCGCGCGCCAGCGCCGCTTCCACGTCGAGCATGGCCTGCAGGCGGGCGCGATCGTCGAACGCCGCATCGACGATCGGATCGCCAAACAATGGACGCAACAGGGACTCGGACACGCTCATCGGTTCGTACGCGGTGGAGAGATCAAGCAGGGTAACCGCTGCGGCCTGTGCAACATGTCTGCCGCGCTCAGTAGCGGAAGAACACGGTCTCGTGCTCGCCCTGCATGCGCACGTCCCACTGGTAGCGGTGCGCCGCCAGCGGTTGCGCGATCAGGGTGGCGCGGCGCTCGGCCGGCACCTGCGCCAGGATCGCGTCGCCGTCCAGGTCGTCGTCGCCGAAGTACAGCCGCGTCGGCGCGGCACGCAGCAGGCCGCGCATGAACACCAGCACCACCAGGTGCGGCGCCTGCAGGCCCCTGGGCCCGGCGACACGGCCGGGCTTGACCGTGCGGAAGGCGAAACGGCCCTGCGCGTCGGTCGGCACCCGGCCCCAGCCGTGGAAGGCCGGATCGTGCTCGCCGCGGCGCGGATCGGCGGCATGGTCGTAGATGCCGGCGGCATCGGCCTGCCAGATCTCCAGCAGCGCATCGCCCACCGGCGCACCGTTGCCGTCGAACACGCTACCGGCGATCTCCACGTGGGTGCCCTGCGCCTGCGCCGGCGCGATCTCGGTGCGGTACAGCGGCTCCAGCCCGATACGGTAGTAGGGGCCGACCGTCTGCGAAGGGGTTGCCTGAAAACTCATCGCCTCACTCCCAAGGGGTCTGCTTGCGTCCGCGCAGGACGATGTCGAACCGATAGCCCAGCGCGAACTCGTTGGCGGTGTTCTCCCAGTCGAACGCAGAGACCATGCGCTCGCGCGCCTTGGGGTCCTCCACGCAGTTGAAGATCGGGTCGAACGCCAGCAACGGATCGCCGGGGAAATACATCTGCGTGACCAGGCGCTGGCCGATGCCGTCGCCGTGCAGCGAGAAGTGGATGTGCGCCGGGCGCCAGGCGTTGTAGTGGTTGCGCCACGGATACGCGCCCGGCTTGATGGTGGTGAAGCGGTAGCGGCCGTGGTCGTCGGTCAGCACCTGGCCGGTGCCTGTGAAGTTGGGATCCAGCGGCGCGTCGTGCTGGTCGCCGGCATGCAGGTAGCGGCCGGCGGCGTTGCACTGCCACACCTCGACCACGCTGTTGCGCACCGGCTTGCCGTTCTCGTCGAGCAGGCGCCCGCTGACGATGATGCGCTCGCCCAACGGCGCGCCGGGGAAGCCGGCGGTGAGATCGGCGGCGTGTTCGCCCAGGGTGGTGCGGTCCAGGGTCGGCCCGGTGGCCTCGGACAGGGTCAGCGGAATCGCGATCGGATCGCGGGTCGGGCCGCGCGTGCCGGTGGAGGCGTAGGGCGGATGCAGATAGGCCGGTTGCGTGCCCGGGTACGGGCGGCGATAGCCGAGCAGGGGATCGATGGGGGTGTCGTCGTGCATCGTGCGGTCTCGCTGGCTCCGCGCGGAGCCGGTTGGCTGGAAGAATGATGCCGGCGTGCGGGGCGCAGCGTCGATGGGCGAGCGGCTACAGCCGCTCGATCGCCAGCGCCACGCCCTGGCCGACGCCTACGCACATGGTCGCAAGCCCGCGGCGGCCGCCGCTGGCCTCGAGCTGGCGCAGCAGGGTCAGGGTGAGGCGCGCGCCGCTCATGCCCAGCGGATGGCCGAGCGCGATCGCGCCGCCGTTGGCGTTGACATGGGCGGCATCGTCGGCGACGCCGAGTTCGCGCAGGCACGCCAGGCCCTGCGCGGCGAAGGCTTCGTTGAGTTCGATCGCATCGAAGTCGCCGATGGACAACCCCAGCCGCGCCAGCAGCTTGCGCGTGGCCGGCACCGGGCCGATGCCCATGTACGCCGGTTCCACGCCGGCACTGGCGAAGCCCAGCACGCGTGCGCGCGGCGTCAGGCCCAGCGCCTGCACCTGTGCGGCGCTGGCCAGCAGCAGCGCTGCCGCGCCGTCGTTGATGCCCGAGGCATTGCCGGCGGTGACCGTGCCAGGCTGACGGAAGATCGGCTTGAGCCTGGCCAGCGCCTCGGGCGTGGTGTCGGCGCGCGGATGCTCGTCAATGCTGACCGCGATGGTCTCGCCGCGCTTCCTGCCCGGGGCGATCACCGGCGTGATCTCGCCATCGAAAAAGCCCGCCGCCTGCGCGGCGGCGGTGCGCTGTTGGCTGCGCAGCGCGAAGGCGTCCTGGTCCTCGCGCGAAATGCCGTGGCGCGCGGCCACGTTCTCGGCGGTCTCGCCCATCAGGTCCACGCCATAGAGCTGCTGCATCTTCGGATTGACGAAGCGCCAGCCCATGGTGGTGTCCTCGAGCTGCTGGTTGCGGGCGAAGGCGCTCTCCGCCTTGCCCATCACCCACGGCGCGCGCGACATCGACTCCACGCCGCCGGCGATGGCCAGGCCGAGTTCGCCGGCACGCAGCGCGCGCGCCACCGTACCGACCGCATCCAGACCCGACCCGCACAGGCGGTTGAGCGTGCTGCCCGGCACGCTGCTCGGCAGGCCGGCCAGCAACAGGCTCATGCGCGCGACGTTGCGGTTGTCCTCGCCGGCCTGGTTGGCGCAACCCAGGTAGACGTCGTCGATCTGCGCCGGATCCAGCTGCGGATGCCGCGCCAGCAACGCCTGCAGCGGCACCGCACCGAGATCGTCCGCACGCACCCCGGCCAGGGCGCCGCCGTAGCGGCCGATCGGCGTGCGGATGCCGTCGATGATGTAGGCCTCGTTCATGCCGCCTCCGTGGAATCGGCCAGGGTCAGCGCCAGCCCGGTGGCCTGGCGCAGGTCGTCCAGGCTCACGCCCTCGACCAGTTCGAGCACGCGCGCGCCGTCCGGCCCGAGCGCGAACACGCCCAGGTCGGTATACACCCGCGACACGCAGCGCAGCCCGGTCAGCGGATAGCTGCACGCGCTCACCAGCTTGGGCTCGCCGCGCTTGGTCAGCAGTTCCATCATCACGTAGACCTGCTTGGCGCCGATCGCCAGGTCCATCGCGCCGCCGACCGCGGGGATGGCGTCGGCCGCGCCGGTGCTCCAGTTGGCCAGGTCGCCATGCACCGACACCTGGAACGCGCCGAGCACGCACACGTCCAGGCGCCCGCTGCGCATCATCGCGAACGAGTCGGCGTGGTGGAAATAGCAACCGCCGGTCAGCAGCGTCACCGGCTGCTTGCCGGCGTTGATCAGGTCCAGGTCCTCCTGCCCCGGCGGCGGCGCCGGGCCCATGCCGAGCAGGCCGTTCTCGCTGTGCAGGAAGATCTCCTTGTCCGCCGGCAGGAAGTTGGCCACCGCGGTCGGCAGGCCGATGCCCAGGTTGACGTAGGCGCCCTCGGGGATGTCGCGCGCCACGCGCGCGGCCAGGGCATTGCGGTCGATACCGCGGCTGGTCAGTGCGTGCATGCGTCCTCCTGTGCGGTGGCCACCGCTACCACGCGTTGCACGAAGATGCCCGGGGTCACCACCGCTTCCGGGTCCAGCGCGCCGAGTTCCACCACCTGCTCCACCTGCACGATCGCGCAGGTCGCGGCCATCGCCATCAGCGGGCCGAAGTTGCGCGCGGTCTTGCGGTACACCAGGTTGCCCCAGCGGTCGCCGTGGTGCGCCTTGATCAGCGCGAAATCGGCGCGGATCGGATACTCCAGCACGTAGTGGCGGCCGTCGATCTCGCGGGTCTCCTTGCCGGCGGCCAGTTCGGTGCCGTAGCCGGTGGGGGTGAAGATCGCGCCCAGGCCGTTGCCGGCGGCATGGATGCGCGCGGCCAGGTTGCCCTGTGGCACCAGTTCCAGTTCCAGCTCCCCGGCGCGGTAGGCCGCGTCGAAGTGCTGCGAGTCGCTCTGCCGCGGGAACGAGCACACGATCTTGCGCACGCGTTTGTGCTTGATCAGCGCGGCCAGCCCGGTCTCGCCGTTGCCGGCGTTGTTGTTGACGATGGTCAACTCGCGTGCGCCCTGCGCGATCAGCGCATCGATCAGTGCATCGGGCATGCCCGCGGTGCCGAAGCCGCCGATCATCACCGTGGCGCCATCGTGGATGTCGGCCACCGCGTCGGCGCACGAAGCCAGGGTCTTGTCGATCATCGGCGCCGCTCCGCCGTCGCCGGCCGGGGGCGCAGCGCACGGCGGCGCAGGCGCATTACGGGGTCTGCCACGACATCCTCCTCCAGGTCGCTCCGGGAGGCCACGTTAGGCCGGCACTGACGGGCGGTCAATCCGATTATCGGATGCATAGTTCGATAAACGAACAATTTAACGAGGCGGCATCGGCACGCCTGCCCCGCCCTGTTGTATACATTCGTCCATCGCCGAGCATCGGGCGATGGCGCGACGGCACCACTACGCCGTTGTGCGCCGCAACACGCAAGGACCTTCCCCCAGCCTGTTGTATACACAATCGAGGTCGCCGCCATGCAGTCGTCCGCTCCGGCATTTCCGCTCAATGCCTGGTATGCCATCGCCTGGGATCACGAGGTCAAGCACGCGCTGCTACCGCGCAAGGTGTGCAATCTGGACATCGTGCTGTACCGCACCAGCAACGGCCGCGTGGCCGCGCTCGAGAACGCCTGCTGGCACCGCCTGGTGCCGCTGTCGATGGGCCGGCTGCGCGGCGACGACGTGGTCTGCGGCTACCACGGCCTGGTCTACGACGCGAACGGGCGCTGCGTGCACATGCCCTCGCAGGACACGATCAATCCTTCCGCCTGCGTGCGCCGCTTTCCCACCGTGGAGCGGCACCGCTACGTCTGGGTGTGGCCCGGCGACGCGGCGTTGGCCGATCCGGCGCTGGTGCCGGACCTGCACTGGAACGACGACCCGGCCTGGGCCGGCGACGGCCGCACCATCCACGTCAAGTGCGACTACCGGCTGGTGCTGGACAACCTGATGGACCTGACCCACGAGACCTTCGTGCACGGCTCCAGCATCGGCCAGGACGAAGTCGCCGAGGCGCCGTTCGACGTGGTCCACGGCGAACGCAGCACGGTGGTCTCGCGCTGGATGCTGGACATCGACCCGCCGCCGTTCTGGGCCTGGCAGATCGAACACGCGCACGGCTACCGCGGCAAGGTCGACCGCTGGCAGATCATCCGCTTCGAAGCGCCCTGCACCATCGCCATCGACGTCGGCGTGGCGGTGGCCGGCAGCGGCGCGCCGCAGGGCGACCGCTCGCGCGGGGTCAACGGCTACGTGCTCAACACCATCACCCCGGAAACCGATTGCACCTGCCACTACTTCTGGGCGTTCGCTCGCAATCACTCGCTGCACGAGCAGTCGATCACCACGCGCCTGCGCGATGGCGTCAGCGGCGTGTTCGGCGAGGACGAACTGATCCTGGAAGCGCAGCAGCGCGCCATCGATGCGCATCCGGACCATGTGTTCTACAACCTCAATGTCGATGCCGGCGGCATGTGGGCGCGGCGCCTGATCGAGCGCATGATCGCCGCCGAGCAGCGCAGCCAGGACCTGCAGCTGCGCATGGTCGGCTGAGCCGCCGCACACACAGGAGCCTTCCATGCAGGCCGCACATCCGTTCCGCTCCAGCGCTGCACAGACCACCCGCGCCCTGCTGGAACTGCGCGAGCTGATTCTGGCCGGCGCGCTTGCCGCCGGCGAGCGCCTGTCCGAGGTCGCGCTGGTGGAACGCCTCGGTGCATCGCGTACGCCGGTGCGCGCCGCCCTGCAGCGGCTGGCCGAAGAAGGCCTGGTGCAGCCGCTGCGTGGCGGCGGCTATGCGGTGCAGGCCTTCGACGAGGCGGATGTGGACGACGCCATCGAACTGCGCGGCACCCTGGAGGGTCTGGCCGCGCGCCGTGCCGCCGAGCGCGGTGCCGAGCCGGCTTTGCTGGCGCGGGCGCAGGCGCTGCTGGCCCAGATCGACGCCGTCCTGACGACGCGCCCGCTGAGCGAGGATGACTTCGCACGCTATGTCGACTGCAACGCGCAGTTGCACGCGCTGCTGTTCGAGATGGCCGGCAGTGCGCTGCTCTCGCGGGAGTTCGCGCGGGTCGCGCAGCTGCCGTTCGCCTCGCCCAGCAGCTTCGTGCTCGAGCGCGGCCAGGCCGCCACCGTGCTGTCGATCGCGCAGGACCAGCACCGCCAGGTGCTGGACGCGATCGTGCGCCGCGAGGGCGCGCGCGCCGAAGCGTTGATGCGCGAGCACGCGCGGCTGGCGCAGCGCAACGCCCACCACGCCCTGCACGACCAGAACGCGCTGGGACAGATCCCCGGCAGCCGCCTGCTGCGGCGCCGCTCGCCCGCCTGATCGCGGCGCACGCCGTACCCGCTTCCCTTTCCACGCCTGCCGGACCCCGCCATGCGCAAAGACACCCAGTGGACCACCGCCCGCGTCGTCGCCGTCGCCACGCCGTGCCAGGACGTGCGCGAGATCGTGCTCGATCCCGGCCGCGCCAGCCGCCCGTTCAGCGTCGGCAGCCACCTCGACGTACGCGTGCGCATCGGCGAGGCCTGGCACGAGCGATCCTACTCGCTGGTCGGCGAACCTGTCGCGGACGGCCACTACCGCATCGCGGTGCGCGCCGTGCCCGACAGCCGCGGCGGCTCACGCGCGATGTGGACGCTGGCGCCGGGTGACCAACTGGACATTTCCTCGCCCAACAACCACTTCGCGCTGGACGAGACCGCCGAGCACATCGTGCTGGTCGCCGGCGGCATCGGCATCACCCCGATCCTGGGCATGGCGCAACGGCTGGCGCGCGGGCGCATCCCGTTCCAGCTGCTCTACGCCGGCCGCAGCCGCGCCAGCATGGCCTACCTGGAGCACCTGCAGGACCTGCTCGGCGAGCGCCTGCAACTATTCTGTCCTGAGCATCTGGGTCAGCTCGAGCTGGCTGCGCAGATTGCGCAGTGGCCGCGCAACGCCGACGTCTACGCCTGCGGCCCGCTGCCGCTGCTGGACGAACTGCGGCAACGCTGGCGCGACGACGGCCGCGCCCGCGCGCGTCTGCATTTCGAGACCTTCGGCAACAGCGGCAACGCACCGGCGCAGCCGTTCGTGGTGCAGGTGCCGGCGCTGGGCAAGACCGTGCAGGTCGCCGAGAACGAATCGCTGCTGGACGCACTGAGCGCGGCCGGCGTGGAAGTCATGGCCGACTGCCGCCGCGGCGAATGCGGCCTGTGCGTGGTCGAGGTGCTGGAGGCCGCCGCGCCGCTGGACCATCGCGACGTGTTCCTCAGCGACGAGCAACGCCACAGCAACCGCAAGCTGTGCGCCTGCGTCTCGCGCGCGCTGGGCGGCAGCCTAAGCATCGATACCGGCTACCGCGCCGACGCGTTCTGACCCGCACGCGCGGCGTCATCCGCACGTCCCGCAGGCGCCGTCCACCGCAGTGGGCGGCGCCTGCGGGTTTTCAACCTCATCCGTGCGGCGTCACTTCGTTGCAGCGTCCCAGTGCTCCTGGATCTTGCCGTTCTGGATGCGGAACATGTCGAACCAGGTGGTGGTGTAGGTCTTGCTGGCGTCCTTGGGATCGGGCAGCGTGCGCACCGACACCAGGGTCACGTAGTCGCCTTCGGCCAGGATCGCCACCAGCGGCAACTGCACCCGCGGCTGGATCGGCGTCGGCTTGACGAACGCCGTCAGGAACGCAAGGAACGCATCGCGGCCGTTGGCCACGGTCGGATTGTGCTGGATGTAGTCCTTGGCCATGTACATCGGCGCATATTCGGTATGCCCGGCTTCGAACACGATGCGCCAGAAGTCGTAGACCAGGCGCTTGTTGGCTGTGGTGCGCCAGTCTTCGCCATGCAGCAACTGTTCGTGGTTGGGATTGGCGGTGACCGCGGTCTGCGCGAACGCGGACGCGACCGGGAGCGCAAGCAGCAGCGCCAGCAGACAGGCCTGAAAGCGGATCTTCATGGAAGACTCTCCGATGGGGGAACAGGGGAATGCGCAATGACGCTGCGCTGCCGCGATGCGCGGCAACGTTGGCACCGGCGCGACTGCAGCGTAGCAATGCGCAGCGGCTGCGCGACGCGGGAAATTACGAAAAACGCGCGGATTTAGCGGCTTTTTTCCTGGTCTGGGAGAACCGCCACAGTTACCTCGACATCAGAAATGGCGCGGCAGTACGCACCCAAATGTTCGTATGCGGTGCATGCCGCAGCGACGCACTGACGGTCTACGCCGCCGTCGATCCGCTCTTTTCATCGCCGTCATCGATCGCGGTGATAGACAACGTTTCTATCGAGAGTGGGTATTCGGGATTCGGGATTTGAAGAAAGCGAAGACGGGCACGATCGACATGCGCAGACTGACTGGGACGCGGCTCGACGAATCCCCAATCCCGACTCCCCAATTCCCGCTCTCAAAGCGCCAACGGCAGTCCCGCATAGTTCTCGGCAATGGTGGCGCGCCCGGCAGCGCTGCCGAGCAGGTAGTCCAGCTCCGCGTCGTGCAGGCGGCGGCTGAACGCGTCTTCGTCCGGGAAGCGATGCAGCATCGTGGTCATCCACCAGGAGAAGCGCTCGGCCTTCCACACACGCTGCAGCGCCAGTTCCGAATAGCGCTGCAGCGGCGCGTCGCTGCCTTCGTGCTGCGCCTGCGCGAACAGGTGCGCGAGCAGGCCGACGTCGCCGGCGGCGAGGTTCAGGCCCTTGGCCCCGGTCGGCGGCACGATGTGTGCGGCATCGCCGGCCAGAAACAGGCGGCCGTACTGCATGGGTTCGGCGACATAGCTGCGCAGCGGCGCGATGCTCTTCTCCAGCGAGGGGCCGGTGACCAGCGCCTGCGCCACGTCGTCGGGCAGGCGGCTGCGCAGTTCGTCCCAGAAGCGATCGTCCGACCAGTCTTCCACCCGCTCGTCCGCCGGCACCTGCACGTAGTAACGGGTGCGGGTGGGCGAACGCATGCTGCACAGGGCGAAGCCACGCGCATTGCGCGCATAGATCAGCTCATCGGCCACCGGCGGGGTGTCGGCCAGCACGCCCAACCAGCCGAACGGATAGACCCGCTCGTAGACGCGCAGCACCTCGGCCGGGATCGCGCGGCGGCTGACCCCGTGGAAGCCGTCGCAGCCGACCACGTATTCGCAGTCCAGGCGCTGCGTGACACCGTCCTGCACGAAGCTCAGCCAAGGCTGCGACCCGTCGACATCATGCAGCTGCACATCCTCGACGGAATAGAGTGTGGTGGCGCCGGCCGCTTGGCGTGCGTCCATCAGGTCGCGGGTCACTTCGGTCTGGCCGTAGACGGTGACCGCACGGCCGCCAGTTGCCGCACTCAGTTCGATGCGTTCGCGGCGCTGCTCCAGCGCCAGTTCGAAGCCATGGTGGACGATGCCTTCGCGCTGCATGCGCGCGCCGGCACCGGCGGCGCACAACAGGTCGGCGGTGCCCTGCTCCAGCACACCGGCGCGGATCCGCGACAGCACGTGCTCGGGCGTCTGCCGTTCGACAATGACGGTGTCGATGCCGTGGCCGTGCAGCAACTGCCCGAGCAGCAGTCCGGCCGGGCCGGCGCCAACGATGGCGACCTGGGTACGCATATGTCCTCCAGAGGATGGGACCGACCCACAGTGTTCCGGTTGCAGCGCACCGAGGACATGGATCATCGCGACCGATTCCGGTACTTTTCGCCGATGCCCCGCACTGCTTCCGCCGCTGCCGCGTCGCCCGTCACGGTCCCGGCCTTCCGTCTGTACGGCGAGACCGGCGATCGCGAGACACCGGACCTGCTGCACTGGGAATCCATCGCCGCGCGCAGCCGTCTGCACGACTGGCATATCCGTCCGCACCGCCACGACGACCTGCTGCAACTGCTGTATCTGCAGCGCGGCAGCGCCGGCCTGCACTTGGACGGAACGCAGCAGCGTCTGCGCGGCCCGTGCCTGCTGCTGTTGCCGCCGCTGTGCGTGCACGGCTTCCGCTTCCAGCGCAACGTGCGCGGCCACATCGTGACCGTGTCGGCACCGCTGCGGCAGCGCCTGTCGGCGCAGTGGCCGAGTCTGGACGAAGCGCTGGCGCGGCCGCTATGCCTGCCCGCGGGCGACCAGCAACCGATGCTCGATGCCTGCTTCGCCGCCATCGCCGCCGAACACGCGCAACGCCGCCCCGGCCGCGAGCCGATGCTGCAGGCGCTGGCGACCCAGGCCCTGCTCTGGGCTGCACGCGGCGCACTGGCACATGTCCATGCCGATCCGCACGATGCCGACCGCGGCGCGCGCCATGTGCGCGCCTACACCGCGCTGATCGACGCGCATTACCGTGAACATTGGCCGCTGGCACGTTATGCCGACCGGCTCGGACTGAGCCGCAGCCATCTCAATGCGCTGTGCCGGCGCCTGGCCGGCGCCTCGGCGCTGGAACTGCTGCAGCGGCGGATCATGCTCGAAGCAAGGCGCAGCCTGGTCTACACCACCTTGACCGTGCAGCAGCTCGCAGAAGTCCTGGGCTATGCGGATGCGGCGTATTTCAGCCGCTGCTTCCGCCGGCATGCAGGGTGTTCGCCGATCCAGTTCCGGCAGCGGGCGCAAGGGTGAGCGCGTGGGGTCGTCGGGACGGACCGGTCGCGGCTGAAGCCGCTCCTACAAGGATTTACAGGGATATTTCAGCGTCGTCCGGTGTAGGAGCGGCTTCAGCCGCGACGAACGCAGCGGCAATGGTGAATCGCCGCCGAGGCGTCGGGACTGAAGTCCCTCCCACACTGCAGTGCCGGTGCCACACCGAACGCGCAGGCCGCGTACGCCTCGACCTGCACACAACGGAGCAAACGCCGCTCCCTGCACTCACTACGTGCCACCGCATCACCGGGCGCCGATGCGACGCCCGGCGAATCAACACTCAGAACGGATACTGCGGCGCACTGTCCTGGATCGTCACCCACTGCCAGTGCGTGTACTGGCCCCAGTCGGCCGGGCCGCCCATGCTGGTGCCGTTGCCGGAGGCGCCGGTGCCGCCGAACGGGTTGGTCACCTCATCGGCCACGGTCTGGTCGTTGATGTGCAGCAGACCGGTATGCAGGCGCTCGCCCAGCGCCATCGCGCGGCCGACCGACGCCGAGAGGATGCCGGCCGACAGGCCGTATTCGGTCTGGTTGGCCAGTGCCACCGCCTCGTCGTCGCTGTCGAAGGCAATGACATTGGCGACCGGGCCGAACACTTCCTCCTCGAACGCCGGCATGCCCGGCTGCACGTTCGACAGCACCGTAGCGGCATAGAACAGGCCGTCGTGGGTACCGCCGGCCTCGATCACCGCGCCCGCCGCCACCGAGGCATCGACCACCTCCTTGACGTGCTGCAGCTGGCGCTGGTCGATGATCGGGCCGAGCGCCACGTGCGCGGTAGCCGGGTCGCCGACCGGCAGGTGCCGCGCCTTCTCGGCCAGGCGGCGGGTCAGTTCCGCGGCGATGCTGCGCTGGACCAGCACGCGGCCGGTGGCCATGCAGATCTGGCCCTGGTGGAAGTACGCGCCGAACGCGATCGCCGACACCGCCTTGTCCAGGTCGGCATCGTCGAGCACGATCAGCGAATTCTTGCCGCCCAGTTCCAGCGCGGTCTTCTTCAGGTGCTTGCCGGCCAGCTCGCCGATGCGGCGGCCGGCGGCGGTGGAACCGGTGAACGCGATCATCGGCACGCCTGGTGCCTCGACCAGCGCCTGGCCGGCGTCGGCGCCGCCCGGCAGCACATGCAGCAGCCCCTTCGGCAGGCCCGCTTGCTGCAGCACTTCGGCAATGACGAAGCCGCCGGCATACGGCGTGCGCGGATCGGGCTTGAGCACCACCGCATTGCCCACCGCCAGCGCCGGCGCCACCGAGCGCAGCGACAGCACCAGCGGGAAATTGAACGGCGAGATCACCCCGACCACGCCCAGCGGCAGGCGCCGCGCCAGGCTCAGCCGGCCCGGCGCGCTCGGCAGCACCTGGCCCTGCGCCTGCAGCGGCATCGCCGCGGCCTGCTGCAGCAGCACGATGGCCTCGCGTACCTCGTGCTCGCCCTTGGGCAGGATGCCGCCGGTCTCGCGGGCGATCAGCGCCGCGGCCGCCGCCGCATGCTGCTGCAATACCTGCGCGGCGCGATGGAACACGGCCGCGCGCTCGCGCGGCGGCGTGGCCGCCCAGGCGCATTGCGCCTCGCGTGCCTGCGCCACCGCCGCGGTCACGTCGGCCGCATTGGCCTGGCCGACGCGGTGCAACGGCTTGCCGCTACCCGGTTCGATCACTTCGAGGACGCCGCCCTGGGCGGCGACCCACTCGCCGTTGAAGATGCGCTCGCTCCAGGTGGACGCGGCGGCCAGGGGTTCGGTGCTGTGCATGCTGTGTGCTCTCGTGGAAAGAGGAAGAAGAAGTGGTTCAGAGGGCGGTGGCGGCCAGGCCGCCGTCCACCGGCAGGTTGACGCCGTTGATCCAGCGCGCCGCATCGGAGGCCAGGAACACCACCGCCTCGGCGACCTCGTCGGCATAGGCCGGGCGCTTCATCTTGCCGGCGTCGGCCTGGACCCGCTCGGGCCCGAGCATGGTGACGAAATCGCCCAGGATCGGCGTGAACACCGGACCGGGCGCGACGCTGTTGACGCGCACCGAATGCTCGGCGAACCAGTCGCGCGAACGCAGCAGCGTCCACACGATCAGCGCTTCCTTGAAGTACTGGTAGCAGGTCGCCTGCGGCACCGGTTGCGCCGCCAGCCAGTCGCTGCCGGCGGCGTAGCTGTCGGCGGCGGCCAGTTGCTTGTGCAGGTCCAGCCGCTGCGGCCACTCGGCGCCGAGAATGGAGGCGATGTTGATGATGCTGCCGCCGGGCGCGATGCGCGGCAGCAACGCCTGGCTGAGGTGGCGCAGGCCCAGGTAGTTGACCTTCGCCACCACGTCCACCGGTGCGGTCCCCGGCACGCCGGCGATGTTGGCCAGCGCGTCGATGCGCTCGGGCAGCTGCGCCACCAGCGCGTCGATCGAGGCCGGGTCGCCGAGATCGGCCTGGTGGAAGCCGTGCAGGGTCATGTTGACCGGCTGGCGGTCGATGCCGATCACGGTGGCACCGTGGAAGCGCGCCAGGCGCGCGACCTCGGCGCCGATGCCGGAGGCCACGCCGGTGACGAGGAGGGTCTTGTTGTGCAGGTTCATGGCAGCGCGTGTCCGTTGCGGGGTTGGTCGTCAGAAGACGTGGATGTATTGCAGGTTGACGTTGTGGCCGGAAGGTGCGTTCTTGACCTCCACCGGCATGTAGAAGTTGGCGTTGAAGATGTTCTTCTGGTCGATCCGCCACGACAGGCCCGGGCCGAGATAGAACTGGGTCTGCTTGCTGTCGGCGACGCGCTGGCCGTTGGTGCGGTTGTCGCGCAGCTGCTTGAGGTAGTAGCCGTTGATGCCCAGGTGCAGGTCCTTGACCACTTCCAGCGAGCTGGCGAAGTTGAGCCACGCCGCGTCGCCTGCCTGGCCGTTGCGGAACACGAAGCCGTCGCCCTGCGGCACGTTGGAGGCCTTGTCGGCGCGGAAGTTGTAGAGGTAGTTGAGCCGTCCGCTGATCTCCCAGCGCGGCGTGGGCAGGATGCTGAAGGCCCAGCTCGGCAGCACCGACCAGTAGCCCGAGCCCTGGTTCACGTCGCGGTTGCGGTCGAACTTGCCGATCGGCGCCAGCACATCCAGTTCGAAGCGCTGCGAGAACACCGGGCGGCCATCGCGGATCACCGGCGCCATCTGCAGGTAGGGGCCGATGGTCAGGTCGCCCAGGCCGGCGCCGTTGTCGCGCAGCGCCACCGGGCTGTCGTACGCGAACGAGGTGTCCAGATCGACGAGCGCGGCCAGCGCGGTGATGCCGAGGGAACCACCGAACAGCTTGTAGTCGCTGAGGTAGGCCATCTGGGTCACCCACACCGAGGAGCCGATGTGCGGATCGCGGAACACCGGCACGTCGTCGCCGTTCGCGTCCTTGATCGCATCGAAGTCGTAGCGGCGCAGGTACTGGATCGCCGTCCAGCCCGGATTGGGTTTGCTGAAACCATCGAAGAAGCTGGTGCCGCCGGTATTGATGCCGGTCGGCAAGGTGGCGCTCTGCGGCACCGATTGCGCGGCCGCCGGGGCGACCCAGGCGATGGCCAGCACGGCGAGCAGGGACAGGCGCGCACGGGCACGCGACGGCGAGGGGACACGGTGGCGAACACGCTTCACGGGGCAGGCACTCCAAGCGAAAGGGGAACGGCGGGGTGCGGGGGGACAGAGACAGGAACGCGAATGGGCGTGGCCGCGCGCAGGGTGCGGACACGCGGCGACGCGCGCCGTCAGCGGGACGCTGGCGACGGGTCGCGAATCAGTGAAAAAGCGGGGCGGTCGGCGGGAACCAGCCGCGCCGCCGGGAGCCGCTACAGACGCTCGAGCGCGTCCAGCCGGTCCAGCGCCTGCAGCAGCGCGCGCGCCGAGGTCGCACCGAGCGCGGTGCCGAGCTGCTGCTCCATGCGCACCACTTCGGCTTCGGCCTGCGCCAGCAGCGCATTGCCAGCGGCGGTCAGATGCAGGTGCTGCATGCGCCGATCCTGGCGTCCGCGCACCTGCCGCAGCAGTTTGCGCTTGACCAGGCGCGCGACCACGATCGCCAGGTTCGGCGGCGACACGCTCAGCACTTCGCCCAACTGGCGCTGGTTGATGCCGGGGTTGGCGTCCACCAACACCAGCAGCGAATACTCCACCGGCTTCAGTTCGAAGGCACGCACGCAATCCTGGAACAGGCGCCGCACCTGCAGTTCTGTCCGGGTGATGCGGTAGCCGATCAGGCTGGTCAGGCGCCGCTGGTCCACGCTGTCCACATGCGGATCGGCGGGCAATGCGCTGCTGGACATCTCGGGACTCGGTTTCGAACTCACTGCGCTTCCTGCATGGGGCATCCTGCGACCAGGTCACGGCGGATGCGCACGCATCCATCGGCGCCGGCCGGCAACACCGTCGCAGCTGCATTGTAGGGGCATGGCCGCGCATGGTCACAACGCCGCGTCCACGCGCCGCAGCAGCGCCCGGTACGGCGCGGCCGCCGTCCACAGGCACAGCGCGCCGAGCAGCGCCGCGCCCATGCACACCACGCCCAGCGACAGGCCGACCTGACGCTCGTCGGCGAGCACGTGGTCGGTGCCCAGCGCCACCAGGAAAGGACCCAGGCCCAGCCCGATCAGGTTGACCAGCAGCAGGTAGATCGAGGTGACCTGGCCGCGCAGCCGGTTCGGGGTGACCGCCTGCAGGATCGCCGGCGCCAGCGCCACCGGCATGCCCAGCACGAACGTGGTCAGCGCGATCGCCGCCAGTGCCGGCCACGGTCCCGGCGCGACCGCGAACAGCGCGCTGCTGATCACCAGCAGCACGGCCCCGACCAGCGAGATCTTCAGCGCCGCATCGCGGTTGCCGCGCGCAGCCAGGCGGTCGGCGAGGAAGCCGCTGAACAGCATGCCGGCGATGCCGAAGGTGAGGATGATGATGCCGTAGGCCGGGCCGATCTCGCCCGGCGTCCACTGCCAGCGGCGGATGAAGGTGGCCGGCAGCCAGGCGGTGATGCCGAAGGTGATCATCGCGATCACGCCGTTGGCCAGGAACAGCGCCACGTACACCCGCGCGTTGTCGCGCAGGTGGCTCAGGTCCGGGCGCACGCTGGGCACCGCAGCGGCCTGCTCGCGCCGCGCCGGCTCGCGCACCGTGGCCATCAGCGCGATCACCGCCAGCCCGGGCAGCGCGACCAGGATGAAGGCCGCCTGCCAGGGCCTGAAGCTGCCCAGCAGCGGCAGCACCACCATGCTCTCCTTGCTGGTGGCCGCGATCACCAGGCCGCCGACGATGAACGCGGCCGCCGAGCCGATGTAGACGCCGGAGGTGTACACGCTCATCGCCCGCGCACGCTTTTCCGGCGGGAAATAGTCGGCCAGCATCGAGTACGCCGCCGGCGACAGCGAGGCCTCGCCGACGCCGACGAACACCCGCGCCAGGAACAGGGTGAAGAAGCTGGTGACGTAGGCACCGGCGGCGGTCGCCGCGATCCACACCACCACGCCGAGCACGATCAGGTTGCGGCGGTTGCGGCGGTCGGCGACGCGACCCAGCATTACCCCGATCAGTGTGTAGAACACCGCGAAGGCGAAGCCGTGGACCAGGCTGAAGGCCGAGTCGGACAACTGCAGGTCGCGCTTGATCGGCTGCACCAGCAGACCCAGGATCTGCCGGTCGACGAAGGACAGCGTGTAGGCCAGCAACAGCACGAGGGTGACGTACCACGCATACAGCGGGCGGTACGGCGCAGACGATGGCAGCGGATCGCGCATGGAAAGGCTCCGGCTCAGAAGCGCAGGGTCAGGAAGGGGGCGATGTAGAAATAGTCGCGGCCGCGCACCGGTCCCTCGCGCAGGAACGGCCCGGCCTGGGTGTAGTGGGCGTACACGTCCAGGCTGGCGAAGGCGTTGAAGCGGTACTTCACCCACAGCACCGAGCGCGTGCCGATGTCGCGTTCGGCGTTGGCGTCGCCCGGCTGCAGCACCCGCCAGCCGGCCGCGTACACGCCGTCGTGCAGGCTCTGCCGTTGCAGCTTCAGCACGTACATGTCGATCCACAGCCGTTCGCTGGGGCGCAGCACCAGTTCCGGGCCGAACGAACGCACGTTGCTGCTGATCATGCTGCCGTCGAACACCGAGGCGCGCGCGTACAGGCCGTTGAAGGTATTGAGTTCGCCATCGCGCGGATCGCGGTCGCCGGAGGACGCCTCCATGCGCCAGCCCAGGCGCGGCGTCCATGCCGTCGCGGCGAAGGTGTAGCCGCCGAACAGCGTGCCTTGCCAGGCGCGCACGCGCTGGCCGGCGAAATGGCCACGCTGGCCGATCAGTTCCAGGTCGTAGTCCCAGCCCTGCACGGCGCCGCTCAGGCGCGTGGACAAGGTGTGCCGATGCTCCTCGCCGACCACGCCGCCATAGCGGCGCCCGTCCTGCACGGTGTCCAGGTACAGCGTCTCCAGCAGCGCCGCCTTCGGCTGGCTGGGCGCCAGCGGCACTTCGGCGTGCGCGCCCCACAGGCGCTGGTCGCGGTTGCTGCGGTCGTCGAAACTGCCGGTGCGGGTCAGCACCGGGCGCCCCCACAGCAGGCCGCCACTCCAGCGCGGCTGTCGGGTCAGCAGGCGCACCGCATCGAACGGCATGCGCGAATTGGCCGGATCGCGCGGGTCGAGCAGGCGCTGCCAGGCATAGGCGATCTGCTGGCGGCCGGCGCGCAGGCGCCAGGCCGGCTGCGGCTGTCCGTCGGACAGCTCGACGAAGCCCTGCGCCAGGTCCAGCGGGTTGCGGTCGGTGGCCTGCACCGGCCGCGTCTGCAGGCCAGCGGCCCGGCTGTCGGCGAGTTCGCCGAACAGGCGCACATACGCCGAGGGCCGGTAGTCCGCCCACAGCCGCAGGCGCTGCTGCGCGTAGCCGTGCGGATCGGTGGCGAAGCGGCCAAAGCCGGCGTGCTCGCGGTAGTCGTACAGCGTGCGGCTCTCGCCGCCGAGGCTGAGCCAGCCATCGCCGAGCGGGATGTACTTCCACTTCTCCCAGCCCTGGCGCGGACGCGCCGCCAGCGCCGAATAGTCTTCCTGATCGGCCAGCAGCTTGCCCTGCGGGCCGTCGGGTTCGGCATTGGCCTGGCCGCAGCCGACGCTGCACAGAATTGCCAGGCACACGCTACGGGGCGCACGCCGGGTGCGCGCAAGAGGCACAGTCATCGATTCCCTCCCAAGTCTCGAAGCCAGTGGTGCGAAGAAGCGCGATCCGCCTATGCGGTGCCGCGCCGGGGTGGCCCGGTCATGACGGCGCCGCGACAGCGCCCGGCGCGGTCCCGGCGTAGAGCTGTTCGACCAACGCTGCGCGTGCGCGCAGCACGTTGCGCTGGTTGATCGAACCTTTGTCGGTGATTTCGCCCGCTTCCAGATTCGGCGGCTGCTCCAGCCACGCCGCACGCGCGACATGGCTGGCGCTGCCGGTGGCGCTGCGGTTGAGCGTGTCCAGCAGCCGCTGCAGCCAGGCGCGCACCGGCGGCGCGTGCAGCACCTGCGCCGCGTCGGCCTGCGCGGGCAGCCCCGACAGCGCCTGCAACGCATCCAGCCGCGGGAACAGCAGCAGGCCGATGGCGTCGCGGTCGGCGCCGGTGACCACCACGTCCTGCACGTAGGCGGCGCCTTCCATCAGCACCCGCGTGCGCAGCGGGCCGACGCTGACGAACACGCCGGAGGACAGCTTGAAGTCCTCGGCCAGGCGTCCGTCGAACAGCAGGCCGCGCTCGGGGTACTGCGGATCGATCGGCTTGAGCGCGTCGCCGGAGCGATAGAACCCTTCTTCGTCGAAGGCCTCGGCAGTCTGCTGCGGCGCGTTCCAGTAGCCCGGCATCACGTGCGGCCCGCGGAAGCGCGCTTCCAGCTTGTCGCCGACCGGCACCAGCTTGACCTCGCAGCCCGGCGCCGGCACGCCGACGTCGCCGGGCGTGTTGCTGGTGCCGTGGGTGAAGGTGCACGACGGCGCGCACTCGGTCATGCCCAGGCCGGCGAGCATGCGGATGCGCTCGCCGCAGTGCGCCTCGGCGATGCGTTCCAGGCGATCCCAGACTTCCTGCGACAGCGCCGCGGCGGCGAAGAAGAACATGCGCATGCGCGACAGGAAGGTCTCGCGCAGCGCCGCGTCCTGTTCCAGCGCCTGCGCCAGCTGCTCCCAACCGCGCGGCACACTCAGGTATACGGTGGGCGCGATCTCGCGCAGATTGCGCAGGGTCTGCTCGAACAGCGCCGGGGTCGGCTTGCCGTCGTCGAGGTAGAAGCTGCCGCCGTTGTACAGGGCGATGCCGATGTTGTGGCTGCCGCCGAAGGTGTGGTTCCACGGCAACCAGTCGACCAGCACCGGCGTCTCGCCGAGCACCGGGAAGGTCTGCAACAGCATCTGCTGGTTGGCGCACAGCATGCCCTGGGTGGTGATCACCGCCTTGGGCAGCAGGGTGGAGCCGGAGGTGAACAGGAACTTGGCGATGCTGTCCGGGCCGCAGGCGGCGAAGGCCGCATCGGCGGCATCCAGCGCACGCGGCGCCAGCAGGTCGTCGAAGCGCAGACTGGCGCGGTCGCGCACCGCACCGCGCACGCACACGGCCGGCACATCCGTGGGAAACACCGCGGCGATGGCGGTGGCGAACGCCTCGCCGTCGCTGGCGAACAGCAGGCCCGGGCGCAGCACCTCGGCCACGTGCCGCAACTTGGCGTAATCGCGCGACAACAGCGCATAACCCGGCGACACCGGGCAGTACGGGATGCCGGCGTACATCGCCGCGAATGCCAGTTGCAGGTGCTCCAGGTCGTTGCCGGACAGGATCGCCAGCGGCCGATGCGCCGACAGCCCCATGTCCAGCAGATGGGCGGCGATGCGGCGGGTGCGCTCGAGCATCTGCGCGTAGCTCAGGCGCCGCCACTGCCCGTCTTCGTCGCGCTGCGCCACGAAGGTCGCATCGGGGGTGTGCAGCGCCCAATGCTGCAGGCGCTGCAGCAGGTGCCTGGGCAGCGGCGCCAGCGGTTCGCGCGCGCGCAGGCGCAGCACACCGTCGGCATCGCGGTGGACCTCGGTATCGGCGTGGCTCAGTCCGACAGGACGGTAGCGCACGGCGGTGGCAACGGACTCAGCGGCATTCATCGGAACCATCCGGAGGAAAGAGACGGTACGGCGTGCGGTAACGCCGCCGCGGCCCCGCGGGCCGCAGGCGACGCGACGGGTCAGCGCTTGTAGGTCTGCAGACCGGGCTTGATGGTTTTGTCGTCCAGGAATTGCTTCAAGCCCTGTTGCCGGCCCTTCTCGGGATCGCGGTGATTGGACTGGTCGACCTTGGCGTACAGGTAGTCCTCGTTCTGCTCCCAGGTCAGCTCGCGGCAGCGCTTGAAGCCGTGCTTGGCGAAGCGCAGCACCACCGGATTCTTCTGCTGCAGTTCCTGCGCCAGTTTGGTCACCTCGTCACGCAGCTGCGCACGCGGCACGCTGGCATTGACCAGGCCCATCTGCGCCGCCTCGGTGCCGGTGAAGGTACGCCCGGTCATGATGTAGAGCATGGCGTTGCGGTGGCCCATGGTGTCGGCGACCGCCTTGCTGACCAGGTTGCCCGGGGGAATGCCCCAGTTGATCTCCGACAGCCCGAACACCGCCTCGTCGGCGGCGATGGCCAGGTCGCAGGCCACCAGCGGCGAGAACGCACCGCCGAAGCACCAGCCGTTGACCGCGGCGATGGTCGGCTTGCTGTAGAAGCGCAGCAGGCGCCACTGCCACTGCGAGCAGTCGCGGCGCATGCGCTCCTGCACGATCTCTTCCCTGCCGTCGGTCTCGCGGAAGTATTCCTTCAGATCCATGCCGGCCGACCAGGATTCGCCGGCGCCGGTCAGCACCAGCACCTCGGCGCTGCTGTCCAGTTCCAGCGTCTCCAGCACGTCGATCATTTCGCGATTGAGGGTGGGGCTCATCGCGTTGCGCTTGTCCGGCCGGTTCAGGGTGACCCAGGCGATGCCTGCGTCGATCTCGACCTGGACGGTCTGCCAGCGGTCTTGGTAGCTGCTCATGGATAGGCCTGCATGGGGGGAGGGGAGGAAGGATCACTTAGGACTGATAATAGTTATAGATCATCATTATTTCGGCGCAAGCTGCAGTGCAGCATGCCCAGCAGCCGTGACACACGGGCCTCAGGGGACGCCGGAGATGCCTGCAATCAAAGGGCCAAGCGACGCAGGGTGCGGACCATCCCAGCCCGCGACTGGCCCTCAGGCCGACGACGGCGCGGCTTCACGCCCGGCAAACGCCTCCCTCACGGTCAGCCTTCGTTCATCGGCTAGGATCGGCATCACAGGGGATCGCCGACATCGGAGTGACGTCCATGCACACCGCCTCCGCATTTGCCCAGCCTGCCCATCCTGCGCATCAGCACCGCCACGCCGTCGATCTGGACGCGGAGATGGCGTATTGGCGCCAGGCCCACGCCGAGGGCCGCCTCGGCCATCAGGGTTTCACCGACTACGCGCAGTTGCTGAAGATCGGCTACGACGTGTACCTGGCCTACCCGCGCGCCAGCGAGGCGCAGTTGTACCGCGTGCTGCAGGACGCCTATCACCAGTGCGCGCCGATGCTGTCGGTGCCATGGGACGAGGCGCGCTGGCTGGTGCGGCATGCCTGGCAGCACCTGGCGCATGCGGGGCGTTGTCACTGAAGAGCGCCTCGCGCAGCGGGGCATCTCATCGTCGCCCGTGTAGGAGCGGCTTCAGCCTCGACTGGCGTTACTGGGAACTGCTGTCGCGGCTGAAGCCGCTCCCACGACGAGTCTTCGGGCGTTATTGAAAGCGCCCAGGTCGCCGCCTGCCCGCGCAGCAGCGACAACCGGCTAGCACACCATCGCGCACACGGCACATTCGCGGCCTGCGCCGCGTGCAGCGGTCACACGCCTCCCGCGCTGCGTACGGCTCAACGCGACGAAGTGGGCGGCGAGGTGGAAGTAGGCGGCGGGGCGCTGCGCTCCTTCGCTTCGAGGCGGCCGTGAAACGCGTTCGACCCCTGGCCCGGCGCCGTCGCTGCATCGCCCTCGCTGTGCTTGAGCCGCTGCTTGCGCTGTTCGACCACGCTGCTGGCCAGCGCCACGCGACGTCCGATCACCATGTCGGTCAACCAGTCGATCAAATAGCGCGTGTAGGCGGCCTGGTGCGCCTTCTCGGTCAGCGCGTGATCGGCGCCGGCGATCGTGCGCGTGGTCAGAGTGCGTGCGTTGGAGAACGCGGCGGCGTAGTTCCTCAGCACCTGCCCGGGCACGATCACGTCGCGCTCGGCCTCCACCAGCAGCACATCGCCGCGATAGCGTTGGCATGCCGCCAGGGCGCGGTTGTCCGCCGGCGCCACCACGCGGTGCCGGTACGGCATCAGGTCCGGATCGCGGTTCAGCGCGACTTTCGGGCCATCCCAGTGCGCGTCCTTGTACAGCGCCGGCGAGCGCAGCGCCAGCCACTCCACTGGCCGTTCCAGGGTCAGCAACGCGGCCAGATAGCCGCCGTAGCTCAGCCCCACCACTGCGATCGCCTCCGGATCCACCTGCGGCGACGCCGCCAGGCGATCGTAGGCCGCCTTGATGTCGTCCAGGTTCTGCGCGCGCGTCACCGTCTCGCGCATCGCCGCCAGACCTTCGTGGCCACGCAGGTCGAAGGTCAGGCAGACGCAGCCCAGGCCCGCCGCCTCGCGCGCGCGCACCAGGTTGTGGTGCTGATTGCCACCCCAGCCATGCACGAACAGCACGCCGGGCAGGCGGCTGGTCGGCGTCAGCAGGGTGCCGCTGAGGGATGCGCCATCCACTGCGATGTCGATGCTGGAAAGTTCGGCTTCCATGGATCAGGCCGCGCTGCGCATGTAGCGGTACTTGGTCAGCAGGCCGGTGCGCGGCTCCTCGCCGACGTAGTAGACCTGCGCCCCGGCCGGCGGCGGCGGATGCGCACCGTACCGTTCGACGGTGGCGGCGACCACGCGCTGCAGCGTCGGCGACTGCTGGAACGCGGCGACCGCGGCCAGTTCCGCCGGCGTGGCGCCGCCGACACGCCAGGACTGCTCGAGCACGCCGCAGGCGACGCTGCCGTCGGGCACCAGGCCCTCGATCACGTCGTAGTTGCGCCGCGAGGCATAGAAGCCGGGATAGGCCGCGGCCACCAGTCGATCGTAATCGCGCGCTTTCATCACCGCGGTGCGCTGGCGCGGCGGCAATGGCTGCTCCAGCAGCGTGTCGAGGGTGCCGCGGATCACGTGCAGCTCCGAGCCGCCGTACGCCTCGCGGCCGCTGCTGTCACGGGTGAGCGATTGCGTGCCGCAGTAGGCGATGGTCACGCCGGCGCAGTGGGTTTCGCCGACGCTGAAGGTGGTCGGCTGGTGCAGATGCCGTTCCAGTACCACGCCATGCCGGTTCAGCTCCTGTGCGGGCAGTGCCGCCAGCGCGGCATCCAGCGCCTGCGCATCGCCAAGCAACACCTGCCCCAGTCCACCGACCCCATGCGGCAGCTTCAGCCGCACCTGGCCGCCCTCGCACAGGCGCGCATACGCGCGCCGGGCGTCCGCTGCGCTGAAGGCGGTGTAGCCCGGCAGCGTGGCCGACGCCAGCGCCACGCCCAGGTCCGGTTGCCAGCCATCCGGCGCCTGCGCATCGGCATCGATCAGCGGATGGCTGATCGCCTTGGTCGCGACGAAGGCATGCGGCACCACGCCGCCAAGCAGATCGGCCGCGGCATGCACGCCGAACTGTTCGGCCTGCGCGGTGGTGAGGGTTTCGTCCGGCACGCAGAACGCACAGGCTCCGGCAGCACAGCCTTCCTTGTGCAACGGCAGATGCATCAAGCGCGCCACTTCGGCGGCCACCCAGGCATGCGTGGCCGCCTCATGGCCAGCGGACGCGGCCTCGCGCAGATGGCAGGCGCGGACCTGGGCATGGGGAGCGGATCGGGCCATGTGGGATGCTCCGTGCGGATCGGGAAGGCGCACTGCCTCGTTCACGCGCCACCCCAGCGCAGCAGGAGCACGACGACCAGCGCCAGCAACAGCAGCACCACGACTGCGCCCAGCCAGCGGCTGCCACGCAGCTGCCGCCACCAGGCCGCGGCTTCGGACGTGCCGCTGGCGTCTCGGACGCGCCTCGGTGGCGGCGAGGGCGCGGAAGGGGGAGCCGCAGGATGGCGGTCGTCGTGGCGCATGCACCCAGGCTGTCGCGAAGGCCGTCGCATGGGGGTGAACGCGATGTGGGGCGCGTGTCATTGCGCGACCAGCGAAGCGCAATGTCGAGGCGGTGCTGCGCCCCGGCGCTCACGGCCGAGGCTAGCGACGAAGACGACTCAGTACGAGCAGAACGCGTGCCGCGTTATCACGGCCGCCCGAAGGCGCAGCAGCACGAATGGCGCGCTCCGCGCAGCGCTCAGGCAACTGCGGCGTGTTGCGGCAGCCGCGCGTCGATCCGGTGCTTGCCGGCCAATGCCTGCATGCCCTGCAAGGTGGCCTGCACCGCACTGGCGTAGCCGCTGCGCCACAGCTCGGCGCGCGACTGCCGCGACGACGCCGCATCCAACGCCAGTGCGAACGCCGGCACGCGGGGATCGGCCAGTGCGGCGCGCTCCAGGAACGGTTGCTCCGGCGCGATGACATCGACCGGTGCCAGCCAGGCATCGGCGACCAGTTCGGCCACGCCGGCGCGGTGCGAGAGCTGGTGCATGGCGCTGAGCGTCTCGTGCAGCATTTCCAGGCACGCCCACTGCCATAGCGCCGCCTTGTACTGCGGGTCGGCCTGGTCCAGGGCGGACAAGGCGCCATCGACATGATCGATGCGTAGATCCTGCATGGCCGACTCCACGATGCGGCGTTGCGATTGCCACATTCTGCGCGGCGAAAGTGAGCGCAACGTGAGTCGCACGATGGCGGCAGCGTGGATGCGGTCACAGCGGGCGCGGCGACAGCCGTCGCGTATACTGGCGACGCGCCTCTGCTCGCGCCGATCCCTCACCACGCGCTTCCCATGACACCACCCTGAACCCCGCCGCTCGCATCGGCCCGCCTCGACGGCTGGCCGCAGGTTGCTGGTTTTCCATTGCATACAGCGAGCGCTGCCCTGCGACAGGGCGGTGTCGGGAGTGTCTACCTTGAAGCTTTTCTCTTCCCTGCGCCAATCCTGGTGCGGCAATCTCCGTGGCGACGTGCTCGCCGGCCTGGTCGTCGCACTGGCGCTGATTCCCGAGGCGATCGCGTTCTCGATCATCGCCGGGGTCGACCCCAAGATCGGCCTGTACGCCGCCTTCTGCATCTGCGTCACCATCGCCTTCGCCGGTGGACGCCCCGGCATGATCTCCGCCGCCACCGGCGCGATGGCGCTGCTGATGATCGGTCTGGTCAAACAGCACGGCCTGCCCTACCTGCTGGCGGCCACGCTGCTGACCGGCGTGCTGCAGATCCTGGCCGGACTGTTCAAGCTCGGCGCGCTGATGCGCTTCGTCTCGCGCTCGGTGATCACCGGCTTCGTCAACGCGCTGGCGATCCTGATCTTCATGGCGCAACTGCCCGAACTGATCGGCGTGCCCGTGCCGGTGTACCCACTGGTGGCGCTGGGGCTGTTGCTGATCTACGGCCTGCCCTGGCTGTCGCGACGCAGCTTCCCCGGCATCGGCCTGTGGCTGCTGGTGCTGGGCGCGGCATTGACCGCAGGTAGCATGGCGCCGTGGACGCTGCTGCCGGTCGCCGTGGGCGGTGCGACGGCGCTGCTGCTCGGGCACCGCTGGACGCGCGGGCTGGCCGTACCGCCGCCGTTGGTGACCATCGTGCTGTTGACCGGACTGGCGCTGTACTTCGGCATCCACGTGCCCACCGTCGGCGACAAGGGGCAACTGCCCGATCGCCTGCCCAGCCTGCTGTTGCCGACCGTGCCGTGGACGCTGGAGACGCTGCGGATCGTGTTCCCGGTCGCCGCGACGATGGCGGTGGTCGGCCTGCTCGAGTCGATGATGACCGCGCAGATCGTCGACGACATGACCGACACGCCCAGCGACAAGAACCGCGAATGCGTGGGCCAGGGCGTGGCCAACATCGTCAGCGGCCTGTTCGGCGGCATGGCCGGCTGCGCGATGATCGGGCAGTCGGTGATCAACGTGAAATCCGGCGGGCGCGGCCGCCTGTCGGCGCTGGTCGCCGGCAGCGTGCTGTTGCTGCTGGTGGTGTTCGCCGGCGCCTGGGTACGGCAGATCCCGATGGCCGCGTTGGTGGCGGTGATGATCATGGTCTCGGTGGGCACGTTCAGCTGGCGCTCGCTGGTGCAGCTGCGTACCCACCCGGCCAGCTCCAGCGTGGTGATGCTCGGCACCGTCGTAGTGACCGTGGCCACCCACGACCTGGCGCGCGGCGTGCTCACCGGGGTGTTGCTGTCGGCGCTGTTCTTCGCGCGCAAGGTCGGGCGCATGCTCGATATCGCCAGGAGCGAGGACGCCGATGGCGGCCACACCTACCGCATCCGCGGCCAGCTGTTCTTCGCCTCGGCCGGCAGCTTCGCCGGCGCCTTCGACTTCGCCCATGCGCCGGCGCGGGTCACCCTGGATCTGAGCCAGGCGCACGTCTGGGACATCAGCGCCATCGGCGCACTGGACCAGGTCGTACTGAAGTTCCGCCGCCACGGCGCGCAGGTCCATGTGGTCGGACTGAACCCGAGCAGTGCGGCAATGGTCGGGCGACTGGGTACGCATCAGAACGGCGACGTGGAGAGTGTGCCTCTGCATTGAGGGGCAATCCGGACACCGAGCGATGCGGCGCATCGCGTGGGCAGCAGGCACGCCGCGCGACCGCCACCGCGCTTGCGTTCCTGTGGCGACATGGCGACGACATCGACCGATTAGCATCGGCCTGCCGACGACCGTGCAGGAGAACCGCGATGCCGCTGGACCACTGGCAACTGCCGCCGCACGACTGGGTGCCCAACCATCCGTTCCTGCCGGTGCTGCACTATCGGCACTGCGTCGGCGCCATCGACGCCGACGGCTTCGAACGCCGCTTCGGCGCGCACGGCTGGCCGCCGCAATGGCGCGACGGCATCTACGATTACCACCACTACCACTCCACCGCGCACGAAGTGCTCGGCGTCGCCCGCGGCAGCGCCCGCGTGCTGCTCGGCGGCCCCGGCGGCATCGAGGTCGCGCTCGCAGCTGGCGATGCCCTGTTGCTGCCGGCCGGCACCGGCCACTGCCGGCTGTCCGCCAGCGCCGACTTCATGGTCGTCGGCGCCTATCCGGCCGGCCAGGACTGGGACATCTGCCGGGAGCCGCCCACGGCGGCCATGCTGCAGCGGATCGCGCAGGTGCCATTTCCGCAGAGTGACCCGCTGCTCGGGGCGGATGGGCCATTGCTGGAGTATTGGCTGAAGCCTACCGCCGTCGATTGACCTCGTCGTCCAACATGGTCACGCCTGCCGCGAAGCGGACCCCGCCGCCCAGACGTCGCACGCCGGATCGAACTCGGTCGTCGCTGCGTGCTCGGACCGCCAACCGAAGCCGCAGATCGCCATGACGCTCTGGCGCATCGGATCCAGGCCCAGTGCTTTGCCGAGATCGACGTCGTTGATGGCAGAGGTGACGAACGCGCCCAACCCCAGATCGGTCGCCGAAAAGTACAGCGCCTGCGAAATGTGGCCGACGTCCAGGGTCAGTGCGCGGTAAGCCTTGGCGTGCTGGCGATACTTCCAGAACGTCCGGTTGAATCGCGGCGCCAGCAGCACCAGCACGTGGGCATCGGCGAACCAGTGCTGTCCGGCCAGCGCCAGACGCGCGAATGCGTCGATGTCCGGCCCCGGGCACGACAACGGTGACAACGCATGCTCCACCGGGTGGTAGTGGTACAGCCCCGGCTCGATCCCTTCCACCCGGCGCACCAGCAGATAGGCTTCGGTGGGATGCAACCCGCCAGCGGACGGCACGTTCTTCTTCAGGAATACCGTATCGTCCTGGACACGCAGCGTCGCCCGCGCCATCAGCACGCGCTGCAACATGCGCAGGAACAGCGCATGCGGCAGCGTGCGGGCAGCGTCGTAGTTGCGGCAGGTGACGCGACGCGCAAGCATGGCCTCGAACGCGCCGTCGTCCAGCCGCGGCAGCGGAATCCTGGCGAGACCGGAATCGACCTCCTGCACTTCGGGCGGTGGCGCCCCCAGCTTGCGGCGCAGGTCGGGGGCGGACACCATGCCGTTGCGCTCCATCGCGGTCACCCCATCGATGCCCTGCCAACGGCTCGCCCAGTGCGCGACGGCGGCAGCCGGCCACCAATGCGCGGACCGCAATGCCTCGTCGCGTTCGCGAAACGCCGCAGAACGTGGGTCGTCGCCGATCAGCAGGCCGCGTTCGAGGGCCCGCTCGATCGCGTCGTCCGCATGGTCGGCCAGTTGCGCACGCTCGACCCATTCCGTGGGACTGACCTGGCCGAGCAACGGCAGGTCGGCTAGGTCCAGTTCGAGCTCACTGTCCAGGTGCGGCGCCAGCGCGACCCACGCGCGCCGGCGGTGCAGTCCGGCACCACCACGGAGCAGGCTCGCCAGGTCGAACGCCACACTTTCCCGCGCCTCGACGAACAGTACGGCGCAACGCCTCAGGCGCATGAATCCCTCGTTTCCGCGGTGTGGGAGCGCTGCATCGATTTGCCACGTTGGAGAGATGCCGGACTGCTAGGATACCGTCGCGGCCCCGGTCGCTCCTGCGAGCACCCGTGGTAACCGCACCTCCACCATGCGTGCATCGCATGTCCACCGCTATCGCAACAGGGGACCACATCATGACCGATCAGCCGCAGGGGCATCCGCCCTTCGATCTCGCCACCGCCCAGCAATTGCTCACGCTTCTGTCCACCGACGACGACTTCCGCGCGCTGTTCGCGCAGGATCCGGGCGCGGCGCTGCGTAGCCTCGGCCTTTCCGAGCAACGCGCCGCTGCCGCGCTGGAGGAGCCGACCTGCCTGTGCACGTCGGACCTGGCGAGCAAGGAAGAAATCCAGGAAGCC
Organism: Xanthomonas sp. F4; assembly: GCF_011761895.1. Classification (NCBI taxonomy): domain Bacteria; kingdom Pseudomonadati; phylum Pseudomonadota; class Gammaproteobacteria; order Lysobacterales; family Lysobacteraceae; genus Xanthomonas; species Xanthomonas sp. F4. The sequence continues at coordinate 137,860 of NZ_JAASQX010000004.1, read as the reverse complement.
CTGGAATTGCTGCTGGCCTACCTCACCGCCGAGGGTACGCACACGGTCGTTCACTGTTTCGAGGCGGGTTCCGTCGTCGCCAGCCTGACCGCCAGATAGTTCGGTAGCGCTTGCCCGGCCCAGGCGCGTCGGAAGGTTTCCGCCTTCTGCCGTGCCTGGTCGGCCTCGCCAAGGCTGGCCAGGATTTCCGTGGTACTCAGCACCGCCAGGTTCGCGTCGGCGACATTCATCGATTGCAGCACCAGTCCGCCGGTCGGCTCGATGTACGCCAGGCCGCGACGCGCGACCAGCCAGTCGTTTTCGGCGATGGCCTGTTTCTTCTCGCCGGCCGCGAGCAAGGCGTCACGCAGGCTGACATGGAGCTGGTACGGCTCCCGGCCATCGATCTGTTCGCGTAACAGAGCGACCGCACGCGTGGGATTTCCGCTGTCGACGAGCTGTTGCGCCTGCAGCAAGGACAGCAGCTTGGTCATGGGCGGAAAGCCCGACTCCGCGACCAGGGACGCGAGCTGCGCAGCGTGCAGGTCGTACAGCGTTCGGTCGCCGCTACGCTGCGCCAAGCGGATCGCCGACATCGCGACGATGATCAGGTCGTCGCGATCGCCGGCGTCACCGTGGACCGCGCGCTCCAACGCTTCGCCGGCGATTCGCGCCAACAACGCCCTGTCCACCGTGCGCGGATCGGTAACGAAGGCGACCGCCTGCTGCGCGATCTGCAGCGGATAACGGATCACTGGCTCGGCATCCGCCGACGCCGCCACGGCCGCCTGCGCGGCAGCGGCGGCATCGTGCAAACGTCCCTGGTCCAGCGGAATGGAGATCTGTTCGAAGTGGTCGGTCAGCGCCGTTCCCGACGCCGCCAGCGCCGCCATGATCCTGCCAGCCGCCGGATAGTCTTTCATCGCCGCGAACGCCGCAGCATGGCGTCGGGTCGCCGGATAGCCACCAAGTTCCTCGGCCTGCTTGAAGGCGTTCAGCGCGTCGCCATACCGGCCCTGCGCTAGGTAGATGCGACCCTGCAGTTCCACCGCCACGTCGCGCAGCGGATTCTGCGGCACCGCGAACTTCTGCACGCTATGCGCGGCGGAAGCGTAATTGCCTTCGGTGAACTCGTCCCAGGCGAACTGCGCCGCGCCGGCGTAGTAGTCCGGATACAGTTCCGACAGCATCTTCCACTTCTGCTTGGCCTGCCGCCACGGGTGCGGGCCGAGTTCGCTCGCCCATGCATCCAGGTACAGCGCATCGCGTTCGGAAAGGTGGTCGCGCAAGGCCATGGCCTTGGCCAGATACTGCAGCGCCGCGCGATTGTTGGCGGTGGAGATCTCGACCCGCATCGACCCCATGTAGGCGAGCGCGAAATCCTTGTCGATCTCCGCCGCCTTGGCGAAGTACTGATCGGCGGTCCGGAAGTCGCGCCGGGTGAAGTACTTCGTCGCGATCGCGTAGGCCTTCAGGGCGTCCAGGCTGCTGGTGGTGACGCTCGGCAGCGGAGGCGAATTCTTCCTGATGACCTCCTCGCCTTCGCCCAACTGCTCGCGCAGCGATGCCGTGACCGCGTCGATCGACGCCAGCACCGAGCCGGTCCCGCGGCCGTCGCGGGACTCGGCATAGACAGTTGCCTGCGTCCGTGGATCGACCACCTCGGCACTCACCCGCACCCGCCCGCCGACTTCCGACACCGTGGCCAGCAGCACGGCGCGCGCGCCGTCGCGCTGCGCGATCTCCGAAGCTATGGCGCGATCCAACGGCGTGTGCTCTGGGTCGCGGCGCATCCGCGTCAGCGTATCGCGCACTTTCAAATCGCTGAGCACGTTGACATAGCGCGACTGTTCCAGGCTGATACGGAAGGCCTGCTGCAGCGAGTCGTCCAGGGCGACATCGCCGGTGAGATTGCGCAGATCCCCCACCACCACCCAATCGCGCTCGGCGAAGGCGATGGCCGGCTGCGGGCGGGTGACGAACCAGGCGCCGAGCGCGAACGCGGCGATCAGCGCCGCTTCCGCCGCCAGCGCCGCCGGCCGGCGCCACAGCGGGATGTCGCGCCAGGCCTTGGGCGTGGGCTTGGGCGCGCGCAGGGGGGTGTGGCCGATCTCGCCGACTTCGTAGATCTCCTGCGCGGTGGGCATGCCCTTGAAGCGCCAGCGGCCGTGCGATTTCCACAGCAGGCGCTCGCCGCGCTCGCCCAGTTCGCGCGCGGCGCGGTGGGTCAGCGACTCGGCCACCGCCGAGAGCAGGATCTGTCCGGGCCGGGCCAGGGTCATCAGCCGCGCCGCGGTCGGCTTGGCCAGGCCTTCCACTTCCAGCGGCTTGGCGCCCACCTGCACCGCGGCGTCGCTGTTGCGCCAGGTCAGCACCTCGCCGACGTGCAGGCCGGCGCGCACCTTCAGGTCCAGCGCGCGCGCCGCGCCCAGGGCGTGCAGGCCGCGGCTGTAGTCCAGGGCGAAGCCGAGGCCGTCGATGGGCCGTTCGAACAGCAGCAGCAGGCCGTCGGAGCGGTCGATCAGGCGGCCACGCCAACGTTGCTGCAGCTCCAGCACCAGCGAGTCGTGCTGCTTGAACAGCTCGGCCGCCTTGGCGTCGCCGAGTTTTTCCACCAGCGCCACCGAGTCGCACAGGTCGGTCAGCAGCAGGGTGCGGAGCTGCGGGACCTCGGGCGGCGGTGCGGGGGCGTCGGTCATGGCGGCGGCTCGGCGGGGGCGCGTGGCTCAGCAGTTGGCGGAGGCGAGGTCGTGCCAGTACAGGCGATTGCCGCCCTGGCGCTTGGCTTCGTACAGCGCCGCATCGGCGTTGGCGTACCAGTCGTTCCAGTCCGAATGCGGGTCGACCCGGCTGATGCCGATGCTGACCGGGCAGATGTGCGGCGCCGGGTGCGGCACGCCCAGCAGGTTCTGCACGGTGGCGAGCACGAATTCGCCGATGCGGCGCAGATCCTCGACCGTGCCGGCGGCCACTAGCAGGCAGAACTCGTCGCCGCCCAGGCGGCAGGCGATGTCGTCCGGCCCGGCGACCGAGCGCAGGATGTTGGCGACGTTCTGCAGCACGCGGTCGCCGACCAGGTGGCCGTGGGCGTCGTTGATGTGCTTGAAGCGGTCGCAGTCGATCAGCAGCAGGCCCGGACCGGGCGAACGGCCGTCGCGGCGGCACTCCTGCAGGCGCAGGATCAGCCCGCGGCGGTTGTGCAGGCCGGTGAGTTCGTCGGTGCGCACCAGCTCTTCGGTCTGGGTGAGCTGGTGGGTGGTGGCGTAGAGGTTGTCCAGCGCCGCTTCCAGGTCGCGGTTGCGTCGGCGCAGCTGGCGGATCAGGGTCTGCTCGTTCATCACCACGCGCATGATGGTACGGCGCAGGAAATAGGCGACCACGCCCGGGTCGCGGTCGACCAGGCGCTGGAAGTCGTCGTGGTCCAGTTCCACCAGGGCGCCATCGCTGGCGGCGAGCGCGTCGGCGCTACGCATGTGGTTGCCGATCAACAGACCCAGCTCGCCGAAGAACTCGCCGTGGCCCAGGTGCTTGACCACCAGGTCCTCTCCGAAATCCAGATCGATCACGCCGCTGGTGATCACGAACATGGCGCTGCCGCCGTCGCCGCGGCGGAACAGCACATCGCCGGCGCGCACCGTGCGGGCGCGCCCGAACTCGGAAAACAGGCGCAATTCCGCGGCCGTCAGCACCGCCAGCTCGTTCGGCTTCGGAGCGACCGCAGCGTTGGAAATTGTGCCGCGCGCGGTGGATGCGGCGCTGTCGCAGCTCATCCGGCCCCCTCATGTGACGTCGCTGGCCCCTGGCTGGGGAGCATAGCACCTACACGTGATGCTCACGATACGTTTCACAGCCAATCTCGTCGCCAAAGAGACGCCGCGGCCAGCTGTCGCGCACGGTAGACAGCTTCGCCGCCGGCGCCAGCGCGCCGCAAAAAAAAGCCCGGGCGAACCCGGGCTTCCCACCTCCTGCCAGGGAGGGGCGAGTCGTAAGCGTCTGGCTGCAGGTCAGGCCGCTTTCTCGCCGTGGAACTGCTCTTCCTCGGTCGACCCGGTCAACGCGGTGGTCGAGGACTGGCCCTGCTGGATCGCCTGGGTCACCGCGTCGAAGTAGCCGGTGCCGACCTCGCGCTGGTGCTTGACCGCGGTGAAGCCACGATCGGCGGCGGCAAACTCGGCCTCCTGCAGTTCGACGAAGGCGCTCATCTGCCGGCGCGCATAGCCGTGCGCCAGGTTGAACATCGAGTAATTCAGCGCATGGAAGCCGGCCAGGGTGATGAACTGGAACTTGTAGCCGTAACTGGCGATCTCGCGCTGGAACTTGGCGATGGTGGCGTCGTCCAGGTTCTTCTTCCAGTTGAAGCTGGGCGAGCAGTTGTAGGCCAGCAGCTTGCCGGGGAACTTGGCGTGGATGGCCTCGGCGAACTTGCGCGCGAACTCCAGGTCCGGCTTGCCGGTCTCGCACCAGATCAGGTCGGCGTAGGGCGCATAGGCCAGGCCGCGGCTGATCGCCTGGTCCAGGCCCTTGTTGGTGCGGAAGAAGCCTTCGACGGTGCGCTCGCCGGTGGTGAACGGGCGATCGTTGGGGTCGATGTCGCTGGTCACCAGGTCGGCGGCCTCGGCATCGGTGCGCGCCACCAGCAGGGTCGGCACGCCCATGACGTCGGCGGCCAGGCGCGCGGCGTTCAACTTCTCGATCGCCTCGCGGGTCGGCACCAGCACCTTGCCGCCCATGTGCCCGCACTTCTTCACCGACGCCAGCTGGTCCTCGAAGTGCACGCCGGCCGCGCCGGCCTCGATCATCGCCTTCATCAGTTCGAAGGCGTTGAGCACGCCGCCGAAGCCGGCCTCGGCATCGGCCACGATCGGCTGCAGGAAATCGATCTCGTCCTTGCCTTCGGCATGGTGCAACTGGTCGGCGCGCAGCAGGGTGTTGTTGATGCGCTTGACCACCGCCGGCACCGAGTCGGCCGGGTACAGCGACTGGTCGGGATACATCTGCCCGGCCAGGTTGGCGTCGGCGGCCACCTGCCAGCCGGACAGGTAGATGGCGTTGAGCCCGGCCTTGACCTGCTGCATCGCCTGGTTGCCGGTCAGCGCGCCCAGCGCGTTGACGAAGTCCTTCTCGTGCAGGTACTTCCACAGCTTCTCGGCGCCGAGCCGGGCCAGCGAATGCTCCACGTGCACCGTGCCGCGCAGGCGCACCACGTCGGCGGCGGTGTAGTTGCGGGTGATCCCGGCCCAGCGCGGATCGGTGTCCCAGTCGCGCTGGATCTGTTCGGCGGTCTGCAGCGTGGTGCTCATCTGGCGTTCTCCTCGAAATGGATGCAGCGATGAAACGGTGGGGGTGTCGCGGTCGGCTTCGGGGAGGACGGGCATCCGCCCTTGCGAATCCCCGATCCCGACTCCCCAATCCCCGCGTTCAATCAATCAACTGGTAGGCCGGCAAGGTCAGGAAGTCGGCCAGCTCTTCGTCGCGGGTCAGGCGGTCGAGCAGGGCGATGGCCTCGTCCACGCGCGCGCCGCCCGGCAGCAGCGCGCGCTCGCCCAGCCGCGCCGGCAACTGCCGCAGGCAGGCGTCGAACAGGGCGAAGTCGATGGCGGTGCCGTCGTCCAGGTGCAGGCCGCCCACGTGCAGCCACTGCCACAGCTGGCTGCGGCTGATCTCGGCGGTGGCGGCGTCCTCCATCAGGTGGTGGATCGGCACACAGCCGTTGCCGTCCAGCCACGCCGCCAGGTAGCGCACGCACACTTCGATGTTGCCCTCGAAGCCGGCGCGGGTGATGGTGCCGGCAGACGGGGCGATCAGCGTGTCGCGGTCGGCCTGCACGTCCTCGCGGCGCACCGCGTGCTGGTTCGGCGTGCGCATGTGCTCGTCGAACACCGACCGGGCGATCGGGATCAGCGCCGGGTGCGCCACCCAGGTGCCGTCGTGGCCGGCGGTGACTTCGCGCAGCTTGTCCGCGCGCACCCGCGCCATCGCCTGCTCGTTGGCCGCCTCGTCGTGGCTGATCGGAATTTGCGCGGCCATGCCGCCCATCGCATGCGCGCCGCGGCGGTGGCAGGTGCGGATCAGCAGTTCCGAATACGCCTTCAGGAACGGCTGGGTCATGGTCACCTGGCCGCGCTCGGGCAGCACCCGGTCCGGATGCCGGCGGAAGGTCTTCAGGTAGGAAAAGATGTAGTCCCAGCGGCCGCAGTTCAGGCCGACGATGCGGCCGCGCAGCGCGTGCAGGATCTCGTCCATCTCGAACACCGCCGGCAGCGTCTCGATCAGCACGGTGACCTTGATCTGGCCCTGCGGCAGGCCGAGCATGTCCTCGATGTGGGCCAGCGCGGTCTCCCACAGCGCCGCTTCCTCCATCGACTGCAGCTTGGGCAGGTACAGGTACGGGCCGCGGTCCTTGGCCTGCAGCGCGCGGCCGTTGTGGAAGGCGAACAGCGCCGCGTCGAACAGGCCGCCGGCCAGCGGCTGGCCGTCGACCAGCACGTGCTTCTCGTCCAGGTGCCAGCCGCGCGGGCGCACGATCAGCACCGCCTGTTCCTCGTAGGGGCGCAGCGCGTAGCGCTTGCCCGGGCTGCCGTCGCGCGCGGCCGGCGCGGTGAAGGTCAGCGTCCCGGCCACCGCCTCGGCCAGCGCGCGCTGGCCGGCGACCAGGTTGCGCCAGGTCGGCGCGGTCGAGTCCTCGAAGTCGGCCATGTACACCTTGGCGCCGGAGTTCAGCGCGTTGATGACCATCTTCGGATCGGTCGGGCCGGTGATCTCGACCCGGCGGTCCTGCAGCGCCTCCGGCAGCGGCGCCACCTGCCAGTCGCCGTCGCGGATGGCGCGGGTGTCGTCACGGAAGTCCGGCAGGCCGCCGGCGTCGAAGAACGCCTGGCGCTCGCGCCGCGCCACCAGCCGCGCCTGCCGCTCCGGCTCGATCGCCCGGTGCAGCGACACCAGCAGGGCCAGCAGCGGCGGTGGCAGCAAGGCGTCCTGGCCGGCCAGCGACGTGGTCAGGGCAATGCCCGGCGTGGAACGCGTGGATGGGTCGGGAGCGGCGGCGAAAGCGGGGGCGGACATGTGGGGATTCCTCGATGTTTCCGGGGCTCCACCGTGCTTCCAGCACATGTATTTGACAAAGCAGTTTTGTCAATGCTTTATATAAGCAAGACTTATATCCATCACGTCATGGCCACGGGCGGCACTGCAACCCCGCGATTTCCTTACAAATCCGACCGGTTGAAACCGCTGCGCGCGTTCTGCCAGACGGTGCGGCTGGGCGCGGTGTCGCGGGCCGCGGAGGCCTTGTTCGTCAGCCAGCCGGCGGTGACCCTGCAGTTGCAGGCGCTGGAACGGGAGCTGGGCGTGGTGCTGTTCGAGCGCAGTGGCCGCCGCCTGGTGCCCAGCCGCGAGGGCCAGTTGCTGTACGAGATGGCGCAGCCGCTGGTGGAGAGCCTGGACCGGCTGGAGGCGGACTTCCGCGAGAAGGCGCGCGGGCTGGATGCCGGCGAGCTCAACGTCGCCGCCAACAGCTCCACCATCCTCTATCTGCTGCCCAAGATCGTGGAGGCCTTCCGTGCCCGCCATCCGCAGGTGCGGCTGACCCTGCACAACGCGATCAGCGCCGACGGCACCGACCTGCTGCGCGAGGACGCGGTGGACCTGGCGGTCGGCTCGATGCTCGACGTGCCGGCCGACCTCAGCTACGCCCCGGTGTACCGCTTCGAGCAATTGCTGATCGCCCCGCGCGACCACGCATTGGCCCGCAAGCCCAAGCTGACCCTGGAGGATCTGTCGCCCTACCCGCTGATCCTGCCGCCGCGGCGCCAGGTCACCTACCGCCTGGTCGACCTGGTATTCCAGCAGGCGCGCGTGCCCTACACCGTGGCACTGGAAGTCGGCGGTTGGGAGGTGATCAAGCAATACGTGGCGATGGGCATGGGCGTGTCCATCGTCAGTTCGATCTGCCTCACCGACGCCGACCATGCGCGCCTGGCTACCCGCGCCCTGGGCGATTACTTCCCGGCGCGCAGCTATGGCGTGGTGGTGCGCAAGGGCAAGTACCTGTCGCCGCAGGCACGTGCCTTCATCGAACTGATCCAGCCGGACCTGTTCACCCCGCGCGGCTACGACGAGAGCGGGCCGTCGGAGCGGTAGCCACACCGCGCGAGACAGCGGCGCCATTGCCTCTGCTACGGTGGCGGCACGCTCGCTGCACACCGACCGCCCATGTCCCTGCCCTCCCGCTACGCCGAAGTCGACGCACCACCGGCGTTGCGCGACCGCCTGCGCTGCAGTTGGCGTTTCCGCCAGGGCGAAGCCGAGACCGCCGCGACGCAGGTGCTGCCCGACGGCTGCGTCGATCTGATCTGGGACGGTCGCGCGCTGTTCGTGGCCGGGCCGGACCACTGCGCCACCGACGCCACAGTGACGCCGGGCAGCGTGCTGACGGCGGTGCGGCTGGCTGCGGGCGCCGGGCCCAGCCTGCTCGGCCTGTCGCTGCATGCCATCGCCGACCAGCGCATACCGCTGGACACGCTGTGGGGCAGACGCGGCCGTCACTGGCAGGCGCGCCTGGAAGAGGCCGCCGACCCGCTGGCGGCCCTGCACGCACTGTGCGCCAGCCGCCCGCTGCAGGCCGACCGCGAGATGGCCTGGTTGTTCGCACAACTCGCCGGCGACACGCCACCGCGCCTGGCCGCGCTGACCCGCATGCTGGGCGTCAGCGAACGCACGCTGCGGCGGCGCAGCCACGCCGCCTTCGGCTACGGCGCCAAGACCCTCGAGCGCATCCTGCGCCTGCAACGCTTCCTGGCCCTGGCCCGCCAGCATCTCAGCCTGACCGCGGCGGCACTGGAGGCCGGCTACGGCGACGCACCGCACCTGGTGCGCGACAGCCGGCAACTGACCGGGCTCAGCCCACGCGAGTTGGTGCAACGGCACGCGCGCTGACAGGGCCTGCAACGGCAATGCGCCGCCGATCGCGACAAACGCGCGCTGTGGCCCCCTGTAGGAGTCACCTGTCATGCAGCCGCGACAAGCGAAGCCGAACGCCGACTGACACCCTCCGTCGTCGGGACTGAAGTCCCTCCCACAGTGCAGTCCTCCGACAAGGCTGGTGCCGCACCTGTGGGAGCGGCTTCAGCCGCGACAGGCATTCCCGATAACACCCATCGCGGCTGATCACGAAAAAGTGGCCAGGAACCGCGCCTACGCGCGCACCTGCATTCGCTTGGATTACGGCGAAAACCGCCTGCCTGCATGCCGGCGCCGGCGCCGGCGCCGCGCTGCAGCGAGCGCAGGCTGTCGTCTTGCGCCGTTTGCTACCGTGCCGCCAAGTGCGAAGACCTGGGTGACACATGGCCAGAGATGCAGGCTTGGAACACATGCTGCGCGACACGCTCGGTGCGCAGCGGGATCTGACCGAAAAACCGATGTTCGGTGGCTGGGCCTGGCTGCTGCACGGCCATCTGCTGTGCGGCGCGCGCGACGATGGCGTGCTGGTGCGACTCGGCAAGGGTCACGACGCGTGGGCGTTGGCGATACCGGGAATCGAGCCGATGCTATCGCGCGGCCGGGCGATGCCCGGCTGGGTCCGGGTCGCGCCGGAGATCTTTGCCGACGACGCGCTCGCCGCGCGCCTGCTGCGCGAGGCCATCGCTTTCGTGCGCACGTTGCCGCCGAAGTGAGCGCACTGCGCCGCGCGTTCGTCGCCGCTCGCGTACCGCGCCAGCCCGGAACCGCGAACGCCGCGTGTGGCACGACCGTCTCAGCCGCGCCAAGGCAGCGCGCAGCACGCAGCCGAGAACAGAGCGCTCAGCGCGCGGTGACGATGGTGCCCTGCGCGACTGCACACAGACCTTCACCGCCTTCCTCGACCGAGACGATGTCGCAGCGGCATACCGCCTGGCGTTTGCCCTTGCCGATCGACTGCGCACGCGCGATCAGCCGTGTGCCGCGCGCCGGCCGCAAATAGTTGATCTTGAACTCGGCGGTGAGCGCATCGCCGCCCAGTGCCAAGCCGCCAGCGAAAGTCAGGGCGTTGTCGGCGAGATAGCTCAGCACGCCACCATGCGCGAATCCGTGCTGCTGACGCGGTCGTCGCGCATGTCGACCACGATCTCCGCCTGCGCGTCGCCGAGCACGCTCAGCCTCGCGCCGATCAGTCGGCTGAAGGGCTGCGCGTCGAAGATCTGCCGCGCCAACGCTTACATGTCCATGCTGCGACTCCTGGAGGATTCGCCAAGAACGTACAGCGGGCGCCGCGGCGTGTCATGCGCCCGGGACACCTCCCGCTACGCGTGTCGAACGCAGTCGCCGCCGCGGTGGCCGTTTTCGCCAAGCCGAGCGCTTCGCGGCGCGGGATACTGGCGCCCCATCCACAGGAGCCGCCCATGTCCCGCGCCGAACAGCATCACCGCATCGACTACCTGGAATTCGCCGTCGCCTCGATCGATGCGGCCAAGGCCTTCTACGGCCAGGCCTTCGACTGGACCTTCCAGGACTACGGCCCGGACTACTGCGAGTTCCGCGACGGCCGCCTGAGCGGCGGTTTCTTCCACGGCACCGCGCAACCCGGCGGTGCCCTGGTGGTGCTGTACTCCAACGATCTCGCCGCCACCCAGGCCCGCATCGAAGCGGCCGGCGGCCGCATCGTGCGCCCTGTGTTCGCGTTCCCGGGCGGACGCCGCTTCCACTTCGCCGACCGCGACGGCCACGAGCTGGCGGTGTGGTGCGAGGGCTGATCCTGGTCTGGACGATGCCCTACACGCGCGCACTGGCGGGGTGCGCAAGGCCAGCCAGCAACGTACAGCAAGAGCAGGTGCTGCGTCCTTCCACCTGTCGACACGAGGCAGCTGCTTGCGTGGCGCTGTCCGCTCAATAGAACTGGTCTTTGTTTTGCCTGTCCAGTTCCAGATCAATCGCATTCCATAGGCGCTGCAGCGATGCCAGGCGGGCGTTGGCGCCAGCGCGTGGGCGTCTGCCGGTCAGCCGAAGAAGCTCATAGGCCATGCTCAGGATGCTCCTATTCAACTCATGGCGCTCGACCTGTGCGGTATTGTCCAGCGAGAGGCTGGGGTTGCCGGCGTTATCGAGCATCGTCACGATCGACGTTTCGGCGATCCCCAGGATCTGCATGATCATGTCGCCGCCTTCGACCGCGATCCGTTCGATGGCGTGGCGAGACGCCGGCGACAAGGCGTCGGCGACCCGATCGAATTCGACCTTGGCACCGCCCTGGCCCGTCGCATAATCGCGATCGGAGGCGATCACTTTCCAAAGCACCTCGTCGGTCGCCACGCTCACCGCGCACAGCAGCACCGGCACGGAAAAGTCCTTCCAATAATCGACATGGCGCGTCTCGAGATAGACCGTGTTCTTCCCATCCACAAATGGGCTCATGCTGGCCTTGACCTGGACTTTGACGATCTTGCCGGTGGCGTTCAAATCGTCGTCGGTGATCTCGACTTCGGCATCCACGCCCAGATCGACGGTCTGGCGCCGGCACGGCCAGCGGAAGTACCGGATGAAGGCGCGCGCGACCGCGAGTTCGCCGAGGTCTCCGATGATCTGCTGTTCCGTGTATCTCATTGCATCGCTCCTTATGCACGCTCGGAATGTAGAGAACCGTGCTGCGCGGGCACACCCACGCACTCTCGCTAACCCGGATCCCGCGCGTAATGCCCGAGGAACATGTCGGTCGCCGACGCGGCGACCTCGGCCTGTTGCGCGGGACTGAGCGGCGGCTGGCCCATGGTCAACTGTGGCCAGAAGGCGAAGCCCTTGATCAGCGCATGCAGTTGCTGCGCGGCGAACTCGGGCTGCAACGGCTTGAGCCGGCCATCGGCCAGGGCCGCGCGCAACCAGACCAGGGTGCCCTCCTCCTTGCTGCCCAGGCGCGCGGTTAACTCGCGCGCACGCTCGGGCGCACGCATGCCTTCGGCGATCGCCATCCGCGACAGGCCGACGAAGGCGGGATCGTCGAACATCTGCAGCTTCTGCTGCAGCAACTGCAGCAGTTGCGCGCGCAGCGGCTGCTGCGGGTTGTAGGGCACGCCGACCGTGTCCAGGCTGCGCTGCCATAGCTGCACCAGGATCTCGTCGAACAGCGCTTCCTTGCTGGGGAAATGGTTGTAGACGGTACGCTTGGACACGCCGGCGCTGGCCGCGATGCGGTCCATGCTGGTGGCCTCGAAGCCATGGCCACGGAACTCGGCGATCGCCGCCTCCAGGATCGCCTGGCGCTTGCGTTCGGTCAGCCGTGCCGGGGTGGGCGTGGAAGGAGAAACCATGGACGGATGTTACACCGGACGGTTTACTTTCACGAAAAGTAAACTACACTGTGTAGTGTAATTGCCTTGCCGGATCACCTTTCAAGGATTGCTGCAATGTCTGCGTCCGCTCCCCCGCTGTCCCGTGTCCCGCCCTCGCATCTGGGCTCGCCGCAGTACCGCCATGGCCGCTTCCGCAACGCCACCCCGGGCACCAGCGGCATGCCCGGCCTGGCCGGGACCCTGCGGATCATGTGGCATCTGCTGACCCGCAAGTCGCCCGAGGCGGTGCCAGCGCAGCCGCTGCCGGTGCTGCCGCTGACCGCCGCGCAACTGCTGGCGGCGCCCGACCGCAGTCTGTACCGGCTCGGTCACTCCACCGTGCTGCTCAAGCTGCGCGAACGCTTCTGGCTGACCGACCCGGTGTTTTCCGAACGCGCCTCGCCGTTTCCGTTCGCCGGCCCGCGGCGCTTCCACGCACCGCCGATCGCGCTGGACGCGTTGCCGCCGATCGCCGGGGTGATCCTCTCGCACGATCACTACGACCACCTGGACCGCGCCAGCATCCGCCGCCTGGCCGAGCGCGTCGGGACGTTCGTGACCCCGCTGGGCGTGGGCGACCTGCTGATGCGCTGGGGCGTGGCTGCGGACAAGGTGCGGCAACTGGATTGGTGGCAGTCGACCACGGTGGACGGCGTGACGCTGACCGCCACCCCGGCGCAACACTTCTCCGGGCGCGGGATGTTCGACCGCGGGCGCCGGCTGTGGTGCTCGTGGGCGATCGAGACGCAGGAACTGAAGCTGTTCTTCAGCGGCGACGGCGGCTACTCCGATGGCTTCAAGGCGATCGGCGAGCGACTGGGTCCCTTCGATGTGGCGCTGATCGAAAACGGCGCCTACGACGTGGAGTGGCCGCACGTGCACATGCAGCCGGAACAGACCCTGCAGGCGCATCGGGACATCCGCGGACGCACGCTGCTGCCGATCCATAACGGCACCTTCGACCTGGCCATGCACGCCTGGCACGAACCCTTCGAACGCCTCGCGGCATTGGCCGACGCCGCCGGCGTGGCGCTGGCCACGCCGCGGATGGGCGAGCGCGTCGACCTGACGCAGCCGGCCACTGGAGAGCGTTGGTGGCGTGCGCTGGCGCAGGCGGTGGCGCCGTGAGCCGCTGGACCCTGGCCGACCTGCCGTCGCAGCGCGACAAGCTCGCGATCGTGACCGGCGCCAGCCCCGGCGGATTGGGCTACGAAACTGCGCTGGCGCTGGCCGGCGCGGGCGCCAGCGTAGTGCTGGCCGCCCGCAACCCGGCCAAGGGCGAGACCGCGCGGCAGGCGATCCTGGCCGCGCATCCGGCGGCCGACGTACGCGTGGAAGCGCTGGACCTGGCGCAGCTGGTCTCGGTGGCCGCCTTCGCCGAGCGCATCGCGGCGCGCTCCTCGCGGCTGGACCTGCTGATCAACAACGCCGGGGTGATGGCGCCGCCGCAGCGGCAGACCACCGCCGACGGCCTGGAGCTGCAGTTCGGCAGCAACTACATCGGCCATTTCGCGCTGACCGCACAGTTGCTGCCGCTGCTGCGCGCCGCGCCGGCCGCACGCGTGGTGAACCTGTCGAGCCTGGCGCACCGCCAAGGCCGCATCGACTTCGACGACCTGCAGAGCGAACGCCCGTACCGGCCCTGGAAGGCCTACGGGCAATCCAAGCTGGCGATGCTGATGTTCGCGCTGGAACTGCAGCGGCGCAGCGATGCGCGCGGCTGGGGTCTGTGCGCGGTCGCCGCGCATCCCGGCATCGCACAGACCGCGCTGGTCGCCAATGGCCCGGACGCGGACGGACGCCGCAGCGTGGTGGGCACGGCGACCAGGTGGCTGGCTCCGTTGATCAGTCATTCCGCGGCCGCCGGGGCGCTGCCCACGCTCTACGCCGCGACCTCGCCACAGGTGCGGGGTGGCGCGTACTACGGGCCGGATGGCCTATTCGAACTGAAAGGCGACCCGGCACCGGCCAGGATCGCCCGGCAGGCACGCGATCCGCAGGTGGCCGCGCGGTTGTGGGAGGTGGCATGCACGCTGGCGGGCGTGACGTTCTGAGCGCACCACTGGCAGCAGCTCCTGCCCGCCGACTGAAGGCCTGCACTCACCATGTCCCAGCAGAATCAGGTTGCCCCCTTGTAGGAGCGGCTTCAGCCGCGACAGGCCTTACCGGTAAAGCCCGTCGCGGCTAAAGCCGCTCCTACAGATCACGTCCCGTCATTCCTAGAGGCGTCCTACAGCCGCGCCCACTCCAACCCCTCGCCCCGACGGTAGAACACCGCCAGCGCCTTGCCATAGACGCTGTCCGCATCGACGAAGCCGAAGTAGCGGCCGTCGAAACTGTCGCCGCGATGGTCACCCATGACCAGCAGCTCGCCGGGCGGCACGCGCACGTCGTGCAGGTCCGGACCGCCGCCCGCATCGAGGTCGAGCCGCGCGATGCGGGCGCCGAAGCGCTCCGCATCGCCCGCGGCGCCCACCTGCAGCGGCTGGCCATTGATGGAGAGATGGCCATCGCGCACGTCCACACGATCGCCCGCCACCGCCACCACGCGCTTGATCAGGCGCGTGCCATCGCGCGGGGAATCGAACACTGCCACGTCGCCGCGCTGCGGCCGGCCGCGCTCGAACACGCGGTACTCGGTGAACGGCACGCGCAGACCGTAAGCGCTCATGTCCACGGCAACACGATCGCCTGGCTGCAGGGTCGGCTGCATCGAGCCGGAGGGCACAACGTAGTGATTGGCGAAGGACGACCGTGCGGCGGTGAGCAGCAACAGCATCACCACCATCGGCACCAGTTCCTTGCGGGTCCAGCGCGCGGCGCGCTGCAGGCGGGTGGCATGCGGATCGGCGTGGGTCATGGAGCACCTGTGGTGAGCGAGGGGGCACGGGATGTGTCATCGCGACAGTGCGCGCTCGGCGGCTCGGCGGGCCAGTGACGAAAGGCATGGCGATAGCGCATTCGGTGGCGAACCCGCGGCGACAGCGACCGTGGGAGGCAGAGGCCCAACACGAGTGCCATGTACGATCCGGCTGCGGCGATCGGCTTCATGATCACCTTTGATACGGACTGCAGGCGATAGTCTCTACGTCTTCTGCGTTAGGTATCGGATTGAGGCTCGACCGATGCCCGCGGCGTGACCTCGATGCGGTTGGACGTGGCGGCCTTGAGGGAACCCACCTGATCGGAAACATGCGCGGCGGTGGCCGCCGGAAGTTCGCGATACCGCAGCAAAGGCTGCGCAGTCACCATGTAGCGGCGGCCGGGCACGATCCGGTAGCTAACTGACAGATCCACCGTCGCGGATTTTGACTCGCCCGGGCGCAGGATCATGTCGGGCCTGGACCCCGGCAACTGACTCACGTAAACGCCGAGGTAGTCCGCCGGGCTTCCGTCTTCCTGCAGCACTCGGAACAGATTCGCTTGCAGTTGCCCGTCGCGGCCCACCTCGGGAACGTAGGCATCCGGCACCGCGATCGGCTGGTCGCCCGCATTGACCAGGGTAATCGTGATGACCGCTGCGCCCGCTCGTTTGCTGCCTGCTTGCGCGTGTTCCAGCCGGATGTCCAACCGTCCTGCGGCGGACGCCGTAACACAGGCGCCCAGCAGCGCCATACCGACAATCCAGCTTCCCTTCATGACCATCTCCTTGTGGTGGATGGATTACCCGGACACCCCAACGAAAAACGGGATGGCCACAAGACCATCCCGTTCTCGACACACCCGATCGGCGCAGCGCCGATCAGTTCTTCAAACCGCGGTTTTCCAGCAGCGGCTCGACGCTGGGGTCCTTGCCGCGGAAGTCGCGGTACAGGGTGGCCAGGTCGACGGTGTTGCCGCGCGAGAGGATCTTGGCGCGGAAGATGTCGCCGTTGGCGCGGGTCAGGCCGCCGTGCTCCTTGAACCACTGGAACGCGTCGTCGTCGAGCACTTCCGCCCAGAAGTAGGCGTAGTAGCCGGCCGAGTAGCCGCCGCCCCAGATGTGGTCGAAATAGGTGGTGCGGTAGCGCGGCGGGACTTCGGCCAGGTCCACCTTGTACTTCTTCAGCGAGTCGGCCTCGTACTTGTCCACGTCCTGCAGCGGCGCGTCGGCCGGCAGGGTGTGCCAGGACAGGTCCAGCAGCGCCGCCGACAGGTACTCGGTGGTGGCGTAGCCCTGGTTGAAGGTGCGCGACTTCTTGATCTTCTCCACCAGGTCGGCCGGCATCGCCTCGCCGGTCTGGTAGTGCTTGGCGTAGTGCGCGAACACCTTCGGATCCGACGCCCAGTGCTCGTTGAACTGCGAGGGGAACTCGACGAAGTCGCGCGAGGTGGCGGTGCCGGCCAGGGTCGGGTACTTCACGTTGGAGAACATGCCGTGCAGCGCATGGCCGAACTCGTGGAACATGGTGGTGACGTCGTCGAAGCTCAGCAGCGCCGGCTGGCCCGGGGCGGGCTTGGTGAAGTTGCAGACGTTGTAGACCACCGGCTTGGTGCCGGTCAGGCCGTTCTGGCCGACGAACTCGTCCATCCAGGCGCCACCGGACTTGCTGTCGCGCTTGAAGTAGTCGGTGTAGAACAGCGCCAGCGACTTGCCGTCCTTGTCGAACACTTCATAGACCTTCATCCCGTCGTGGTAGGTGGGGATGTCGGTGCGTTCCTTGAAGGTGAGGCCGTACAGCTGGTTGGCGGCGTAGAAGACGCCGTTCTGCAGCACGTTGTCCAGTTCGAAGTACGGCTTGATCTGCGACTCGTCGAGGTCGTACTTGGCCTTGCGCACCTGCTCGGCGTAGAAGTCCCAGTCTGCTGCGGTGAGCTTGAACCCGCCCTTCTGCGCGTCGATCACCTTCTGCATCTCCGCGGCCTCGCTGCGCGCCTTGGCGGTGGCGGCGGGCACGGTGTCGGTGAGCAGCTTCAGCGCCGCGTCCGGGGTCTTGGCCATCTGGTCGCTGAGGCTGTAGGCGGCGTAGCTGTCGAAGCCGAGCAGCTTGGCCTTCTGCGCGCGCAGTTGCGCCAGGCGCTGCACGGTCTGGCGGGTGTCGTTGGCATCGCCCTTCTCGGCGCGCGACTGCGAGGCGGCCATCACCTGCTGACGCAGGTCGCGGTCCTTCAGCGAAGCCAGCACCGGCTGCTGGGTGGTGTTCTGCAGGGCCAGCAGGTACTTGCCGTCGAGCTTGCGCGCGGTGGCGTCCTGCGCGGCCGAGGCGATGTCGCCGTCGGACATGCCGTCGAGCTTGGCCTTGTCGTCCACCACCACCGCACCGGCGGCGGTGGCCGCGACCAGCTTGGTGTGGAACTGCGTGGCCAGGGTGGTCTCTTCGACGTTGAGCTTGCGCAGGGTGGCCTTGTCGGCGTCGGACAGCTGCGCGCCGGCGCGCACGAACTCCTGGTATTCGTACTCGACCAGGCGCTTCTGCTCCGGATCCAGGGTCAGCGTGTCGCGCTGGTCGTACAGGCTCTTGATGCGCGCGAACAGCTTGGGATCCAGGCTGATCTCGTCCTGGTGCGCGGCCAGCTTGGGCGCGATCTCTTCCTGGATCTTCTGGCGGGCATCGTTGGTGTCGGCCTGGACCAGGCCGAAGAAGATGCGCGACACGCGGGTCAGGGTCTCGCCGCTGCGCTCCATCGCTTCCAGGGTGTTGGCGAAGGTGGCCGGTTCCGGGTTGTCGGCGATCTTGCGGATCTCGGCCAGGTGCTGCTTCATGCCTTCTTCGAAGGCCGGCAGGTAGTCGCTGTCCTTGATCTTGTCGAACGGCGGCGCCTGGAACGGCAGCGTGCTCGGGGTCAGCAGCGGGTTGGCGGCGGCGGCGGGCTGCGCGGCGGCCGGAGCAGCGGGGGCGGCGGGCACGGGGGTGGACTCCTTACCGGAACAGGCGGCCAGCGCCAGGCTGATGGCGGCGGCCAGAACGACGTTACGCGACATGAGGTGGAACTCCTGGGAGGACCTTGGGGCCAAGACAGCCGCCCACGTTACCGGGTTTGCCGGGCAGCGGCATGTGCCATTGGCTCGGCCCGGTACGGCAGCCAGCCGGCGTACAGATCGCCGGGCGCGGGCTTGGCGCCAGCGCCGGCAGGGTGACCTCGCTCCTGCACCTCGCCCACGGCGTCCTCGCATCGGCCACCGCGTTCGACCCGGAAAGGACCCTTGCCTGCCAGGGGGCAAGACGGTCGGCGGTACGGGCGCCGGCCAATCGCAAGGAAGCGGCCGGCACCGCGGAGCGGGCCGGCGCGCCGGCTCACTGCCCGCCGGGCAGCGGCAACGCCTCGTCCTTGAAGATGGCCACGTGCGGCACGCCGTCGGCGCCGATCCAGCCGCGGTACATGCCCTCGGTGTTGAACGGGAAGGCCACGCTGCCGTCGGCGCCCAGCGCGATCGCGCCGCCGTCGCCGCCGGCCTTGGGGATCTGCCTGTCGATCACCGCATCGGCGGCCTGGGCCAGGCTCTGCCCGGCGTACTTCACCCGCGCGCAGATGTCGTAGGCGGCCACCGCGCGGATGTAGAACTCGCCCCAGCCGGTGCCGGACACCGCGCAGCGGCTGTCGGCGTAGGTGCCGGCGCCGATGATCGGCGAATCGCCGACGCGGCCGTAGCGCTTGTTGGTCATGCCGCCGGTGGAGGTGCCGGCGGCCAGGTTGCCCTGCAGGTCCAGCGCCAGCGCGCCGACCGTGCCGAAGTGCTTGGCCGTCTCCAGGTCGGCGTGCGCCTGCTTGTTGGCCTCTTCCTTCAGCGCCTGCTGCAGTTGTCGCCAGCGCTTCTCGGTACGGAAGTAGGACGGATCGACCAGGGCGATGCCGTGCTGCCGCGCGAAGATCTCGGCGCCGTCGCCGACCAGCATCACGTGCTCGGACTGGTCCATCACCGCGCGCGCCAGTGCGATCGGGTTCTTGACCCGGTGCACGCCGGCCACCGCGCCGGCCTTGCCGGTGCGGCCGTCCATGATCGCCGCGTCCAGCTCGTTGCGGCCATCGTGGGTGAACACCGCGCCCTTGCCGGCGTTGAACTGCGGCGAATCCTCCAGCACGGCAATCGCCGCGGCGACTGCATCGGTCGCCGACTTGCCCTGCGCCAGCAGCGCCTGCCCGGTGCGCAACGCCTTTTCCATCGCCGCGCGCGCCTCGGCCAGGTCGGCGGCGCTGCTGCTGGCGCGCTCGACGCCGGCGCCGCCATGGATCACCAGCGTGGTGGCCGGGATCTCGCGCATGCGTCCGTCCTGCACCGCGTAGTAGCGATGGAACACCGGCGCATCGACGCGGCCATCGGGCAGGTGCAGGGTGGAGCCGGGGCCGACGCCGACGGTCTCGATGCGTGTGGCCTGCAGCGGCTGCCCGGCCGGGGTCGGCGGTTGCAGCGGCCCGGCGACCACGGTGGCGACGGCCTGCGGATCGGTGGCGTAGACGCGGGCAGTGCCGTCGCCCTCCACCGCCAGCGCGGCGCTTTCGTCCACGCCCAGGCCGATCAGCGGCGCGCCCTGCGGCGCCAGCGTGGCGGCCTTGGCGCGGAATGCGAACAGGCGGCCGAGGCGGTCGCGCTCGCGGAAGTGGGTGTCGGTGATGACCCGCTTGAGCAGGTCCAGGTGCAGGAAGTCGGTCTCGATGGTGACCGCCGGCCCCAGCGGATCGGCCAGCGCCGCCGGGCTGGTGATGCTGCCGCCGTCCATTGAGCCGTACAGGTACTCGCCGAGCATCGCCAGGCCGGCACTGGTGCCGCCCAGCGGCTTGCCGGCGCGCACGTGCGCGTCCAGCGCGTCGGCCACCGGCGTGTTCTTCCAGTAGCGCACGTAGCGCGATTGGTCGCCGCCGGCGATAAAGATGCCATCGGCCTGCGCCAGCGCGCGCAGCAGCGCCGGATCGCTGGAGGCGCCGCGGCCGCTGAACACGAACGTCTCCACCGAGGCCACGCCGCCGACCTTGCGATAGAACTCCTCGCCCACCTCGCCCGCCTGCGAGGCGCGCAGCACCACCACGTGGCCATGCCCGGCCTTGGCCATGAACCAGCGCAGCGCGTCGTAGTTGCGGTCGCCGCCGCCCATCAGCAGCAGGCCGGGCGACACCGGGCCGGGCGTGGGCGCGGCCGGGTCGCCGACCAGGTACTGGCGGTAATCGCGCGCGACGGCGGGCGTGGCCAGGCACAGGCCCAGCAGCAGCGACATCCAGGGCCGGAACATGCCGACGGAACGGGTCATGCGGATCTCCTCGGGAACGGGGCGGGCAGGCGAGCGTGCGGCTCGTTGCTGAGAGGGGACGAACGGCGGCACGGTTTCCCCCCGCCGCGCCACCCTCCCACGTTCGACGCGCGGCACTTGCCCGCACGCGCCGGCGATCGGCTAATGTGGGATTCATGCCCGCTTCCCTCGACGATTGGTTCGTCCAAGAAATCCTGGTCCACGAGCAGGCGCTCAGCGGCTACCTGCGGCGCTGCTGGCCGCATCGCGAGGAATGGCACGACCTGCGCCAGGAGATCTACGTGCGCGTCTACGAGGCCGCCGGCAAGGCCCGACCGAGCCTGCCCAAGTCGTTCCTGTTCGCCACCGCGCGGCACCTGATGACCGACCGGCTGCGCCGCAACCGCGTGGTGTCGATCGAGGCGGTGGGGGATCTGGAGTCGATGCACGTCCTCATAGACGAGCTGTCGCCGGAACGCTGGTGCGGCGGACGCCAGGTGCTGGGCCGGCTGGCGGCGGCCTTCGACCGGTTGCCCGACCGCTGCCGCAGTGTGGTCTGGCTGCGGCGGGTGGAGGAACTGCCGCAGAAGGAGGTGGCCGTGCGCCTGGGCATCAGCGAGAAGAGCGTGGAGAAGCACGTGGCCCGGGGCATGCGCCTGCTGGCCGATCATTTCCATGGCGACGAGGGCGCGGCTGCGCCGGCGAAGCCGATGCAGGCGCGGGCACGCGATGGACAGCAGGTGGATTGAGGCGCGTGCGGCGGCCTGGCTGGCGCGGCGCGACCGCGGCGACTGGTCCGACGCACGGCAGGCGCGCCTGGACGCGTGGCTGGCCGCGGCCACCGCGCACCGGGTGGCGTTCCTGCGCCTGCAGGCCGCCTGGCAGGAGAGCGGGCGCCTGCAGGCGCTGGGCGCAGGCCAACGCGATGGGCAAGTGCCCGAACGCGGCCGCTGGCAGGGCCTGGGTGGCCGCAGCACGACGGTGCCGGCCGCCACGGCCGCGCCGGATCTGCGCGACCTGCGCTTCGCCCCACGTCCACACGCGCGGCCACGCCGGCGCTGGCCGGCCGCGCTGGCGGCGGCGCTGATCGGTGCCGCGGTGCTGGGCCTGGGCTGGCGCCATGCGCTCGAGCCGGTACCGACCGCCTACGCCAGCGTGACCGGCCAGCTGCGCCCGGTGGCCCTGGCCGATGGTTCGCAGGCGACGCTGAGCAGCGACAGCCGGATCGCGGTGGCGTTGTCGCACGCGCAGCGGCACATCGACCTGCAGCGCGGCGAAGCGTTCTTCGCGGTGAGCAAGGACCCGGACCGGCCGTTTGTGGTCGCCAGCGGCGCGCGCCGGGTGGTGGCGGTGGGCACGCGCTTCGCGGTGCGCCGCGAAGCCGATGCGCTGCGCGTGGTGGTCACCGAGGGCACGGTGCGGCTGGAATCGGCGAGCGCGCCGCAGGCGCCGCCGCTGCTGCTGCACGCCGGCAGCATCGCCCAGGCCGGTCCGCACGGGGTGCTGGTGCGCCGGGTGGCGCTGGCCGAGGCCGAGCGCGTGCTGGACTGGCGCAGCGGCTACCTGAGTTTCGACGACACCCCGCTGCAGGCGGCGGTGGCCGAGTTCAACCGCTACAACACGGTCAAGCTGCAGGTCGCCGACGCCGGCGCCGCGGCGCTGCGGGTCGGCGGCAACGTGCGCTGGTCCAACGTCGACGCGTTCGTGCGCCTGCTCGAACAGGGGTTCCCGATCCGCGCCGAGCGCCGCGGCGACACGGTGCTGTTGCACAGCCGGTGAGCCGTTCCGCGTCGGGGAGGCGCGGTGGCGGGGGGATTTGCCGGTCTCGTTCGTCCTGGAGCTACGGAGGCGCGCTCCGCGCCCGTTTGGGGAGAAAACTCGATGCGGTATCCGATGCGCGCCCTGCTGCTGAGCATGGCCTGTGCGAGCGCCTGTGCGGCGCAGGCGCAATCCGCTGCCGTGGCCGCCGCCGGCGCGGTGGACGTCCCCGCTGGCCCGCTGCGTGCGGCGCTGGACACCTTGGCGCGGCAATCCGGCGCGCAACTGATCTACCGTGCCGATCAACTGGGCCAGGCCCGCAGCGGCGGCGCGCATGGTCAGTTGGACACGGCGCAGGCGCTGCAACAGGTGCTGCGCGGCAGCGGCTTCGTCGCCCAGCGCGATGCCTCCGGCGCCTGGCTGGTGCGGCGCCAGGAGCCGGCCCCGGCCCGCGCGCAGCCAGCCCGTGCCGCCGCGCCGACGCCGGCCGCGGCGGCCGATGCGCCGGTGGCGCAACTGGACACGCTGCGCGTCACCGGCTCGCGCATCCCGCGCACGCAGGTGGAAGGCCCCGCGCCGATCAGCGTGATCAGCGCCGAGCAGATCAAGGCCAATGGCTTCACCTCGGTGCCGGACGTGCTGCGCGCGATGACCCAGAACGGCGGCGAGACGCAGAGCCCGCAGTCGGCCAGCGGCGCGGACTTCTCGCCTGGGGCGCAGCAGGTGGACCTGCGCGGGCTCGGCCCCAACCACACCCTGGTGCTGGTCAACGGCCGCCGCATCGCCGACTTCCCGATGCCGTTCAAGGGCCGCAGCAACTTCACCGACATCTCCAACATCCCGCTGGGCATGATCGACCGCATCGAGATCCTGACCGGCAGCGCTTCGGCGATCTACGGCTCGGATGCGATCTCCGGCGTGGTCAACTTCATCCTCAAGAAGCACGCCGACGGCACCACGCTGGACTACCGCTTCGGCGACACCACCCGCGGCGGCGGCGAGAGCTTCAACCTCAGCCTCAGCAGCGGCTGGTCGCGCGGCAATTTCGATGCGGTGTTCGGCGCCGAGCTGGTGTCGCAGACGCCGCTGTGGGCCTATCAGCGCAGCCGCCAGGACAGCACCCTGGACGGCCCCACCGCGCGTTCGCAGGTGCCGCGGCGCACCTTCCTGCGCACCGACTACGACGACAACTATCTCGACCCGGGCGCGGACACCTGCGCGTCAGTGTCCAGCCTCAACGGCGGCAGCACCGGCTACGCCACGCGTCAGGGCTACGGCGCGTTCTGCGGCAGCAGCGCCTCGATCGGCTACGGCACCATCACCAACAAGCGCCGCGGCCTCAACGGCTATGCCTCGCTGCGCTACGCCTTCGACAACGGCAGCGAATGGTTCGCCGACGTGCAGTTGGGCTACCACGAGCTGTCGCTGTTCCGCGACGTGACGCAGTGGGGCTACATGGCCCCGGATGGCAACGAGCAGGGTTATTTCTACAACCAGGCCACCGACCAGGTGGAAGCCTGGGGCCGGCAGTTCAGCCCGGAAGAAATGGGCGGCCTCAACGCCGGCACCATCCGCACCCGGCAGAAGACCTTCAGCGTCACCACCGGCTTCAAGGGCCACCTGGGCGCGGACTGGGACTACGAGGCCAGCCTCAGCCACTCGCAGTACCAGGCCACGATCAGCTGGCCGCAGATCGTCGCCGCGCGCGCCAACGCGCTGTTCCTCGGCCCGCAGCTGGGCGTGGACGAGGACTCGGGGCTGCCGATCTTCAACGCCGACCCGCAGCGCCTGTACACGCCGCTGAGCCGCGCCGAGTACGACAGCATCGCCCAGCGCACGGTGTACCAGCCGCGCTCGCGCACCGACACCCTCGCCTTCACCGCCACCAACACCGCGCTGTTCTCGCTGCCTGGCGGCGATGCCGGCATCGCCGCGACCGCGGAGTTCGGCAACCAGGCCTACAACCTGCGCCCGGATCCGCTGGCCACGCAGTACTACTACTACAGCTGGAAGGACTCCGACGGCCACGGCAGCCGCAACCGCTGGGCGCTGGCCAGCGAGCTGCGCCTGCCGGTGCTGTCGACGGTGTCGCTGAGCCTGGCCGGGCGCTACGACCAGTACCGCTTCGCCGGGCGCGCGCTGGGCAAGTTCACCTACAGCGGCGGGCTGGAGTGGCGGCCGGTGGACACGCTGCTGGTACGCGCCTCCTACGGCACCGCGTTCCGCGCGCCGGATCTGCACTACGTGTATGCCGGCCCGGGCAACGACGAGACCACCGGGGTCGATTACTACCGCTGCGCCAGCGAGGAACCGGGCGTGGCGATCCAGGACTGCAGCTACAACGAGGAAGCGGTGATCCGCGGCCGCAGCGGCAACCGCGCGCTGGACCCGGAGAACAGCACCTCGTGGACCGCCGGCCTGGTGTGGTCGCCGATGGCGGACCTGGACCTGTCGGTGGACTACTTCAACATCGACATGCGCGACCAGGTGCAGGACCTGCGCGTGGACCAGGTGCTGCGCGACGAGGCCGACTGCCGCCTCGGCGCGCTGCAGGCGACGTCCACCACCTGCCAGCAGGCGCTGGCGCGGGTCACCCGCAGCGCCGACGGGCGCCTGTACGGGGTCTACGTCAACCCGATCAACATCGCCCGCGAGCGCACCAACGGCATCGACCTGAGCGCGCAGTACCGCCTCGACACCGGCATCGGCACCTTCCGCCTGAGCGGCAACTACACCTGGGTGCGCCGCCACGACATCCAGGTGTACGCCGGCGAAGCGATGGTGGACGAGTTCGCGGTCAACAGCGGCTACGACATCCCACGCACCAAGGCCAGCGCCAGCGTGTCGTGGGAGCGCAACGCCTGGACCGCGACGCTGCATGGCGAGCGCCTGGGCCGGCTGCCCACCTCGGATTCCTACGACCAGGTCTACGACCCGGCGAGCGGCGACAGCCCGTGGATCGGGGCGACCTATCGCTACAACGCCTCGCTGCAGTACCGCTTCACCGACCACGCGCAGTTGTCGCTGACGGTGACCAACCTGTTCGACAAGATGCCGCCGCACGACCGCACCTACACGGCGTACCCGTATTACGACGTGTCCTGGTTCGACACCGTGGGCCGCAGCGTGTACCTGCAATACACGCAGAAGTTCGGCGGCAGCGCGCTGTAGCGCAGGCGTCGAAGCGATCGTGTGGGAGCGGCCTCAGCCGCGACAGGGCGTTACCGGGAAGGCCTGTCGCGGCTGAAGCCGCTCCTACAACAGACACCTGACCTTTGCAGGCAGGCACCATGTCCAGCGCATTTCCACCGGCCCTGCAATGCAGCATCGATGCAACGCGGGCTCCCTGTGGGAGCGAATTCCGTCGCGACGCGCGAAACCGAACGCGGACTGACACCGTCCGTCGTCGGGACTGAAGTCCCTCCCACAAGGACTCACGATCCGCTGCCTGTAGGAGCGGCTTCAGCCGCGACCGGGCATCGGGAAAGCCGATCACGACTGAAACCTCGACCATGGCTGAGGCGTCGTACGGGATCGACGATGAAGTACGACGCGCTTTTTTTGTAGGAGCGGCTTCAGCCGCGACCGAAGCTTTCCCGATGCCCGGTCGCGGCTGAAGCCGCTCCTACGACAGCGGGTGGCGCCGTTGGGTGCAACGGCGGGTCGGCGCAGCCCTCAAGCGCCGCCCATCCTCACAACGTATCGCGATGCTTGCCGCGCCACGGCCGGTACCAGGTGCGGATCGCGGCGATGTCGGCCTGCATGTCCTCGCTGGTCCATACCACTTCGCCGAGGCCGATGGTGCGGCTGGGGTAGTCGAAATACACCGGAAAAATCGGCACCTGCGCGCCGTGGGCGATCTTCCAGAACCCGGTCTTCCACTTCTCCACGCGCTTGCGCGTGCCCTCGGGGGTGATCACGTACCACATGCGCTCGGCGCCGCGGATCAGCGCCACGGCCTGTTCCACCACCCCGCGCGGCGAGTTGCGGTCCAGCGGGATGCCGCCAAGCTTGCGCAGCAGCGGCCCCAGCGGCCACCAGAACAACTGGGTCTTGCCGAGCACGCGCACCTCGAAGCCGACCGCGAACTTGACCGCGAAGCCCACGAAACCGTCCCAGTTGGACGAATGCGGGGCCACGATCATCACCAGCTTCGGCTCGTTCGGGAACTCGCCCACCACCCGCCAGCCGGTCAGCCGCAAGGCGGTGCGGCCGAGCCAGCGCATGAAGCGGCTGGGCTTGACCATCGGGATGTTCGGGGGCGCTGCGGGCAGGCGGTAATCGCGTTCGGTCAAAAGTCACTCCCAGCGGCCGGGCGAGCGGCCGCGTTTGATCTGGCTGCGCTCGCGCTTGGCGTCCAGGCGTCGCAACTTGGCGCCGTGCGAGGGTTTGGTGGCGATGCGCCGCTTCGGCACCGACAGCCCGGCGGCGATGAACTCGGCCAGGCGCTGGCGCGCATCGTCGCGGTTGCGGTCCTGGGTACGGAAGCGCTGCGCATCGATCACCAGCACACCGTCGGCGGTGATGCGGCGATCGCGGCGCGCCAGCAGGCGCGCGCGCAGCGGCTCCGGCAACGACGGCGAGCCGGCCAGGTCGAAGCGCAACTCGACCGCGGTGGCGACCTTGTTGACGTTCTGCCCGCCGGCGCCGCTAGCGCGCACGAAGCGCTCGACGATTTCG
Organism: Xanthomonas sp. F4; assembly: GCF_011761895.1. Classification (NCBI taxonomy): domain Bacteria; kingdom Pseudomonadati; phylum Pseudomonadota; class Gammaproteobacteria; order Lysobacterales; family Lysobacteraceae; genus Xanthomonas; species Xanthomonas sp. F4. Next base: position 111,006 of record NZ_JAASQX010000004.1, on the reverse strand, counting down.
TCTTCCGGAATCGCCAGGCTGCTCGAGATGTGGATGGCCCCGTTACCCATGGCGCGGATTGTAGGGCATCCGCCGGACCACCCGGTTTACGCCCCGGCGCTGCCTGAACGGGCCAGGGAGCGAATGCCGCCCGCAGCGCCGCCCGCGGTGCGGCGGCGGCATCGCGGCGATTGCCGTATTCTGGCCGCCGGTCATCGTTCTGCAGGATGCTCCATGTCCCCGACTCCGCGCTTCTTCCGTTGGCCGCAGCGCCTGCTGCTGGCCCTGCTGCTGGCCCTGGTCGCCCTCCCCGCGCTGGCCGAACCGCCCAGCGAGGCCGACGTCAACCGCCTGCTGTCGGCCTCGCGTGCGCAGAACATGCTCGACACCATGCTGCCGCAGATCGAGGCGATGCAGCGCCAGCAGTTCGCCCAGCTCACCGCACAGCACCCGCTCGACGCCACCCAGCAGCAGAAGCTGCAGCAGATCCAGGAGCGCACCCAGGCCACCGTGCGCAAAGCGCTGTCCTGGCAGGAAATGCGCCCGCTCTACGTCGACCTGTACAAGCAGACCTTCTCCAAGCAGGACGTGCTGGCGATGGCCGAGTTCTACGAGAGCCCGGCCGGCCAGAGCCTGCTCGACAAGACCCCGCAGCTGATGCAAAACCTGATGGGCGCGATCCAGCAGAAGATGACCCCGCTGTTCGCCGACCTGCAGAAGGACCTGGAACAGACGGTCAACGCGCCGCCGGCGAAGTAACGCCCAGCACCGACCGTTGCTGCCGTAGGAGCGGCTTCAGCCGCGACCGGCCGCATCGGGAAGGCCCGGTCGCGGCTGAAGCCGCTCCTACGAGAGCCGCAAGGCTTGCAGCGTCCCAGCCGACATTGCATCCATTTGCCAAGGCGCCGGATCCCAGCCGAACAGTTCGAACGCCCGCACGAATTCCGCATCCAACGGCGCCGTCACCGTGATCCGATGTCCATCGGGATGCGGAAACGCCAGGCGTTCTGCATGCAGCAGCATGCGGTGCACGCCCTGCATGCGGAAGATGCGGTTGTGGCGACCATCGCCGTGGCTGGTGTCGCCGATCAGGTGATGCGAGAGATGCTTGAGGTGGCGGCGGATCTGCCGGAAGCGTCCAGTCACCGGGCTGCAGCGCAATAGCGCGTAGCGCGAGGTGGCGAACTCGCCCGAGGGTACCTGCAGCTCACCGCAGGCGAGGCGCTCGAAGCGGGTCTGGGCCGGTTTCTTCAGCGGCTTGCCGGGGCCGCCGTCGAGGTCGTGGTCGACGTCGAAGCGGTCTTCGGCCGGCCAGCCGCGGCAGATCGCCAGATAATCCTTGTCCACTTCGCCACCCATCAGCGCCTTGCCCAGTGCGCTGGCGGTGTCGCGGTCGAAGGCCAGCAGCAGGCAGCCGCTGGTGGCACGGTCGAGCCGGTGCACCAAGAAGATCGGCCGGCCCAGCTGCGCACGCAGGCGGTCGGCGAGGAAATCGTCCTCGCCGCGGGCGAGCTTGCTGTCGTGGACCATCAGCCCGGCGGGCTTGTCGACCACGGCAAGCAATGGGTCTTGGTAGAGGATCTGTAGAGGCGCGGCGTCGGTATTCACCGCCGGATTATCCGCGCCGTACCGCGGCGCGACAATGCGCATGGCAGGAATGCGCCACGCATGCAGGTGGCAGGTGGCGATGAGCGGCAGCGTTCGACGCCATGCCCCCACGATGTCGCTCACGACAGGGCGCTCATTGCTCGGATGGCACCCTGGCTGCAGTTCGGGCATCCAGTTGCGTGACCCGGCGATGCACGCCGCACGTCCGCAACGCCGCCGCGGGACGCCTACGCGTCCTTGACTGCCAGCAGTTCGCCGTTGCCGACCGGCAGCGTGGTGCAGGTGAACGCGGCATCGGCGTGCAGCAGCGCGGCGAAGGGTGCCATCTCCGCCGCATGCGACAGCGCGTTGTCCACGACCAACAGCCCGCCCGGCCGCAACACGCGACGCAACTGCGGCCACCAGTCGCAATACAGCGTGCGCTCGGCGTCCAGGAACAGCAGGTCGAACGCGGCCGACCCCGTGTCCGCCAGCCAGACGCCGGCATCGGCGTGGACCAGGTCGACGCAACCTTCCACGCCGGCACGCGCGAAGCTGCGCTGCGCCAGCGCGATCTTGTGCGCGGCGTGCTCCACGGTGACCACGCTGCCGCCCAGCGCCGCCGCGGCCTCGGCCAGCCACAGCGTGGAATAGCCGTTGGAGGTGCCGATCTCCAGGACGCGCCGCGCACCTGTGGCGCGCACCAGCACCGCCAGCAGTTCGCCCGTCTCCGGGGTGATGTTGAGCAGACGCTGCGCGCGCTCGGCCTGGCCGGCATCGTGACGCGGACCTTCCGCACCGAGTTCGGCGCGCACCGCCTGCAGCCGCGCGCGATCGAGCCCGCCCATGCTCAGCGCCGCCACCACGCCGACAGCAAGGCCGCCGTGCCGGCACCACCGCTGATCCACGCCCACAGCGACACCCCGGCCAACTGCGGCCCGCCGGCGTCGAGCGCGTACAGCAGCGTGGCCACGGTGAGCAGGCCGACGCCGGCGATCGCCGCGACCACCCGCCGCTGCATGCGCCGCACCAGCAGGTTGAGTTCGAACAGGTCGCGCGAGCGCATCGACAGTTCGTGCCGGCCCTCGACCTGCTGGCGCAGCCAGCCGTGGATCAGCCTTGGCATGTCCGGGGCGTGGGTCATGATCTCCGGCAGGCGTTTGCGCAGTTCGTGCAACGCCCGCTGCGGGCTGTAGCGCTCGATCAGGATGCGCTCGAGTACCGGCCGCGCCACCGCCCAGATGTCCAGTTCCGGGTCGAGCTGGCGGCCGACGCCTTCGATGTTGAGCAGGGTCTTCTGCAGCAGGATCAGCTGCGGCTGCAGGGTCAACTGGTAGCGCTGGGCCACGCGGAACAGCTTGATCAGCACCTCGGCCAGCGAGATCTGCGACAGCGGCCGGGTGAAGTACGGTTCGCACACCGAGCGCGCCGCCGCCTCCAGCTCGTCGATGCGCACGTTGGCCGGCATCCAGCCGGCCTCCACGTGCAGCTCGGCCATGCGCCGGTAGTCCTTGTTGAAGATGGCCATGAAGTTCTCGGCCAGGTAGTACTGATCTTCCTGCGAGAGCTGGCCCATGATGCCGAAGTCCAGCGCGATGAAGCGCGGGTTGTCGCGGCGCGCCGGATCGCTGTCGACCCAGATGTTGCCGGCGTGCGCATCGGCATGGAAGAAGTTGTCGCGGAACACCTGGGTGTAGAACACTCGCACGCCCTTGGCCGCCAGCGCGCGGCGATCGATGCCGGCGGCGTCCAGCGAGGCGATGTCGTCGGAGGGGATGCCGCGCACCCGCTCCAGGGTCAGCGCGCGCTCGGCGGTGTGGGTCCAGATCACCTCCGGCACGTACAGATCGTCCGAGTGCAGCCAGAACCGGCGCAGCACGCTGGCATTGGCGCCTTCGCGCTGCAGATCCAGTTCCGCCGCCAGGGTGGTCTCGATCTCGGCCACCACCTCGCGCGGGCGGATCTTGTCGGCGCGCGGATGGGTGCGTTCGACCAGCGCGGCGGCCGATTTCAGCAAGGCGATGTCGGCGTCGATCTGCCGCTCGATGTCCGGGCGCAGCACCTTCACCACCACTTCGCGGCCGTCGTGCAGCGTCGCCGCATGCACCTGCGCGATCGAAGCCGAGGCAAGCGGCGTGGTGTCGAAACTGGCGAAGGCCACGCCGATCGGCTGCCCCAGCGCCTGCTCGACGATGCGCCGCGCGGCCTCGCCGTCGAACGGCCGCACCCGGTCCTGCAGCAGGGTCAGTTCCTCGGCCACGTCCGGCGGCATCAGGTCGCGGCGGGTGGACAGGATCTGCCCGAACTTGACGAAGATCGGCCCCAGGTCCTGCAGCGCCAGGCGCAGGCGCGCCCCGCGCGATTGCGCGGCGATGTCGGGGCTGGCGCGCGGCACGAAGGGTTTGGCCAGACGCAACCAGCGTTCGGCCGGGGTGCCGTCGAGCAGGTCGTCCAGGCGGTAGCGCAGGATCACCCGGCCGATGCGGCTGGCGCGGAACATCGCCTTCATGCGCCACGCTCCGGCTGCAGCCGCGCCACCCGCGCGGCCATGCGCTCGACATCGTCGCGCAGCACGTCCACGTCGTCGTAGAAGGCCTCCAGTTCGGCGCGCGCGACCACGTCACGCGACTCTTCGGTGACGTACTCGGCCGCACTCTGCGCAAGGTCCTGCGCACTGCGCCGGGCCTGCTGCAGGGCCGAACGCGCGGTGTTGGCCACCTGCACGCCGAGCACCTCGCCGAACACCTGCACGAACGGCCGCTGCCAGTCCGGATCGAAGCGCGTCGCCAGGTGCTGCAGGCGTCGTGCCAGTTCGGCATCGCCGGAGACCCGCACGCGTCCGCCGGGGCCGCCGGTACGCCGCGCCTGCGCCAGGAACGGCAACTGCGCGAGCAGCCCGCCGAGCGTGCTGCGCACCGCCAGTTCCGGCTCCTGCGCCGGATCCACCGGGCCGACCCGCAACTGCGAGCCATCGACGCGGATCTGCAGGGCCAGTGCGGGCGCCTCCAGGGTCAGCGCCACGCGCTGACCATCGAGGTCGCGCAGGGCCTCGCCGGTTTCCGGGTCCAGCGCCAGCGCGCGATTGAGCGCCGCTTCCAGCGCGCGGCCGGCCAGGGGCTTGAGAGCATCGAGGGGGGATCCAGACATGCCCGCATTCTAGCGGCAGACACGTCGCAAGGCCGTGCGCAGGGCGAGACAGATGCCCCACCCAGGCCGCCGCTCGCCGCTATTGCGCCTGCGCGCCGCCCAGGTGCTTGCTCAGGAACGCCAGCAACTGCGTGTAGTAGGCGCGCCGATGCGCCTCGGTGTAGAAGCCATGACCCTCGGTGGGGACATACAGCGCCTCTACTGGCACCCCGGCCTTCTTCAATGCCTTCTCCATCCGCTCGGTATGTTCGATCGGGGCACGTTCGTCCTTGCCGCCAGCGGCCAGAAACACCGGCACGCGGATACGTTCGGCCAGGTTGACCGGCGAACGCGTCGCCAAACTGTCGCGTTCGCCCAGCCAATCGCCCGCCCAGGCCTTGGTCCAGCGCGCATACCTGGCCTTGTCGCGGTACATGGTCTCCAGGTCGTAGACGCCGACGTAACCGGCCGCGCAGCGGTACAGCGCCGGCTCCTTCGCCGCCCCCATCAGCGCAGCATAGGCCCCGTAGCTGGCGCCGTAGATGCAGATGCGGGCGCTGTCGGCGATGCCCTGATCGATCGCCCAGCGGGTGGCATCAGTGAGATCGTCCTGCATGCGCCCGCCCCATTCCCGGGCGCCTGCCTGGGTATAGGCTCGACCATAGTTGCCGGAGCCGCGGTAGTTCACCCGCAAGACCGCGTACCCGGCCGCGGCCAGCACCTGCGCATCGTCGTCGAATTCCCAGCCATCGAAGAGACCGAACGGTCCGCCATGCGGCAACAGCACCATCGGCAGTGGTTTGCCGGCCGGCGCCTGCAACGGCAGTGTCAGATAGCCGTACAGGTCCATGCCATCCCTGGCCTTGAAGGCGACCTCGCGGGTGTGCGGCACCCTATCCGGCTCGAACCATTCGCGACGGCTGAACACCCGCTTTGCCGACTTGTCCGCGGTGTCGAACAGGAAGTAATCGCCGTTGTTGCGATCGCTCCACACATAGAGCATCAGCAGGCGCCGATCGGCGGTGGCGGAGGTGATGAACACCGCATCGCCGTTGAAGGCCTGCTCCAGCGCGCGGTACAGCCGTGCCGTCGGTGCGTTGTCGTCGAAGAAGCGGTTGTGCACGCGGTCGCTCATAAACGACACGCCGATCGGGGTACGGCCGTCCAGGTCGCGCAGCACCTGGTAGGGATCGACTCGTGCGTCGCGCAACAGCGGTGTGGAGCGATCGCTTTGCGGATCCCAGGACACGACCGTATCGGGTCCTTCGGCCTGCTCTACCTGCAGGTAGGCGATCTTGTCGTCCGCGGAAAAGCCCAGCGGGAAACTGCGATGTCCGCTGCTGGCCTCGTCGTTGATCAGCCGCCATGGGCTGGCGTCGTCGCTGCGGTAGAACAGTTTACTGGCGTTGCTGCCGGTCTCGGCACCCTGCGCGAAGCGCACGTGGCCGCCGTGGTCGGTGACGAAGTCCGCGCGTGCCACCGGTGCGCGCGCCACCGGCATGCGCCGGTGGTTGTAGATGTCGAGCTTGTCCACATGCACGGTGGGATCCTTGGTCTGCTCCACCACCGACACCAAGACCGAGCGCGGATCGTCCGGCAAGGTGTCGAGCATGAACACCGACGGATCCAGGCCGGCCTTGTAGGTGACGCCATTGACGCTGTCGTTGAGCCCGTAGGGGCTGGCCAGCAAGCGCGGATTCTTGCCGTCGGCGTCGACCGCATGCAGCTGACCGATCGCCACCGGCCGGTCGAGCGCGCCCAGGCGCTCGGCCATCGATACCACGATGCGCTCGTTGCTGGCCCACCAGAAATCGTGCACCACCGAATCGGCCTGGCCCATGATCTTGGCCGAGACCTGCTTGTCGCTGCGTCGTATGACCGCCAGCACGGTGCGGTCCTCGAGCGGCGCGGTGACGGCGTAGTAGGCACCGGTCGGCGAGATCTTGACCCGTTCGAACTGATCGCGCTGCAGGTATGGCGCCAGGTCCACCGGCGGCACCTGCGCGCACGCGCTCCCCGCAAGCGCAAGGCCTGCCCATACGATCCACGCTCGCATTCGATCCGCCCCTGTCCCCTGAGCGGAGGATGGTGACAAGCGTCAGGCGAAACGTCTAGCCCGCAGCGCCACTAAGCGGCCCGGCGTGCGGTCAGCCAGCGCCATCGCGGCGCCCTGCCCCAGAAACGACTTGCCCGCGACGCAAAGCGTCGCGGGCAGGCATCGACGTTCGATTGTCGCGAAAGGACTACACCTTGCCGCGGCGGAACATCGAGATCACCGCCAGGATCAGGAACACCACGAACAGGATCCAGGCGATGTTGGTCGCCGCGCCGGCGATGCCGCTGAAACCGAGCACGGCGGCGATGATGGCGATCACGAAGAAGATGATGGCGTAATGCAGCATGGCAATATCCAGAAGTTGTCGTGCCGAATCGGCGCGGCATCATCTTCGGAAACCAGCGGTCGTCAGCGGGTGACGGACGTGTCGTTGCGCCATGAGGACGCCAGCCGCTGCAGGCCCTGCTCGATCGACACCTGCGGCACGTAACCGAAGTCGCGTCGGGCCGGTTCCATGCTGTACCAGTGCGGCGTGCACAGCTGCTCGGCCAGGAACCGCGTCAGCGGCGGCTCGCCGCGCAGGCGCAGCAACGGCCACAGGGTTTCGCAGGTGGCGCCGATGCGGTAGGCGGCCTTGAACGAGAGCGTCTTGGTCACGACCGGCGCGCCGACCGCGGCGAGCAGCTTGTTGAGCAGCTCGCGCATCGGCAACGGCTCGCCGTTGGAAATGAAGTAGGCCTTGCCGGCACAGGGCGCCCCTACCGCCAGGTGCTCGAAGGCGTCGAAATGCGCCTGCGCGGCATTGTCGATGTAGGTGGAATCGACCTTGTTGTCGCCGCCACCGACCAGGCGCACACGCCCGGCCTGCGCCCGCGCCACCAGCTTGGGCAGGATCTGATTGTCGCCCGGGCCCCAGATCAGCCGCGGGCGCAGCGCCACCACCGCCAACTGCGCGTCGTTGGCGGCCAGCACCATGCGCTCGGCGATCGCCTTGGTCGCCGCGTACGGCGCCTGGAAATTCTCGCCGTAGGGCACCTGGTCCGCGCCCAGGCCCTCGACCGGATGGGTGGCGCGGTGGGTCACGCTCGGCGTGGAGGTGTAGACCAGGCGCGACACGCCCTGCATGCGGCAGGCAGCCAGCACGTTCTCGGTGCCGACCACGTTGGGCTGGTAGTAACTGTCGTAGCTGCCCCAGGCGCCGGCCTTGGCGGCGTTGTGGAACACCGCATCGGCGCCGGCCAGCGCATGTTGCAGCGCCTGCGCGTCGACCAGGTCGCCCCGCACCTGTGCCACACCCAACGCCTGCAATTCCGGATAGTGGCCGCGGTTGTAACTGACCACCTCGTGCCCCCGCGCGACCAGCCCGCGGCACAGCGCCTGGCCCAGGAATCCACCACCGCCCGTCACCACAATCTTCATCGCGTCGCACCGATCGAACCAGGGCGCACACGATAGCCGGGGCCGCCGGTGAAGGCGATCCGCGATGACGACGCCGGCGACACAAGCCGTGCAAGCCCTTGATCCGACTGACCTTCAGAATTCTTAAGTCTGGCATCAGGCACTTCAGCGATGCCATGGGCGTAAGTGCACCGGCCTTTCCACCGGAGTTCCGCCATGTCACGCCTGCCACTGCTGCTGTGCGCCATCTTCTCCCTCATCGTTCCGTTTGCTTGCGCCGCCGCACCAGCGGCCGCGACCACACCGCCGGCGCAGGACGACGGCTGGCCGGTCGCCGACGCCGCCGCCAGCGGCTGGAAGCTGGACCGGCTTGCCGCCATGGAACGCGCCATCGCCGATGGCGCGGCGCCGGACACCACCAGCGTGCTGATCGTGCGCGACGGCGCCTTGGTCTACGAGCACTACTTCGGTGGGGCCGACCGGCAGACCTTGCACGACACCCGCTCGGCGACCAAGAGCGTGACCGCGCTGCTGGTCGGCGCGGCGATCGCGCGCGGCCGTCTGCCTGGCGTGCAGACCCACGTCTACGACTTCTTCGGCGACCGCCAGTGGCAGCACGATGCGCCGCGCAAGCGCGCGATCACCGTCGAAGACCTGCTGACGATGAGTTCGCAATGGGAGTGCGACGACGACAACGCCTTCTCCAGCGGCCACGAGGAACGCATGTACGTCAGTGCCGACTGGACGCAGTTCGCACTGGACCTGCCGCTCAAGGGCTATGCACCGTGGATGCGCCGCCCCGAGGAGAGTCCATATGGACGCGCCTTCTCTTACTGTACCGCCGGCAGCTTCCTGCTCGGCGCGCTGCTCGAGAAGGCCACCGGGCAGCGTCTGGAGGACTTCGCCGCGCAGGTCCTGGAGCGGCCGCTGGGTATCGTCGGTGCGCACTGGCTGCACGCCGCCGAGGGCGTGGGCATGGGCGGTGGCGGCACCCGCTACCGCAGCCGCGACCTGGCCAAGTTCGGCCAGTTGCTGCTTGACGACGGCCGCTGGCACGGCACGCAAGTGCTGCCGGCCGCATGGATCCGGGCGATGACCCAAGTGCATGCGCAGGCCCGCGACGATGCCGACTACGGCTACCTGTTGTGGCGCTTCCGCTTCCAGGCCCACGGCGTCGAACGCGGGGTCTGGGCGATGTCGGGCAACGGCGGCAACTATGTGTTCGTGCTGCCGGAGGAACGCCTGGTGGTGGTGATCACCCGGCGTGCCTACAACCGCCCGCAGATGCACCCGCAATCGCAGGCGCTGCTCGCCGACTACGTGCTCACGGCATTGCCGTAGGCACCAGTCCGGCACGCTGCGCCTGTACCCGTTGCGCGGCGACATCGGCCTCGTTGCGCGCCAGCAACGCCGCGAAACCCGGCTCCGCGCGCAGCGGTGCCAGCAGCGGCGACACCCGCAGGTAGGCACCGTCGCGATAGCCCGCGGCCTGGGCCCGACGCAGCGCGTCCAGCGCCGCCGGCCGGTCGCCGGCCAACTGCAGCAGCAGCGCCGCATCCAGCGCATCCAGCGGGTCGGTGCCGCGCGCCACGGCGTCCAGCAAGGTCTGCGCCCGCGCGCGCAGCTGCGGCGCCGGGAGCGGCGGTTGCGCCTGCAGCGTCCAGGCCACGGCCTGGGCAAAACTGCCTTGCGGGCGCAGACGCATGGCCTGCAGGCTCGCCTGGCGTGCCCGCGCGGGGTCGCCACGCGCCAGCGCCACCTCCGCCTGCAGCAGGAACAGTCCGGCGGAGTCGGTGCCACGCCCGAGCGCCTGATCCAGCGTAGCCTGCGCATCGGCCGTGCGGCCATGCACGAACAGGAAGCGCGGCCACGCCAGATTGGAATACGCGCTGTCGGGATAGAGCTGGAAACTGTCGCGGTAGCGCGCTTCGGCGGCGCTGACGTAGCCCAGCAGGTCGAGGTTGCTGGCGATCTGCAGCGGCAGGAAGCGCACCCGCGCCGGATCGCGCACCTGCAGGTTGGCCGCAAGCGCTTGCGCCAGGCGGCCCTGGCGTTCGTACAGATAGGCCGCCGAGCCACGCACGGCATCGGCCTGCGGGTCCAGTTGCAACGCGCGCTCATAGGCGGCCAGCGCCGCGGCGTTGTCGCCGCGGCAATCGTACGCATAGCCGAGCGCGGCATGCGCGGCGGCCAGACGCGGATGCGCCGCGAGTACCTGCGTCGCCAACCGCTGCGCGCGCAATGCGACCTGCTGGTCGCCGTCGTATTGGCAGACGCGCGCACTGTAGGCGCGGCTCAGGCCAATCATGGCTGCCGCCTCGTCCGGTGCCTGCTGCAGGCGCTGCTGGTACAGCGCGATCGCACGCGTGTTGTTGTCGCGCTGGCCGATGCCGGCGTAGTACTCGGCGCGCTGCAACAACGGCGACGCGGCCGGCGTTGGCACGGCTGCCTGCCAGCGCGATACGACCAATGCCGAGGCGATCGCCACCGCACCGGCCGCGATCGTCCAGACGCCACGCCTGCGCCACATCGGCCGCGGCGCAGGTACGGCGTCGGCAGGAACCGGATCGGCGTCGGGCTGTACCGGAAGGCACAGCTGATACCCCTGGCCGCGCACCGAGCGCAGATAGCGCGGTTGCCGCGAGGCATCGCCCAGCGCCTGGCGCAGCAGGCGCACGCGCTGGGTGACGGTCTCCTCGTTGACCAGCGCCGGCGCCCACACCTGCGCGATAAGTTCATCGAACCCCACCACGCGCTGACCCTGCTGCAGCAGGTAATGCAGCAGGCGAAAACTCAGCCCGCCCACCTCCAGGACTTCACCATCGCGCTCGACCCGCTGCCGCGCCGCGTCGATGCGCAGATCGCCCAGCCGGTAGCGCTCGGCCATCGTCGCGCCTCAGCGCACCTGTTCCGCGGCCCACAGCGCCAACTTCTCGCGGCCGATCTTGGCGTTGTGGCGGATGTCCACCGGAAAGCCCGGGTGGCTCAGGAAGTCGACGATGCCGGCCGTGTGCGCGTGCGCGGCGGCGGTGTCGCGCAGTTGCTGGAGCAGATCGTCCAGTTCCAGTTGGCTCGCCATCCAGGCGTTGTCGCCCAACTCGTAGCACAGCACCGGGCGCTGCCGGCCCGACTCGCCGATGCCGACCAAAGCCGTGCGGCCGATGCCCGGCAACGCATTGAAGATCGGCTCCACCTGTTCGGTGTACAACGGCCCCTGCGCGGTCTCCACGCGCTGGGTCTTGCGCCCGCAGAACCACAGCCGGCCCTGCGCGTCGAAATAGCCGACGTCGCCCATGCGGTGCACGATGCGTTCGCTGCCGTCGTCCAGGCGTTCGCAGATCTTGGCCAGGCGCGTGGCCGCGTCGCGGTTGAAATAGGTGTCGGTGGCAGTCGGGCCGGCCACGGTGATCTCGCCGACCGTGCCCGCCGGCACTTCGCGCACGCCGCTCCACTCGGGAATGGCGGCATCGTCGATGGCGATGATGCGCACCTCGTTGGGCGGCACCACGGTACCGACGCAGGTGCCGGCGCCGCTCTCGGTGGCCGCGCGCGTGTCCTGCAGCGCGCGGCCCTCGATCACCGCCACCGGCAGACACTCGGTGGCGCCGTAGGGCGTCCAGAACTTGCCATCCTCCGGCAGCAGACTACGGATCCGCGCCACCACGTCCGGCGGCACCGGCGCACCGGCCGAGGTGGCGCAGCGCACGTTGGTCAAGGGCTTGCCGTAGTCGGCCAGCACCCGCATCAGTGCCGGCGAGCCGAACAGCTGGGTCACGCCGAAACGCTGCATCGCATCGTGCAGCTTGCGCGGGTCGACCTTGGCCGGACGCGTCGGGTCCATGTCCGGGATCACCGAGGTCAGCCCCAGCGCCGGGTCGAACAGCGCGAACGGCGGGAAGGTCGGCAGGTCGATGCCGCCGGGCTGCATGTCGAAGGCATTGCGCATCAGCTCGATCTGGCCGACGAAATGGCGGTGCCGGTAGACCACGCCCTTGGGCACGCCGGTGGAGCCGCTGGTGAACAGGATCGCGGCGACGTCGTCCGCGGCCGTGTCGGCCAGCTGGCTGCCGGCGCCCTGGCCGGCGCGCTCGATCCGCGCCAGCGTGGTGCCGCCCCAGGCCCAGCGCCGGCCGACGGTGACGATCCGTTTCGCCGAGCGCGCCCAGCCGAGCAGGCGCCGCGCCAGCTGCGCCAGCGGAATGCCGATGAAGGCCTCCGGCTGCGCCTCGTCCAGGCATTGCTTGAGCGCGCGCCGGTCGATGCCCGGATCGACCAGCACCGGCACCGCGCCGACCTTGAACAGCGCGAACATCAGCAGGAAGAACTCCGGCGACGGCCGCACCATCACCACCGTGCGGGTGCCGCGCCCGATGCCATAGGCGCCCAGGCCGGCGGCGATGGCATCGCTGCGCGCGTCCAATTGCACATAGCTCAGGGTCACGTCGTAGGCGGCCATGCCACCGGGGCCGGGCCGGCCGGGGCAGCGCATGGCGATCTGGTCCGGGCGCTCGCGCGCCAGCCGCGGCAGCGTGGCCGCGATGTTGCAGGTCGTGGTCATGCGCCGATTATCGCCGATGCGCCGGGCCGCAGCCGACAGCCCACCCGCGGCGGCCGCGGCTGAATGCCGCAGTGCTTGCAGCGCGCCCCGGTTCGGTCAGAATGCCGCGCCCCCCACCGCTGTTCGCCGCGCAAGGCCCGGCCACCATGTCCCATCCCTGCCTCACCTGCGGCGCCTGCTGCGCCTACTTCCGGGTCAGTTTCCACTGGAGCGAAGCCGATCCCGCGCTGGGCGGCAGGGTCCCGTTCGAGCTGACCGAGCCATTGCGCACCCACGAGCGGGTGATGCGCGGCACCTCGCAGGCGCAGCCGCGCTGCGTCGCCCTGGACGCGGACATCGGCCGCTACAGCCGCTGCAGCATCCACGAGCGGCGGCCGTCGGTGTGCGCGGCGGTGCCGGCCTCGCTGGAGTTCGGCGAACGCAGCGCGCAATGCGACAAGTCGCGGCTGGCGCACGGGCTGCCGCTGCTGACCCCGGCCGACTGGGACGGCGTGGTCGAACGCAATCTGCCGGACGCCTGAGCGACGGCGCCGCAAGCACGGCAGGGATGCCGTGGGAGTGGCTTCAGCCGCGACCGTGCGTGACCCGCAACGCCAGTCGCAGCTGATCCCACAAAACGGGACGACAGCCGCTCCCACAGGTGCGGCACTCGCCCTGTCGGAGGACTGCACTGTGGGAGGGACTTCAGTCCCGACGACGGCAGGTGTCAGTCGGCCTTCGCTCCTCGCGACTGCATGACAGTTGACTCCTACGGAAACCCGTACAGACGCCCAGCCTGCCGGCATCCGGCGAACGGCGTGGCGCACGTGCGCCCGCACGCCGCATCGGCTCAGCGATGCTTCCAGGCGGTCGGCAGCGGATTGGTCACGGTGTTCTTTTCCAGGGTGTAGGTGCCGTTCTGTTGGGCGATGGCCTCGCCGGTGTCGACGATCGCATTCTGGATGAAGACGTTCTTGTCCTCGCCGCGGATGAAGGTCAACTGGTGGAAGGCGGTCTTGTTGCCCCAGTCCTCGGACGGCAACGAGATGAAACGGACCGTATAGGTCTGGTCGTCGAAGCTGCCCTGCAGCACGTATACGCCGTAGTGGTTCTCGCCCTGCGAAATGATCTTGTACATGCCGTTGCTGTAGTAGTAGATCTCCGCATCGGGGAACGGCTTCTTGTCGTACAGCTTGCGGTAGTGCAGCACCTGCTTCCAGGTGGGCTGGCCGAATCCCACCGTCAGCGTCTTGCCGTCTGCGGACGTGGTCAGGTCTTCCGCCTGCGCGCCAGGCACGCTCATCGCCATCAGCAGCATCGCCATCGTCATCGCTTTCACTCTCGTCTCCGGTTGGATTGCGTGCAGCGTTCGCTTCGCCGCGCCGCGCCGCGCACATCGGCGCGACTGTACACAGCCCAAAATGTTGCAGCACGGCAATCGGTAGCAGTTTGCGTGCGCCGGTGTAGACGATCCGCGGCGCAGCGGCGGAGCCGTCTCGCGCCACTTCGCCGCAATGCCCCTCCCTCGGGGCTGCGCATCGATGCGGCACTGCACGCCGGCATCATGCCGGCGAGCGCGCTCAGGACAGCGGATGCGCGTCCAGGAAACGGCGGATCGCCGGCACCAGTACCTCGTGCTTGTCTTCCAGCACGTAGTGGTTGGCATCTTCGAACGCCATCACCTCGGCCTGCGGCAACGCGCGGCGGAAGCCCTCCAGGAAATGATGGTCGAAGCAGATGTCGCGCAGGCCCCAGCCGATGAAGGCGGGACGATCGGCGAACGATGGCAGCGCCTGCTCGGCTCGCGCCAGCAACGACCACGCCTTGTCCGCCGGCGACAGCGGAATGTCCTGCATGAAGCGGATGGTGGAAATGCGGTTGGCCCAGTTGTCGTACGGCGCCACGTAGGCGCGACGCACGTCGGCGGGCATGCGCCGCGACACGCCCAGCCACGACGCGCCCGAGGAGAACGCATTGAAGGTGCGGATGAACCACTCGCCCAGGCGCCAGTGCCGGCCCATTGCGATCTGCCACGGCATCGGCTTGGCCGCCGGCAGCGGGAATGCCGCGGTATTGGTGATGACCAGGCGCCGTACCTGCGCGTGGTGCGACAGCGCCCAGCCGAAGCCGATCATGCCGCCCCAGTCGTGCACCGCCAGCGTCACCGGCCCGTCGATGCGCAGATGCCGCAGCAGCGCGTCGAGGTCGTCCACGCGCGATTGCAGGGTGTAGTCGTAGCCCGGCCGCGCGCCCGGCGCATCGTCCGGCTTGTCCGACAGGCCCATGCCGATGTGGTCGGGCACGATGCAGCGGTAGCGGTCCGACAACCCGCTCACCAAGGTGCGCCACAGATAGCTCCACGACGGATTGCCGTGCAGCATCAGCACCACCTCGCCGTCGCGCGGGCCCTCGTCGAGATAGGACATGTGCAGCCCCGGGCGGACCTGGAAGCGCTGCGGGGTGAAGGGGTAGCCGGGGTAGTTCATGCGTCGGCGCTTCTCGGGATGGAGACGAAGTGGATGTTGCATCGCTCGCGGCGCCTACGCCAATGACGAAGGCGCCGTGACGCTTCAGCCGGAGCCCGTTGTATCGGCGCCGCGCCCGAGCAATTCGAACAGGGGGAGATTTACATAATAGTTGTTGCGGCCGACCCGTCGCTTCTGCAGTACCCCGTCCTGCGCGAGGACATCGAGATACTTGGTTGCGGTCAGACGCGAGACGCTCAGGTCGCGCTGCACGAACTCCACGCGCGTGTACGGATGGTTGAACAAATTGTTGATCAGGTCCTGACTGTAGAACCGGTAGTTTTCGCGAACACGCTGCTTGGTATCCTGCAACAGCGTCGTGATCGCGACGATGGTAGCGACCGTCTCGGCAGCGATGATGGCGACGGCATCGAGCATGTACAGCACCCAGTCTTCCCAGGCATCGTCTTCGCGCACCGCCTGCAGCAGGCGGTAGTACTCGGGCTTGGTGCGGACGATGTGCCGGCTGAGGCACAGCACGGGAATGTCGAGCAGGCGCTCCTTGACCAGGTACAGCACGTTGAGGATGCGCCCGCTGCGGCCATTGCCGTCGTAGAACGGATGGATGCTTTCGAACTGGTGATGGATCAGCGCCATCTTCACCAGCGGATCCGCCGCGAACGGCGGCGCATCGTGGATGAAGCGCTCCAGTTCACCCATCAGGCGGACGACATCGTCGGCGCCTTGCGGCGGTTCGTAGACCACACGTCCCAGCCCGTCGCGCAATGCCGTTCCCGGAAGTCTGCGGAAACCCGCGCGGTTGCATTCGAGCTGTTCCTGGATGCCGACGATCGTATTGAGGGTCAGCAACCCCGATACCCGCACCTGATCGAATCCCGCGCACAGCGCTTGCCGATAGCGCAACACTTCCTTGATCGCAGTGCCGGTGGCATCGGCCGGATTGTCTTCGCGATACAGGTCGTCCTGGGTGGTGACGATGTTTTCGATCGCCGAACTGTCGCGCGCTTCCTGCAGGGTCAGCGTGTTGATCAGGATGTTCTGATTCGGAATGCTGGCTGCGACGCCTTTCAGCTCCGCCAGACTGCGGCTGGCGATCGTGAGTCGCTTCAGGATCGCCGTGGTGTCGAAGCGGGCCGGATCCAGATGCTGTAAGGCGGAGAGGGGCATCGCGGCCGCCACATGCAAAGAAAAGCGGAGTTTAGATGTATTTCCGCATCGACATGCATAATTTCAGGCAGAAATTATGCATGTTTGCGTCGCGAACGCCGCAGGGCCTGTTCCGCTTACCAGACCACCTCGGCCATCGAGCAGTTCAGGCCCGAGCCGATGCCCATCAGCGCGATCCGGTCGCCCTTCTTCAGGCGGCCCAGCTCGCGCAGCTTGCTCAGCACGATCGGCACGCTGGCCGGGCCGATGTTGCCGTATTCGCCGAAGATGGTCATGACCTTCTTCTGGTCGATGCCGAAGCTCTTCATGAAGGCCTTGGTGTGCGGAAGGCTGACCTGGTGGATGACGAACTGGTCCAGTTCGTCCACCGCCCAGCCCAGCGCCTGCCGCGCGGCGGCGAAGGTCTTCTGGCCCAGCTTGAGGCCTTCGATCAGCAGCATCCGGGTGTCGGTGACCATGCGGTCCATGTTGCCCCGGCACAAGGCGTTCCACTGCGTGGCCGAGCGGGTCACGCCGCCGCGGTAGCGCGGCGCATCCGGTGCCAGCTCGGTACGCGTCATCACCATCGCCACGGCACCGCAGCCCAGGGTCAGGGTCGCCATTTCGTCGCGGAAGGCGTCGGCGGTCAGGTCCTGCGAGGCCATCCGCTCCAGGGTCTTCTCGTACACCAGGTTGGCGGTCTCGCCATCGACCACCATCGCATAGTCGATCTCGCCACGCTCGATCATCCGCGCCGCGATGTCCATGCCGTTGATGAAGGCGAGGCAGGCGTTGGCGACGTCGAAGGTCATGCACTGCTCGCTCACGCCCAGATTGCCGGCGACGATGCTGGCGGTGGACGGCTCCAGGTAATCGCGGCTGACCGAGGTATTGACCAGCAGCCCGACCTGTCCGGCCTCGATGCCCGCATCGCCCATCGCCTTGCGCGCCGCCAGCGTGGCCACGTCCGAAGCCTGCAGGTCCTGGTCCCACATGCGCCGCGCGTGGACGCCGGCGATGTCGCCGAGCACGTCGGCGCGGATCCGCAGCCGGTCCAAGGTCGGCTGCAGGCGCGCATTGATCTGCTTGGAGGTCAGCGTATGCGGCGCGTCGATATGCGCCAGTCCCGCGATCGAGACGTTGGTGAAAAGCATCGAGGTGTACGCCAGGGTCAGGCGAGGGGGCGCCAATTCTAGCGGTTACACCGTTTTACCGCATCTTTAACAAATCCCCGAAAAGCGTATGGTCTGAGCGGTTCAGCGACCGCCACACTGGTAGGCGGTGAAGCGCTGGTCGCCGTCGACCGGGTCGCCCATCGCCTGCACGGTGTTGGCGCCCACGCCGGGCGCCTCGTTGCGGGCCAGGGTCTCCAGCTCCTCGCGCACCCGCAGCGGGTTGCGCTGGTAGAAGCCGACGCTGCTCTTCACCGACACCACCACCTCGCCGCGCTTCTCGCAGCCGCTGGCCGCCTGCCCCGGAGGAAGGACCCGCACGCCCTTGCCCTCTGGCGCCATCGGTACCCAGGTGCAGCCGGCGAGCGTGGCGAGCAGGACGAAAGCGATCGGTAGACGCATGGACAAGCCCGTTGGCAGGTGAATCCGGATTGTGCCGCAAAACGCTGAATCCGCCATGACAACGCCGGCGCACACCCGGCCACAGCGCGCGCCAGCCATCGCCGACGCGCGCCCATTCCGGTCAACGCTGAGCCGGGACCGCCGCCGCACCGCTTTGCGGCACCCCGTCGGCATCGATCACCGTGACCTCGCCCAGCTTCAGCGCGCGCACCGGCGCCTCGATCTGCTTCAGGTCGCCCACCACCACCCAGGTCAGGCTGTTCGGATCGAGCATCGACGCCGCCTCGCGCACCTGCGCCGGGGTCATCGTCTCGATCTCGGCCTTGCGCTTGAACACGTAGTCGTCGGGGCGGCCGTAACGGACGATGCCGCCGATCGCACCCATCACCGCGCTGGCGGTCTCGTAGGCACCGGGCAGGCTCAGGGTCTGGATGTTGCGGATGCGCGCCACCTCTTCCGCCGTCGGCGGTGCCTTGCCGTTGGCGAAGGCGCTGATCT
The DNA here is from genome assembly GCF_011761895.1 of Xanthomonas sp. F4. NCBI lineage: Bacteria > Pseudomonadati > Pseudomonadota > Gammaproteobacteria > Lysobacterales > Lysobacteraceae > Xanthomonas > Xanthomonas sp. F4. The sequence goes on along the minus strand of NZ_JAASQX010000004.1, from coordinate 92,619 downwards.
CCTTGGACATCTCCTGCAGCGCCGGCGCGGTCTTGTCGATCTGCACCGGCGCCGAGGCGGTCCACGGCCGCTGGCCGAGCGCGCTGGCCGCGCCGCTGCGCGCGCCGTAGGACCAATGCTTGTTCTCGCGCAGGTTCATGTTCAGGCGCGAGGTGAAGTCGCCGCCGATCACGCCGTTGGCCATGTCGAAGCGGACCGCCGCCGGATCGGTGGTCGGCGGCACCAGTTCCGATGCGAACAGGTTGGCCTGCACCGCGCCGGGCTGATCGATCAGGTACACGCGCGGCTTGGCCGGGCGCGCAACGCTGGCCGCGGCCGGCACCGACGGCGCCTGGCCCTCGCCCTTCCAGTCGCCGAACTGCGCGTCCAGCAGCGGCACGATCTCGCCCAGGGTGGTGTCGCCGACCACGATCACGGTGGCGTTCTCCGGACGCACCCAGTCGCGGTGGAAGTCGACCAGGTCCTCGCGCTGCAGGGCCGCGATCGCCGCCTCGGTGCCGGTGCCGCTGAACGGGATCGCATACGGATGGCCGGCGCCGTACAGCAGCGGCGGCAGCACCCGCATCGCCACGCCGTTGGGCTGCGCCTTCTCCTGGCGGATGCCGGCGATCCAGCTGGCGCGGATCCGCTCGATCTCGTTCGGCGCGAAGCGGGGCCGCCGCAGCATGTCCGCATACAGCGCCAGCGACGGCGCCAGGTTTTCCTTCAGCGCCGACAGATAGGCGTTGCTGCCGTCCAGCGAGGCGCCGGCGGACAGCGACGCGCCCAGCGCATCGGCCGCATCGGCGAACGCCAGCGCATCGCGCTCGCCGGCGCCCTCGTCGAGCATGCCCATGGCGAAACTGGCCGTCCCCGGCTTGCGCCCCTGGTCGGCACTGTAGCCGCCGCGGAACTCGTAGCTGAACTGCACCACCGGCACGTCGTGGCGCTCGGCCAGGATCACCGTGCTGCCGTTCTTCAGCGTGGCGCGCTGCAGCGCCGGGAACTTCAACTGCGGAAACTGGGTGGTCTTGGGCGGGCCGGCGCTGCGGTCGACCACGCTGGGCAGGGCGCGGTACTTGGGATCGGCCGACGGCGGGTTCAACGGCGCCGGTTGCACGGTCGGCTCCTCGGCCAGGGCCACGCGCTCGCCCGGCTGGACCAGCAAGGTGTAGTCGCCCTTGCCCAGCCACTTGCGGCCGACCGCGGTCAGGTCGCGCGAGCGGGTGGAGGCGATGGTGGCCAGCGAGGTGCGGAAGCAGCCGGGGTCGCCGGTGTACACCGCGCACTCGGCCAGCACGTCGGCCTTGCCGCCGAAGCCGCCGATGCGCTCGACGCCGCGGATGAAGCCGGCACGGAAGGCGGTCTTGGCGCGCGCCAGTTCGGCCTTGTCCGGCCCCTTGTCCAGCAGCCGACGCACTTCCTCGTCGATCGCCGCCTCGACCTTGGCCGGGTCCACGCCCTGCTTGACCATGGCGATGATGCCGAAGCCGGAACCGAGCTGCGACGGCCAGACCGAGGCACTGATCTGGTCGACCAGCTTGTCCTCGTGGACCAGGCGCCGGTCCAGCCGCGAGGACTTGGCGCCGCCCAGCACCTGCGCCAGCAGTTGCAGGCGATCGACATCTTCGGTGCCGGTCTGGGCCACGTTCCAGACGCGGTAGATCCGCGTCTGCGGCACCTTGTCGGTCATGGTCTCGCGGGTGGACTGGCTGCGCTGGGCGACGTCGACCTTGGGCTGGGCCATGGTCGGGCCGGCCGGGATGTCGCCGAAGTAGCGCGTCACCTTTTCCTTGGCCGTGGCCACGTCGATGTCGCCGGCCAGCACCAGCACCGCGTTGTTGGGCCCGTACCAGGTGCGGAACCACTGCTTCACGTCGGCCAGCGAGGCCGCGTTGAGGTCGTTCATCGAGCCGATGACGGTGTGGTGGTACGGGTGGCCGGCCGGGTACAGCGCGCGGCTCAGCCGGCTCCAGGCCTGGCCGTACGGCTGGTTTTCGCCCTGGCGCTTCTCGTTCTGCACCACGCCGCGCTGTTCGTCCAGCGCGGCCTGGTCGATGGCGCCGAGCAGGTGGCCCATGCGGTCCGACTCCATCCACAGCGCCATGTCCAGCGCAGTGGTCGGCACGTTCTCGAAGTAGTTGGTGCGATCGCTGTTGGTGGTGCCGTTCTGGTCGGTGACGCCGACCTGCTTGAACGGCTCGAAGAACTCGCCGTGGTGGTTCTCGCTGCCCTGGAACATCAGGTGCTCGAACAGATGCGCGAACCCGGTGCGCCCGGCCGGCTCGTCCTTGGCGCCCACGTGATACCAGAGGTTGACCGCCACGATCGGCGCCTTGCGATCGGTATGCACCACCACCCGCAGTCCGTTCGGCAGGGTGAATTGCTCGTAGGCGATATCCACCGACGTGGCGGCGGCAGGCCGGGCCGCCGTCGAGGGCGGCACGTAGCTCAGTGCGCCGAGTGCGGCGGACAGGGCAACGGCCAGCAGGGCGCCACGCGGGCGGGTCGAGACGGTCATGCGGATCCTTCTTCCTTGGGGCCAGTAAACAGCCGGTGAACGCCGATCGTACCGGGCGTACCGCCCTGCGCGTATTCCGCCGTTGTCGCTGACGTCCTTCTTCGACTGCGTCGCAGCCGCACCACTAGCGGCCGGCTGCCGGCGCGGACGGTGCCGCGGTGTCCGCGTCCGGCGTACGCGAGCGCCCGGGTGTCCGCCCGCGGACACTTTATTGGAATCAATTCCCTTGCAAATACAGTTACTTGGAGTTGGCACGCAGCATGCGTACACATCCTCGAGCGCAACAGATGCCAGCAGTAAGTGAACGAAAGCTTAATGAAACTGCGGAAAGCAAAAAAGCTGTTGCAGCCCCTGATTAGGTGTACTACATTACTACAACACCACTGATCAACAACACCAACGAGGCCCGCCATGAAAACCACCACCCTGCTCCTGACCGCCGCCATCGCCGCCCTGTTCGCCGCGCCGTCCTTCGCTGCCACGCAGATCGCCACCCTGGATACCGTGCAGGTCCGCCCGTCGGCCGACCAGATCGCCCAGCACACCATCGAACAGGCCAGCGGCATCGCCACCCTGGCGGCGGTGCAAGTGCGCCCCTCCGCCGAGCAGATCGCCCAGCGCGAGGCCGAGCTGTCCAGCCGCATCGCCACTCTCGCCGCGGTGCAGGTGCGCCCGTCGGCAGACCAGCTGGCCGAACGCGACATGCAACAGGCCGCCGGCCAGCGCGTGGTGACCCTGGCCACCGTGCAGGTGCGCCCGGATGCGGACATGGGCAGCATGCTGGCGATCGGCGACGTGGTCGGCGACACGCTGGACACCGCGATGCTGCAGTTGCAGCCGAGCCTGCAGAAGCTGGGCCAGGACCTGGCGGTCGGCCTGGTGCGCTGAACCCGCACCAAGCCCTCCACGCCGGCGCGTACACTGCGCCGATGATCGCGACCCCAACGCTGCACGTTCTGCTGTACCAACCCGAGATTCCGCCCAACACGGGCAACGTCATCCGCCTCTGCGCCAATACCGGCGCGCAACTGCACCTGATCGAGCCGCTGGGCTTCGACCTCGGCGACCGCCAGCTCAAGCGCGCCGGCCTGGACTACCACGAATACGCACGACTGCAGGTCCACGCATCGTTGGAAGCGGCCCTGCAGGCCATCGCCCCGCGCCGCCTGTTCGCCCTGAGCACCCGCAGCAGCACCCGCTACGACACACCCGCCTTCGCCGACGGCGACGCCTTCCTGTTCGGCCCGGAAACCCGCGGCCTGCCGGACGCCGTGCTGGAACAAGTGCCCGACGCGCAGCGCCTGCGCCTGCCGATGCAGCCGCACAACCGCAGCCTCAACCTGTCCAACGCGGTGGCTGTGGTGGTGTTCGAGGCCTGGCGACAACTGGGATTTCCCGGCGCCGACTGAGCGTAGGGCACGCGCCCGGAAGCGAAGATGCTTCGATCCAGGGGCAGCGAAAACATCCTCAACCTGTCCCTCGATCGCGTCGCGCCCAGCTTGAAGCCCATGACGCTCCGTTCCTACACTGGATCTCGGCGCATCCTCTGCATCCAGCGAGAACGCCGCCCGTCGTGCCCCACCAGGTTCAGCGAATGGCATCGAACACCCAACCCGACGCCAGTGACTGGGTCAGGATCCGCCGCGACCGGGAGACCGGCATCGAAAGCGTGCATGCGCATTTCCGCGGGCATGCCTACGATCCGCACGATCACGACGAAGTGCTGGTCGGCGTGACCCTGCAGGGCCTGCAGCGCTTCCGTTGCCATCGTTCGCTGCACACCAGCACGCCCGGGCGCGCCATCCTCATCGAGCCTGGCGCGGTCCACGACGGACATGCGCCCGCCGAGGACGGTTTCACCTACGCGATGCTCTACCTGCCTCAGCGCTGGGTGGCCGGCGCACTGCAACGCCTCGGCCAGGAGGACATGTCCGCGCTCCATCCAGCGTTCCGCACGACCTTGGCCGACGACGCGGCGCTGAGCGCGGCGATACGCCAGGCCTTCCTCGCGATCCATCAACGCGAAGGCCGGCTGGCGCGGGACCAGAGCCTGGACCGCATGATGCGCCTGCTGTCTCCGCAACTGTCGGCCGAGGCGCAGCGCCCGTGCGCGTCCACGCCAACGGTGGCGCGCGCCAGGGATTTTCTGCACGCGCAGATGGAACGCGACGTCAGCCTCGATGAGCTTGCCGACCACGCCGACCTGGATCGATTCCGCCTCACCCGGCAATTCCAGCGCACGTTCGGCCTCTCGCCGCATGCCTACCTGATCCGGCTGCGCCTGCGCGTTGCCCGTGCCCTGCTGGCGGATGGACAGGAACCGGCGGACGTGGCGCTCAAGGTCGGATTCGCCGATCAGAGCCATCTGGGCCGCTGGTTCAAGCGCGCCTACCGGCTCACACCGGCCGCGTACCAGCGGCAATGTGCCGGCGGTGCTGCACAGACGTTCTAGAACGCGGCGGCGGCAACTCGGACCATGGCCGCGTCATCCAGACTGCGGAGTTGCACATGTTCGACACCAAAGTGGCCATCATCGTCCGCAACGACCTGGCGATGTGGCAGCGCCTGAACGTCGCCGCCTTCCTGGCGACGGGCGTCGCCGCGGCCGCCCCCGACGCCATGGGCGACCCTTACATCGATGCCAACGGCCATCGCTACGGCTGCCTGCTCGGCCAGCCGATGCTGGTGTTCGAAGCCGATCTCGACGGGCTTCGGGCCGCGCACCGAGTGGGGTTGGCCCGCGAGATCACCGTGCTGCCGTATGTCTTCGCCATGTTCTCGACCGGCCATGACGCGGCCAATCGCCAGACGTTCGCGGCGGAAGATCCCGATGCTCTGAACCTGGTGGGGCTCGGCCTGCGCGGACCCAAGAAGGCCATCGAAAAAGCCACCAAGGGCCTGGCACTGCATCGTTAGACGCGCGCTGGCGCAGGCGAGGCGTCAGGAGAGATCGTGCAGATCCTTGCCCAGCACCGGTCCCAGGCTCCAGTCGGAGAAGCGGACGATCAATCCCTCGCGCTCCGGCGTGCAGGTCATCGGGCCGACGAGGTAAGAGGACGCAACCGGGAACGGACACAACCGCACCAGCGGCCAGTACTTCGCGTCGCGGGAGACCTGCAGGCGCAGCACCCCCTGGTCCACCGTGGCGCGCATCCAGAAGTCCGATGCGTCCGCTTCGTACGGGCCGGTGGCCCAGTCCGAGCGGCCGTCGGTCAACACGCTGCTGAGCATCGGCCGTCCATCGCTCAGTTCGATACCGGCCTTCACCCAACGCCGCTCGTCGACTCGGACCATGAGGCCGGCCTGATCGTAGAGCTGCTCGAATTTTCCGCGGACGCGGAGCTGGCAGGTGAAGCGCGCGGGCGCGGCGATGCCGAGGAAGTGCCCGCTGTCGCGGGTGAACCCGTAGTGGGTTTCGCGCCAGAAGTCGCTGCCCTTGTCGGTGACGACCTCGAGCACGCCGCCGGGCAGGATCCGATGGACCTTCGGTGCATTGAGCCAGGTGCCCGCCTCCCAACCGGAAGGCGCCACCGCGCGCGCCCCGGTGGCCAGCACGACGCCACCGGCGGCGAGGCCGCCCAAGGTCGCCCGGCGGCCGATATCCACGTCCCTCTCTCCGGAATTCGCCATCGTCCTGCTCCTCACGTCGCTGCTTCGGAGGCGCCATCGCTGCGATGGTCTTCGTCGACCTCATTGGCGAATTTGTACATCCGTTCCAATTGAGGTGTCAACCGCGAACTGCGATCATCGACCTTCGTCGAAACAGCGTTGGACAGGCATGAGCGGCAGGACCTGGCGCCAGGATCCGCACCGGAAGGAAGCGATCGAGCAGGCCGCGCTGCGGGTGATCCTGGAGCACGGCGTCGCGGGCACCACGTTCCGCAAGGTCGCCGAGGCAGCCGGCGTTCCGCTCAGCGCCACCACGTATTACTTCGGTTCGATGCACGCGCTGCTGGTGGCCGCGTTCACCCGTTTCTCCCAGGACGTGTCCACCGACTTCGCCGCCGAAATCCGCGCCGCGCAGAACCACGCGCAGGCCTGCGAGGCGGTGGTGAACATCATCTTCGCCGAGGGGACGGCGTCCCCACGCGTGCTGCTGCTGAGCTACGAGCTGTATGCCTTCGCCCGCCGGCATCCGGAGATGACCGCGATCATGCAGCAGTGGATGGCCAGGAGCCGGGCGGCCCTAGAAACGCATTTCTCCGCTACGGCATCCGCCGCCATCGACGCCTTCATCGAAGGCGCGACGATCCACCGCTCGGTCGTGCCCATGGACAGACGGCGGGTGCACGATGCGATCGAGAAGCTCGCCGCGCTGTAAAGAGTGGTCGCGGGAGCAAAGCGCGTTGCAGCCGGCGATGGCACGCCCGAATCAGGACTTCGTTGTTCTGAAAGAACCGGATGCCCGCCCAAACAATGCACCTCACCCGCCTGAACGGGGCGTTTAATTTATGCACTAGTTAGTTTGGGATTCAGGGCGAGTTCGGGTCGCTAACGGATAATTTACATATCGGCAGCGAACGGCCCCACGCCTCAGCGCCGACAACCAATAACGAAGGTACCCGATTATGAAGACCTCTCTGCTTGCTCTCGGCCTCCTGGCCACCCTGCCGTTCGCCGCTTCGGCTGCCGAAGGCCTTTCCTACAACTACGCCGAAGCCGGCTACGTCAAGACCGACGCCAACGGCGGCGACGCCGACGGTTGGGCGGTGAAGGGTTCCTACGCGTTCCACCCGAACTTCAGCGTGTTCGGCGACTTCAACCGCCAGAAGACCGACTTCGGCGACGTGCGCGTCGACCAGTGGCGCGTCGGCGCCGGCTACAACCACGAGATCGCGACCAGCACCGACCTGGTGACCCGCGTGGCCTACAACCGTTTCGCCCCGGAATACGGCACCAAGTTCAACGGCTGGAGCGCCGAAGCGGGTATCCGCACCGCGTTCAACCCGTACCTGGAAGTCTATGTCCTGGGTGGTTACGAGGACTACCTGAAGAAGGACGGCATCAATCCGGAAGGCGAGTTCTACGGCCGTCTGGGTGCCCAGGCCAAGCTGAACCAGAACTGGGGCCTGAGCGCCGACCTGAAGATGGACCGCAACGGCGACAAGGAATGGTTCGTCGGCCCGCGCTTCAGCTGGTAAGCGTTGCCTAGCGCTGCGCGCGTCGTCTCTCTCTCCCGCCGCGCGCGGTTCGGAAAGCCCGGTCCCACGACCGGGCTTTTTTTTGCCTGTCGATCCGGCCGTCGTCCATTACGCGCTGGCGTGCAGATACGCAAACGCCCGGCCAGGCCGGGCGTTTTCGTTTCCGGCAGTGGGCCGGATCAACTGAACAGGGTGGTCGGGTACTCGGGCTTCTGTTCGCGCGCCAGCAACTGCTGCAGGCCGACCGCCGGGGTCAGTTCGCCGTGCAGGACCGCGCGCACCGCATTGGAGATCGGCAGATCGATGCCGTGGCGCTCGGCCTGGCGCATCACCTCGTCGGCGGTCTGCACCGACTCGACCACCTGCCCGATCGCACGCACCGCCTCCTGCAGCGGCTGCCCACGCCCCAGCGCCAGACCCAGCCGGCGGTTGCGCGACAGGTCGCCGGTACAGGTGAGCACCAGGTCGCCGAGTCCGGCCAGGCCCATCAGGGTTTCAGGCTTGGCGCCGATCGCCGCGGCCAGCCGCAGCATCTCGTTGAGGCCACGGGTGATCAGGCCGGCACGGGCATTGAGGCCCAGCTCCATGCCGTCGGCCACGCCGGTGGCCACCGCCAGCACGTTCTTCATCGCCCCGCCCAGCTCGGCGCCGACCATGTCGTCGCCGGTATAGGCGCGGAAGGTCGGGCCGTGCATCGCGTCGGCAACCTGCTGCGCGAACGCGGCATCGCCGTGCACGGTCACCGCGGTCGGCAGGTCCAGGGCCACTTCCTTGGCGAAGGACGGGCCGGTGACCACCGCCAGCGGCACCGCCTCGCCGAGGATCTCCTGCGCCACTTCGTGCAGGAAACGCCCCGACCCGGGCTCGAAACCCTTGGTCGCCCAGGCCACGCCGGCTGGTGACGGGCGCAGCGGCGCCAGCTGGCGCAGGGTCTCGGTGAACGCATGCGACGGCACCACGACCAGGATCCAGTCGGCGCCGTCGATGGCCGCCGCCAGGTCGGTGGTGGCCTGCAGGCCCTCCGGCAGCGCGATCCCCGGCAGATAGCGCGGGTTCTCGTGGCGCTGCTCGATGGCCTCGGCGATCACGGCATCGCGGCCCCACAGCACGGTCGGATACCCGTGCCGCGCGGTGAGCGACGCCAGCGCCGTGCCCCAGGACCCGGCGCCGAGGACGGCGATCTTCTTCTTGGCGTTATCGCGCATGCGCAACGGCGAACGCGCTCAGGCGTTGCCGGCCGGCTCCGAATCGGCCAGCGACTGGCCTTCGCCCTGCTGCGCGCGCTGGCGCAGGGTCTCGGCGTACAGGGCCTCGAAGTTGATTGGCTGCAGGAAGAACGGCGGGAAGCCGCCGGCCTGGATCAGGTCGCTGACCAGCGAACGCACGTACGGGAACAGGATGCTCGGGCACTGGGTGCCGAGCAGCACGTCCACCGCCTGCGGGTCCAGGCCGACCAGGCCGAACACGCCGGCCTGCTGCACTTCGGCCACGTAGGCGGTCTTGCCGCCGGCGGTGCAGGTCAGGGTCACGGCCAGCACGACTTCGAAGGCCTGCTCGTTCAGCTGCTGCACGCGCTGGTTGAGGTTGAGCTGCAGTTCCGGCTGGGCGTTGTCGTTGAACACCGACGGCGCGTTGGGGGACTCGAAGGACACGTCCTTGACGTAGATCTTCTCGATGGTGAAAGCGGGGCCGGCCGCGGCGTCGGCCGGCGCCGCGGCGCCGTTGTTGGTGAGGTCGGACATTGCGTGACTCCGGTGGATTCGGTGACAGAAAGAAACGGGATTATCACACGCCGGCCGCGACCCTCGGGTCCGGCCGGACGCGGTCTCAGCGGCCCTTGACCAGCGGCAGCTCGGCCTGCTGCCAGGCGGCGATGCCGCCCTCCAGCACGTAGACCTGCTCGAAGCCGGCCTTCTTCAACTGCTTGGCGGCGCCGTCGGCAGTGGTGCCGGTGCGGCAGACCAAGACCACCGGCTGCGCCTTGGCGTTGGCCACCAGCTTGTGCTCGGGGCCGAACTGGCTGGCGGTGGCATTGCGGCTGCCGGCAATGTGACCCTTCTCGAAATCGGCCGAGGCCGACAGGTCGACCAGCACCGCGTTGCCGGCGTTGATTAGGCGGGTCAGCTCGGCCGGCCGCAGGCTCTTGTAGCCACGGAACAGGCGCGCCACTTCGGTGACGATCAGGGCGATGGTGAGGCCCACCAGGGCCAGGGCCAGCATCGGGTTGCGGCCGGCGAAGGCCAGCAGTTCTTCGAAGTTCACGGGACTCGGGGGCGGGAAGCGGGCGCCGATTGTCGCACAGCTCGGCGACCGCGCTACTGGCCGTTCCACAGGTCCGGCAGGCCGTCCTGCAGCCACCAGGTCTTGACCTCGGGATCCCAGCGCCAGCGCTCGCGGTAGCGGACGATGCGTTCGGCCTGGGTATTGCGGTTGATCACGCCCAGTTCGATCTCGCGCAGCGCCTCGCCGTCGCCCACCGCGGCGCCGCCGACCTTGTAGGAGGAGACCTGGATCTGCCGGTAGCGCTCCAGTTGCAGGTCGGTCAGCGGGTGCGCCTGGCGGTAGGCCGGATCCACGACCTGCCAGGCGGTTTCGAACTCGCTCCAGCGGACCGCGGCGGCGTAAGCGGTCTGCAGGTCGTCGAGCTTGCGCTGTTGCGCGCGGCTGCCGGCCACGGCCGCGCCGGTCCAGCCCAGCAGCAACAGCAGCGCGAGGGCGCGGAACATCGAAGGCATGGTGGCGTCCAGGTGGCGGCGCGCGGGGCGCGCGATCCGCGCATCCTACCCCTTGGCGATGGCCACGAAGCGACCGCTCAGGGTCGCTGCCGCCGCCTCGCCGGGGACACCGACCTGGGCCTGGATGCCGATGCGGGCACGGCCGCGCTGGCGGAAGGTGTTCACGAACACGTCCCAGTCGCCCTCGGGGTCGGCATTGGCCTGGGCGTGCAGATCGGCGTACAGCGGCGCCAGATAGCGCACCTGGCTGTCGGCGACATAGACGTCGGCCTGCAGGCCGGCCCGGTGCAGTTCGCAGTTGACCAGCCCCCAGCCGGCCAGGGTCATCACCGAGCCCAGGCTGCCGCCGAAAGCGTTGCCCTTGTCGTTGATGTTGGCCGCCAGCGGTGCGACCAGCTGCAGGCGCTGGTCGGCATAGCCGTGCACGGCGACCTGCAGTGCGGCCACCGGCGGCATGGCCTGGAACTGCCGCTGCAACTGCTGCAGGAACGCCTCGAAGGAAAGATCCGCTGCCATGGTGCGATTGTGCTGCCGGTGGGGGCTCGCATAATGCCTGGCATGAGCGCGCATGCAACCGCCGCCCCGACCTGGACCCTGATCTCGCTGCGCCCGCAGGGCGAGCACGCGCCGCTGCGGCGGGCGGCGGCGCGCTGCGGCGGACGCGTGCTGGCGGTGTCGCCGTGGCAGCTGCGGGCGCGCGCCGATCCCGCCACCCGTGCGGCCCTGGCCGCGGCGCTGGACGCGCCGCGGGTCATCGTCAGCAGCCCGGCGGCGGTGCGCGCGGCAGCGGCGCTGCAGCCGCTGGCGGCACGTCCAGGCCAGTGCTGGCTGGCGGTGGGTGCCGGCACGGCGCGCGCGCTGCGCCAGCACGGCATCGCCGAGGTGGCGACGCCGGCGCGGATGGACAGCGACGGCCTGCTGGCGCTGCCGGCACTGGCCGCGCGCGACCTGCCGGTGGGACTGATCACCGCCCCCGGCGGCCGCGGCCTGATCGCCGCGCATCTGCAGGCGCGCGGCACCCCGCTGCTGCGCGCCGACGTCTATGTCCGCGAACCGGTGCAACTGCGCCCGGCCGACCTGGCCCGCCTGCGTGCGGCGCCGCCCGGGGTGCTGGCCTTGAGCAGCGGCGAGGCGCTGCAACAGGTGCTGGCGCAGTTGCCCGAGGACCTGGCGAAGGCCTGGCGCGCGCGGCCGGTGATCGCGGCCAGCGCGCGCCTGGCGACCCTGGCGGCGGACCTGGGATTCGTCGACGTCGCGCAGGCGGCCGGCCCGATGCCGCAGCAACTGGTGGCCGCCGCGGCAGCGATCGTAACGCGCTTGCCACCTCGCTGAACGCGGACCTGCGCCCGGGTTGCGGCCGCGGTGCCGATCACGCCATGCTCCGGCGGTGCCGCGCCGACCGCCGCCTTGCTCGCGACGGGCGACGGCCCTCAGGACGCTGCCGATGACCGACGAAATCCCGATCACGCCTCGCCGTTCCACACGCTGGATCTGGTTGCTGCTGGTACTCGCCACGCTGGCCGCGTTGGCGTTCGCCGGCTGGCGTGGCTGGGACTGGTGGCAGGCGCGCAGCGCGCGCGAACTGGCCCAGCAATCGGACCTGCAGCAGCAACTGCAGGCCTTGCAGCAGGCCCAGGACAGCCTGCGCCGCGACCAGCGCGCCACCGTGCAGCGTCTGCAGGACGCTGCCAGCACCAACCGCGTGCTGCGCGATGAGATGCTCGGCCTGAGCCAGCGCAGCGCGCTGCTGGAGGCCAATGTCGCCAAGCTTGCCGACTCCAACCGCCACGGTGCGCAGGCGCTGCGCCTGGACGAGGTCGAGTTGCTGCTCAACCAGGGCCAGCAGCGGCTGCTGCTGGCCGGCGACGCGGCCGGTGCGCGCCGTGCCTACGCCCTGGCCAGCGGTGTGCTGGACGGCATCGACGATCCGCAATTCCTCAACCTGCGCCAGGCGCTGCTGCAGGAACGCACCGCCCTGGACGCGCTGGGCGATGGGCCGCAGGCGCGCCTGGCGGCGCAACTGGATGCCTTCTCTGCCAGCCTTGCCGCCCTGCCGACGCAATTGCCGGAAAACGCCCAACAGCCGCTGTGGCAGCGCGTGCTGGCGCCGCTGGTGAAGATCCGCCCCTCGCAGGGCGGCGTGTTGATCGCCAGCTCGGAGCGAGTTGCTGCCCACGATGCGCTGCAGCTGGACCTGACCCTGGCGCGCGCGGCGCTGGAACGCGGCGACACGCGCGGCTATCGCAGCGCACTGGCCGGCGCCGGGCGCTGGCTGTCGCGGCTGTGGCCGGAGTCGCCGCAACTGCGCGAACGCCGCGCCGCGCTACGCACTCTGGCCAACGCCGATCTGCGCCCGACCATTCCCGAATTGGGAACCACCCTGCAGCAGTTGCGCGCGATGCGCGACGCAAGGAGCCCGTCATGAAATCCCTCCGTTCCCTGATCGTGCTGTTGATCGTCATCGCGCTGGGCGTGATCGGTGCGCAATGGCTGGGGCAGGACCAGGTGCGCCAGTTGGGCGAGGTGATCGTGCGCGTCGGCGGCACCGATTACATCGCCTCGCTCCCACAGGCCTCGCTGCTGCTGGTGATCGCGTTCCTGGCGCTGTGGCTGGTGTGGAACGTGCTCAGCTTCCCGTTCCGCGCCTGGGGTCGGCGCCGCCGCAAGCAGTCGCGCGCGCGCCTGCTCGATGGCCTGGCCGCCGCCCACGCCGGCCAGTGGACGCGGGCCGAGAAGCAACTCAACGCTGCCGCCGAGGACCCGGAGGTCACCGCCATCGCCCTGATCGCCGCGGTGCGCGCGGCCGATGCGCGTGGCGACCGCGAGGCGACCGAGCGCCATCTGCGGCGCCTGGGCGAACGCGATGCCGCCGCGCATGCACTGTTGCAGGCCGAACTGCACCTGGAGCAACAGCGTCCGGTCGATGCGATCAATGCGCTGGACGTGGCCGCGGCACAGCCGCTGCCACCGCGCGGGCTGTTGCTGCGCACCGAGGCGCTGACCCGCATCGGCCGCGCCGGCGAGGCCTACGGCCAGCTCGGCGCGATCCGCCAGCAGCAGGCCTTGCCGCTGGAGGCGATCGCCACGCTGGAAACGCGTCTGGCCGCGGCCTCGCTGGACCAGGCCGGCGACGCCAACGCCCTGGCCGAACGCTGGGAAAGCCTGCCCAAGTCGCTGCGCAGCGAGCCTGCGGTGGTCGCCGCCTATGCGGTGCGCGCGGCGGCGCTGCGCTGGGACGATGCGGCGCTGCGCAGCCTGGAGCAGGCGCTGGACACGCGCTGGGACGAAGGCCTGGCCGCGCTGTACGGACGCCTGCCGGTGGAGAAGTACGATTCGCGTCGCGCCAGTGCGCAGCGCTGGCTGCAGGCGCATCCGGATAGCCCGGCGCTGCTGCTGACCCTGGCGCGCCTGGCCCGCCACCAGCAGCAGTGGCCGCAGGCCGAGGAATTCCTGCATCGCGCGCTGGCGCTCGGCGCCGGTGCCGAGGCCTGGGAAGTGTTCGGCGACGGCTATGCCGACGCCGGCGACATGCTCGCGGCGCAGCGCTGCTACGCCAATGCGCTGCGCGTGCAGCGCGGCGAACCCGCCCAGCCGCTACCCGAGCCGGTCGCCCTGGTGACCCCGATCGCGGCGGATCCGGACAGCACGGAACGCCGCGACGACCATGGGTTCCCGCGGCTGGAAGGCTGAGTCCGGTACGACCGCTAGCGTAGGAGCGGCGCGCTCGTCCCTTCGGGATCAGCCACGAGGCGTACGATCTGGAATGCCCGCCGTGGCGAAAGGGCGCCCCTGATCACCTGCTTTGCCACACTCAAGCAGCATGCGATGTGCTGCTTAGCGCGACGGGCGTTCCTGGTAGAGCCCGTCGCGGCTGAAGCCGCTCTTACAAGACCCCCGGCGCGTCCTGCTGGTCGCTGGCGAAAACGCGTGCTGGATGCCACCAGACGCGGCGGCACACCTGCATCGCTCCGGGACCGACGCGCAACTGCAACGACCCCAGGAGCGCGGCAGGATGCAAGGTTAACGGCGTGTGGCCATGGCCGCCGCGCCTCGATCATCCGGGCCAGAAGCCGTATAGCACCCGATGGGACCGGCCGACTGCCCGCGTCCGCTCGCTCAGCGCCGCAAGGCCGGCGGCAGTGCCGGCAGGCGCGCCAGGAACGCGGGTGCCAAGCCCTTGTAGCGCGCATAGCGCTCGTCCATGCGCCGTGGCACCAGGATGCGTGCGCCGAACATGCCCCAGATCAGCATCACCAGGAACACGGCGCCTCCCAGCCAGAACCCGCCCTCGTCGCCGACGGCGAATCCCAGCACCGGACCCACCAGGAAGGCAGCGGCGCTCAACAGGATGAACCGGTTGCGCCGGCGGCGATGCTCCGCGCACATCCCCAGCACGTGGCTGCTGCGCTTGCGCGCGACCAACGCCGCAATCGCATAGACCAGGATGCTCACCAGGATCAGTGCGTACCAGCCTGGCGCGTGCCAGTAGAAGGTGCGCTTCTTCAGCTCGTCGTTGCGTAGCGCCACCCCGCACTTCACGCAATGCGGCGGGAACGGCGCGTCGCGCAGGCACAGCAGTTCGTTGCCGTCGCGCCATAGCGTCTCGCCCGGCAGCGGCGGCGGCAGGCTGGACGAGGTGGCGACGCTTGGCGCCTGGTATGGATTGAAACTGCCCTGCTCGGTCATGGCCTGCGCCCCCTGCGCCCCCTGCGCGCCGTGTCGCCCGCGTGGCGCGGACGAATCGGCGGGCATGGTAGCGCGGCCGATGCACGCCATGAGCGCCTTCGATCGGACGGCGCCAGGAGTGGCCGGCGGCCGAGGCCGGCGCGTGGGACGAGCACGGGCGCATGCTCACGCACGGCCCGCGGACGCGCTCAGCGTTCGACGATCGCCACCACGCCCATGCCGCCGGCGGTGCAGATCGAGATCAGCGCGCGGCCACCGCCGCGTTCGACCAACTGCTTGGCGACGGTGCCGACGATGCGCGCGCCGGTGGCGGCAAAGGGGTGGCCAGTGGCCAGCGACGAGCCCACCGGATTGATCTTGGCCGGGTCGATCTGCCCCAGCGGCGCATCCAGGCCCAGCCGGGTGCGGCAGTAATCCTCGCTCTCCCAGGCGCGCAACGTGCACAGCACCTGCGCGGCAAAAGCTTCGTGGATCTCGTAGATGTCGAAGTCCTGCAGGCGCAGGCCATGGCGCTTGAGCATCTCCGGCACGGCCACGGTCGGGGCCATCAGCAGGCCTTCGCCGTGCACGAAATCCACCGCCGACACCTGCGCATCGCGCAGATAGGCCATCGGCACGTGGCCATGCGCCTGCGCCCATTCTTCCGAGGCCAGCAGCACCGCGGCGGCACCGTCGGTCAGCGGGGTCGAATTGGCCGCGGTCAGGGTGCCGCGGCCGCTGATCTTGTCGAACGCCGGCTTCAGCGTGGCCAGCTTCTCCAGCGAGGTGTCCGCGCGCAGGATGTTGTCGCGCTCCACGCCGCGGAACGGCGCGATCAGGTCGGCGAAGAAGCCGCGCTCGTAGGCGGCGGCCAGCTTGTGGTGCGAGGACACCGCCCAGGCGTCCTGCGAATCGCGGGAGATGTTCCACTGCTTGGCCATGTCCTCGCAGTGGTCGCCCATGCTCTTGCCGGTGCGCGGCTCGGCCACCCCGGGGAACTCGGGCTTGAGCTCGGCGAACTTGAAGCCGCGGGTCAGCGCGCGCAGCTTGTCGCCCGCGCTCTTGGCGCGGTTGGCCGCCAGCAGCCGCGCGCGCAGCTTCTTGCCGTAGACGATCGGCACTTCGGAGGTGGTGTCCGAGCCGCCGCCGATGCCCGACTCGATCTGCCCCAGCGCGATCTTGTTGGCCACGGTGATGATGCTGTCCAGGCTGGTGCCGCAGGCGCGCTGCAGGGTGATGCCCGGGGTCAGCGGCGACAGCCCGGAGGACAGCGCGGCCTCGCGGCCCAGGTTCCAGTCGCTGGAATGCTTGATCACCGCACCCATCGCCACTTCGCCAAGCTGCTGCCCATGCAAGCCGTAACGCTCGACCAGCGCGCCCAGCGTGCGCACCGACATGCCGAGGTTCCCGACATCCGCATACGCCGTGTTCTGCCGGCAAAACGGAATGCGGACGCCGCCGAGAATGGCGACGGGACGGGCTGCTGGCATGGGATTACCTCGCGCGAGGGGAGTCGGGGACATGGCCTGCACGTTAGCGCAGGCATAATGAAGCGAGTGTAGCTATGCGCCCGCGACGGGCCAACCGCCAATCCCCATGACCGAAGCCTTCGCCAACAGCCATGCCCGCGGGGTCATCGCCCTGGAATTGTCCTCCGGGCGCGAACCGGCGCATCCGGCGCTGCCGCACACCCAGGCCGCCGAGCTGGCCGAGAAGGTCGGCCGCGACCTGGCGCAGCTGGTGCCGGCGGTGCGCGATCTGGAGCTGAGCCTGGCCGGCGCGCATTTCGACCCGGCCGAAGCATTGCGACCGGGCTGGCCGCTGCACCGGCGCCTGGAAGAACTCAGCGCTCGTGCGCCAGGCCGCGCCGATGGCCCGCGCCTGCTGGCCTTCGGCACCGATGCCGACGGCAGTGTGCCGCTGCCATTCCAGGCCGACGCCGGTCTGCGCGGCGGCGCGCTGCGGATCGTGCCCTTCCTGCTCAGCGGCCCCGACGACACCGTGCAGGCGGTGGCCGCGGCGCTGGAGGAGGTGCTGCTGGCGCAGGGCATGGCCCAGGCCGACACCGCGCTGCTAGCGCAGCAGGGCTTTGGCGCGCAGGTCGAGCACGCCCGCTACCTGACAGGCAACGACCTGGCGGCGATGATGTCGATGCAGTACGACAATCAGGGCCTGGCGCCGCTGTGGCCGTTGATCGAGACTGCACTGCTGGCGCCGGACCAGGAAGAATGGCTGCAGGCCCCGCCCGAGCCGCTGCTGCGCTACCGCGGCGGCGAGGTGCGCATGGCCCTGTTCGATCCGGCCAGTTGGTGCGCGCACTACGCCTACGACCGCCAGGATTGCGAACGCCTGCAGCGCGTCTACGAGCAGTATCTGGCCCGGCAGCGGCAACTGGCCGCGGTGCTGGAGGCCCACGGCCTGCCGGTGCTGTACGTGCACTGCGAGAGCGGGCAGGACGCGAAGCAGGCGCTGTTGGCGGCCTGAGCCGCGTTGGCGTGGCGCCGGGACGTGCACCGCCCGGCCGGAGCACGCGGACCGACCTGCCCTTCGAGCGGACACGCGCTACGTCGACACGACGATCCCGGTCCAGCTACAGCCGACATGGCGACATGGCGACATGGCCAGATGTGTGCGGACATCGGCATGTCGCATCATCCGTGGCATTGTCTGAGCACTGCGGCGTTGTCGCGGTGTACCCGTGCCTGATTCTTAGCGAGAACATCCATGCACAACGTACTGACCGTGGAAACGCTGTGCGAACGCCAGCAGGCGGGCGAACACCTCACGTGCGTCTACTTCTGGGGGCACACGCCGAAGCAGGCCGGCGCCATCGACCGCAGTTGCTTCAGCCAATGGTTCGAGGCGCCCTTCGTGCTCGATTCGGTGTCCTACCCGACGGCCGAGCACTACATGATGGCCGGGAAGGCGCGGCTATTCGGCGATCACGCAGCCTGCGCCCGCATTCTGGCCGCATCCCACCCAAAGGAAGCAAAGGCGATCGGGCGGGAGATCCACGGTTTCGATGAACCGACCTGGCGCGACGCCCGCATGCAGTTGGTCATCGAGGGCAACCTGGGCAAGTTCGGTCAACATGCGGCGCTGAAAGCCTTCCTGCTCGGGACCGGGGATCACGTGTTGGTCGAAGCCAGCCCGGTCGACCGGATCTGGGGCATCGGCCTGGCCGCGGACGACCCGCGCGCAGCCGACCCGAGGACGTGGCAGGGCGAGAATCTACTGGGCTTCGCCCTGATGCAGGTTCGCCAGCAGCTGGCGGAATCAGGTCATCACTGATCGCGGCGCTGCTGCGACACAAAGACGCGGCCCGCCGCGCCGCCGATTGCCCAGCGGCGTTGAGGCAGGTCGACATCCAATGCCCGGGGATACCGGCGCCCGCACACGCGGACGCCGGCATCGTGACCATCCAGCGGTTGCTTACTGCGCCGGCGCAGCCGCGGCGTCGCCCTTGATCACGCCGCAGGCCAGACGGCCGCCGGCGTTGCCGGTGGGCTGGCTCTTGTAGTCGTCCGGGTCGGCGTGGACGATCACCGCGTGGTTGAGGATGTCGAAACCATCGCCCTTGCCGATGTTGACGTTGTTGGACACCGCCGCATCGATGGTCGCCTTGCCCTCGGCATCGGCCTTGAGGTTCGGCATGTCGCCGCCGTGGTGCGGATCGCTGCCGACCTGGCCGTGCTCGGTCTTGGCCGGATTGAAGTGGCCGCCGGCGCTGCTGCCGTCGGGCGCGCTGCAATCGCCGAACTCGTGGATGTGGAAGCCGTGCTCGCTGTTGGGCTTGAGCCCGGTGATGGTGCCGGTGACGTGCACGGCGCCGTCGACGGTGGTGAACTTGACCTCGCCGGCCACTTCGTTGCCCTGGGTCGGGCTGAGCGAGGCGCTGGCGCTGCCGGTGGCATTGGACGTGGCCGGCGGTGCGCTCGCCGCGGGGGCGGCAGCGGGTTCGGGGGTCGCCGCTGGCGTGGTTGCCGGCTCTTCGCGCTTGCAGGCGCTCAGCGCCAGGGTGGTGGCCAGGAACAACAGACTGGGAAGGGTACGACGCACGGGGGTTCTCCTTCGTTGCAGAGCCGCAGGATGCGGACGGACCTCCCAGGCGGACCCGGGCGGCAGTATCGAAGCGATGTCAGCGCAGCGGGCGAATCACGCCGCAGGCCACGCGTGCGCCGGCGTTGCCGGCCGGTTGGCTGCGGTAGTCGTCCGGATCGGCATGCGCCACCAGCGCGCGGCCGACGATGTCGTTGGCCGCGCCGCCGCCGAGCACCACGCCATGCAGCAGCGCGTCGATCTGCGCGGTGCCATCGGCATTGGCGTTGAGGTTGTCCATGTCGCCGGCGTGGTGCGGGCCGTTGCCGGCGCGGCCATGCGGTGCCCCGAGCGGATTGAAGTGGCCGCCGGCGCTGCTGGCATCGGCCGCGCTGCAATCGCCGCGCTCGTGCACGTGGAAGGCGAAGCTGCGGTTGGGCTGCAGGCCGCCGAGCGTGCCGGTGATGCGCACGCCACCCGGGGCCGCGACCAGCGACAGCTTGCCGCTGACCAGGCTGCCGGAGGCAGGCGCCAGCACAGCCTGCGCCTGCTGCACCGTACCGGCGATGGGCAACGGCGTCGCCTTGGGCGGCGGTGGCGGCGCCTTGGGTGGCGCGCTGCTGCACGCGGCCAGCATCAACAAGGCGCTCGCGGCGAGGGGCAATCCATAACGCATCGACATCGACTCCTGTGTCAGGGCGAAACTAGAGGGGCAGCCGTGCAGACCTCATGAAGGCGCACGGGGCGCAGTCTAATCGGCGGGATTGGGGATTGGGGATTCGCAACGGCGATGTCCGCTGTGCGGGCGGGTGCGTCCCGCTGCATGGAACGCTTGCTGCGGCATGGCGTGACAGGGCAGTGCACCGAGCTGCATGGCGCCCGCTTTTGCGAATCCCCAATCCCCAATTCCCAATCCCGATCCTCAGCGCCGGCGCCGCCCAGGCCCCAACTTGCGGGTGACGGTGTTGCGGCCCACGCCCAGGCGGGCGGCGGCCTCGGCGCGGCGGCCCTGGGTGAAGCGCAGCGCCACTTCCAGCAGCGCCTTGTCGAAGCGTTCGCGGGCTTCGGCGTGCAGGCCCTCGGCGCCGTCGGACAGGCGCTGCTGCGCCCAGGCCGACAACTGCGTGTCCCACTCGCCGCCGTCGCCGCTGCGCTCGCGGCGGCCGCCGCGCAGCAGGGCGGCCTCGACGTCGCCGGCATCGATGATCTCCGCCGGCGCCAGCGCGGCCAGGCGCCAGCACACGTTCTCCAGTTCGCGCACGTTGCCCGGCCACGGATAGGCGCGCAGCGCGTCCAGCGCCGCTGGCGCCAGCCGCTTGGGCGGGGTGTCGAGCTTGCGCGCGGCCATCGCCAGGAAGTTCTCGGCCAGTTGCGGCACGTCGGCGCGGCGCTCGCGCAACGGCGGCAACTGCAACCGCACCACGTCCAGGCGATGCAGCAGGTCGGCGCGGAAGCGGCCCTGTTCGACCAGCGCCTCCAGGTCCTGGTGGGTGGCGGCGATGACCCGCACGTCGACCCGGATCAGTTCGCGGCCGCCGACGCGGAAGAATTCGTTCTCGGCCAGCACGCGCAGCAGCCGGGTCTGCAGCGGCAACGGCATGTCGCCGATCTCGTCGAGGAACAGGGTGCCGCCGTCGGCCTGCTCGAAACGGCCGATGTGGCGGCGCTGGGCGCCGGTGAAGGCGCCGGCCTCGTGGCCGAACAGTTCGCTCTCCAGCAGTTCGGCCGGAATCGCGGCGGTGTTGAGCGCGACGAACGGCTTGCGCGCGCGCGGCGACTCGGTGTGCAGGGCATGCGCGACCAGTTCCTTGCCGGTACCGGTCTCGCCGTTGATCAGCACCGACAGCGGCGCCTGCGCCAGCCGGCCGATCGCGCGGAACAGCGCGCGCATCGCCGGGGTGTCGCCGATCAGTTCGGCGCTGCCCTGCCCGGCCGGCACCACCGCCGGCGTCGCGGCGATGGCACTGCCGGCATCGGGCAGCGCACGCGCGGCCAGCGCCACCGCATCGTCCAGGTCGAACGGCTTGGACAGGAACTCGTGGGCGCCGCCGCGGAACGCGCCGGCGGTGCTGGCCACGTCGGTGTAGGCGGACATGACGATCACCGGCAGTTGCGGATGCGCGGCCTTGAGCTTGTCCAGCAGCACCAGGCCATCGTCGCCGGGCATGCGCACGTCGGTGAACAGCAGGTCGGGCATGGGCCGCTGCGCCAGCGCCTGCAGCGCGGCGGCGGCGCTGTCGAAGCCGTCGACGCTGTAGCCGGCGTCGCGCAGCGCGGTGGACAACACGAAGCGCACCGAACGGTCGTCGTCGACCACCCAGATACGTTGCGTTCCTTGCAGGGAATCGGTCATCGCAGTGCTCCTAATCGGTGTCCGCTGCGCGCTGCGGCAGCAGCAGGGTGAACACGGTGTGGCCGGGGCGGGAGCGGTAGGTCAGCGAGCCGGCATGCTCGCGCGCCACCTGCTGGGCCAGCGCCAGGCCCAGGCCGCTGCCCTCGGCGCGGCCGCTGACCAGCGGCAGGAACAGGTGTTCGGCCAGTTCCTCGGGCACGCCGCGGCCGTCGTCGACGATCTCCAGGCGCAGGCCGCGCGCATGCACGCGGTCGCGGATGCGCTGGCCGTGCTCGACGCGGGTGCGCAGGGTGACCTGGGCGGCGCCGGCCTGGATCGCGTTGCGCACCAGGTTCCACACCGCCTGGGTGAGGCGGTCGGCATCGCCCAGGAATTCGGGGATGCTGGGGTCGTAGTCGCGCTGCAGGCGCACCGACCAGCCGCCTTCGTTCTCGGCCAGGCGCAGCACCCGTTCCAGCACCGCATGGATGTTGAGCATGGCGTGCGGCCGCGCCGGCGCCGGCGACAGCAACTGGTCGAGCAGGCTGTTGAGGCGCTCGATCTCGGCGCCGATCAGCTCGATCAGTTCGCGCTCGTCCTCGTCGCGGTGCTGGGCGCGGCGTGCCAGCAATTGCGCCGCCCCCTTGAGCCCGGCCAGCGGATTGCGCAGTTCGTGGGCCAGGCCCTTGAGCGCCGCGCTGAGCGCGTTCGGCAGGGCCTGCGCCGGATCCAGCGTGGGGAATTCGTCGACCGGATGCGCTTCCAACAGCCAGCCGCCATCGTCCAGCCGCGACAGCCAGCCCTCGGCGAAGCGTGGGGGCTCGCCGGGCACGGCCAGGGCCATGCGATGCAGGCGCAGCACGTCGCGTTCGTCGTTGCGCAGAAACCGCGCCAGCGCATCGCCCTGCACTTCCAGCGAGGCCAGCGGCTGGTCGAGCAGGCGCCGCACGCTGACCCCGAGCCAGCGTGCGAAGGCGGGATTGGCGCCGCGCAGGCGGCCGTCGGTATCGGCCCAGACCACCGGAGTGCCGAGCGCGGAAAGAGGGGGCGGCGTGATGTTCATGGCCATTGCACCAATGTAGTGCAAAGCCTGGCAGGCGGCACGGGCGAGCGGCGCATGGCGCGCACCCTGTCCATGCGGACGGCGCGGCGTATGGACGCTCCCGCGCCGGCTGGCGGTACTGCTCGGCCTTGGACCGCGCCGCAGAGAGCGGTGTTGCGACAACAGGGGGCTGTGGCGAGGCAAATGGCCACGCGGAATACCTCGATCGCTGGAGAATGGCCGGCGCTTCCCCCCAGGAAGCGCCGGCGAAGGCCGCGGTTGCGAGGGCCGGCCGCCAGGGCCGGCCGCACGCACTGCGACAAGGCCCGCGACCGCCGTCGCGGGCCGGCGAACCTCAGGACTCGTAGGCCGATTCGCCATGCGAGGTGATGTCCAGACCCTCGCGCTCGGCGTCTTCCGGCACGCGCAGGCCGATCACCAGCTTTGCGATCAGGAAGCCGACCACCGAGACCACGCCGATCCAGCCGACGGTGATCAGCACGCCTTCGGCCTGCACCAGCACCTGATGGCCCATGGTCACGCCCTCGGCGTAGCCCATGCCGCCCAGCGCCTTGTCGGTGAACACGCCGGTGAGGATCGCGCCGACGATGCCGCCGACGCCGTGCACCCCGAACACGTCCAGGGTGTCGTCGGCATTGAGCAGCTTCTTCAGCCCGGTCACGCCCCACACGCAGATCACGCCGGCGGCCACGCCGATCGCGATGGCGCCGAACGGCCCCACGGTGCCGGCGGCCGGGGTGATGCCGACCAGGCCGGCGACCATGCCCGAGGCCACGCCCAGCGCCGAGGACTTGCCCTTGACCACCTTCTCCGTCAGCGACCACGCCAGCACCGCCGCGGCGGTGGCCAGCAGGGTGTTGAGGAAGGCCAGCGCCGCGGTGGCGTTGGCTTCCAGCGCCGAGCCGGCGTTGAAGCCGAACCAGCCCACCCACAGCAGCGAAGCGCCGACGAAGGTCAGCGTCACGTTGTGCGGCTTCAGCGCGGTGTGGCCGAAGCCCAGGCGCTTGCCGACGAAGTAGGAACCGACCAGGCCGGCCACGCCGGCGTTGATGTGGACCACGGTGCCGCCGGCGAAATCCAGCGCGCCCTTGCCGAACAGGAAGCCCGGGGCCGACCACACCATGTGCGCCAGCGGCAGATAGCCGAAGGTGAACCAGATGACCACGAACAGCAGCACCGCGGCGAACTTCACCCGCTCGGCGAAGGCGCCGACGATCAGCGCGCCGGTAATGCCGGCGAAGGTCAGCTGGAAGGCGACGAACACGTACTCCGGCAGCTTGAAGCCCTTGGAGAAGGTGTCGGCCAGCGTGGTGGTGTCGACGCCGGTGAGCAGCGCCTTGTGCAGCGTGCCGATGAACGGACCGCCGTCGGCGAATGCCAGGCTATAGCCGTACACCACCCACAGCACCGCGATCAGCGAGAACACCACGCCGACCTGGATCAGCACCGACAGCACGTTCTTGGCGCGGACCATGCCGCCGTAGAACAACGCCAGGCCGGGCACCACCATCAGCAGCACCAGCAGCGTGGACGTGAGCATCCAGGCGACGTCGCCCTTGTCCACCACCGGCGCGGCCGCAGCCGGTGCCGGCGCGGCGGCCGGCGCGGGCGGCGGCGTCAGTTGTTCGGTGACCACATCCGGCGTCGGCGCCGGGCTGACTTCGGCCTGGGCGAAGGCGTTGCCGGGCACGCCGACCGCCATCGCGCTGACCAGCATCAGCATGCATACCGCGTAGAACCGGGCCTTCCACCCGGCGAACAGACCTGTCTTCATGAAGGGCTCCAAGGTGGGGTTAGAGCGCATCGGCGCCGATTTCGCCGGTACGGATGCGGATGACCTGTTCGATCGCGGTGACGAAGATCTTGCCGTCGCCGATCTTGCCGGTGCCGGCCGCGCCCTGGATCGCCTCGACCACGGCGTCCAGACGCTCGTCGGTCACCACGGTCTCGATCTTGATCTTGGGCAGGAAGTCGACGACGTATTCGGCACCGCGATACAACTCGGTGTGGCCCTTCTGCCGACCGAAGCCCTTGACCTCGGTGACGGTGATGCCGGACACCCCAGCCTGCGACAAGGCCTCGCGGACCTCGTCGAGCTTGAATGGCCGGATGATGGCGGTGATCAGTTTCATGCGCATACCCCGTTGGTGGAAGGAACCGGCCGCCGAAGGCCGACCGGCACTGGGCCCATCGACCGCGCCGCGAACGGCGCGGGTGCTGCTGCGCGATGCGTTCCGTGGATCACGCCGTGGCCCACCGCACCCGAGGTGCGGCGGCGACGGCGACGTGGGAGGGAACGTGGCCCACGGCACGCAAGCGCTCTGTTGCGCGGTACATCCCCTGGAAAATCGATGACGCGATGGCGGGCGCGGACCACCGGCGCGGCTCCCCAGCCGGGCAGGTGGCGGCGATGGCGAAGGAGGGAGGGGAAGCCTTCGCCATCGCCGCGCGTGGAACTCAGTTGGCGTAGTACAGCTGGTATTCCAGCGGGTGCGTGGCCGCGCGGAACTTGGTCACTTCCTGCATCTTCAGCGCGATGTAGCCGTCGATGAAGTCGTCGCTGAACACGCCGCCGGCCTTGAGGAACTCACGGTCGGCATCCAGCGCTTCCAGCGCCTGGTCGAGGCTGGAGCACACCTGCGGGATCTGCTTCTCCTCTTCCGGCGGCAGGTCGTACAGATCCTTGTCGCTGGGCGCGCCCGGATCGATCTGGTTCTTGATGCCGTCCAGGCCGGCCATCATCAGCGCGGCGAAGGTCAGGTAGCCGGACTGCAGCGGATCCGGGAAGCGGATCTCGATGCGGCGCGCCTTCGGGTTGGACACCCACGGAATGCGGCACGAGGCCGAACGGTTGCGCGCCGAGTAGGCCAGCATCACCGGCGCCTCGAAGCCCGGCACCAGGCGCTTGTAGCTGTTGGTACCGGAGTTGGTGAAGGCGTTGATCGCCTTGGCGTGCTTGAAGATGCCGCCGATGTACCACAGCGCCATCTGCGACAGGCCGCCGTAGCCGTCGCCGGAGAACAGGTTGGTGCCGCCCTTGGCCAGCGACTGGTGCACGTGCATGCCCGAGCCGTTGTCGCCGACGATCGGCTTGGGCATGAAGGTCGCGGTCTTGCCGTTGCGGTAGGCGACGTTCTTGATGATGTACTTCATCATCATCAGCTCGTCGGCCTTCTTCACCAGCGAGTTGAACTTGGTGCCGATCTCGCACTGGCCGGCGGTGGCCACTTCGTGGTGGTGCACTTCGACTTCGATGCCGACCTGCTCCAGGGTCTTGCACATCTCGGCGCGCAGGTCCTGCAGCGAATCGGTCGGCGGCACCGGAAAGTAGCCGCCCTTGACCGCCGGGCGGTAGCCGCTGTTGCCGCCTTCGATCTTGCTGCCGCTGCTCCAGGCCGCCTCTTCCGAGTCGATCTTGAAGAAGGTGTGGCCCATTTCGTTGCCGAAGCGCACGCCGTCGAAGATGAAGAATTCCGGCTCCGGGCCGAAGAACGCCTGGTCGGCGATGCCGCTGGACTTCAGGTAGGCCTCGGCGCGCTTGGCCACGCCGCGCGGGTCGCGGCCGTAGCTCTGCATGGTGGCCGGGTCGAGGATGTCGCAGGTCAGCACCAGGGTCGGATCGGCCATGAACGGATCGACGAAGGCGGTGTCGGCGTCGGGCAGCAGGACCATGTCCGATTCGTTGATGCCCTTCCAGCCGGCGATCGAGCTGCCGTCGAACATCTTGCCTTCCTCGAACAGCGCCGGCTCGATGATGCTGACCGGGAAGGTGACGTGCTGCTGCACGCCGCGCATGTCGACGAAACGCAGATCGACGAACTCGATCTTGTTGTCCTTGACCAGCTTCTCAATAGTTTCCGCAGACATTCGATGCAACCTCGGGTTGTGAAGGGCGTGGGCAAGTATCAGCAATCGCCATGCCAAGCGTGTGGCACTCACAAGCCTTTGATTCTGCTGAAGCGTGCACGCGAACGACGCAAATGCACTGCACCGCAGTGGTGCATTCACAGCTGAACGCACCAAAATTGTGCGCAAGGCGGATGCTCTATCCTTGCGCAGCTTCCCCTCCCCCAAAACGCGACCCTCCCCTCCATGAGCGATCTGTTGTCGGCCCTGCTGCTGGGCATCATCGAAGGCCTGACCGAATTCCTGCCCATCTCCAGCACCGGGCACCTGTTGATCGCCGAGCGCTGGCTCGGCCACCGTTCGGACTTCTTCAACATCGTGATCCAGGCCGGCGCGATCCTGGCCACCACCCTGGTGTTCCGGCAGCGCCTGTGGGACCTGGCCACCGGCCTGGGCGACCGCGCCAACCGCGACTATGCGTTCAAGCTGGGCGCCGCCTTCCTGGTGACCGCGGTGGTCGGCCTGGTGGTGCGCAAGGCCGGCTGGCAGCTACCGGACAGCGTGGAGCCGGTGGCCTGGGCGCTGGTGATCGGCGGCGTGTGGATGCTGGTGGCCGAGTACTTCGCCGCGCGTCTGCCCGAGCGCGAGACGGTGACCTGGACGGTGGCCATCGCGGTCGGCCTAGCGCAGGTGGTGGCGGGCGTGTTCCCCGGCACCTCGCGGTCGGCGGCGACGATCTTCCTGGCGATGCTGCTGGGCCTGAGCAAGCGCTCGGCCGCGGCCGAGTTCGCTTTCCTGGTCGGCATCCCGACCATGTTCGCGGCCAGCGCCTACTCGTTCCTGGAGCTGTACAAGGACGGCGGGCTGGGCAGCGAGAACTGGGGCGACGTGGCGCTGGCCTTCGTCGCCTCGATGGTCACCGGCTTCGTGGTGGTGAAGTGGCTGCTGGGCTACATCAAGTCGCACCGCTTCACCGCGTTCGCGGTGTACCGCATCGTGCTGGGCACGGCGCTGCTGCTGTGGTTGCCGGCGGCGTAAGGGCTAGGTCGGCGAGGCGCTTCGCGCCCCGTACCCTCACCCCACCCCTCTCCCGGCGGGAGAGGGGCTTTGCGGCTTACTTCGCCGCTGGATTGAGGTTGTAGGTGCCGTGCAGGCTGGCTTCGGCCAGCACATGGCCCTGCATGGCGCGCAGTGCGTCGGCGGCGGTGAAGCGCGCCGGGACGTCCAGTCGCGCCACGTCCAGGGCGAACAGGCGGAAGAAGTAGCGGTGCACGCGCAGGTCGTTGGCCGGCGGATACGGGCCGTCGTAGCCGTAGTAGTCCCCGCCCATCGCCGCGTCGCCGGCGAACCAGTCGGTGTAGCTGTTCAGTCCCTGGCGCGCGCCAGCCAGGCCAGGCGGTTGCTGCTTGCCCTTGGCCACCACGCCGTCGCTGGCGCTGCCCTCGGCAATTTCACGCAGGTCGGCCGGCAGGTCCACCGCCACCCAATGCACGAATTCGGTGCGCGGCTGCTCGACCGGGATCTGCACGTCGTCGCGGCCGACCATCTCGGCCACGGTCGGCACGTCCGGATCGACGCACAGCAGCACGAAGGACTGGGTGCCGGCCGGCACCGCGTCCCAGGCCAGGTGGGGATTGCGGTTGCCGCCGAAGCCGTCGGCCTGGCCCATCGCGTAGGTCGCGGCGATGGGCTGACCCGGCTGCAGGCTGTCACTGCGAAGACGCATGCGAAGAACTCCTTGGGGGATCAGGTTTCAGGGTAGCCAAGGCGGACCGCGACCGGCGTCAGCAACGCGAACGCGGCGGCCAGCGGTGCGGCGTAGGCACGCCAGTGGCCGGCGTCCAGGCGCGGCGGGCCGACCGAGGCAATGGCCGGGAACGGTACGCCGAACGCGTCCTGCAGCGCCGCCGCCACGCCGGCCGGATCGTGCTCGGTCCCGTCCAGGCGCACCAGATGGTGCGGATACAGATCCTGTTCGTGCAGGTCGGCGACCTGTGCCAGCACCGCCGCCAGCCACTGCGCACCGGTCTCCGGCGAGGCCAGGCCCAGCGGGGCCGGGGCGCCGTTGGCCAGCCAGTCCAGCAGCATGTCGCGCGGATCGCGCAGCACGATCAGCAGGCGCCCTTCCGGCAGGTGCGGGCGCAGCGCGCGCAGCAGCGCGTTGTCCCACCACAGCAGCCAGTCGACGATGTTGCCGTCGCCGACGCCGCGCGCCGGCAGCTGCGCGCGCCACTCGGCGACCAGCGCCGCACCGTCGAGGGCGCCGCTGTCCAGTTCCTCGACGCTGCGGAAGCGCTGCAGGCCGTCGGTCGGCGGCTGCGGGCCGAAGCGGTCGCCGCGCAGCACCGGGCTGGCCGCGTCGATCACCGCGATCACCCGCTCCACGCCGCTGCCCGGCGCACCCCAGACGAACAGCGGGCGCGCCTGGTTCTGCGGGTCGACCGCGCCCAGCGGCGGCCACTGCGCCGGGGCCTGGCCCAACGGCGGCAGCGGCAGCCGGTGCGGCAGTTGTTCCTGCTGGAAGGCCAGCCAGGTCGCCAGCGCCTCCTCCGGGCGCCCGGCCGCATCCTGCACCGCCGCCAGCCACGGCCGCACCACGGTGCGGTCGCGTTCGGGCAGGCGCTGCATCAGGCCGCGCACGTGGTCGATGGCGGCATCGTGCTCGCCGCGCTCCAGCAGCGCCTCGACCAGGCGTTCCTCGCCGCTGAGCCGGCCCGGTTCCAGCGCCACGATGCGCTGCGCCACGGCCTCGCCCTGGTCGCGCTCGCCGGCCATGTCGTGCACGCGCAGCTGCGCTTCCAGCGCCGGCACGTGCGCCGGCATCGCCGCCTGCCAGCGCGCGATCAGCGCGCGCGCCTCGGGGCCGCCCACCGGCTCCAGGGCCAGCCGCGCCAGCCACAGGTCGTGGGCGTCGGTGGTGGTGGCCAGCGCCGCTTCCAGGGTGGCGCGGGCATCGTCGAGCGTGCCCAGCCGCTGCCAGGCGATCAGCGCGGCGTGCAGGGTGCGGCGGTCGGCCGGTGCCACTGCCAGGGTCCGGCGCAGATGCTCCAGCGCCTCGGCCGGGCGGTCGGCCTGCAAGGCGTACTCGCCGGCCAGCCGGCGCATGTTGGCGGTGTCGCCGGCCGGAGCGGCCAGCACCGCTTCCAGCGCGGTGATCGCATCGTCCAGGCGGCCCTGGCGGTAGGCCAGCTGCGCGACCAGCGCCATCATCGCCGCACTGGTGCCCGGGGTAAGCGCGGCGACACGGCGGAACGCGGTTTCGGCGAACGCGAAATGCTGCTTGTCCAGGTAGGCGAAGCCCAGCGCGTAGAGCAGGCGCGGATCGTCCGGCAGCGCATTGCTGGCGCGCGAGAGCAGCGCCAGCGCGCGGTCGGCATCGCCGCGGCGCAGCGCCAGCATGCCGTCCACGCCGAGCAACTGCGGATGCTCCGGCTGCAGGCGCGCGGCAGTGCGGCTCAGCCGCTCCACTTCGTCCAGGTCGCCGCGGCCCAGCGCCAGGTGCGCGCGCATCACGTAGGCGAGGAATTCGTTGGGATCCAGCGCCGCGGTCTGCGCCAGCGCGTCCTCGGCCTGGGCCAGGTCGTTAGCGCTGACCAGCATGCCGGCATGCAGCAGGTGCAGGCTGGCGTCTTCCGGCGCCAGCGCGATCGCGCGGCCGATGCTGTCCAGGGCGGCGGCGGTGTCGCCATGCTGCTGTTGCGCCAGCGCCAGCCAGCGGAGAGCCTGCGGGTCGTCGCCGGCCTCGGCGGCCCAGGTCTGGGCGAGACGCAGCGCGTCGGCGGTGTCCTGGCGGCGCAGGGCGTCGAGAATGGGCTGGTGCATGTGGGTCCGGCTTTCGGGGCAAACCCGCATTGTAGCGGGAGCGCCCGGCGGCACTGCGGTGGCGCCTACGGCGCGCCGGACCGGTTGCGGATCGATCGCGTAGCGAGGTGCTGCGCGCAGGAAGGCACCACGATCGGCGACGCGCACGGCGCATGGCCTGCGCGCTGCCAAGCATGCGGCACCAGACCCTCGCGCCGCGCAAGACCGCACCATGGATGCATGCAGCCGCGAGAGGATCATCGCCGCTCGGTGCATCCGCACGGTGGCACACGCCTGCCCGCCCGAAACGCCGCTCCAAGACCGCCGCGGGGGAGCGAATAAGCTCACCCGCCAGGCGATCCCGTGACGCTGGCTAGGCTTCCACCAGCCCCTCGGTCAGCCGCTCGGCCACCCAGCGTTCGGCGAAGCCGTCGCCGCGCGCGTTCTCGATGAAGCCGCAATGCCCGCCCCAGTGCGCGATCTCCAGCCGGGCTACCTCAGGCAGGCGCCAGTTGCGGAAGTCGTCCAGCGGGATCACCGGATCGTCCTCGGCCATCAGGATGTCGGCCGGCACGCTCAGCCCGAGCAGGCGCTCGCCGGCGATGCAGTAACTGTCGAAGTAGGCATCCAGGCTGGCGAAGCCGGCATGACGCTCGGCCAGCCAGGCCATCAGGCCGCGCATGTCCAGCGCCAGGGTGGCGTCGTCGTAGCCGTGGCGGTCGGGGAACAGTTCGCGCTTGCGCAGCAGCGATTCCCGCCACTTGCGGCGGAAATACCAGTCGTAGAACTGCGGGCCGTTCTCGATGCGCTGCATGGTGGTGGCCGGGTCCAGCAACGGACACACCGCGGCCACGTGCTGCAGTGGCAGCCCCGCCGCCGGCGCGCGTAGCGCCAGGCGCAGGGCGAAGTTGCCGCCCAGCGAGTAGCCGGCCGCGAGCAGGGTCGGCGCGGGGAAGCGCTGCCACAGGTCGCAGGCGGCGTTGACCACTTCGTCCAGGCGCTCGGAGTGGAACAGGTCCACGTTGAGGTGGTGGGTGCCGCCGTGGTCGCGGAAGTTGAGCCGGAACACCTGGTAGCCGAGCGCCAGCATCTTCGCCGCGGTCAGGCGCATGTAGCTGGAATCGGCGCTGCCTTCCCAGCCGTGCAGCAGCAGCACGGTGCCACGCGGCGCGGCGCCGGCCGGCACGCTCAGCCAGCCCTGCAGGCGCACGCCGTCGCCGCCGTCGAGGATGTGCGAGGTGGTGGTGGCGCCGCTAGCGGCGAGCAGCTGCTCGCCACGGCGCACGCGCAGCAGGCTGGAACCCAGTACCGATTGGACGTGCGGGTTGCGCAGCCAGCGTGGGGGGGAGTAATCGGTCGCGTTCATGGGGAGCGAGCTTGCACCCGCCGACTGGAGTAATCGGTCAGGCGGTGTGCGACCGGTATCCCGGTGTTCAGGGTTGTGCCATCGCCGTGACGATACGCGCGCGCGAGATCTCGGCGATGCGCCGGCGCCCTTCCACGTCCTGCAGCCGGATCGGCTCCAGGAAATGCACCTCGGCCACCCGCGCCGGCTCGCCGAGCAGGCGCAGGAAGTTGGCGAAGAAGCTCTCGTGCGGTCCGAACGCGACGATCTGCTGCGCCTCACCGCCGGCGCCGTAGCGCAGGGCCACCGGCTGCACCGCGACCTCGGCCTCGACCGCGGCCTGGAAGATGCGCGCATGGAACGGCCCGACGTCCTGGCCGCCGCGGGTGCGCCCTTCCGGGAACACGCCGACCGAGCATCCGGAGCGCAGCCGCTCCAGCATCGCCTGCAACACCCCGCCCAGCGACTCGGTGCTGCCCCGCTGGTGGAAGATGGTCTGCCCGCGCGCGGCCAGCCAGCCGACCAACGGCCAGCCGGCGATCTCGCGCTTGGCGACGAAGCCCATCATGCGCTGGCTGTGCAGCATCACGATGTCGATCCAGCTGACGTGGTTGGCGACGAACAGCACCGGATTGGGCAGCGGCGCGCCGATGCGGCGCACGCGCAGGCCGAAGATGCGCAGCAGCCAGGTCGACCACCAGCAGACCATGCGGTCGCCGAAAGACTCGGTGCCGGCGCGGCCGGGCGACAGCGCCATGCACACCAGCAGGAACGGCAGCGACAACAGCACGTGCAACGCCAGCAGCGGCACGCGGTAGCCGTAACGGACCCAGCGCAGCGCCCCACCGTATTGGCGCGTGGCGGGTGGGGAGAACTCGCTCATTCGGACAAGGGTACCGGAAGCAGGGGCCTAGCGGACAATTGTGTCAGCCCGAAGACGCCGCCGCAGACATGTCGTCCGCGCCCGCCGAGGCACGGTTCAGCCCGGGACCGGGCTCAGCCGCGGTCGACCACCGCCAGGGTCAATCGCGACACGCACACCGGCTTGCCAGCCGCGTCCTCGATGTGGATTTCCCACACCTGGGTGGTCCGGCCCACGTGCAGCGGCCGGGCGGTGCCGGTGACCACGCCGCTGCGCGCGCTGCGCAGGTGGTTGGCGTTGATCTCCAGGCCCACGCAGATGCGTCCCGGCTCCACGCACAGGTTGCCGGCGGTGCTGCCCAGGCTCTCGGCCAGCACCACCGACGCGCCGCCGTGCAGCAGCCCGTACGGCTGCCGCGTACGCGCATCCACCGGCATCGTCGCCCGCAGCCAGTCCGGCCCGGCCTCGGTGAAGACGATGCCCAGGTGCGCGATCAGGGTGTCGCGGCAATCGGCGTTGAGGACGGCGAGATCGGCAGGTTCGCGAAAGGACATTGGGAGGCCGGGATTGGGGATTCGGGAGTGGGGATTGGCAAGAGCGGCATCCCCGGCACGGACATTATCGCGCCAAGACGAGACATCCGGTCGCAGGGATGCGCTTTTACGAATCCCCAATCCCGACTCCCCGGCTTTTC
Source organism: Xanthomonas sp. F4 (assembly GCF_011761895.1). Classification (NCBI taxonomy): domain Bacteria; kingdom Pseudomonadati; phylum Pseudomonadota; class Gammaproteobacteria; order Lysobacterales; family Lysobacteraceae; genus Xanthomonas; species Xanthomonas sp. F4. Next base: position 59,597 of record NZ_JAASQX010000004.1, on the reverse strand, counting down.
AGCAGCCGAATGGCTGATCATCCCCGCCCCTCAAAGAATCGGCACAAGCCCCGAGCCGAACGCGGTCAACATGCGCACCAGCAGCCACTTGGGGCCGACGTTGACCTCGGGGAAGTCGCCGACCGCGCTGTAGCAGCGGTGGAAGCCCGGGTCGCGCCGGGTCAGCGGCGCCGGGCAGTCGGGGCCGGGCTGGAACTCGTAGTCGGTGGCGTAGCGCCACGGCCAGAAGTCCAGCACCGGCAGCGCCTCGGAGACCTTGCCCATGCTGTAGTTCAGGCCCGACAGCACCGGCGGCTTGACCCGCGGCGCCACCACCCAGGAGTTCTCCGGCTCGATGTCGCGGCCGATGCTGGCCGCCAGCGCCTGCGCGAACGCCGGATCGTCGACGATCACCGCGCCCTCGGTGTTGTAGGTCTCGCTGCGCGGGTCGAAGTTGTGGGTGCCGATCACGCCGACGCGGCGGTCCACCACCAGCGACTTGGCATGCAGGCCCATGCGCGCGCCCTCGCGGGTCACCGGCAGCGGCCGGTTGGCGATGCGCCGGCTCAGGTAGGACGGGCGGGTTTCGGTGCGCAGCACGCGGCGCTCGACCTGGCTGCCGTCGGCGCGATCGCCGGATGGCCCGCCACTGCCGCTGCCGAGCAGCGAACTGCGCCCGGCGGCGCTGCCGCCCAGCAGGCTGTTGCGGCCGCCGCCGGCATCGCCACCGCTCTCGCCGCTGGCCGGCGCGGACGGCAGTTCGCCCTGCAGCGGCGCCGGCAGCAGGTTGGCGTAGTCCACCGGCGCGTCCAGCGGGAACGGCTTGTACTCGTAGATGTCGAAGCCCAGCTCGCGCAGGTTGCGGCGCTTGTACTTGTAGGACAACGCGTACACCACCGGGTTGTCGGTGGCCGCCAGGCTGTTGGTGGCCACCACCACGCGTGGCGGCGGGGTGCGCTTGCGCAGGTCGCGGAAGATTTCCTGCGCCGGGTCCGACAGCACCAGGTACGGCGTCTGCAGGATGATCTCCTCGCGCGCCTCGGCGATCAGCCGGTCGAGCTTGGGCGCGGTGGAGATGGCCTTGGGGCCGTGTTCGCGGCGGTGCTTCTGCGGCAGGTCGGCGACATAGTCCACATGCCTGACCGGCAACGCCGGCAGCACGAAGGCGTTCTCCACGAAAGCCGGATCGGACGCCTCCTCGCTGACCCGCTGCACCCGCTCCGGGCGCAGGAACCGCGCCGGCGGCATCGCCGGCACGCCCTCGCGCAGCAGCAGCTTGCCGACGTCGTTGAGCCGCGCCACCGGCACGCTGCGCCGGGCCGCCCAATAGGCGTCGAAGTTGGCGGCCATCGACCGCGCCACCGGGCCGGCGACCAGCACGTCGCGGTCGCGGAAGTTGTACTCGGCGTCCCAGTCGAAATAGTCGTCCTGGTAGTTGCGCCCGCCGACCACGCCGATCGCATCGTCGATCACCAGCAGCTTGTTGTGCATGCGCTGGTTGAAGCGGCGGAAGCAGCACAGCACGCTGGCGGCGTAGTGGAAATAGTTGGGCTTGGCCAGGCCGAAGGTGGGGTTGTAGATGCGCAGCGAGAAGTTCTCGTGCGCGCCGGCCAGCGCGCCGAGGATCTGCAGGTCGGAGATCGCCGAGAGCTGGTCGATCAGCACCCGCACCTGCACGCCGCGCCGCGCCGCGGCCAGCAATTCGTCCATCACCAGCCGCGCGCTGTCGTCCTTGTCGAAGATGTAGGTCTGCAGGTCGATGCTGCGGCTGGCGCTGCGGATCAGGTTGACCCGCGCCACCAAGGCCTCTTCGCCGTGGTCGAGGATGGTGGCGTAGTGGCGCGGGGCGGCGTCGCCGGATTGGGCGAAGGCCTTGCCGGCCAGCCCGCGCAGCGGCGAGGCCAACGCGCAATGGTCGCTGCGCGTGCAATCGACCTGGCGGTCGCGCGCGGCCTCGGCGATCGCCACGGCACGGCCGTGCTGCGCCTGCGACAGGCTCGCGCAGCCACTGCCGAGCAGCAGCGCCACCACCACCAGCACCCGCATCAGCCGCGATGTCACCGAGTTGCCGCCTCGGTCAGGCGTGCGCGCAGCACGAACGTGACCCGGTCGCTCAAGGCCAGGTCCCACTTGTCCATTCCGTAACGTCCACGCAATACCGTACCGCGGCTGATGACATCGCAATCATAGCCTGGACGGGTGCATGCGGCCGGCATGACGGTCAGCGTCTCGGCGTGGCTGACCCCGCGGATGCTCAGCGTGCCGGGGATCGGTCCGCCCTTGCCCAGCACCTGCGGCGAGAACGGCTGCGAGTCGAAGGACACGGTCGGGTAGCGCGGCGCGTCGAAGAAATCCTCGCCGCGCATCCAGCCGGTGTAGCGCGGCTTGCCGGGGATTTCCACGTAGGCGGTGAACAGGCGCAGGTGCACCTGGTGGCGGCCATCGGCCAGCACGTGCACGGTGCCCTCGTAGCGCGGGAAGAAGCCTTCGATGCGCTGCCCGAAGCGGGTACGGATCTCGAACCCGAAGCGCGATTGCGCCGGGTCCAGGGCGTACTCGCCGGGCGCCAGCGGCGCAATCGCAGGCACAGACGCCACCTGCGCATGGCCGATGGCGCACAACAGACACAACGGCAGCAGCGCGGCGCACAGCGCCGGCCGCAAGGACCTGCGCAGCGGCCTCAGGGCCACCAGAACGCGGTCAACCGCGCCACGCCCGGCTCGATCGCCGCGTCGTGCGGCACCCCGAGCACGGCGACGCTGGCGGTAGGCATGCCACGGTAGTCGCCGGACTGGCCGCTGTGCATCAGCGCCGCCAGCCGCTCCAGGCCCGGATTGTGACCGACCAGCAACAGCCGCTCGACGTCGCGGTGGCCGTCCAGCAGGTCGGCCAGGGTGCCAGAGGTGGCCTCGTAGATGCGCGGCTCCAGACGCTGCTCGACGTAACCGGTCAACTCCAGCACCGCCTCCAGGGTCTCGCGCGCGCGCCGCGCCGGCGAACACAGCACCCGGTCCGGCACCAGCCGCTGTTCCAGCAGCCAGCGCCCGGCCGCCTCGGCCTCGGCCAGGCCGTGCGGCGACAGCGGCCGGTCGAAATCGGCCTGGCCGGTGTCGGCCGGTTCGGCGTGGGCATGGCGCAGCAGGATCACTTCTCGCAAAACGATGGTCATCGGTCAGGCCTTCTTGAGCCACTTGAGCAACGGTTCCCAGTCCTGCTGATGGTCGCGGACCTGGACGGAGTGGTAATCGAACAGGCTGCGGCCCAGCCCCACCAGCACCACGTAGGCCTGGCTGTCGCGCAGTTGCGCCACCACCGGATAGGGCCATTCGGCAAGCATCTGCAGCGCCTGCTGGGTGGCATTGGTCCAGGGCTTGCTGCGATTGAGCACCAGCCCGACCGGCAGCTTGCGTTGATGCACCCGCGGCACCTTGGCCAGGGTGTTGAGGAAACCGACGGTGGCCTCGATGTCCAGCGCCGAGGGCATCACCGGCACCACCACCGCGTCGGCCTCGTCGAGGAAATGGGTCAGATCCTCGGCCATGGCGCCGGCGGCGGCGTCGACGATCACCCGCTGCGCGTCGTCCGGCAGCGCCGCGCGCCAGCTGCGCTTGCGGCTGGCGTCGATCGGCAGCACCGCGCTGTCCAGGCCGGCGCGGCGTTCGGCCCAGCGGGTCGAGGAGCCTTGCGGATCGGCATCGGCCAGCACCGTGCGCTTGCCCGCCAGCGCATAGGACGCCGCCAGGTGCGTGGCGACGGTGGTCTTGCCCACGCCGCCCTTGGAGCCGGCCACCAGGATCGTCTTCATGCACGCCTCGCTTCCGGGGGAAGAGGCCGCAGCGTACACCGGCCCTCCGTCAGCCGGTAGTCAACGTGCAGCACGCCGGCCGACGCCGGGCTTGCTATCGTGGCGGCCCCTCTCCCCCACCGACGCCATGAGCGAGCTGCAGGACCTGGTCGCGCTGATCCGCGCCAACACGCCCCTGATCGTGATCGAGACGCAGGAAGAAGCGCGCATCGTCGATCTGTTCCGGCAGGCGCTGATCCAGGTCTGGCGCGCCCTGCACCGCTGGTCGATCACCGAGGGCCTGCGCCGCATCGACCTGGACCGCGAGGACCCGCCGAGCGGGCCGCCGGACGCCAGCGCGGTGCTGCAGGCGATCAAGCAGGCCGATCAGCGCGGCATCTACCTGCTGCTCGACGTCACCCCGTACCTGGGCTACGCCAGCCACCAGCGCCTGCTGCGCGACATCGTCGAGCGCCGCCACTGCCAGCCGCACGTGCTGGTGCTGATCGGCACGCGGATCGAACTGCCGCCCGAACTCGAGGCGCTGGCGACCCGCTTCAATCCGCGCCTGCCCGACGCCAACGCGCTGCTGAAGATGGTGCAGGAGGAGGCGCAGGGCTATGCGCGCGAGTTCGGCGGACGCCGGGTCGAGGTCGACGGCGACGCGGTCAAGCAGATCCTGCGCAACCTGCGCGGGCTCAGCCTGATCGATGCGCGGCGCATCGCCCGGCAACTGATCTACGCCGACGGCGCGCTCACCGCATCCGACCTGCCGCAACTGGCCAAGCTCAAGTTCGAACTGCTCAACCGCAGCGGCCACCTGCAGTACGACAACGACGCCACGCGCTTCGAGGACGTGGCCGGCGCGCGCCGGCTCAAGCAGTGGATCGCGCAGCGCCGCGCGGTATTCGCCGGTACCGCGCCGCCAGGGCTGGACCCGCCCAAGGGCGTGCTGCTGCTCGGCGTGCAGGGCTGCGGCAAGTCGATGCTGGCCAAGGCCACCGCGGCCGGGTTCGGCGTGCCGCTGCTGCGCCTGGACATGGGCGCGCTGTACGCCAAGTACCACGGCGAGACCGAGAAGAACCTGCGCGACGCGCTGGCCGCGGTCGAGCAACTGGCGCCGTGCGTGCTGTGGATGGACGAAATCGAAAAAGGCCTGGCCAGCGGCGGCGAGGACGGCGGCGTGTCGCGGCGCGTGCTCGGCACGCTGCTGACCTGGATGGCCGAACGCGGCAACGCCGACGGCAGCGCCGGCGTGTTCATCGTCGCCACCGCCAACCAGGTGCACGAGCTGCCGGCGGAACTACTGCGCAAGGGCCGCTTCGACGAGACCTTCTTCGTCGACCTGCCCGATGCGCAGGCCCGGGTGGAGCTGTTGCGTCTGCACCTGACCCGGCGACAGCTGCATGCGGACGCGTTCGCGCTGTCGGCGCTGGCTGCCGCGGCCGATGGATTCTCCGGCGCCGAGATCGAGCAGGCGATCGTCTCCGGGCTGTACGCCGCGCACGCCGAACAGCGACCGCTGGACACCGAACTGCTGATGCAGGAGATCCGCAATACCCGGCCGCTGTCGGTCCTGATGGCCGAACAGGTGCAGGCGCTGCGCAGCTGGGCCAGCGGGCGCACGGTGCCGGCGGATTAGCTGCGGGCGGCGGGCGAGATCAGGCGATGCCGCTGTACGAGGCTGCGCCCGACCCTCACCCCAACCCCTCTCCCGGGGGGAGAGGGGCTTATGCTTCTCCTTCTCCCCCCGGGGGAAGGTGCCCCGAAGGGGCGGATGAGGGTACGGACGCGCGCGCAATGCAGATCGAGGCGCCGCCTTCAGCCCCGACACCTTGCAGCGAGACGTGCCATCGCCGCTACCGCAACGCCCCCAGCAACCACGCCCACGCCGGCAAAGTGACCAGCGACAGCAGGATGCCGTAGCCGACCAGGGCGGCGGCCAGGCGCGGCGCCAGGCGATGCGAGATCGCCAGCAGCGCGGCGGTGATCATGGTCGGCATCGCCGATTCCAGCACGTTGGCCTGCAGCGCCTGCCCGCGCAGGCCCAGCGCCCACGACAGCGGCCAGGCCAGGGCCGGCAGCACCAGCAGCTTCAACAGCAGGCCGGCGGCCAACGGCGCCAGTTCCTCGCGCGGCAGCCGCAACTGGATCGAGAACCCCACCGCCAGCATCACCAGCGGCAGCATCGCGTCGGCCAGGTGCTGCAGACCGGAGGCGATCCACGCTGGCGGCTGCGCCGGCATCAGGGTCAGCGCGAACAACAGCGCCCACAGCGGCGGGAACCGCGCCATGCGCAACATCGTCTGCCGCGGTGACGGCGGCGCCTCGCCGCTGTAGCGCGCCAGTACGTACAGGCCGAAGCTGGACAGCAGCACGAAGGTGCCGAACTGATCGTAGACCACCGCATACGGCAAGGCCGCCTCGCCGAGCAGCGCGCGCACCATCGGGTAGCCGATGAAGCTGGAATTGCCCAGCGCCACGCACAGCAGCAGCACCGCCTGCTGGTCGCGGCGCAGCCGCAACGGCCCGCGCAAGGCCAGCATCGCCAGCGCGCTCACGCCGGTCAGCAGCCACGGCGTCAGCATCAATCCGAGCAGTTCCAGGTTGAACTGCAGGCGCGGCACGTAGATCAGCACCGAGGCGGGCAGGCACAGGTACAGCACCACCCCGTTGAGCACCTCGGTGGTGTTGGCCGGCAGCACGCGCTGGCGCGCGAACAGCTTGCCGAGCGCGAGCATGACCAACATCAGGGCGAACGCATCGAAAGCCATCGGCACAGCACGACATCATCGGGTACGCGGCATCATCGCATGGCATGCGCGCGTGGGCCGCCGAGGCGTCGCGCAGGGCGAGCGACCCAGGCCTCGGTGGCGGCCTGGCCACACGCTGGCCGGCAACGACAGGCAAGGATCCGGCGCGAGTAGCCGGAGCAGCGACTCGGGCGGCGACCGACACGTCCCGCACGCGGCATCTATATGCGGCCGCTGCCGATGCCACGCCCACCTTGCGTCCGACGGCCGGCCGCATGTCCCTGCAGGAGCGATGACGCCGTCTCCAGCGCGATCAACCACGACACACGCCATGCAGCGCTGGGCGTGGACAACCATAGATGCAAGCAGCTTCAGCCGCGACCGGCGCCTGACGCGATCTGCATCCTGCGAGCGCCGATGCAGCCACCGAAGCCGCGCCTACCTTGCGCTTCGCGGCAGGCGGGCTCTCCATGCGGGAGTCAACTGTCATGCAGCGGCGACCCGCGAAGCGGCGCGCTTTCCGATGGCGCAATGCGTCGGGACTGAAGTCCCTCCCACACTGCACCCGGCGAACTCGCCGCAAGCCCCTGTGGGAGCGACAACACGTTGCCCTGTACGATCGGCCACGACCAGCGCCAAGGATTGCGCCGGTCGCGCCGCGCTCCTTGGACGCGCGTGTCTCAGGGCCAGGCCGGCGGCGCTGCCTTCCAGGCGGCCTGCACCTCGGCCAGGGTGGCGCGCTCGTCGTCGCGCCAGGTCGGCAGCAACGCGGCGAAATCGGCGCCGGCGCCCCATTTGTCCGGCCAGGTGCGCGCCGCCGCGGCGTACCACTTCACCGCCTCGTCCTTGCGCTGCAACCGCCACAAGGCCAGCGCCAGGGTCGGCGGGATCCAATCCGGCGCTGCCGGGCGGCCGTTGACCAGGGCGCTCCACTCGCTCAACGCGCGCCCCGGGTCGCCGGCGCGCAGCAGGTCCCACCCGTAGTTCCATTGCACCTGGCGCCGCTGCATGCCGGCGGGCAGTCCATGCAGCGCCGCCTGGTACAGCTGTTCGCCCAGTTCGCGGCGGCCGCCGGCCATGGCGATGCCGGCCAGCTGCGCACGCGCCTCGTGGGCGTCGGGATTGCGCTGCACGGTGCTGGCCAGGCGATCGACCAGGGCATCGCCGCTGCCGGCGATGGCGGTCACCGGACGCGTGGTGCTGCGGTCTTCGTCGAAATAGAACTCTTTGGGTGCCGGCAATGCCTGCGCCCGCACGGTGGCCGCGGTGGCCAGACCGATGCAGGCCAGCATCGCGGCCACTGCGTATGTGTATGCCTTCACTGCTGCAATCCCCTGGAGTGATCCCCTCACCCGGGTCCCATCCTACCCCGCCCGCGCCGGCACGGACGAGAACGAGCGCAAAAATCGCCACTGATACAATCGGGGCGATCGCGCGCGGCAGGCGCTGCGCGCCCGCCAGCCTTCCATCTCCGGGCAAGCCATGAACCGCATCGCCGATCCGCGTCCGTCGTCCTCCCTTGCCGCCGCGACCACCGACGGTGTGGATACCGGCTATACGCTGGAAGACAAGTACACCCGCACCGACGGCCGCATCTACCTGTCCGGCGTGCAGGCGCTGGTACGGCTGCCGCTGATGCAGCAACTGCGCGACCGCGCCGCCGGACTGAACACCGGCGGCTTCGTCAGCGGCTACCGTGGCAGCCCGCTGGGCGGTTTCGACCTGGAACTGTGGCGCGCGCGCAAGCATCTGGACGCGGCCAAGGTGGTGTTCAAGCCCGGGCTCAACGAGGATCTGGGCGCGACCATGGTCTGGGGCACGCAGCAGACCAACCTGTTCCCCGGCGCACGCGTGGATGGCGTGTACGCCATGTGGTACGGCAAGGGCCCCGGCGTGGACCGCTGCGGGGACGTGTTCAAGCACGGCAACGCCGCCGGCACCTCGCGCCACGGCGGCGTGCTGGCGCTGGCCGCCGACGACCACGCCTGCCGCAGTTCGACCCTGCCGCACGGCTCGGAGGACGAGTTCGTCAGCGCGATGATGCCGGTGCTCAATCCGGCCGGGGTGCAGGACATCCTCGACATGGGCCTGCTCGGCTGGGCGATGAGCCGCTACACCGGGCGCTGGATCGGCTTCAAGACCATCGCCGAGACGGTGGAATCCTCGGCCTCGGTGGAGGTGGACCCGTTCGCGCGGCAGATCGTGCTGCCGGAGGATTTCGACCTGCCGCCCGGCGGTCTCAACATCCGCTGGCCGGATCCGCCGCTGGACCAGGAAATGCGCCTGCATCGTTATGCCGTGCGTGCGGCGCAGGCCTTCGCCCGCGCCAACGGCATCGACCGCACGGTGATGGACGCGCCGCAGGCGCGGCTGGGCATCGTCACCACCGGCAAGAGCTACCTGGACGTGCTGCAGGCGCTGGAATACCTGGGCCTGGACGCGGACGCCTGCGCGCGCATCGGCATCCGCGTGTACAAGGTCGGCATGACCTGGCCGCTGGAGCCGCTGGGCATCGCCGCGTTCGCACGCGGGCTGCAGGACATCGTCGTGGTGGAGGAGAAGAAAGCCTTCATCGAGCGGCAGATGAAGGAGCAGTTCTACAACTGGCCGGCCAGCGCCGGCCCGCGCCCGAGCATCGTCGGCAAGTACGACGAGGCCGGCGAATGGATTCTGCCGTCCACCGGCGAGCTGACCCCGGCCACCATCGCCGGGGTGATCGGCAAGCGCATCCTGCGCCTGACCCAGGCCACGGCGCTCGACACCGACTCGATCGAACAGCGGCTGCGCTGGATGGAGGCCAAGGAAGCGGAGATGGCGTTGCCGCGCGCCAACTTCCCGCGCGTGCCGCACTACTGCTCCGGCTGCCCGCACAACACCTCCACGGTGGTACCGGAGGGCTCGCGCGCGCTCGGCGGCATCGGCTGCCACTACATGGTGACGTGGATGGACCGCGCCACCGACACCTTCACCCACATGGGCGGCGAAGGCGTCACCTGGGCCGGGCAGGCGCCGTTCACCGACACCCCGCACGTGTTCCAGAACCTGGGCGACGGCACCTATTTCCACAGCGGCTCGCTGGCGATCCGCCAGTCGATCGCCGCCGGCGTCAACATCACCTACAAGATCCTCTACAACGACGCGGTGGCGATGACCGGCGGGCAGCCGGTGGACGGCACCCTCAGCGTGCCCGACATCGCCCGGCAGATGCGCGCCGAGGGCGTGCACACCATCGCCCTGGTCAGCGACGACATCGGCAAGTGGACGCGGCGCCGCGAGCTGTTCCCCAGCGACGTGGACTTCCACGACCGCAGCGAACTGGACGCGGTGCAGCGGCGCCTGCGCGAGGTCAAGGGCACCAGCGTGCTGATCTACGACCAGACCTGCGCCACCGAGAAGCGGCGCCGGCGCAAGCGCGGCAAGCTGGCCGATCCGCCCAAGCGCGTGCTGGTCAATTCGCTGGTCTGCGAAGGCTGCGGCGATTGCGGCGAGAAGAGCTTCTGCGTGTCGGTGCTGCCCAAGGAGACCGAATACGGACGCAAGCGCCAGATCGACCAGTCCAGCTGCAACAAGGACTACTCCTGCGTGTCCGGGTTCTGCCCCAGCTTCGTCACCGTGCACGGCGGGCAGCCGCGCAAGGGCCGCAAGGCCGACGCCGCGGCACTGCTCGAACAGCTGCCGGCGCCGACCTTCCGCAGCGACCTGAGCCAGCCCTGGAACATCCTCATCACCGGCGTCGGCGGCACCGGCGTGGTCACCATCGGCGCGCTGCTGGGCATGGCCGGGCACCTGGAGGGCAAGGGCGCCAGCGTGCTCGACCAGACCGGCCTGGCGCAGAAGGGCGGCGCGGTCACCACGCATATCCGCCTGGCGCGGCAACCGGAGGACCTGCACGCGGTGCGCATCGCCGCCGGCGAGGCCGACCTGGTGCTGGGTTGCGACATGGTGGTGGTCAACGACTACTGGGCGCTGTCCAAGGTGCGCGGCGACCGCTCGCAGGTGGTGCTGAACACCTACGAGGCGATGCCCGGCACCTTCACCACGCATGCCGACATGCAGTTCCCCGCCGCCGAGATCATTGCCGGCGTGCGCTTGGCGCTGGGCGGGCGCGACCCACTGCTGCTCGACGCCACGCAGCTGGCCACCGCGCTGCTCGGCGACGCCATCGCCAGCAACCTGTTCATGCTCGGCTACGCCTGGCAGCAGGGGCTGGTGCCGCTGTCGCACGCGGCGCTGATGCGCGCGATCGAACTCAACGGCGCGGCCGTGGCGATGAACCAGCAGGCCTTTGCCTGGGGCCGCCTGGCGGCGCTGGACCTGCCGGCGGTACGGCGTGCCGCCGGCCTCACCGATCCTGCCGCGGACGAGCACGAACGCCACGCTCTGGGCCTGCAGCAGCTGCCGCCGGGCGAGTGGGAAGGCCACGAAGCCGGCGCCAGCGCCGCGCCGCGCAATCCATCCAATCCACGTCCGGCGCGCGAACTGCCGGCTGGCGCCGACAGCAGCGAGGCCGGGTACGCGTCGCTGGACGACAGCCGCCTGTCGCGCTCGCTGCACGAGCTGATCGCGCGTCGCCATGCCTTCCTGGTCGACTACCAGGACGCCGCCTACGCCGCGCGCTACACCGCGCTGGTGGAGCGCGTGCGCGCCGCCGAGCAGCGCGTGGCCCCGGCCTCGACCGCGCTGACCGAAGCGGTGGCGCGCTACGCGTTCAAGCTGATGGCCTACAAGGACGAATACGAAGTGGCGCGGCTGTACACCAGCGGCGCATTCGCTCAGCAGTTGCAGGCGCAGTTCGAAGGCGACTACCGCGTGCGCTTCCACCTGGCGCCGCCGCTGCTGGCGAGCAAGGACGAGCAAGGTCGGCTGCGCAAGCGCGAGTACGGCCCATGGATGTTCACCGCGTTCCAGTGGCTGGCCAAGCTGCGCCGCCTGCGTGGCGGCACCTTCGACGTGTTCGGCTATAGCGCCGAGCGGCGCGGCGAACGGCAGCTGATCGTGGACTACGTCGCCACCGTGGACGAACTGCTGCAGCGGCTGCAGGCGGACAACCTGGCGCTGGCGGTGCAGATCGCCAGCATCCCGGAGCACATCCGCGGCTACGGCCACGTCAAGGAAGCGCACCTGCACGAAGCCAAGCAGCGCGAAGCGCGGCTGCTGGCGACCTGGCGCAATCCGAAAGCGCTGCATATCGTGCAGGCGGCCTGAGCGGGAGGCGCAGCGCCGCCACCGTGAGGCGGCGTCGCAGCAGCGGCACCGAAGGCGATCGACGGAACGCGGCGTGGCCCAAGCCGCGCCTGCAACGCTGCCGCGATTCCTAGTGCATCTGCGTCTGCCGTAGGCGCGGCATCGGCCGCGACCTGAATTCCATCAGGACGCAGGCCTGCCGCCTCGCCCAGGGTGGCTCGCTGCGGACCGCCACCACCCGAACCTTGCGCGGATCGCCATCGGTCCACGCTCGCACCATCATCGAAGGAGCATCGCGTGAAGCTGGGCAGCCTCGCATGTGTGGCGCTGGTGGGCGCCCTTCTGCTTTTCTACCTGCTGGCAGAGCACGCCGGCCCCTGGATCATGCCGCGGTTCATCACGATCCGTGTCGTGGCGGGACCCGATCGGCCACTCTCGGGTGCGAGGATTCGCGTCCTGCAGGACGTGTGGTCGATCCCGTGCCTGAGCTACATGGGGATCTCCGGCGCGAGTTGCGCATCGGGCAAATGGACGGTCTTCCATGGCCGCCTGGATCGCAACGGCGAAGCGCGGGTGTTGGTCTTCCAGGCAGCCGGGCTGCGGGCCGACGCGTATATCGCCTGCATCGATAGGAACCAGTACGAGGGCTACTTCGCGTACACCGATTGGCCAGAGCAGCAGGACGTGCAGCGTCTCACCCTGGACTACAAGCGCCTGGAGCAGCAACGAACAGGTTGCATGAACGGCTATGGAGAAGAACGGCTGGCGGCTCCGGCCTGGTGGGACGCCGCCTTGAAGGAAGACGCGGAAGCGGAGGCGCAAGCCAAGGCTGAGGCGCAGGCGGATGCGCAGGAGGATGATCCGTTGCAACCGACGGTTCAAGAACTTCCAGATCGTTCGCCGACGTCGGACAGTCTGTAGGGGTAAGGCCGTAGGAGCGGCTTCAGCCGCGACCTGCCAGGTCACCAGGCCACGATGCGGCCGATGCAAGCGAATTCCACGCGCCAGCAACATGCAATCGGATCCCGGCCGCTCGCGATGGTGTCGATGACGGAAGGGACTGCGCGTCGGGACTCAAGTCCCTCCCACATGGTTGCTTCCGTACACTCCGCATACGACACAGCGGCCCCAGGCAAGCGGCCGCTGTGTCGTATCAAGACGCGATTGGGTCGAGTGCCACTGCCACGTGGCAACTCGACCGAGTGGCATTCAACTCAACGAACGTTGAAATCAGACCCGCGGATCGGGCGGGTTGCCGTGGCCGGGACGATCGTAGCGATCCGAATCGAAGGCTTCGCGCACGGCAGCCTTGGCCTGCGCCCAGCTCAGTCGCGAGCGGTCCTTGACGCGTTCCCAGCCGCTTTCCAGATCCGACTCCAGGCGATCGTCCCAGACGCGATCGCGGTAACGGCTGCGCGCCTGCACGCCGTAGCGGTAGGCCGGGCGGTAGTCGTCGTAGCTGCTGTCGGTCCCACGGTAGTCCACGGTGTCGAAGCGATCGGCGTAGTAGCGGTCGCTGTCCTCGTAGGTGCGGTAGGTGGCATCGGCGCGCTGCCAGGAATCGCGCGCGGCCAGCCGCGCCTCGTCCCACTCCAGGCGCGAGTCGCCACGGCGCGTGCCCCAGTCGTGCGACAGCTCGCGCTCGTGGTCCTCCCAGCTGCGTGACGGATCCTGCTCGCGTGCCTGCAGGCCCAGCCCGTAGGCGGCGGCGTAGTCGCGGTCGTAGTCGTAATCGGCCTTGACGTAGTCACGGTTGCGGTATTCCTCGCGCCAGTAGGCATCCTCGCCGGTGGGGTCGATGCGCTCGGCCACGCCCTTGCCCGCCGCCGCGCCGGCGACCACGCCAACCGCCGCGCCGATCAGGGTGCCGAGCGGGCCGAACACGGTGCCGGCCAGCGCGCCCGCGGCCACACCGCCGGCGGTGCCGCCGATACCGACGCCGACCGGATGCGAGCCCGGGGTACCGGAGATCGGGTCGCGATTGAGATCGCGGGATTCGTCGTTGCTATGCATGGGAACGCTCCGTCGCAGAAGAAAGGTGCCGGCCGTTGCTGGTTTGCAGCGGCTGGTGTCGGCGCACAGTCGCAAGCCGGCGGTGAATCGGCCGTGGCATTGCAGTGAACCCGCCATGAGGGAGACAGTGCGTCTTCGTCACCCGGACGCAACGCATGCCCGTCAGGTCGATGGCCTCAGCGTTGCGGAGCTTGGCAGCCAACGCTCTGCGGCAAGGAGGCAGCGGTCAGTGAAGTGCCACCGTGCAGACACGTGGCGATGACATTGCTGACGCACTCAGATCGGCAGCGTCACTACACTGCATAGCGCCGCGGCGACGTTCGTACTGTCGTACTGTCGTACTGTCGCAGCCGTATTGCACGCATGCCGCGAGGCGTTGCGACAGAGGAAACGAGCGGCGTGCGCACGCCACCATGGATGCGTGACGACGCGCGTGTACGACGCACGCTAGCGTTCGCACACCCGCCAGCCGCGCTTAGACGCGCCGCCAGACCAGGCAGCGGTTGTTGGCCGGCATCGCCACGTCCTCCTGCAACGCCAGGCCCTGCGCCTGCGCCAGCGCGTCCACCGCCTTGGCATCGCGAATGCCGCTGGCCGGGTCGCGCGCCTTCAGCCACGCATCGAAGTCGCGATTGCTGTCGCTGGTGAAGGCGCCGCCGTAATTGAACGGACCGTACACCACCAGCATGCCGCCGGCGCTGGTTGCCAGCAGGTGGCCGACGCCAGCGAAGAAGGCCTGCACCGCCTCCCAGCCCATGATGTGCAAGGTGTTGGAAGTGAACACCGCATCGTAGCCGGTGTGGGGCCACGGCCCTTCGCGCACGTCCAGCGCCAGGGGCGGTGGCGTGTTCGGCAGGCCCGCCGACTCCAGCCACTGCGCGATGCCGGGCAGGTGCTCGGCGCGCTCGCTGCATTGCCAGGTCAGCTGCGGCAGCGCCGCGGCGAAGTGCACCGCATGCTGGCCAGTGCCGCTGCCGATCTCCAGCACGCGGCGGCGGTCGGCGAACTGCCGCTGCAGCACTTGCAGGATCGGATCGCGGTTGCGGTCGCAAGAGGGGGCGTAGGGTCGATCGCTCATCGTGTCGTGCACCTGTCTGCGCTGGGCCATGCCGCGGCGCCACGCAACGGCGCAAGCGGCGGCGACAGCCGGCTTATCCGCGCGAGCGCACGAAGATGCGCTTGCCGCCGCCTTCGTTGCCGCGCTCCTCCAGTTCGAAGTGCGCCGACAGCCGGCGCAGCAGGTCGCTGAGCTTCTTGTGCCCGTACAGGCGCGGATCGAAATCCGGGCGTACCTTGTTCAGATAGCTGCCGACGCTGCCGAGTCCGGCCCAGCCCTGGTCGTCGGAGGCTTCCTCGATGGCCTGGCGCAACAGCGTCAGCGGCGCCGCCGCCTTGGTCTCGGTCGGCGCTGCCGGCGGCTCGGGCTTGGCCGGCGTCGCGGCCGGCTTCTTGCGGCCCTTGGCCGCCGGCTTGGCCGCGGCAGCGGGCTTGGTTGGCTCGGCGGCGCTGGCCTCGCTGCGCAGCACTTCGGTGTAGATGAACTTGTCGCAGGCCTGCACGAACGCGTCCGGGGTCTTGCGCTCGCCGAAGCCGTACACGGTCGGCCCTTCCTCGCGCAGGCGCTGCGCCAGGCGAGTGAAGTCACTGTCGCTGGAGACCAGGCAGAAGCCGTCGAAGCGGCCGGTGTAGAGCAGGTCCATCGCATCGATGATCAGCGAGCTGTCGGTGGCGTTCTTGCCGCTGGTGTAGGCGAACTGCTGCACCGGGCTGATCGAGTGCTTCAGCAGCGCCTGCTTCCACTGGGTCATGCGCGTGCTGGTGAAATCGCCGTAGATGCGCTTGACGCTGGCCAGGCCGTACTTGGCGACCTCGGCGAGCAGGCCTTCGATCACCGACGGCTGCGCGTTGTCGGCGTCGATCAGCACCGCCAGCCGCGGCTGGTCGTCGTCGCTGTCGGAACGATGGCGGGTTTTCATGGAGAAGCACCTGGCAGAGAACGGGGACGAAAGCGGCCGCAAGGCAGCGGCCGCCACTGTGCCACCGCCGCGCGACAACGGCCAGTCGCGGCGCGCAGTACGCCGGTCAGTCCTGCGCCGTTGCCGGCACCGCTGCCGGCAACGGCGGCAGGTCCAGATGCCGGCGGAAGAAGCGCGCGATCACCCGCAGCGCCTGCTGGCTTTCCGGCAATGCGGTGTTCAGGTGGAAGGCGTGGCCCATGCCGTCCCACACGTGCAGGTCGGCCTCGCGACCCAGATCGACCAGCCGGGTATGGGTGTAGGCGACATTGCTCAACTCCGCCGCGCGCGTGCCGGTGATGAACAGCAGCGGCGGGAACTGCGCCAGCACCGCATCGGAGAACACCGGCGACACCAGCGGATCGTGGAAGTCCACGCCTTCGCCGTAGTACAGGTCTTCCATGATCGGCAGCGCCCCCTGCGCGTCGGGCAACGGCGCGTCGTTCACCGCCGCCACCACGTAGCGCGAATCGCCGCGGTAGCGCGCGTCGCCGCCGGCGCAGAACATGCCCGCCGCCGCCGGCATCGGCAGTTTCTCCTTGGCGAACCAGGCCAGCGACTCGCCGGTCAGCACGCCGCCGGCCGAGCAGCCGAACAGGCCGATGTGTTGCGACGCGTAGCGCTTGAGCGCGGCGCGGTAGACCGTGGCCACGTCTTCGCTGGCGGCAGGAAAGTGGTGTTCCGGGCCTTGCCGGTAGTCGACGCTGACCACGGTGACGCCGGTCATCGCCGCCACCGGGATCGCCTCCATCATCCCGAACGAGGCCGCGCTGCCCATCACGAAGCTGCCGCCGTGCAGTTCGATCAGCAGCCGCTGGCGTTGCGCCGGCGATGCATCGCGCGGCTGCACCAGGGTCACCGGCACGCCGTCCCAGGTAGTGCGCTGCAGCGTCACCCCATAGCGTTCGCGCAGGGGTTCCACCACGGTCTTCGCCCAGGCTTCCGTCTCGGCGCGGATGCGCGGCAGTTCGCGGCGCAGCGTGGCGTGGTCCATCTTCCCCAGCGGATCGCCGTGCGCCATGTCCTTGCGCGCAGCCGCCTGCGCCTGCGGGCTGAGGAAGGGCGACAACGGCAGATCGAACGCCGGCATGTGCCGCACCCCATCCTGCGGCGCATCGGCCGCGGCCTGTAGGGCCGACGGGAGCAGCCCCGCGATCAGCGCCAGCAGGCGCACTCCTTGCTTGTACTTCGCTCCGCTCACGTCCACCTGCCCTCCACGGCATCGATCGATCGCCGAGGATAGCGGGGCGGCGCGGGCGCGACTTTGCACGATCCCGCCGTTTCGCCGATGCGGCGCTATCTGCGTGCCGGCAAGGCCTCGTAGGCCTGGCGTACCGCCGCCTCGCCGTAGCGGCGCTCCAGCCGGCGCACGATGAAGTGGCCGCGCGCCATCGCCTGGAAGTGCGAGATGAACACCGTGTTGAGCAACGCGCCGCTGGCCGCGCCGACCAGCGGCACTGCCTGTGCCGCCAGCTTCTCGCTGACCGTGACCGAGAACTTGGCGGCGATGCGCGACAGCAGCGACACCAGCACCGGCGCGCCCTTGCTGCCCAGGCCATGCGCGGCGATGTACTGCGCCGCGGCGCTGAGTTGTTGCGCCATCGCCGCGCGCACCGCGAAATAGCCCGATTCGCTGCCGTCGTCGCGTTGGCTGCGGCCGCCGTGCGCCAGCACCTCCAGGCAGGCCAGGGCGGTGGCCGGGTCGTCAAGGCGCTCGCCTTCGGCGCGTGCGATGTCGGCAATCGAACGCAGCATCAAGGTGGTGGTCAGCGGCAGTTCCACCACCAGCCCGGGCAGGCCGAAGAAGCCGCCGGCGGCGCCGGTCGCCGCCACCGCGACCCCGTGCAGGCGCGGCCGCGCCCGCTCCGGCGCCTGCGTCCGCAAGGTCAGCAGTGCAGAGCGCAGCGCCACACGCAGCGCGCGCTGGCTGACCGCATCGATGCGCGAGGACAGCATCTTCGGCATGCGCTTGCTGATCAACGCCTCGATCGGCGCGCCCACCGCATTGGCGATCTTGGCCGCCAGGCCGGGGTGTTCCAGCAGCGCACGCGCCTGGGCCAGGTCGCGGTGGTCGGCGGCATCCATCACGGGGACGGGCAGTAGCGAGGTCATGGCCGAAGCTCGTGGCGAAGGAGGCGACAGCATGCACCGGGCGGCGGCGGCATGGTGTCGAGGGCCGATGACCGCGGCAGGACATTCAGGAATCGGCGGAACATCCCCGCTAGATCCGCTCCAGCGCGCGCTGGTGGGTGCGCGGCCCGAACCGGCCCACCACCGCGGCGGCCAGCAGCAGGCTGGCGGCAATGAAGCCCAGCACGCCGCGGTGGCCGGTGCGGTCCAGCAGCACGCCGATCAGCAGGCTGCTGGCGGCGGTGGACAGGCGGCTGAAGGAATAGCAGAAGCCCACGGCGCGGGCGCGCAGCGCAGTGGGGAACAGCTCCGCCTGATAGCCGTGGTAGGCGAAGCTCATCCAGGCATTGCAAAAGGTGACCGCCGCGCCGCAGGCGACCAGCAGCAGCGGCTGCTGCTGCCAGGCGAACAACAGGCCGAACAGCACCGCGCCCAGCGCCGATACCACCACCTGCCACTTGTTCTCCCAGCGCTGCGCCACGCCCATCAGCAGCAGCGGCGCCAGCGGATACGCCAGCGAGATGGCGAAGGCGTAGCCGAGGCCGTGCACGCTGTCGGCGCCCTGCCGCGCCAGCAGCGCCGGCAGCCAGTTGCCGAAGCCGAAGAAACCGATCGCCTGGAAGATGTGGAAGCTCACCAGCATCGCCATGCGGGTCCGGTACGGGGCCTGCCACAGCGCGGACAGCTGCGGCGTCGGCACGGCCGGCACCGACGTCGGCTCCGGCGCCGGCAACGGCTGCCCCAGGTCGGCGGCGCAGCGCGCCTCCAGCCGCTGCAGCACCGCATCGGCCTCGGCGTGGCGGCCCTGCGTGGCCAGCCAGCGCGGCGATTCCGGCAGGCGGCTGCGCAGCCACCACACCGCCAGCGCGAAGCCGCCGCTGAGCAGTGCCACCCAGCGCCAGCCGCTCAGCCCCAGCGGCGCGTGCGGCACCAGCGCCCAGGCGCTCAACGCCACCGCCGGCACCGCCAGGAACTGCACGCAGAACGCCAGCGCGAACGCGGCCCCGCGCATCTGCCGCGGCACCATTTCCGACAGGTAGGTGTCGATGGTGACCAATTCGATGCCCAGCCCGATGCCGACCACGCCGCGCCACAGGATCACCCCCAGCCCGCTGTGCTGCAGGCCCATCGCCACGGTGGCCGCGCTGTACCAGAGCAGGGCGAAGGAGAACACCGCGCGGCGCCCGAAACGATCGACCAGCGGGCTGAGCAGGCTCGCGCCGAGGAACAGGCCCAGGAACGTCGCCGACGCGAACGCGGCCTGGTCGGCGATGCCGAACACACCAGCCGCGCCCTCGGCGAACAGGCCGTCGCGCAGCAGGCCGGGGCTGAGGTAGGCGGTCTGGAACAGGTCGTACAGTTCGAAGAAGCCGCCCAGCGCCAGCAGCGCGACCAGGCGCCACAGGGTTCGGGTGGGCGGCAGGCGTTCCAGGCGCGCCGCCACTAGGGCGACGGGATCGGAAGCGGCAGCGGCGGCATCGCGCATGCGGGCAGGTCCTGGGGGGAGGAGACGCGCCGGCGCATGCTGCCCGATCCGCGCGCACGCGCGCCACCGCATCGGGCGAAAACTGCCGACCGCGCCGGATCGGCGTTCAGCCGGGTGTCGGCTTCGGCGCGGCCGGTCGCTGCGGGCACCGGCAGCGCGTCAGCGCAGGAACAGGATGTCCAGGTCGCGCTCGGGCACGAAGTCGCGCTGGCGGAACTCGAAGGTCAGCGCATCGGTGCGCTGCAGTTCGCCGTCGAAGCACAGGCTGAGCAGGTCGCCGGGCGCGCGCTTCTTCAGGGTCAGGTGGAAGTCCTGGATCGGCCCCTTCCAGTTGGCGCCGGTGCGCAGCACGTAGCGCAGGTTGCCCCATGCCAGGCCGTCGGCGCCGGCGCGGCGGCGCATGCGCTGCTGCATGGCGGCGTCCAGGCAGGTGCTTTTGGCGTATTCGCCGATCAGGTCGCTGACCGGCATCGGCACGCCGGTGGCGACGCTGGGCACATAGCTGTGGCGGATCGCCACCGCGGCGCCTGCCGGGAAGCGCTGCTGCCAGACGAAGTACTCGCTGAGGGTGAAACGCGGCTGCCCGTCCGCATCGAGCCAGCGTGCCGGCAGCGGCTTGCGACCGGCCGGGATAGTGCCGCTCTCGACGTACGCGGCCAGGTCGTCGGGCGTCCAGCCGCTGGCCGCCCACGCGCGCGAGATGTCGCTGGCGTCCAGCTTCGCCACCAGCTTGCGCTCGGTACGCACCGGCTTGCCGTCCACCCACAGCTTGAAGTCGGTGAGCGTGCTGTGGTCGGCCATGCCGAAGTACATCGGCGGCATCGGGAAGGCGATCGGCACCAGCAGGTCACGCGTGCTGGTGTTGGTGAACACGTAGTCCACCTGCACCCGATCCTCGCTGATGAACAGGTCTTCCTTGCTCATGCGGATGTCCGGCTGGCGGATCAGCTCGATCGAACCATTGGCGTCGCCGATGCTGCTGTCGTTGGCGAAGGCGGCGGCGGCGAACAGCAAGAGCGACAGCAACAGGGGCAGCAGGCGGCGCGGCGAGAGGGTGGCGGTCATGGGCATCGGGGGAATCGGCGAGAGACGGCGCCGCGGCCGCAGCGCGGCACCGGCGAACGGGCGGGCGCCATGGTAACCGCGGCGGCATGGCCTGCCGCATCGCAGCCCGCCACCGCCTTTGCTACGGTAGCCGGCGCCGCCACGGGGGGAAGGCCATCGCCATGTTCAGAGCATTCGCAGCGCTGGCGCTGCTGGCATCCGCCGGGCTGGCCGCGGCGCAGGCGCCGGGCAAGCGCAGCTACGCCAACCCGATCGACCTGGACTACCGCTACAACTTCGAACAACTCAACGACGGCATCTCCTACCGCACCGGCGCCGACCCGGTGTTCGTGCGCTTCGGCGATGCCTACTACCTGTTCCAGACCCTGGCCGACGGCTACTGGCGCTCCAGCAACCTGCTCGACTGGCGGTTCGTCACGCCCAGCCGCTGGCCGTTCGAGAGCATCGTCGCGCCGGCGGTGGTCGCCGACGGCGACCGCCTGGTGATCATGCAGTCGGCCTTCGAACCGCGCCCGCTGCTGCAGACCCACGATCCGGCCAGCGGCACGCTCGACTTCCTGACCCGGCTGCTGCCCAAGCTGCCGCGCGCCCAGCCGATCGGCACCGAGATGAAGGGCCGCCCGCTCAGCGACGTGCCGCCCGGTCCCTGGGACCCGGACCTGTTCATCGACGACGACGGCCAGTGGTACCTGTACTGGGGCTCGTCGGACCGCTATCCGCTGTACGGCATCGCCATGGACCGCAGTGCGCAGGGATTCGCCTTCCGCGGCACGCCGACGCCGCTGCTTGCGCTGGATCCGGCGCAGCACGGCTGGGAGCGCTTCGGCCCCGACCACCGCGGCGCCCGTTTCCCCGACGGCAGCCCGATCGGCAGCTTTCTGGAAGGCGCGTGGATGACCAAGACCGGCGGCCGCTACTACCTGCAGTACGGCGCGCCGGGCAGCGAGTACAACGCCTACGCCAACGGCGTGTACGTCGGCGAGCACCCGCTCGGTCCGTTCGTCTATGCGGCGTACAACCCGGTGGCGTACAAGCCCGGCGGTTTCATGCAGGGCGCCGGCCACGGTTCCACCTTCCAGGACGCGCACGGCAACTGGTGGAACAGCGGCACCGCCTGGATCGGCGCCAACTGGACCTTCGAACGGCGCATCGTGCTGTTCCCCGCCGCGTTCGCCGCCGATGGGCAGATGCGGGTGTCCACCCGCTTCGGCGATTTCCCGCATTGGATGCCGGAGGGGCCGGTGGCCGACCCGGAGGCGCTGTTCACCGGCTGGATGCTGCTTTCCTACAGCAAGCCCGCCACCGCCTCGTCCACCCTGAACGGCTTCGACGCCGACCGCGCCACCGACGAGGACCCGCGCAGCTACTGGGTGGCCGCGCGCAACGCGCCAGGCGAAACTCTCACCGTCGACCTGGGCGGGGAACGCAGCGTGCGCGCGGTACAGGTCAACTTCGCCGACTACCGCGCCGGCCGCTACGGCGATGCGCCGGACATCTACACCGCGTTCCGGCTGCAGCACTCGCGCGACGGCCGCCATTGGCTGCCGCTGGCCGAGGTCGGCGACGGCGCCGACCGCCGCGACCGGCCCAACGCCTACCTGCAGTTGCCCGTGCCGGTGCGCACCCGCTACATCCGCTACGTGCACGGCCACGTCGGCGCCGCGCACCTGGCGATCAGCGACCTGCGCGTGTTCGGCAACGCCGACGGCGCCCCGCCACCGGCGCCGACCGGCGTCGCCGTGCAGCGCGACGCCGACCGCCGCAACGCCCGCGTGCGCTGGCAGGCGGTGCCCGGCGCCGTCGGCTACAACGTGCGCTGGGGCCTGCGCGCCGACCGCCTCACCCTCACCTACCAGGTGTTCGCCGACCGCAGCACCGATCTGGAGATCCGCGCGCTGAACCTGGACCAGGACTACGTGTTCGCGGTCGAAGCCTTCGACGAGCGCGGTGTCTCCCCGCTGAGCGCGCCCATCGCCGTGCCATGAAGCCATCACCGCCCTTCCCGTATGCTTGGCGCCACCTCGACCGCGCACCGGCGATGCGGCGCGCGGCAGGATCGGCTGCCGATCGAAGGAGAAGGACGATGCACCAGCACCAGGGAACCCAGGGCCCGCGCCGCCTGCGCGCGTGGCTGATCGCCGCGATGGTCGCTGGCGCGTGCGGCAACACCGCTGCGCAGCAGACCGACCCGCGCGATGCGCAACTGCAGCAACAGCAGCGCCTGCTGCAGCAGCAGGCCGAGCAGATCCAGCAGATGCAACAGCAACTGCAGCAGATGCCGCCGCCCGGCACGGGCGCCGAGGGTGGCACCCGGGGCGATGGCCTGTCCGCCACCTACCACGACTGCCGCAAGCAGGCGCAGGGCCTGGACGAGAGCCGCCGCTGCATCCAGCGCGAACAGCGCGTGCAGCAGGAGCGCCTGGACCGCGCCTACGACAAGCTGCGCTACCGCCTCAGCGGCATGGACCGTTCCCGGCTGATGGATGCGCAATACACCTGGCAGCAGTCCAACGAACAGGCCGCACACCTGGACCGGGCGCTCGGCGCACGCGGCCAGGACGCGACCCTGCAAAGCGCCGAAGCCACCCTGCGCCGGATCAGCTCCCGCGCCGACGAACTGGAAGGCTATACGCGCGGCGGGCGTTGAGGGCGCTACAGGGCGGGAAGCTATCGGACGATACGCGACAAGAGCGATGCTCTGGCGATTGTCCGAGGCGCCAGGACACTGCCAAGTTTTTTCCAAAGCGTTGCACGGAGGTTGGCATGGGACAACGGGACCAGATTCGCAAGCGGAGCGCGCTGGCACAACTGCCGCACCCTGGCCTCTCCTCAGCGCTCCGATGGGCAGGTGCACGCCGGTTGGCCGCACTTTGCCTTGGCGCCTTGTCCGCTGTGGGGTTGAGTGCCTCGGTCGCGGCGGCGCCTCCCCTGCCATCGGGTGCGGACTTGCTGGCAATGCGAAGCGACGCGCTGCGTCCGACATATTCGCAGTGCCTCTCCAAAGCGACACAGCAAAACGCAGAGGAACGCTGTGTCGACGAGGAATTTGCCTATCAGGACAGTGAGTTGAATCGGGCTTATCGCGCCCGAATGGCGGCCCTGCCTTCCGCAAAAGAGCGGGCAGCGTTACAAGGCGCGCAGCGCCAGTGGATCGCGCAGATCTACCAGGACCGTTGCAAGCTGGCGGATCAGGCGAGCCCGGCGATGCGCCTGGATGCGAAGCAATGCAGATTGGCCACGACGATCAGCCGCCTGCGCCAACTGAACGATCCGCGGTTCGTCGCGTCGATCAGTGCCGCCAAACCGATGACGCCTTCGCTCGATGCAAACTCAGCGGCGAAGGTATTCACTGCCGCTGGACTGCCGGATGCGGCAGGACAGGTTACTTTTCCACTGGGAGATCTAAGCCTGCAGGTCGCAGACGCGCATTGCCGCGACACCGGCGGGCTGCTACTGCGCTGCGCGCCGGCGACGGTCGTAGTGCAACACCCGGCGGGCAGGCAGTCCATCCCCGTCCCGTCGCTGGTCTTTCTGAACAAGACAACGGATCAGCAGGAGTATGTCGCCGCCTATCGCGGCGCCCTCGCCCAACAGGGCGAAGAAAGTGAGGGCCTGCGCTATACCGCGATCGTCTCGGACATCAATGGCGATGGCAACGACGATCTGCTGTTGTGGACCGACTTTTCCGGCCGCCTCGGCGCGCCTGCCTATACCTATTATCTATTCGATCCAAAGACCAGGCGCTTTGTGAAGAGCGAGAAGCTCGCGCAGGCGACACGCGACCTCACACTCTCCGGCATCAACGGCACGACCCTGCACCTATGGTCGGAAGAAGGACAATGCAAGCGCACCATGGTGACGCTTGCACTGCGTGGAACGACACCGACGCGGCATTCGAGCAAGACCATCGATTTCTGCAAATAGCTAAGTCACCACGGCGGGTGCCTCCCGCCTGCGCTGCACAGAGAGAAAGGACCTCCCATGAGCGACGGATACGGCAAGCAAAACGCGGGATTCGGGCTGACACGCGACCAGTCGGTCGATCTGATCGTCCGTAGCTGCCTGGATCACGGTGTCACCGACACACGGCAGATCGCGTATGTATTGGCGACAGCACAGCACGAATCCAAAGACTTCCAGGCACCTGAAGAGGATTGGGGACGAAAGCAGGCCGTGACGCTGTCCTATCACGGTGGCGAAGCCTATTACGGCCGCGGCTATGCGCATCTCACCCATGTCGAGTTGTACGAAAAGCTCGGTGAGAAGGCCGGGCTGGGTCGCGAACTCGTGCAATCGCCAGGCCGGGCGGCAGAACCCGCCATTGCGACGAAGATTCTGGTTGCCGGCATGCGCGATGGCGACTTCGTCCAGGGACAAACGCTAGCCGCCCATATCAACGCAGACAAGCAGGACTATGCCGGGGCGCGCGCGATCATCAATCCCAGGGACGCTGCAAGCGTGCAAACCATCGCCGGCTACGCGCGTACCTGGGAAACATCGGTACCTGCATTGGTAGAGCGCATCCAACGCGAAGGTGTGACGCCCGTACAACCACCGGCTGCATCCAATGCGCCGGCGTCTGTCGGCAAGGGCGATGCGAATCAAACCGTATTCGAAGCACAGCAGTATCTGGCCGCGTTGGGAATGACCGATGGCAAAGGCAAGGCCATCTCACCTGATGGCGATTTTGGTGCCGGTACCGAACAGGCGGTCAAGCAGTATGAGCGCAGCAAAGGCGTCGCAGAGCCGACCGGCCGCGTCGATGCCGCCATGCTGGCCGAGCTGCGCGCCGATACATTGCAGGCGCAGCCACAATTCAAGCGCCAGTCGATGACGGACCTGTATGGCCCATTGAAGGACGGAGAGCTCCGCCGAGGCGAGAAGGGCGAACCCGTCTATGAGCTGCGCCGGCAGTTGCAAGGCTTGGGCTACATCCAGAATGCGCCTCCGAACTGGAACGGCGACCGCCTCTACGACGAGCACATGGAAGCCGGCGTCCGTGCGTTCCAGAAGGCCAACGGCCTGCAGGAGACCGGCCGCGCCGATACGGAGACGCGGCAACAATTGAATGCGTTCGCGGTGAGCCAGCATCTAGCGCCGACAACGGAATTCGACCGTCGGGAAAACTGGCCTCCGCAACCGCCGCCGTATACCAGGGACGAGTACCAGACCCGCCAGCAGGCGCCAGCGCAACCCGCTCCACCAGCGCCCGCGGCGCCGGAGCCATCACCCGATCGTCGGCAAGGCCAGGCACCGGCGCCAGCAGCACCCGGGGCCATGCACAGCTCGCTGTATCAGGACTGCTCCAAGGGCGTCGACGCGCTGGACCGGCAACTGGGCCGCGCATCCGACATGGCGAGCGCGTGCATGAAGGCCAGCCTGACCGAGCTGGCCACGCGCAACGGCCTTTCACGAGTCGACCATGTGCTGCTCAGCGAACGCGGCCGCCGGGCCGAACCGGGCCAGTACGTCTTCGTCGTCGAAGGCGATCCACGCAATCCCGCCAGCTTGCGCGCACACATGCCGACCGATCAGGCGATCAATACGCCAGTGGAAATGTCCTTCGGCGCCTTGGCGCAGTCGGAGCAGCAACGCCAAGCCAGCCTGCAGGCACAGGTCGCCATGGAGCAACAGCGCGACGCACAGACACGCGAGGCCAATAGCAGGAGCATGGGATGACGCAGTCCTTGCCGATGGCGTCCGAACCCTGGGCTAGCTAGCGACGCGCTCACTCCCCCGCCGCGCAGCCCCCGCCCTGTTCCGCGCACACCTTCATGGCGCGTTGCAGTTCGGCCTCGCTCAGCTGCGGTGGCGGCCGCGCGACGGCGGCCTGGACCTGATCGGGGCCGCCGGTCAGCGCGTGCAGGCCCTTGGCCGCCTTGCCGGCCAAGTAGTAGACGCCGAGCGCGATGTAGCCGCCGCTCTGGCTGACCTGCTCCACCGAGGGCGGCGGCCGCCAGTCCTTGTCGAAGCGGTTGGGCGGGGGCGACACCGGATTCTTGAAGCGGTACAGATCCAACGGCTCGCCCTCGTCCGGTGGCAGCGCGCGCACTTCGCCCAGGGTCTGGATGTCGGGCTGCGCGGCGGCATCGGACGCGGGTGGTGCGGCGACCGAGGGCGGCGGCGGTGCGGCCGCCTGCTCGGCAGGCGGCGTCTGTTGCGCCTGCGCCTGCGTGCACGCCGCCAGTAGCGCGACGGCCAGCACCGTGCGCAGGCGCCGGCGGATCGGATCCGCTGTGTCCATGCTGTCCATGGCGCCCGAGCTTACGGACGCGGCGCGGTCATCTCTAGCGCATCATCGCCGCTGTTCACGTCGGCGACAGCGGGCGCAGGCACAACCAGATCGCACACCAGTGTGCGAGCGCGCCGCCGAGCACGTGCGTATGCCAGATTGCGCGGTTGTAGAGCATCGACTTGCGCACGTAGAACGCCACGCCCACTGTGTAGATCGCGCCGCCGGCGGCGATCAGCCACAGCACTGGCGTGTCCAGCCCGGCCACGATCGGCTTGACCGCGACCATCCCCGCCCACCCCAGCAGCAGGTAGATCGCCACCCAGAAGCCCTTGGCGATGCCGGGCAGGAACAGCTTGGCGAACACGCCGAACAAGGCCACGCCCCACACCGCCAGGGTCATCGACCAGACCCAGGCACCGGACAGCGCCAGCACGAAGAACGGCGTGTAGGAGCCGGCGATCATCACGAAGATGCCGGCATGGTCGAGCTTGCGCAGCACCGGCTGGCGCTGCGGCGGGGCGAAGTTGTACGCCGCCGAGCACGCGAACATGGTCAGCAGCCCCAGCGCGTAGACGCAGGTGGCTGCGATCAGCGCGTCGTTGGCATGCGCGCGCCAGACCAGCAGCGCGCCGCCGACCACGGCCAGCAGCAGGCCGGCGGCATGCACGAGCAGGTCGGCGCGGCGGGCGGCAGCGGTGCGGTAGTGTGGGGAAATCGGGGAAGCGGACACGGGCAAGGGAAGTAGACGGCAGGAGCCGCCGTTGCCGGGGGGACGACAGGATACCTGTCGATGGCGACAACGCGCGCCACACGACGGCAGCGTCGTTGCCGTATGGCGCGTCAGCGATCGGGTAAACGGCACACACGCAAGCCTGCCGCCTGAATCCGCTCAGCCTGCCTTCCTCGCCTCGGCGCGCCCCGTCTCATACCCTGAGACGCGATTTCGCTTCCCTGTTCCGCTTTGAGAGCCGCGCCGATGCCCGCCCACGCCCTAGCCCCGCGCACCGAGGACGCCGAGCGCGCCCTGTCCACCACCGACGGGATGCCCTCGCGCGATGGCGCCCTGCTCAGCGCGCGGCTGGAGCGCCGCTACCACGACCGCATCACCGGCAGCTTCACCATCCCCGGGCAGCCTGGCCGCTATGCGCCGATCCCGGACGACGTGCCGCCGGCGCTGGCCGCGGCACTGCGCGAACGCGGCATCGCGCAGCTGTACAGCCACCAGGCCGAGGCCTGGGACGCGGCGCAGCGCGGCGAGCACGTGGCCATCGTCACCCCCACCGCCTCGGGCAAGTCGCTGTGCTACACGCTGCCGGTGGTGGCCGCGGCGATGACCGCGCAGGCCAAGGCGCTGTACCTGTTCCCGACCAAGGCGCTGGCGCAGGACCAGGTGGCCGAGCTGCTGGACCTCAACCGCGCCGGCGACCTCGGGGTGAAGGCCTTCACCTTCGACGGCGACACCCCCGGCGATGCGCGCCAGGCGATCCGCCTGCACGGCGACATCGTGGTCAGCAACCCGGACATGCTGCACCAGGCGATCCTGCCGCATCACACCAAGTGGGCGCAGTTCTTCGAGAACCTGCGCTATGTGGTGATCGACGAGATCCACACCTACCGCGGCGTGTTCGGCAGCCACGTCGCCAACGTGCTGCGCCGGCTCAAGCGCATCTGCGCGTTCTATGGCGTCACGCCGCAGTTCATCCTGTGCTCGGCCACCATCGGCAACCCGCGCGCGCATGCCGAGGCGCTGATCGAGCAGCGCGTGCATGCCATCACCGACTCCGGCGCGCCCAGCGGCGACAAGCACGTACTGCTGTGGAACCCGCCGGTGGTCAACGCCGACCTGGGCCTGCGCGCCTCGGCGCGCTCGCAGAGCAATCGCATCGCGCGCATCGCGATCAAGTCCGGGCTCAAGACCCTGGTGTTCGCGCAGACCCGGTTGATGGTGGAAGTGCTGACCAAGTACCTGAAGGACATCTTCGACCACGACCCGCGCAAGCCGCCACGCATCCGCGCCTACCGCGGCGGCTACCTGCCCAGCGAGCGCCGCGAGGCCGAGCGGGCGATGCGCGCCGGCAGCATCGACGGCATCGTCTCCACCTCGGCGCTGGAGCTGGGCGTGGACATCGGCGCGCTGGACGTGGTGGTGCTCAACGGCTACCCCGGCAGCGTCGCCGCCACCTGGCAGCGCTTCGGCCGCGCCGG
This sequence comes from Xanthomonas sp. F4, assembly GCF_011761895.1. Lineage (NCBI taxonomy): Bacteria > Pseudomonadati > Pseudomonadota > Gammaproteobacteria > Lysobacterales > Lysobacteraceae > Xanthomonas > Xanthomonas sp. F4. Next base: position 30,748 of record NZ_JAASQX010000004.1, on the reverse strand, counting down.
GCGCCGCCAGCAGCCGGCGCTGGGCGTGCTGGTGGCCAGTTCGCAGCCGCTGGACCAGTATGTGGTGCGGCACCCGGACTTCTTCGCCGACGCCTCGCCCGAGCATGCGCGCATCGCCCCGGACCAGCCGCTGATCCTGTTCGACCACATCCGCTGCGCCGCGTTCGAACTGACCTTCGTCGCCGGCGAGGCGTTCGGGCCGGTGGACCCGGCGGTGTTCCTGGAGGCGCTGGCCGAGAGCGAGGTGGTGCACCAGGAAGGCGACCGCTGGGAATGGATCGCCGACAGCTATCCGGCCAACGCGGTGAGCCTGCGCTCGGTCGCCGACGGCAACTTCGTGGTGGTGGACAAGACCGACGGCAAGCAGCAGATCATCGCCGAGGTGGACTATTCCGCTGCCGCGCTGACCCTCTACGAAGGCGCCATCCACATGGTGCAGAGCACGCCGTACCAGGTGGAGAAGCTGGACTGGGAAGGACGCAAGGCCTACGTCACCCGCACCCACGTCGACTACTACACCGACAGCATCGACTTCACCAAGCTCAAGGTGCTGGACCGCTTCGACGGCGGCGCGGCCGGCCGCGGCGACGCGCACCACGGCGAGGTGCACGTGGTGCGGCGCGTGGCCGGCTACAAGAAGATCCGCTACTACACCCACGAGAACATCGGCTACGGCCCGGTCAACCTGCCCGACCAGGAACTGCACACCACCGCGGTGTGGTGGCAGCTGCCGCAGGCCACGCTGCTCAAGGCGTTCGGCAGCAAGCAGGACGCGCTGGACGGCTTCCTCGGCGCCGCCTACGCCCTGCACGTGGTGGCCACGGTGGCGGTGATGGCCGATGCGCGCGACCTGCAGCAGGCGGTGGGCGACGGCGACGGCGCCTGGTTCGCGGTAGCCGACGCCAAGGGCCGCGGCCAGCTGCGCGGCGGCGACACCGGCGAGCCGGCCAGCATCGAACTGCAGCAGTTCGTGCCCACCGTGTACCTGTACGACAACTTCCCCGGCGGCGTCGGCCTGAGCGAGCCGCTGTGGCGGCGCCAGGCCGAGCTGGTGCAGCGCGCGCGCGAACTGGTGCAGGGCTGCGACTGCGTCGCAGGCTGCCCGGCCTGCGTCGGCCCGGTGCTGGCGGCGCAGGAAGCCAGCGCGACCACGCCCCGGGCGCTGGCGCTGCGCGTGCTGCGCTTGCTGCTCGACGGGCAGGACGACGCAGCGCTGGACGCGCACGGCGCGACCACGATCGTCGCCGATGCCGATGCCGACGCGCTGCCGGAGTGGAGCGCATGAGCATCAGCCTGGAGCGCCTGCGCGCACTGCGTCGGCAGGCCGGCGACGCCAGCGCGGAGCGCACGCCGGCGTCCGCTGGCAACCGCACCGTGGCGGACGCGGCTCCTGCGTCGCGCGCGGGCGCTGCCGCGGCGACGCCCATGCACGTGTCGCGGCAATCATCGGCGGCGACGCGCGACGACGTATCGCGTCCGACTGCACCGCCAACCGCACGCACGCAACCGGCTCCCCCGCGCAGCGGCGGCACCGATACTGCAGTGGCGCCGCCCATCGCCATCGCCCCGTTCGATCGCGGTGGCACCGATGTGTCCGCACTGCGGCGTCTGCTCGGCCTGCGCGAGCGTGCCGTCGCGCCCGCCGCGGCTGCGGGCGTACGCAGGCCGGCGACGGCGCCGGACCGGCATCTGCCCGGGGTGGAGATCGCGCCCGGCCTGCACCTGATCGAGGCGTTCCTGCCGCAGCCGATTCCCGCGACGTCGCTATCGCTCGCCTTCGCCCGGCGCGAGGATGCGGTGGCGCCGACCGACCTGCTGTTCTTCGATACCGAGACCACCGGCCTGGCTGGGGGCACCGGCACCCGCGCCTTCATGATCGGTGCGGCCGACTGGACCGTGCACCCGGCCGATGGCCCGGGCCTGCGCATCCGCCAGTTGCTGATGGCCACGATGGGCGCGGAGAAGGCGATGCTGGAAGCGTTCCGCGCCTGGCTACGGCCGGGCACGGTGCTGTCCAGCTACAACGGCCGCTGCTACGACGCGCCGCTGCTGAAGACCCGTTACCGGCTGGCGCGCTGCGCCGATCCGCTGTCGGCGCTGGACCACGTGGACCTGCTGCATCCCACCCGCCGCCGCTACCGCGGCACCTGGGAGAACTGCAAGCTCGCCACCATCGAGCGGCAGTTGCTGCGGGTGGTGCGCGAGGACGACCTGCCGGGATCCGAGGCCCCGGCGGCGTGGCTGGGCTACCTGCGCGGCGGCAACGCACGCAACCTGCGCCGCGTCGCCGCGCACAACCATCAGGACGTGGTCACGCTGGCGCTGCTGCTGCAGCGCCTGGTCGCCGCCGAGGCCGAAGAACGCGCGCTGGCGGCGGCTGCGTCGGTGTAGTCGCTGGGCACTCGGGTGGTGCCTTGCCGACCTAATGATGCTGCATCGCGCGAGCATAGCGCGCTGATGCAGACGACATGCTGCGAACGCGGCATGGAGATTTGCAAGGGCGATGCATCCAGGGGCGCGACCGGTGCGAAATGACGTCAGAAGCGTCAAGTCATGTTGGCAAGCACGTGTGTAGGAGCGGCTTCAGCCGCGACGGGCGTTACCGGTAAAGCTGTCGCGGCTGAAGCCGCTCCTACGACAGCGGATCGCGCATGGCGCGTTCCGAAAATCCGCGACCTCATCAACGCGCGACGCGCAGTCTGTGGCCTGTCGATGGCGTGCTGCAGCGTTTGCCGCCCTGAAATGCCCCAAGTCGCGACGACCGGTAAAGTCCGTCGCAGCTGAAGTTGCTCCCACACTGCCTGCCTAGTGTCACGGCGGACTGCGCGTGGTTAGAGACGGCGCAACGTCAACGCAAGAGCACGCCGCGTGCGCCAGGCGCGCGGCGTGCGCCGGATCACTCCAGCCGCTGCGCGCTGCCCGCGGCGATGGCGGCGTCGAGCAGGCGGTCGACTTCGCGATCGGCCTGGGCGCTCAATTCGCCCTGGCGCGCGCCCAGTTCTCCCTGCTGCCGGCCCAGCACGGCCTGCTGTTCGCCGAGCGCGCGCATCTTCGCCGACAGCGCGTCCTGGCGCTTGGCAAGTTCCGCCTGGGCATGCCCCTGCGCCTTGGCAGCGATGGCGTCCATGTCGATGCGCTCCAGCGCCCGCGCCGCGGCTTCCTGCGCCAGCTTGCCTTGTTCCCGACCCAACTCGCCCTGCTCGCGGCCCAATGCGCCCTGGCGCTTGCCGAGTTCGCCCTGCTGCGCGCCCAGCTTGCCCATCGGCTCGAACAGCGCATCGAAGCGGGCCAACAATGCAGGATCGTGCACTACATAGCGCTTGTCGCCGCGCCGGAACCACAGGCCATCGCCTTGGGTCTCGCGCTTCATGGCGGCGAGATCGTCGCTGCTGCCGCTCATCGTCGAATGGCTGCCCTTGACCCGGACATACGACTGTTCGAGCCGGCCGCTGCGGGTCTTCTGTACCGACCGCGTGCTGATCCGCGAACCGATGGCTGGCGGGACGGCTGGGACGGCCGGTGCCGGCGGCGCAAGCGGCGCGGGTGGCGGCAGCGGCGCGACCGGCGCCGACGCGCGGCGCGACGGCGTCGCAGAGGTGGCGGGGGTGGCGGGGGTTGCCGTACGCGGCGGCAGCGGCGCACCAGGCACGTTGGCGGCACGTGCGGCGGCGCCGTCATCCATGGCCGTGTCATTGTCCGTACCGGCCGCATCGGCGGCGTCGGCCGCCTTCTCCGCTGCCTCGGCGGCCGCATCGGCAGCGGCCTCGGCTGCGTCGGCTGCAGCGTCGGCCGCCTCGGCTGCGGTATCGGCCTCGGCGGCGGTCGGCGCCGCTGCACGGGCAGCACCCGACTTGCTGGCAGGCGCGACGGCATGGCCGGGCTGGGCCACCAGGCGCAGCGGCGTCACGCCGAGCACGGTCACCGCGGTCAGGATCAGGGCCGCGCCCAGGCGCGGAAAAGCGGACGTGGTCTGCAGCATCAGCAATCTCCGTTTCAGGCTTAGGAAGGTCGGCGACGCGCTGGCCAGGCCGGCGCTGGGTCGCGGCGCCACGCCCAGCCGCACCAGCAGCCGCGCGTAGTCGTGGCGGCAATGACGGTGGCCGGCGACCACGGCCGCATCGCAGGCCGCTTCGCGGGCCAGGGCGTACTCGCGGTTGGCCAGGTGCACCAGCGGATGGAAGAAGAACAGGTGTTGCGCCAGCGCCGGCAGCAGCCCCCACCACAAATCGCGGCGCTGCAGGTGCACCAGTTCGTGGGTCAGCGCCATGTCCAGATCGTCGGCGCGCAGGCTGGCCATGCGCCGCGCCGGCAGCAACAGCACCGGCCACCACGGCCCGATCAGCTGCGGCGAATCGGTGTGCGCGCACAGCCGCAGCTGCGGTGGCTGGCGCAGGCCGTGCGCCTCGGCCGCCAGGCGCAGCGCGCCGAGCAGGGCGGTGTCGGTGCACGGCGCCGCCTCGCGTGCACGCTGGCGGCTGCGTCGGTAGGCCAGGACGCTGTGCGCGGCGCAGACCAGCACGCCGGCCAGCCATAGCGCCACCAGCGCCTGCGGCCACGGCAAGGCGGCCACTGATGCCGTTGACGGCGGGGCGGTGATCGCCGCCGCGGTCGCGGCAGTCGCGTTGACGTTGACCTGCATCGTCGCCTGCGCCGATGCAGGCACAGGCGGGGTCGCAGGACGTGCCGGCGTCACCGGCACCGTAGCGGCCACCGGTGCTGCCGCCACCTGCGCAGGCGCTGCCGGCAGCACCGGCAACTGCACCGCACCGGCCCACAACAGGCCCAGCACGCTCTGCGCGGCGACCAGCCACCACAGCCGGCAACGCGTCGCCGCCGGCAAGGTCGGCAGCCAGCGGCACAGCGCCCAGATCAGCGCGACCAGCACCACCGTCTGCACGCTGGTCGCCAGCAAGCGCGACAACAGGCTCTCGAACACGTCCGTCCCCAACAGGCTGTGCATGGCTCAGTCCTCCCGCCGTTGCGATTGCAGTTTGGCCACCAGGGCCTCCAGTTCGGCCAGTTCGGTATCGCTGACCTCGGCGCGCTGCGACATCCACGCCACGAACGGCGACACCGAGCCCTGCAGCGTCTTCTCGACGAAGCTGCCGACCGCGCTGCGCACCACGTCGTCCTGGCCGCTGGTGGCGGCATAGCGGTACACGCCCTGCACCTGGCGCCGTCGCAGATAGGCCTTGGCACGCAGGCGCTCCATCATGGTCAGCACCGTCGAACGCGCCAGCCCGCGCGCCTCGCCGAACCCGGCGGCAACCTCGCCGACACTGGCATCGCTCTGTTCGGCGATGTACTGCAGCAGGGCCAGCTCCTGGTCCCCGATCGATTTGCGGCGCATCCGCCCACTCCAATGACTACACGTGTAGGCAAACCTACCCGTGACGACAAGTGTCGTCAATAGGCCGCAGGTCATGGGCCGGCGGTTGGCTACAGGCTAGCGCTGACGTCCGTCCGGGACGCGGTGGTAGCGGCTCGTCACATCCCGGCGGATGCCGCATCGGTCCTGGGCGTTCGATCACCCATGCCCCGCGCACGCGTGCGGCGCGAGGTCCGCATCCACCGCCCACATGCTCGCATTCGCCGTAGACGTTCGCGGCGATCAGATCCTGTTTGCGTAGCGACACCTCTGGCCTATACCCAGGTATCGCACCGCATACGCGCGGCAGGCATCGCTGTACCAACGCGCAATGGTGCAAGCGCACATGCGATGCAAGAATTCCCTGCATCGCTTCACGCCGCTGTACCCACCTCGGGAAGCGCGCTGTCGCAGCTGCGCCGTTCGCCTCCATCGCTCCGGAGCGAACGGCCACAACTGCCGCGCGCCACCTTCCCTGATTCGCGCCGCACCGCCAGCGCCCTGCCATCGCAAACGCACAGCCAGCCGGGCGCCGCCACCAGGCCGCAGCCCTACGCTGGGTGCGCGCGTGCGCCCCCGCTCCCCACTCCACGCCGGATCCGACCATGCACGCGACCTCCTCCCGTCTCCGCGCCGCCGCCCTGCCGCCGTCCGCATCGCATCGCCGCATGCAGGCATGCATGCCGTCGTTGTTGTCTGCGGCGATGGCCACTTGCCTCGCCGCGTCCTCGGCGCATGCCGCGGACGCGGTCGAGAACGCCAACGCCGACACCACGCCGACCACGCTGTCCGCGCTGGACGTGGTGGCCTCACCGCATGCGGCGGCGGTGGCGCCCACCCAGGTGGTGGGTCCGAACCGCTACGTGATCAACGCCGGCGACATGGACGCCGACATCGCCGGCAGCAACGGCCTGGCGCGTCTGAAGACCGTGCCCGGCGCCAGCTACACGGCCACCGATGGCCTGGGCCTGGACGTCTCCGCCACCAGCCTGTTCGTCCGCGGGTTCCGCATGAACGAAATGGGCATCACCTTTGAAGGCGTGCCGCTGAACGACAGCGGTTTCCTGTCGTTGACCGGCACCAGCGTGGTCAACGTCGCCGTGCCGGATGCCATCGGCACCATCACCGTCAGCCCCGGCGCGGCACCGGTGAGCGTGTTCTCCAGCAGCGCCAACGGCGGCGCGCTGGAGTACCGCCTGGGCGAACCGAAGGACACGCCCGGCCTGCGCCTCAAGCAGGGCGTGGGCAGCGATGCGACCCGGGTCACCACGGTCTCCGCGCAGAGCGGGCAGCTCGGCGACAACGGCCCGAAGGTGCAGGTCGACCTGCAACGGCTGGGAGCGGACAAGTACCAGGGCGGAGGTACCCAGCGCTTCCTGCGCGGCGACCTGAAGGCGACGCAGGACGTGGCCTGGGGCACGTTCACCGTGTTCCTGTCCGCCAGCCATGCGGCGATGTGGGGCTACAACAATCTGTCCTTCGACATGCTCGGCAAGCTCGGCTGGCGCGCGGACAGCGTCTATCCCGACTACGCCAGGGCCTATGCCATCGCCCTGCCGCAGAACGCTAGCGCCTCCTGCGGTGCCTACACCTGCGGCGCGCTGGCCGGGCTGTTGCCGTACGACACCGGCCAGGTCACCGACGACCGCATCGCCTCGCTCGCGCACGACTTCCACATCTCCGACGCGCTCAGCGGACGGGTGCAGGTCTACAGCGCGCGCAGCCGCACCCACGCCACGCTGAGCGATCCGACCACGCCCTCGCCCGACGGCGCGCCGTTCTCCGAGCAGGTGCAGGCGCCGCACCTGCAGCGCACCGGCGGCCTGCTCAGCCTGACCTATGTGTCTGGCCGGCACACCCTCAGCGCCGGCCTCTGGCAGGAGCACGGCAGCGCCGACGCGGCGACGTCCTGGTACTCCGAGCCGCTGCTGGGGCAGGGCCGGCCGCTGCGCACCACCGGGCCGTGGGACGTGTACGGTGCCGCGTTCAAGACCGACAACGTCTCGCAGTGGACCACCCGCGCGCGTCAGGCCTACGTGCACGACGACATCGCGCTGAACGACACGCTGGTGTTGGGCGTGGGCGCCAAGGCGGTGGATTTTCGCACCAGCGGCGGCGGTGTCGGCGATGCGCCGGACCGGCCCGCATCCGGCACGCTCCGGGCCAAGAGCGCGTTCCTGCCGCACCTGTCGCTGTTCTGGAGCCCGACCGCGCAGACCGATGGCTTCATCGACCTGGGCAGCGCCATGAACGGCTTCCGCGTCGCCCAGCGCGGCAACATCGGCTATACCGCCTCGGCCTGGACCGTGCCCGACCAGGACGCCTTCGACCGCCTCACCCGCAGCCTGCGCCCGGAACAGGACTGGAACCTCACCGTCGGCGGCACCCATCGCTTCGACCGCGCCACCGTCACCGCGGACGTGTTCTACGGCGACATCCGCCACCGCTTGCTGTCCGCCGCGGTCGGCACCCAGTTCGCGCAGGTCAACACGGTGCAGGTGATGCCGAAGATGCACACGTTCGGCGCCGACCTGGGCGTGACCGTCGACCTGACCCCGCACCTGCAGTTCTACCAGGGCGTGGCGCTGGCGCGTTCGGTCTACGACCGCGCTGTGGTCGTCGACGGCGACGTCTACCCGATCCGGGGCAAGGCGCAACCAGGCTATCCGCAGGTGTCGCTGGTCAGCGACCTGTCGGCGCACGTGCGCCACTGGCGTCTCGGCGCCACCAGCACCGAATACCTGCATCAGCCCTTTACGTACGAGAACGATCTGCGCGTGCCGGCGTTCTGGCAGGTCAACGCGTACACGGCGTACACGCTGGGCGCGGACAGCCGGCTGCCGGGCCTGGAACTGCGCCTGGACGTGAGCAACCTGCTCGACCGCGACACCATCGGCACCGCCAACATCGCCGGCTCCGCCTTCGCCGGCGACTACCAGACGCTGCAGCGCAGCGCGCCGCGGCAACTGTTGTTCAGTACCTCGCTGGCGTTCTGAGCCGGCGGCATGCGCGCCCCACCCCGGCGGGTGCGCATGCATGGGGCAGACACGGCGTTCACGGCGGTGCCACGCCGACGCGACTAGAAGTTTCCGCATCGGTCCGCCGACGCATGCCGCGTCCGTCGGCCCTCGCCGCCGCGCTGCGGCGTGCGCCCCACGACCGCAGCGGCTTCTGCACAGGACATCGGCATGAGCGACGACACCCGCAACACCGGTTCGCCCGATCGCGACCGCATCAACCTCCACGAAGACTACGAAGTGCGCTACTGGACGCAGGCGCTGGGCGTCTCCGCCGAAGAGTTGCGCGCGGCGGTGCAGGCCGTGGGCAGCAGCGCCGCGGCGGTCCGCGCGCACCTGCGCAAGTGACGCGGGCCGGACCCGCGCCATGAGCCTTGCCGACTACCGCCGCAAGCGCCGCTTCGACAAGACCCGTGAGCCGGAGCCGGGCAAGCCGGTGCCGGCCGGGCAGCGGCCGATCTTCGTCGTGCAACTGCACCACGCCAGCCGCCGCCACTACGATTTCCGCCTGCAGGTCGGCGATGCGCTGAAGAGTTGGGCGGTGCCGAAGGGGCCGAGCTACGACCCCAAGGTCAAGCGCATGGCCGTGGAAGTGGAAGACCACCCGCTGGACTACGCCACGTTCGAGGGCGAGATCCCGCAGGGCGAATATGGCGGCGGCCACGTCGCCCAATTCGATCACGGCGTGTGGAGCAGCGCGGACGATCCGGAGGCGCAATTGGCCAAGGGCCATCTGCGCTTCGAACTGTTCGGCGACAAGCTCAAGGGCGGCTGGCACCTGGTGCGCTCGGGCAAGCCGGCGCGGCAACCGCAGTGGCTGCTGTTCAAGGAGAACGACGCCTTCGCCAGCGACTTGGAGGCCGACGATCTGCTGGCCGATGTCACCGCGGCGCCAGCGCAGGACGTGAAGCGCGCCGGCGCCGGCAAACCCGACAAACGCAAGGCTACGGTCGTCGCCGCGCCGGTGCGCAAGGGCCGCCGGACGAACTGGGCCAAGCTCGCCCAGGCGCTGCCTAGCGCGGTGCCGGCCGCGGCACCGGATGGGCCGTTCGCGGCGCAACTGGCCCGGCTTGGCGACGCGCCGCCGCAGGGGGCACACTGGATCCACGAGATCAAGTGGGATGGCTACCGGATCCTGGCCACCGTCGCCGATGGCGTGGTGCGGCTGTGGTCGCGTAACGCGATCGAGTGGACCGACAAGATCCCCGAGATCCGCGATGCCATCGCCGCGCTGGGCCTGCGTTCGGCGGCGCTGGACGGCGAACTGATCGCCGGCAAGGGGACCAAGGAAGACTTCAACCTGCTGCAGGCGGTGCTGTCCGGCGAGCGCCAGGGCAAGCTGGCGCTGGCCCTGTTCGACCTGCTGCACCTGGACGGCATCGACATCGCTGCCGCACCGCTGTCCGAGCGCAAGGCGTTGCTGCAGCGGCTGCTGCAGGGCGCCGATGCGCACCTGGCCTTCAGCTCGCACATCGACGGCGATGGCGACGCCGCATTTCAGCTCGCCGGCGCGCAGCATTTCGAAGGCATCGTCTCCAAGCGTGCCGACCGCGGCTACCACGGCGGCCGCAGCGACGACTGGCGCAAGACCAAGCAGTTGCGCTCGGACGAGTTCGCCGTGGTCGGCTACACCGCGCCCAAGGGCAGCCGCAGCGGCTTCGGCTCGCTGCTGCTGGCACGGCCGGATCCCGAGCACGGCTGGCTGTACGTCGGGCGGGTCGGCTCCGGCTTCTCCGACGCCCTGCTGCGCGAGCTGACCGCGCTGATCGGCAAGGCCGGCAGCGCCACGCCCAGCGTGCACGTGCCGACCACCGAGACGGACCTGCGCAGCGCGCGCTGGTTCGCGCCGCGCTTCGTGGTGGAGGTGTTCTACCGCGGCATTGGTGGCCAGCAGTTGCTGCGCCAAGCCTCGCTGAAGGCGGTGCGCCCCGACAAGGACATTACCGACCTCGGCGGCGATAGCGCCGCCCCGGCGCCGCGCGCGGCGGCAGCACGCGCCACGCCGGCCGCCAGGAAGGCCAAAACAGAGAAGACAGACAAGACGGCCAAAGCGACTAAAGCGACCAAAACGGCGGCGAAAGTGGCCAAGGCCGGAAGCGGCAAGCGCGACGTCGCAAACGCCGACAGCGCACGCACGCCGCCGACACTGTCCAGCCCGGGCCGCGTGGTCTTCCCCGACATCGGCGCGACCAAGCGCGAGGTCTGGGACTACTACAGCGCGGTGATGGACCACTTGCTGCCGGAGATCGCCGGCCGCCCGTTGTCGATCATCCGCTGCCCGGCCGGCGCCGAGCGTGCGTGCTTCTTCCAGAAACACCACACCGCCGGGCTCGAGCTGGTGTCGTCGGTGAAACTGAAGGAGGAGAGCGGCACCCAGGCCGAGTATCTGGTGGTCGACGACGCGGCCGGGCTGCTGGAACTGGTGCAGTTCAACGCCCTGGAATTCCATCCCTGGGGTGCCAAGGCACAGCGCCCGGACATAGCAGATCGCGTGGTGTTCGACCTGGACCCAGGCCCGGACGTACCCTTCGCCGAGGTCAAGCGCGCGGCCACCGACATCCGCAAGCTGCTGGCGCAACTGGAGCTGGAGTCGTTCCTGCGCGTGTCCGGCGGCAAGGGCCTGCACGTGGTGGTGCCGCTGGCGCCGGGCTGCGACTGGGATCTGACCAAGCGCTTCGCACACGGCTTCGCCGACGCGCTGGCGCAGTCGCAACCGGACCGTTTCCTCGCCACGGCCAGCAAGCGCCTGCGCAACCAGCGCATCTTCGTCGACTACCTGCGCAACGGCCGCGGCGCCACCGCGGTGGCCTCGTACTCGCTACGCGCCCGCGCCGGCGCGCCGGTGGCGATGCCACTGGCCTGGAGCGACCTGCCCAAGCTGCACCGCGCCGACGCCTTCAAGCTGCGCGACGTCCCGGCCAAGCTGAAGCGCCGGCGCAAGGATCCGTGGGCCGGCATCGACGCGCTGAAGCAAAACCTGGCGCGTTGGGCCGAAGCGGAGTAAGCGAAGCCCCTCTCCCTCCGGGAGAGGGGTTGGGGTGAGGGTCCGGCGCGAAGCGACTCGCTGGGAATGAACACGAGCGACCCGTACCCTCATCCGCCCCTGCGGGGCACCTTCTCCCGACGGGAGAAGGAGAAGCCATAGCCCCTCTCCCCTCGGGAGAGGGGTTGGGGTGAGGGTACGGGCGCCAGAACACCCACCGACAGCACCTCACCCCGTCGGCCCACCCATCACCGGCAGGATCGCGCCATTGATGTAGCTGGCGGTGATCGGCGAGGCGAGGAACACATACGCCGGCGACAACTCCTCCGGCTGCGCCGGGCGTCCCATCGGGTTCTGTTTGCCGAACTCGGCCATGTCCTCCGCAGACTTGTCGGCAGGATTGAGCGGCGTCCACACCGGCCCCGGCGCGACCGCGTTGACGCGGATGCCGCGCGGCTGCAACTGGCTGGCCAGGGCCATGGTGAAGGCATGGATCGCGCCCTTGGTCGCCGAATAGTCCAGCAGCGACTTGCTGCCGAACAGCCCGGTCTCCGAGCCGCTGTTGACGATCGCCGCGCCGCGCTTGAGATGCGGCAACGCCGCGCGCGCCATGTGGAAATAGCCGGCGATGTTGGTCTGCAAGGTCTCCTGCAGATGCTCTTCGCTCAGGTCCTCCAGCGCATCGCAATGCAACTGGAAGGCGGCGTTGTTGACCAGGACGTCGAGCCCGCCGAAGGCGCGCACGGTCTGCGCCACCGCATCCTCGCAGAACGCCGGATCCTTCACGTCGCCGGCGATGGTGATGCAGCGGCGGCCTTCGTTCTCGACGTGCTGGCGGGTGACCTGCGCATCCTCGTGTTCGTCCAGGTACAGCACCGCCACATCCGCACCCTCGCGCGCGAACAGCACCGCCACCGCGCGGCCGATGCCCGAGTCGGCGCCAGTCACGATCGCGCTCATGCCGCGCAGCTTGCCGCTGCCCACGTACTCCGGCGCCTCGAAGCGTGGCTGCAGCGCCAGTTCGTGCTCGTTGCCGGGCTTGGCCAGGTGCTGCTTGGGCATGCGCTGCGGCTGCTTGCGCGGCCCGGCCTGGCCGGCGTCGCCCGGCTTGGCGCGCTTGGGCTTGGGCTTGGCATCGCCGGCATCGACCGCGCGCTGCAGCGCACGTTGCTGCTGCGCAGTCTTGACGCTGGACGAGGAGGCGCTGCTGCGCTTGGATGGGGCGGACGGGGTGGCGGCAGGACGCTTGCGGGAGGCCATCGGCAATACTCCGGATGCGGGAGGAGGACACAGTCGCGCTGACCTCCTCGAGAGGAAGGAAGGGGCCCGGTCAGGCGCGGTCGGCGAGACCGCTCACGCCGGCGTGCTGGGCACAATGCGCGCAGCAGAACATGCGCTCGCCGGCCTGCACGCCGTGGCCGACGATGCGGCAATCGCAGTGGCTGCAGTGCGGGGCGAAGGCGTGGATCGCGCACTCGAACGAATCGAAGGTGCCGCTGCGCGTGCCCTGGGTCAGGGTGAAGGCCTGGTCGTCGTCGTTTCCGCAGACATCGCAGGTGGCCATGATCGGCTCCGGTTGCTGGGGGAATCCCAAGTCTGGCCCCGCCGGCGGCCACGACCGGTGAAACCCCCGACGCGATCTCTTCATGCGGCGCAAACATGCGCCGCGACAGGCTCGCGCCATCGATCGAAGGAGACGCCCCATGATCCGCCACCCACTCGCCCGCCTCGCCCCGTTCGCCGCCGTGCTGCTGCTCGGCGCCTGCAGTACCACCCAGGTGGCGCAGGTGCAGCCGATCGACGGCGTCATCTCCGGCCAATGCCATATCGACAAGGTCCGCGGCGCGGTCGGCCTGGCCGCCTCGCGCATGACCGTCGAACGCGCCCGGGTCGACAGCGACAGCCTCAAGGTGCAGGTGGTCAGGAGCAGCGTCAGCGACAACGGCGCCACCTCCAGCGGCGTGGACAGCGCCAACCGTGGCGCCCGCGAAACCGGCGGCGACCGCCTCACCATCGAGATCGGCCCGACCAACAACATCACCACCGTGTACTGCGGCTGATTCGCGCCGACAGGCCTTCTAGCCGCCGCCGCGCCTGAGCGCAGCGGCAGCGGCAGCGTCACGCGCTCAGGCGCGCTTGCGCGCAGCGGGCGCGGTCTTGCGCTTGGCCCGGCTGCCGCTGCCCTGCGCACTCGCCGCCACGCCCTTGCGCGTGGCACGCGCGGCCTTGCGCAGCGGCGGCGCCTTCGCCGAGCTGCGGCCGGCGGCCTTCGCCGCCTTGCGCGCCGCGGTGCGCGCCCGCCCCAGGTACTTCAGCGTGATCAGGTCCCACTGCCGCTCGCCGCGCACGCCCTCGCACAGGCCGTGCAGGCGCCCGCAGCGCCAGCCGTCGAACACGCACGGGTCGATGTAGGCCTTGCGGCACACCGCCGGGGTATTGCCCAGCGCCTCGGCCACCTCGCGGATCACCGCGTTCTGCGCCTGCGCCAGGGCGCGCTCGCCGCCGCTGTCGGGCAGCGGCAGCGCCGCCAGCCGCTGCAGCGCGGCGCGGGTACCGCCCCAGGTGCGGAAGTCCTTGGCGGTGAAGCTCTCGCCCATCGCCTCGCGCAGGTAGTCGTTGACCTCGCCCGAATCCACCGGCTGCAGCTGGCCGTCGTCGTCGCGGTACTGGAACAGCGCCTGCCCGGGCAGCTGCTGGCAGCCGCGGATCAGCTTGACCAGATGCGCGTCGTCGACCTCGATGTCGTGCTCCTGGCCGCCCTTGCCGCGGAACTGCAGCCGAGCGCGGCCGCCCTTGACGAAGGCCAGGTGGCGGTTGCGCAGCGTGGTCAGGCCGTAGGAGCGGTTGCTGCGCGCGTATTCGGCATTGCCCACGCGCACCAGTGTCTCGGCCATCAGCGCGACCACCATCGCCAGTACCTTGTCGCGCGGGTAGCCGGGCAGGGCCATGTCGCGACGCAGGCGCCGGCGCAGCCGCGGCAGCGCCTGGCCGAAGGCGACGATGCGCTCGAACTTGCCATCGCCGCGCACCTGCGCCCAGTCGGCGTGGTAGCGGTATTGCTTGCGCCGACGCGCGTCGCGGCCGGTGGCCTGCAGATGACCGTTGTCGCGCGCGCAAATCCACACCTCGGTATAGGCCGGCGGGATCGCCAGCTGGCGGATGCGCTGCAGGGTGGCCGCGTCGCGCACGGCGCTGCCATCGGGCATGCGGTAGCCGAAGCCCTTGCCGGCACGGCGACGGGCGATGCCCGGCTCCTGATCGCTGACGTAGACCAGGCCCGCGCTGCTGGCGGCCTGGCGGGACTGGCGGGCACGCGCCGCCTCGGCGGCGGCAGTGGAACGGGACGCGTTGGACATCGGACCTCCGTAAGCCGGAACCGCGGTCCGCGCCGCCGGTTCCACGAGCCCGGATTGTCGGCAGCGCAGCGGCTACGGCGCGTGATGTCGGCAGGGTCGTGCCGCTTAACGTGTGGCGAACGCGGCGTGTCCGATGCTGCCTGGGTTGGAACGTGCGTCGCGCCGGCAGACACCGCAACGGCCGTCGGCGTGTCGGCGGTGCCGTTCGCCGCCGATGGCCCCGGCCGGTCTCAAAGCGCGGCGCACGTTCTATGCTTCACCCCATCTTCCCTCCATCCATAGGAGCCCCGATGAGCACACCCCTTTCCTCCCGTGCGTCCACGCGTGTCGGCCTGCTCGGCACGGCCTGCCTGGCGCTGGCCTTGGCCGCCTGCGGCGCGCCGCCGCCGGACGAGCAGGAACAGGTGACCGCCAAGGCCCAGGCCGCCGCGCAGCAGGCCGCCGCGCCGGACCCGGCCAGTGCCCCGGACGCACCGCCGGTGGGGACCTGCGATGCCTCGCAGGCGCAGGGCCTGGTCGGCCAGACCTTCGCACCGGACCTGCTGGATCAGGCGCGCAGCGACACCGGCGCCAAGATGGCGCGCGTGCTCAAGCCGAACCAGGCGGTGACCATGGAGTTCAACGGCGAACGGCTCAACATCGAGGTCGACGACAAGAACCAGATCACCGGCGTGCGCTGCGGCTGAGCGCTCGGCCAGGACCCCGGTGCGGCAACGGTGGCAGCGTCGCCGCCAGCACTGAAGTTGCAGGTGTAACGGTGTATTGCGGCACCGCACCAACTATGTTTTAGTCGGGATTCCGGTGACCTCAAGAAGCGCTCCAGGACAGAGCGGGGGCGAGTGTCGCCGCGTTCCTTCGGATCGCTTTCAGAGGCAGACATGGCCCCCCGCAACCGCCACGGGCTCTACGACCCCCAAGACGAGCGCGATGCCTGTGGTTTCGGCATGGTCGCGCAGCTAGACGACCAACCTTCGCGGGCGCTGGTGGATACCGCCATCGCCGCGCTGTCGCGCATGACCCATCGCGGCGGCGTCGCCGCCGACGGCCTCACCGGCGACGGCTGCGGCCTGTTGATCCGCAAACCCGAGCCGTTCCTGCGCGCGCTGGCGCGCGAGGCCGGTTTGAGCGTCGGCGCGCGCTTCGCCGCCGGCAACGTGTTCCTGCCGCGCGACGATGCCGATGCCGCGCGCTGCCGCCAGGTGCTGGAGGAGGAACTGCGGCGTGCCGGCGCGCAGCCCTGCGGCTGGCGCCTCACCCCCACCGACGATGCGGTGTGCGGGCAACTGGCCAAGGACACCTTGCCGCGCATCGAGCAGGTGTTCGTCGACGCCGGCGCCGAGCAGGGCGAGGACGCCTTCGCCCTGGCCCTGTTCCTGGCGCGCCGCCGCGCCGAGCAGCGCCTGCGCGAGGTCGCCGATTTCTACGTGACCACGCTCTCGCCCAACGGCATCAGCTACAAGGGCATGGTGCTGCCGGACAAGCTCAGCACCTTCTACCCGGACCTGCAGCGCAACGACCTGGCCTCCAGCGCCATCGTGTTCCACCAGCGCTTCTCCACCAACACGCTGCCGCGCTGGCCGCTGGCGCATCCGTTCCGCCTGCTCGCGCACAACGGCGAGATCAACACCATCGAGGGCAACCGGCACTGGGCGCAGGCGCGCAGCAAGGTGTGGCAGACCCCGCGCTTCGACATCGCCGAGTTCGACCCGGTGATCTCCATGCACGGCTCCGATTCGCAGAGCCTGGACAACATGCTCGAGCTGCTGGTCGCCGGCGGCATGGACCTGCTGCAGGCGCTGCGCATCCTGGTGCCGCCGGCCACCCAGTCGCTGGAGTTCAAGGACGCCGACCTGGCCGCGTTCTACGAGTTCTACGGGCTCAACACCGAGCCGTGGGACGGCCCGGCCGGCATCGTCGCCTGCGACGGCCGCTACGCCGCCTGCATGCTCGACCGCAACGGCCTGCGCCCCGCCCGCTGGATGCTGACCTCCGACCGGCATTTCCTGGTCGCCTCCGAAGCCGGCGTGTGGGAACTGCCGGCCGAGCGCGTCACCCGCAAGGGCAAGCTCGGCCCCGGCGAGATGATGGCCATCGACCTCAAGCGCGGCGACCTGCTCGATTCGGACGCCATCGACCGCATCAACCGCGGCCGCGCGCCGTACAAGCAGTGGCTGCAGCAGGGCGTGACCTACCTGCAGACCGAGCTGATCGATCCCTCGCTGGTCGAGGAGCCGTTCGACGAGCGCACCCTGCGCAGCTACCACAAGCTGTTCCAGCTCAGCACCGAGGAAGTGGAGCAGGTGCTGCGGCCGCTGGCCGAGACCGAGCAGGAAGCCACCGGCTCGATGGGCGACGACACGCCGATGGCGGTGCTCAGCCGCCATACCCGGCCGCTGTACGACTACTTCCGCCAGGCGTTCGCGCAGGTCACCAACCCGCCGATCGACCCGTTGCGGGAAGACTGCGTGATGTCGCTGACCACCCAGCTCGGCAAGGAGACCAACATCTTCCATGCCGGCCCGGAGACGGTGAACCACGTCATCCTCAACTCGCCGGTGCTCAGCCAGCGCAAGCTGCGGCAGTTGCTGAAGATGGAGCAGTACCAGACCCGCAACGCGCAGATCGACCTGTCCTACAGCGTCGAGGAAGGCCTGGAGGCCGGGCTCAAGCGCATCTGCGCCGAGGCCGAACAGGCCGCGCGCGACGGCAAGGTCATGCTGCTGCTGACCGACCGCTACCCGGTGCCGGAACGACCGATGGCGCATGCGCTGCTGGCCACCGGCGCGGTGCACCACCACCTCTCGCGGGTCGGCCTGCGCTGCGACGTCAACCTGATCATCGAGACCGGCACCGCGCGCGATCCGCACCACATGGCCTGCCTGCTCGGCTTCGGCGCCACCGCGGTGTATCCGTACCTGGCCTACCAGACCCTGTTCGACCTGGGCCGGCGCGGCATCCTGCTGCTCAAGAGCGGCGGCGAGCAGACCCAGATCGGCCGCAAGTACCGCAAGGGCATCTACAAGGGCCTGTCCAAGATCATCTCCAAGATGGGCATCTGCACCATCGCCAGCTACCGCGGCGCGCAGTTGTTCGAGATCGTCGGGCTGGATCCGGACGTGGTGGCGCTGTGCTTCCCGGACACCGCCGCGCGCATCGGCGGGGTGAACCTGGCGCGGCTGGACACCGAGGCGCGGCAACTGGCCGCGCGCGCCTGGAACGACCTGCTCAAGCCGGAAGTGGGCGGCCTGCTCAAGTACGTGCACGGCGGCGAGTACCACATGTACAACCCGGACGTGGTGCTGACCCTGCAGCGCGCCACGCGCAGCGGCCTGCAGGCCGACTGGGACGCCTACGCCGCCGCGGTGCACGGGCGCCCGGCCTCGGCCCTGCGCGACCTGCTGCAACTCAAGCGCGCGGCGACGCCGACGCCGCTGGACGAGGTGGCGCCGGCCGAGGACCTGCTGCGCCGCTTCGACACCGCGGCGATCAGCCTCGGCGCGCTGTCGCCGGAGGCGCACGAGGCGCTGGCGATCGCGATGAACCGCCTCGGCGGGCGCAGCAATTCCGGCGAAGGCGGCGAAGACCCGGCGCGCTACGGCACCGAGAAGCGATCCAAGATCAAGCAGGTGGCCTCCGGCCGCTTCGGCGTCACCCCCGAATACCTGGTCAACGCCGAGGTGCTGCAGATCAAGGTCGCGCAGGGCGCCAAGCCCGGCGAAGGCGGCCAGCTGCCCGGGCACAAGGTCAACGAACTGATCGCGCGGCTGCGCTACGCCAAGCCGGGCATCGGCCTGATCTCGCCGCCGCCGCATCACGACATCTACTCGATCGAAGACCTCGCGCAGTTGATCTACGACCTCAAGCAGGTCAACCCCAGCGCGCTGGTGTCGGTGAAGCTGGTCAGCCATGCCGGCGTGGGCACCATCGCCGCCGGCGTGGTCAAGGCCGGCGCCGACCTGATCACCGTGTCCGGCCACGACGGCGGCACCGGCGCCAGCCCGGTCAGCTCGATCCGCTACGCCGGCGTGCCGTGGGAACTGGGCGTGGCCGAGTCGCACCAGGCGCTGGTCGCCAACGATCTGCGGTCGCGCACCATCCTGCAGACCGACGGCGGCCTGAAGACCGGCCTGGACGTGGTCAAGGCGGCGATCCTGGGCGCGGACAGCTTCGGCTTCGGCACCGGGCCGATGATCGTGCTCGGCTGCAAGTACCTGCGCATCTGCCACCTCAACAACTGCGCCACCGGCGTGGCCACCCAGGACGAGCGCCTGCGCGCCAACCACTTCGTCGGCCTGCCCGAGCGCGTGGAGAATTTCTTCCGCCTGCTGGCCGAGGAAGTGCGGCAGTGGCTGTCGTACCTGGGCGTGCGCTCGCTGGACGAGATCGTCGGCCGCACCGAACTGCTGCAGCAACTGGACGTGTCGCCGCGCGAAGGCGTGCGCGTGGACCTGTCGCGGCTGCTCAAGGACGTGCGCCACGACGGCGGCCACTGCGCCGCGCAGCGCCTGTACGAATCGCCGGACAGCCTGGCCACGCAGATGGACGGCCTGCTCGCCGACGCCATCGCCAAGAAGACCGGCGGCGATCATCGCTTCCTGATCCACAACACCGACCGCTCGATCGGTGCGCGCCTGTCCGGTGCCATCGCCCGCGTCCACGGCAACCATGGCATGGCCGATGCGCCGCTGACCCTGCGCTTCCGCGGCTCGGCCGGGCAGAGCTTCGGCGCGTTCAACGCCGGCGGCCTGCAGTTGGAGCTGGAAGGCGAGGCCAACGACTACGTCGGCAAGGGCATGGCCGGCGGCCGGCTGGTGGTGCGACCGCCGCGCGGGGCGCGCTTCGAGGCGCGCAGCACCGCGATCATCGGCAACACCTGCCTGTATGGTGCCACCGGCGGCGAGCTGTATGCGGCCGGCCGCGCCGGCGAGCGCTTCGGCGTGCGCAACTCCGGCGCGCTGGCGGTGATCGAGGGCGCCGGCGACCATTGCTGCGAGTACATGACCGACGGCATCGTGCTGGTGCTGGGCAAGGTCGGGCTGAACTTCGGCGCCGGCTTCACCGGCGGCCTGGCCTACGTGCTCGACGTGGACCGCGACTTCGTCGACCGCTACAACCACGAACTGATCGACATCCACCGCATCTCCGCCGAAGGCTTCGAGAGCCACCGCCAGCACCTGCACAAACTGATCAGCCGCCACCGCGAGCTGACCGGCAGCATCTGGGCGCAGCAGATCCTCGACGAATTCCGCGACTACGTCGGCAAGTTCTGGCTGGTCAAACCGAAGGCGGCGAGCATCGAGTCGCTGACGGAGTCGCTGCGGCGTGCCGCCTGATGGCGGCGCGCCGCAACGGCCGGGATTGGGCATTGGGGATTCGGGATTCGTCCCACCCCAGCGCCCTCTCCCGGGGTTCGCGAATCCCCAATCCCCAATTACGAATCCCAGCCTTATGAGCCGCAAACACGCCTTCCAGTTCCTCGACCTGCCGCGGCAGATGCCGCAACGCATTCCGGTGGAACTGCGCACCTCCGGCGACTGGAACGAGCTGTACGGCAAGTTCGACAAGGCCGATGCGCAGTACCAGGCCGGGCGCTGCCTGGATTGCGGCAACCCGTACTGCAGCTGGAAGTGTCCGGTGCACAACGCCATCCCGCAGTGGCTGCAGCTGGTGCAGGAAAACCGCATCGAAGAGGCCGCGGCGCTGTGCCACAGCACCAACCCGCTGCCGGAAGTGTGCGGCCGGGTGTGCCCGCAGGATCGCCTGTGCGAAGGCAGCTGCACGCTGGAGGAGTTCGGTGCGGTCACCATCGGCGCGGTCGAGAAGTACATCGTCGATACCGCGCTCAACAACGGCTGGCGCCCGGACCTGAGCCAGGTCGAGCCCACCGGCAAGCGCGTGGCGGTGATCGGCGCCGGCCCGGCCGGGCTGAGCTGCGCCGATCGCCTGGCCCGCGCCGGCATCCAGGCGGTGGTGTACGACCGCTACGAGCAGATCGGCGGGCTGCTGCAGTTCGGCATCCCCAGCTTCAAGCTGGACAAGAGCGTGATCGGCAAGCGCCGCGAAGTGCTCGAAGGCATGGGCGTGCAGTTCCGGCTGGGCGTGGAGATCGGCCGCGACGTGAGCCTGGAGCAGTTGCTCGGCGAGTACGACGCGGTGTTCCTGGGCACCGGCGCCTATCGCTACACCGATGGCGGCCTGCCCGGCCAGGATCTGCCCGGCGTGCTGCCGGCGCTGCCGTTCCTGGTGCAGAACAGCCGCATCGTCGGCGGCAACGATCCCTGGGGCCGGCCGATCGCCGGCTGGGAAGACAAGATCGCGCTGCCCGACCTCAGCGGCAAGCGCGTGGTCGTGCTGGGCGGCGGCGATACCGGCATGGACTGCGTGCGCAGCGCGATCCGCCTGGGCGCGGCCAAGGTCACCTGCGCCTACCGGCGCGACGAGGCCAACATGCCCGGCTCGGCGCGCGAGGTGGCCAATGCCCGCGAGGAAGGCGTGCGCTTCCTGTTCAATCGCCAGCCGCTGGCGGTGGAAGCCGACGCTGCCGGCAACCTGGTCGGCGTGCGCGTGGTGCAGACGCGTCTGGGTGAGCCGGACGCGCGCGGGCGCCAGGCGGCGGTCCCGGTGGAAGGCAGCGAATCGCTGCTGGACGCGGACGTGGTCATCATCGCCTTCGGCTTCTCGCCGAGCGTGCCCGAGTGGCTGGCCGCGCAGGGCGTGGAAGGCACCGTCAACGGTCGCATCCTCGCCGGCGGCAGCGAGCCCGATGGCAGCGGCCGCCTGCCGTACCAGACCACCAACCCGAAACTGTTCGCCGGCGGCGACGCGGTGCGCGGCGCCGATCTGGTGGTCACCGCGGTGGCCGAAGGCCGCGACGCCGCAGCCAGCATCGCCGAATGGATCGGCAACCGTCTGCCGGTGACGACCCAGGCCGCTGCCTGAGCGACGCTGCCGCGATCGCGGCAGCGTTAGGCCAGTTCGGCGGCGGCAAGACCTTGCAGGACTGGCGGATGCGGCGAAAGCGGCATTCGCCGGACCGCTGTGTCACGCATTCGCCGAGATCCGTGACGCGCGCGGCATCGCTGGTCTCCAGCGAACATCCCTCCACCGCTCAACCTTCGCTGCGCCCTGGCGCGCAGACGGTGGACGCATTGCCGCGACGGCGGTCACGCCGCCGCTGCAGGCTGCACCACGCACGCGTCGTGACGCAGCAAACGTCCGCGCGCGGCGTGTCTGCGCCAGGTGAATGCCGGGCTAACACGGGTGCATGCAGGCTGGCGATCACGGGGGCGATCCTTGCACCCTTGCGCGTGCCGCCCGCACTCCCCCGACACGGACGGCGCCTCCCCTCACCCCAGGAAGCTCCCCCATGTCGCTTTCCTCGTCGTGTTCCCCGCGCTGGCGTTCCCTGCCGCTGGCGCTGCTGCTGGCCGCCGTCGCCTGCAACGCCGCCGCCGAAGGCCGCAGCGTGCTCAAGTACGCCGGCGTCAACCTGTCCGGCGCCGAGTTCAACTCCGGCAAGAAGCCCGGCGTGCTGTACAAGGACTACACCTACCCGACGGCGACCGACTACAGCTACTTCGCCAGCAAGGGCATGAACACCATCCGCCTGCCGTTCCTGTGGGAGCGCCTGCAGCCCACCGCCAAGGGCGAGTTCGACCCGGCGCAACTGGCATTGTTGAAGAAGTCGGTGGAGCAGGCCAAGGCGAACCACCTGTACCTGATCCTGGATCCGCACAACTACGCCAAGTACAACGGCGCGCTGGTCGGCAGCGAAGGCGCCCCGGACGCGGTGTTCGCCGATCTGTGGCGGCGCCTGGCCAAGGAGTTCAAGGGCGACGACAACGTCATCTTCGGGCTGATGAACGAACCCAACGCGGTGTCCTCGACCGACTGGGCCAGCGCGGCGCAGGCGGCGATCGACGCCATCCGCAAGGCCGGCGCCAACAACCTGATCCTGGTGCCGGGCACCGCCTACACCGGCGCGCACAGCTGGCGCAGCACGTCCTACGGCACATCCAACGCAGTGGCGCTGCAGCCGCTCAAGGATCCGCGCAACCGCATGGCGTTCGAAGCGCACCAGTACCTGGACCGCGACAACAGCGGCACCAAGGGCGAGTGCGTCAGCGCCACCGCCGGCGCCGAGAAGCTGGCCGGGTTCGTCAGCTGGCTGCGCGAGAACAAGAAGGTCGGCTTCATCGGCGAATTCGCCACCGCCAACACGCCCACCTGCAACCAGGCGCTGGAGAACATGCTCAGCTACATGCAGAAGAACGACGACGTGATCCTGGGTTGGACCTGGTGGGCGGCCGGCGCGTGGTGGAAGCCCGACTATCCGTTCAATGTGCAGCCCGGCAAGGACGGCAGCGAAAAGCCGCAGATGGCGATCCTGTCCAAGTACGCCCGCGAGATCACCGGCAAGAAGTGAGGCGCCGTTGCCGGCGCCGCATGCCGGCAACACCCCGCGTATCACCGCAGCACGGCGCACGGCGTTCGCGCTGCACGCGTGGTGCAGCGCGATCCAGTACCGGTTCGCGCTGCCAATAGCCGCACAGATCCATGCATGCGCGCATGCAAGGCATCGCCTCGTCCTCGGCAATGCACTACGGTGTCCGCACACCGTAGTCATCAGCCCGACCTGGCATCTCCCTCGGCCGGGTTCCCCCTCTGATGCCGAAGGAGACCCACCATGATCGCGCGCACCTTGCGGCGGCGTTCGCGGCACGCCTTGCGTGCCGCACTGCTGCTTTGCCTGTCCGTTCCGCTGGCGTCGCTGCACGCACAGGAAGCGCTGCGCTTCGCCGGCGTCAACCTGTCCGGCGCGGAGATCGCGCCGTCGAAGATTCCCGGCGTGGTCGGTGTCGACTACACCTATCCGCGCAGCAGCGACTACACCTATTTCGCCGGCAAGGGCATGAACCTGCTGCGCCTGCCGGTGCGCTGGGAACGCCTGCAGCCGCAACCGCGCGGTCCGCTCGACGCCGCGCAACTGGCACTGATCGACGACGCCGTGCAGCAGGCCAAGGCGCAGGGCATGTACGTGATCGTGGACATCCACAACTACGCGCGCTACGACGGCCGCCTCATCGGCAGCACCGGTCTGCCGGTCGCCGCCTTCGTCGACCTGTGGCAGCGTCTGGCGCGCGCCTACGGCAGCGACAATGCAGTGGTCTTCGGGTTGATGAACGAGCCGCACGGCATCACCCCGGCCGCGTGGGCCACCGTGGCGCAGGCCGCCGTCGATGCGATCCGCGGCACCGGCGCCAGCAACCTGATCCTGGTGCCGGGCGCGCTGTGGACCGGCGCGCATAGCTGGTACACGCCGGTGGCCGGCGCCTCCAACGCCGATGCGCTGGCCACGCTGCACGACCCGCTGCAACGCGTGGCGATCGAAGTGCACCAGTACCTGGACGCCGATTCCAGCGGCACCAGCCCGGTCTGCGTGAGCGCGGACATCGGCGCCGAACGCCTGCGCGCCTTCACCGGCTGGCTGCAGCAGACCGGTCATCTCGGCTTTCTCGGCGAATTCGGCGCCGCCGACAATCCGGTCTGCCGCCGCGCGCTGGACGGCATGCTCGCCGACATCGCGCAGCATCCGACGCTGTGGCTGGGCTGGAGCTATTGGGCCGGCGGCGCCTGGTGGCGCGCCGACTATCCGTTCAACGTGCAGCCCGACGCCGACGGCCATGACCGTCCGCAGATGACGATCCTCGCGCCCTGGGCGCAGCGCATCACACGCTGAGCGCGGCGCCGGCGCAACGACGAACGCATCCGACGACCCACGCGACAGCGTCGCGCGCACCGGCACATGACGTGCGACGTGCAATGCGTCGCACTTTCTTGACGACCACGATCGCTCTGGCATGGCGGTTGCAGCGGTGTGCGATGGCCGCGCACGCCGCATCGCGGCGGCGCCTGTCGCTCTTCCCCACGAAGGATCCGTCATGCCACGCATCGACCACGTTTCCCGTTCCTCGCAATGGCGGCGTCGCGCCGCGCTATGCCTGCTCCTTGCCGCCTGCGTGCCATTCGCCCACGCGCAGCAGACGCTGCGCTATGCCGGCATCAACCTGGCCGGTGCCGAGTTCAATTCGGCGAAGAAGCCCGGCGTGCTGTTCAAGGACTATGTGTATCCCACCGACGCCGACTATGCGTACACCGCCGCGCAGGGCATGAACATCGTGCGCCTGCCGTTCCTGTGGGAGCGGCTGCAGCCGCTGGCCAACGGCCCGCTAGACTCCGTGCAGCTCGACGCCCTGCGCACCGCGGTCGAACGCGCCAAGCGCTACGACCTGCAGCTGATCCTGGACGTGCACAACTACGCCAAGTACGACGGCGTGCGCATCGGCGGCGACGCGGTCCCGGCGGCAGCGCTGGCCGATCTGTGGCGGCGCCTGTCGCTGGTCTTCGGCAACGACGCCAGCGTGGTGTTCGGGCTGATGAACGAACCCAACGGCCTCGCTTCGGGCGATTGGGCCGCCATCGCACAGGCGTCGATCGACGCGATCCGCGGCACCGGCGCCGACAATCTGATCCTGGTGCCCGGCACGGCCTTCAGTGGCGCGCACAGCTGGAACAGCACCTGGTACGGCGTGTCCAACGCGCAGGCCTTGCTGACGGTGCACGACCCCGCCGACAACCTGGCGTTCGAAGTGCACCAGTACCTGGATCCCGACTCCTCCGGCACCAGCGCCGCCTGCGTCGGCAGCAGCATCGGCGCGGACCGTCTGCAGGGGTTCACCCAGTGGTTGCGCGCCAACGGCTATCGCGGGTTCCTCGGCGAGTTCGGCGGCAGCAGCGACGCCACCTGCCTGGCCGCACTCGACACCATGCTCGACTACGTCCACGCCAACGGCGACGTATGGCTGGGCTGGACCGCCTGGGCCGGCGGCGCCTGGTGGCGCAGCGACTATGCATTCAACCTGCAGCCGGACAAGAGCGGCGCCGACAAGCCGCAGATGGACGTGCTGGCGGTACGTGCGCAGCAGGTCACGCAATGACACCAGCGGGGCCGCGATCGGCGGCGGCGGCACGGCGATCGCATCGCGATTGAGTCTGCGCCGCGATCGGGCGCAGACTGTCGCACCTTTCCCGCACGGATCGACGCATGCGCCTGGGCCTGGCCGCCAACCGACTGCACCACCAGGGCAAGGACGCCGCGCTGTTCCGCTGGCTGCATGCCAGCGAGGCCGGCATCCGCGAGCTGCAGCTCGGCCTGCATGCGGTCGGCCGCACCCACGAGGCGATCGTGCGTGCCGGGTTGTTGTACGGCTATGCCGGCCTCAAGCGCTACCCGTTCGGCCGCGAGGGCGGACTGATGAAGTTGGTGGCCGAAGTCGTGGGCCTGGAAGGCGCCGAGCGCACCCTCGACGGCGCCATCTACCTGATCGATCCGGTCGACCCGTCCTCGATCTTTCCCGAGGCGATCGCACTCAAGCGCCAGTGCGTGATCCACGGCAAGCCGTTCATCTCCACCGTGGCCAGCGCCCGCGACTGGGTGGAGATGGAACGCATCCACGCCGCGCTGGCTCCGGACCGCGGCGCCGACGATCTGTACGCGCTGCAACGGCAGACCCTGGCGCTGATCGCGCACGATGCGATGAAGCCGCAGATGCTGGCCTTCGCCAGCGAACATTTCGATCTGCTGTCGCGCTTCGCCGAGCGCGTGGCCACCGGCACCACCGGACAGCGGCTCAACGAACTGGCCTGGAGCCGCGGCTGGCCGCAGGGCCAGCCCTGGGTGCACCGCTACCAGAGCGGCCCGATGGGCGGCGACGCGCAGATCGCCGATCGCGTGCTGGAACGGCGCTGCCACCGCGCGATCTTCTTCGAGGATCCGCATGTCGCGCGCCAGCACGAAGCCGATATCCAGTTGCTGGAGCGCGCGGTGACCACGGTCACCGACAGCGCGGTGTGCATCACCTCGCCGGCGATCGCCGCACGCTGGGCGCAAGCCGCCGACCGCCGCCTCGCGTCTGCCTGACGTTCCTCCGGTCCCGCGCGATCGCAGCACGCGCGGACCGCCGACAGGTCACGCCGTGACGCCGCGTTGTCGTGCGTGACCGCGCGCACAGTCACCGCGATGTCACGCCGATCGCCAACACTGCCGCGCCTGTCCAGATCCCAGGGGGGATCCCATGTTGCGTTTCACCCTGCGCCTGCTGCTGCTCGGCGCGGCCATGCTGTGCGCGCTTCCATCCGCGTCTGCGCAACCGGCCGAACGCCTGCGCGTGCACGGCTCCAACAGCCTCGGCGCGCGGCTGATGCCGGCGCTGGTGGAATCCTGGCTGCAGAGCATGGGCTACCGGCAACTGCAACGTCGTCGCGTCGATGCGACCACGCTGGAGATCGCCGCGGTGCGCGACGATGCGCCGCTGGTGGTCGAGATCGCCGGCACCGGCTCGGCCGCCGGCATCGCCGACCTGGTACATGGCCACGCCGAGCTGGCGATGCTGGCGCGTCAGCCCGATGCGCGCGAACGCGAGGCCGCCTGGCAGCTCGGCGACCTCGCCTCGCCCGACCAGCAGTTCGTCGTGGCCCTGGACGGTGCGCGGGTCCTGGTCGCCGCCGACAACCCCATCGCCACGCTGAGCGTGGCGCAATTGCGCGACATCCTGATTGGACGCGCGACCCGTTGGTCGCAAGTCGGCGGCGCAGACCTGCCGATCGCGCTGCATCGTCGCGCCACGCCCGGCGGGCTCGACGACTTCCTGCGCGAACGTCTGGAGTTGCCCGCGCTGCGCGCGCCGGGAGATGTCGTGCATGCCGACCTGACCGAGGCCGCACGCGCCGTCGCCGGCCATCCCGAGGCACTGGCGATCGTCGGACTGACCACGCCGGTGCCGGCCGGCACGCGAGCGCTGGCCATCGCCGACGGCGGTGTCGCCGTGGCCCCGAGCGCGGCCGCAGTGCGCGGCGAGGACTATCCGCTGGTCCAGCGCTACAGCCTGTATGGCGGCCAGATGATGTCGGCGCTCGGCCGCAGCCTGGCCCTGTATGCGATCGGCCCCCAGGCGCAACAGCTGGTGCGTCGGCTCGGCCCGATCTCCCTGGCGATCGACGTGGATACGGCCACGCTACAAACCGGGACCGCTGCTGCCCGCGCGGACGCTGCCTATGTCCAGGCAAGCACCGGCGCCCGGCGCCTGACCACTACGCTGCGTTTCAGCCTGCAGTCGCTCAATGGGATGTACGAAGCGCGCAGCGCCCAGGACCTGGACCGGCTGGTCGCCTTCATGCAACAGCCGGCGATGCATGGGCGCGCCCTGGCGGTGATCGGCTTCGCTACCCCCGACAGCGCCAACCGCCTGTACCCGACCATCGCCAGCAACGACCGCGCCGACGTCGTCGCCGCGTACCTGGTGCAACGTGGCGTCGCGGTGGAACGCGTCCGCGGCCTCGGCGCGCTGCGTCCGCTGGTCGGCGGCGAGGACGCGGAGGCCAAGGCACGCAACGAGCGCGTCGAACTCTGGTTGCTGGATCGGGCCCGGTAGGGAGGTGCGTTGCAGAGCGTGGATGGATGCTGGTGATCGGGCACATCGATGCAACGAAACATCGAACGAGACATCGCCCGCCCCCTCATCCGCCCTTTCGGAGGCGCCTCCCCGAAAAGGGCCGCGGTCCCGGGAAGAGAACGGAACGCGAAAGCCCCTCTCCCATCGGGAGAGGGGTTGGGGTGAGGGTACGGGGCGCGAAGCGCCCTCGCTGGCGGACGATGCGAGGCTTGGCGCCTTGGCAGGCATTCAATGGCCATCGTGCCCATGCGGCGATACCCCACAAGCGACGTGGTGATCCAGCATGACGGCGCCTTCTCGGCCGCCGGCTGCCGGCTGCCGAGAACGGGATCAGCACGCCTCATCTGGACGATCCGGTCATAGAGCGGCTTCGGGCGGGCCTGACAGGACAGGCACGCCTAGACCGAAGCCCCTGCTGCTCCATGTCCTCGCACCGCGCAGCGCCACGCATGGCGCTGCCACAACGATTCGGCGCACGCCGCCTCAGGTCGGGAGAAAGCAGCCTGGCGCGCATGACACCGCGCTGGCGCCGATACGCCCAATCGCCATACACGAACCGGCGAGCATGCTGGCCACCGTGCTCCCGCACCCGGGCCATCCGGCGTTCACCGCACGACGCCTACAGTCGCCCAACAACGCTCGCGCAACTGCCTCTGGAGATCGCCATGCCTCGCTCATCGCACGCCATGCTCGGCATGGTGCTTGCCGGACTCGCGCTGACGCACAGCACTCCGGCCGCTGCAGTACAGCGGCTTTGGCCGACCACAGCACAATGGCAACAGTTGCATGCGTCGGCAGCCACCGACTCAACCTGGCGCGAAGTCGAGGCGACGCAGGCCCGGCTGGCCGATGCGGCACGCGCACAGGGCGCGCATCCGCTCGACAACCTGAGCACCGGCGGCCGCCTGCATGGCGATCCGGTGAAGGCGGCGACCGAAGCCAGCCTGGGCGACATGCCACGTATCCAGGCACTGGCGCTACGCTTCGCCCTGCAGGGCGAGCGCGCAGATGCACTGGCCGCCGGCGACCAACTCGCGCAATGGGCCGCGCGCAACGTGCCCAACGGCAACCCGATCGACGAGACCGGGCTGGAACCGGCGATCTTCGCCTACCGCATCGTCCGCCCGGCGCTGCCGGACGCGCAACGCCGCGCAATCGACGCGTGGATGCGAAAGATCGCCGACGCCGAGATCGGCTCGCGCGATCTCAAGCGCAAGACCGCCACCAACAACTGGCACAGTCACCGCCTGAAGACCGTGGGCATGATCGGCGCCGCGCTCGACGACACCCGCTTGCTGGACTACGCCCGCACCGGCTTTCGCCAACAGATCGCCGACAATCTGCTGCCCGACGGCCGCAGCGTCGATTTCGTCGAGCGCGATGCGCTGTCCTATCACGTCTACGACCTGCGCCCGCTGGTGACGCTGGCGCTGCTGTTCTCCGAACGCGGCGAGGATCTGTACCACTGGCGCGCGCCGAACGGCGCATCGCTGGCGCGCAGCGTCGACTGGCTGCTGCCGTATCTGCGCGGCGAACGCAGCCATGCCGAGTTCGTCGGCAGCCAGGTGCCCTTCGACAAGGCGCGCTCGGACAACGGCGAAGCCGGCCACGTAATCGGTGCGCCGTACGCAGCGGAGGGCGCGGTACCGTTGCTGGTGCTTGCGGCGGCCTACGATCCAGCCTGCGCGCGCCTGGCCCAACAACTCGGCCACGGCACATCGTCCTGGCGTTTGGGGATCAGCCTGTTGCCGGACAAGGCACGGTAGCGCGGCCCCCTCGTGGCGCCGCGGTTGCGCCGGGCGCCGACTCGCTGGGCGCCCGGCTGGACGCGAGACGCGGCAGGATGCAGTGGCGTTCGGATGGGATTGAATGGCGGCGGATCGCACGGGACCTGGTGCCGGGCAGCAAGGCTGTTTAACGCTGCACCTTGAGCCGGCAGCCTGTCGCGCTGTGCATTCCGGGTGGCCCTGGCGATCTGTTCGGTAGGCCGCAGAGCCCCCCTGTCGGCAACCGACACCCAGGATGCCGTCGCATGTCTTGCCGCATCCGTCCCTGCCGGCGCACCCCACTGGTTCAGCGCTTGCCATCGAGGCGGGCCGGCTGCCTTACAACGCCATCAGGGCGATCTGTGAAACGCACGGTGCAGAAGACGACGTGACCGCAGCAGCGGCCACGATGGCGACGGCAGTCGCAGGTATTGGGTGGGTGCAGGTCTGCGTGGCTCCGGCGGTTGGGCCGATTCTACGGCGCGGTCATGCCGTTGCAGCGAGGGAAGCCAGTTGCATGATCGGCGCAGGATCAGGGTCGCAGCAGAGGGCGTGAGGTCGCCGCTGGTGCTGTGGTTTACGGCCGACGCGGCGGCGTTCGCGTGACTGACGCAGCAATCGCATGAATCGAAGTTTTTTTCGCGCAATCGCTTTTTTCTCACGCAATAAAAAATCCCCGTCCTTTTGGGACGGGGATTTGGGGTAAAGCCCCTGGCGATGACCTACTCTCGCATGGCTTGAGCCACA
>NZ_JAASQX010000003.1:0-459498 GCF_011761895.1 Xanthomonas sp. F4 | reverse complement strand
CAGGAGCGACTGGACTTCCCACACCTCCTCCGATGATCAGTCGGAAGACATGACGCCTGTTTAAGGGCGCCAGGTCCAGATACAAGGAGCGGCTTCAGCCGCGACCAGCGTTAATGGGAACGCCCGTCGCGGCTGAAACCGCTCCTACAAGGACAAAGCAAGCTGCGTCCGGCGGAGTGATAAGGAAACGGCTAACGAAGGTGCACTTCAACCGCTGCACCATCGCACTAAGGGGAACCGAAGCGCCCCATACCAATGGCAAGCCGCCTCGCCATCATCGCGATCGGCGAGCACTCACTTGCCGCGCAGCATTCCCAGCAAGGCCTCGGCCGCCGCTTCGGACGAGGCCGGATTCTGCCCAGTGACCAGGCGGCCGTCCTCGACCACATGCACGCCCCAGTCGGCGACCTTGCTGTACTGCCCGCCCAGGTGCTGCAGTTCGTCCTCGACCAGGAACGGCACCACGTCGGTCAGGCCGACCGCGGCTTCCTCGCCATTGGTGAAGCCGGTGACGCGGCGGCCCTTCACCAGGGGCGCGCCATCGGCCGCGGTCACCCGACGCAGCACACCCGGCGCATGGCAGACGAAGCCGATCGGCTTGTCGGCACGCGCAAATGCTTCGATCAGGGCAATCGAATCGCGGTCTTCGGCCAGGTCCCACAGCGGGCCGTGGCCGCCCGGATAGAACAGCGCGTCGTAATCGTCCATGCGCACCGACGCCAGCGGCTGGGTGCTGGCCAATTGCTGCTGCGCCGCCGGGTCGTCCTTGAAGCGGCGCGTGGCTTCGGTCTGCGCGTCCGGCGCATCGCTCTTCGGGTCCAGCGGCGGCTGCCCGCCCTTGGGCGAGGCCAGCGTGATCTCGGCGCCGGCATCCTTGAACGTGTAGTACGGCGCGGCGAATTCTTCCAGCCAGAAGCCGGTCTTTTTGCCGGTATCGCCCAGCCGGTCGTGCGACGTCAGCACCATCAGGATCTTCATGCGGGTCTCCTCGTGAGGGGAAGCGGCCATGCGGGGGCAGGCCAGGCGCCGCAGTATCGGCAGCCACACATTCGCGGCGGGTGAGCGTCACGCGGCACCGTTCAGTCAAACGCTCGATGCCGCAAGCCCGCCGACGCCACCCGCTACGACGCCAACCTATAGATCCGCTACGGCGGCGTACGAGCGAGATGATCGGGGAGTAAAACACGACCTCGCCCAGGACGAATCGGCCATCGGCCGCCGATGCCAGCACTCGGATACCGACGGGCGTTGGCGCCATCGCTACGCTCTGGGCTTCGATCCAGGTGAGCCGCATGGCGTGCAGCATCGGCGCGATGCGGGCGATGGTGCGCTGCGTACGCGCGCAGCCACGCATCGAACTCGGCATGGCCAGGAGAGATACACGGTCAAGCCAGCAGCTCCACGACATGCACCGCACATGGCGATGCAGTCGCGACGGCCACGACAGGGCCCCACCCCACCGCTGGATCAGCAGGGCCTACGGCTCGGCCTGGAGGGCACAGAAAGCCGAAAAAGTGTTCTTCGGCAGCGGCTTTCCGCCGTCGAGAACATCCACACAGGACATCATCGATGCAAGGAAAGCCCGACCATGACACACATCCCTCCACATCTTCCCTCTTGGCCAGCCTTATCTTGTTCGATAGCGACTCTTGAGCATGCAGCTACTTCTTCACGACGAACGTTTCCGGGAGACTCTGAATGACGTCACCCTTGTCATCCATAAAGTCCAACGACGCCTTGCCGCCGGGAGAAACGGACATGACGATCCTGGGCGTTCCGGAATTGTCCGCAAGAATGACAGCGGACGATTTTCCGCGAGTACGTCCGACAAATAGTCTCTGCGTCTGCTGGCCGCCCGCATCCTTCCATTGCTTCAACAACGCATCCTTCTCCGGTCCTTCTGGAGCAGCCAGATACTTTTCATATATCCCCTCGTACTGTTTAGAGAGTCCGCGATCAAACACGGAAAGGCCGGTTTCCATGAATCCGTCTTCCTCGTAGTGATGCAGCGCCAGCTGCTGATCTCCGCCATAGCGATCCATCGAAAGATGCACGCCACCATTGGGCTGCCCATCCTTGTCGACGTTGCCGTCATAGATCAGCCCACCGACCTCGTCGCCTACACCGTTATAGAAGAGCATTCCAGGCATCTTGCTCCTTTCGGTTTTCATGACCTTCCCGTCCATCACCGGATCGGGCAGCAAACCGCGGGCAGCCAACACCATGGATCTCGACCCATCCTCATTGACGATATTGATGCGTTTGACATCGATCTCGGAAAATACCTGCTTGCCGGCAGGGCTTCGGGCACCCATCAGCATTAGCCCCAAAGGAAGAGCGAACGCCACAGCCGAAAAGATCTTCAGAATTCTATTTTGCCTGCGCAACTGCGCGATGACGCCAGCGGCCCCCACATCACTATCCTTGCCTTCCATCATAGACACGCGAGCCTCCTGATTGGCGATAAGTGCACGACCCAGCATAAGTACTTAATTCTTCTTTCTACAAGCAAGACGGACATGAGCAAACCATCGTTCTTGCCAGAGAAAATGCCTCGGACTTCCTTTCGTTTCTTTAAGCAACAAACGGCCGACTGCCCGCAATGCGAGGTTGCGATAGCCCCAGGAACAATGCAGTCGCATTCGACGCGTGCAATCGTCCACGCGGCTGCGTCGCTCCGAATGCCGCCCCGCAGCGGCAACTCCTTCATTTCTGGAGCGATCCCTGCTCCACCTGGTCCATGCGGATGCGGTTGGCGAACAGCGAGAACGCCAGCATCCCGGCCAGGCCGCTCGCCCGTGCCACCCACGTCGGCAACCACCGCGGCGGCGACAGCACCCCGGACTCGAACAGCGGCGCGAACGCGGCTACATCCTCCAGCGCCATCTTGCCGGCGAACAGCCAGCGGCACAGCGGCAGCCGATCGCGCTGCAGCGCCTGGCGGAAGAAGGTATGCACCGACACCAGCCCGCGCAGGTACACGGTGTCCTTGGTGAAGGCAGCGCCGCCGGTGGTCGGCACGCCGCGGAACACCCGCTGCGCCGAGGAGAAACTCTCCGCCGGCGACTGGCCGGCCGCATCGAAATAGCGGAACACCTCGATGAAGTCGGCACCGTCGCGGGCCAGCGCGATCGCCTCGATGCGTAGGCTGATCCGCTTCATCCGCGCGATGTCGATGCTGCCGGTGATCTGCTCGGCGAACGTCGCCAGCCCCTCCTGCGTGGCGGTCGTGCGCGGCGAGGATAGCGCCAGGCTCGGCAACTGCGCCTGTTGCCGGCCGTTGAGCGCGGTCAGCGAATGCACCAGCGCCTCGTGGTGGAACAGTTGCGCGCGGTCGTAGTCGCTGAAGTGCGCGCCGGAGCGCAGGCGGATGCGCTGCGCGCCGGCGGCGGCCTTGGCCAGCAGGTCCGGATCCAGTTCCACCGTGATCACCCGCGTGCCGAAGAACTCATCCAGGTCGCGCTGCAGCAGCAGGCGCAACGCGGTGGCCGAGACCGGCACCTGTTCCTCGGCCGAGAACAGCTCGCGGTCCAGCTCTTGGGCGATGCGGATGAAGTGGCCGGCGGCCTCGCGGGTGGTGGGACCGTGACCAGGCATCGGGTCGTCCGGCACCCCGAACAACTGTGCCGAGTACGTGCCCACCGCCGGCGTGCCGAGCGCTTCCAGCAGGGCCGCGGCCAGATCCCAGCTGTGCACCGAGGCCTGCAGGTAGGCACCGAGCGGATGCGCCGGATCGGCGGCCTGGGCGATCGCCGCCAACTCGCGGCGGGTGTCGGTGAAATCCAGCCTGGGGTAGTCCACCTGCGGCAACTGCGGCTGCCCGCGCGCCACGCTCTCCAGGAACGGCGCCTGCAACGCCACCGGCCAACTGGCCAGGGCCAACAGCCGGATGCCGCGCACCGCCTTGACCAGCCGCACATCGAGCGCGGCGTGGTGGCGGATCTCGGTGGGCAGTGCGCGCTTGGCCACGACTGGCGTCAGCGGCGCAGGGTGCGTGGTGGCGGCCGCTTGCCACCTGGTTTGCCGCCACCCGGTTTGCCGCCGCTGGGCTTGCCGCTGCGGCCGGCGGCCGCGTTCTGCGCCTGGCGCTGCGCCAGCTTGCCGGCGGCGCCAGCGACCTCGTCGCGCAGCTTCAGGTAATTGGCCAACCGCGCCTCCTCGATCTCGCCGCGCTCGATCGCAGCCTGCACCGCACAGCCCGGTTCGGCCAGGTGCGCGCAGTCGTTGAAGCGGCACTGCGCGGCCAGCGCCTCGATGTCGGCGAAACCGCCTTCGGCCAGGTCTTCCTCGCCGGTGGGCTTGAGTTCGCGCATCCCGGGCGTGTCGATCAGGCAGGCGCCGGACGGCAGCGGCAGCAGCGCGCGATGGGTGGTGGTGTGGCGGCCGCGCGAGTCGGTGGCGCGCACCGCCGCAGTGCGCATCTTCTGCACGCCGAGCAAGGTGTTGGTGAGGGTGGACTTGCCGGCACCGGACGAGCCCACCAGCACCGCGGTCTGCCCTGGCCCCAGCCACGGCCGCAGCGCGTCGACGCTGTCGGCCTGGCGCGCGTTGACCGTGAGCAGCGGAATCGACTGCGCCGCCAGTTCCTCCAGCACCGCCAGCGCGTCGTCTGCGTATTCGGTGAGATCGGCCTTGGTCAGCACCACCACCGGCGCCGCACCGCCGCCGCCGACCAGCAGCAGATAGCGCTCGATCCGGCGCGGGTTGAAGTCCGCATCCAGGCCGCAGACGATGAAGACCGTATCGATGTTGGCCGCGATCACCTGCTGGTGGTAGTGCTCGCCGGCGGCGCCGCGCTTGATCGCGGTGCGCCGCGGCAGCAACGCGACGATGCGCGTGTCCTCCAGCAACACCCAGTCGCCGACCGCGGCGCGTTCGTGGCTGGGAAAGCGCGGCCGCTGCCAGTCCGGCAGCGATTCGACCTTGAAGCCGGTGTCCACCGCGTCGGCGACCACGTAGCCGGTGCGGTGCTGCTCCACCACCCGCGCCGGCCGCGCCTGCGGATGCGCGTCGAACAACGCGCGCCAGGCCGGCTCCTCGGGCATTCCGGGCCAGGGCCAGCCGATGGGGCGCAACGCGTCGAAGTCGATCGGGGAGGAGGTCATGCGCGGATTCTAGAGGGTGCGCCACGCTTGAGGTGAGCGCAGTGCGTCCGCCGGCAAACGCGCAGGGTGGCGCCTGGCGTGGCTGACCGCCTCGCCGCGACGATACGGCGCGCGGCAGGGTGGCTTCCCGGGATTGGCCAGCGACAGCGCAGGACCCGCGCGACACGTGTGTTGGCGCCACGCGGGCCAGCCACGCGCCGCGCCCGTTGCAGCGCCGAGCGTGGAGGCCAGTCGCCGTAGACGGCCCGCCACCACGGCGCCCCTCCGCCCCGCCGCGGTGTCACATTTCCGCTACCATGCAGGTCCCACGCCCCACCGGCCAATGCGATGCCCACCCTGCCGATCAAGCCGCTCGCGATCCGCGAACGCCTGTCCGAAGTCCGCTACGAGATCCGCGGCGAACTGGCACGGCGAGCCCGCGAGCTGGAGGCCCAGGGGCGCAAGCTGATCAAGCTCAACATCGGCAATCCCGGCGCGTTCGGCTTCCGTGCCCCGGAACATCTGCAGCGCGCGATCGCCGACGACATGGGTCGCACCGATCCCTACACCCACCAGCAGGGCCTGCCGGAGGCGCGCGAGGCGATCGCCGCGGCCTACGCCCGGCGCCAGCATCCGGACGCGCACCCGGACCGCATCTTCGTCGGCAACGGCGTCAGCGAGCTGATCGATCTGTCGCTGCGCGCGCTGCTCAACCCGGGCGACGAAGTGCTGGTGCCCTCGCCGGACTACCCGCTGTGGTCGGCCGCCACCATCCTCAACGACGGCCGCCCGGTGTACTACCGCTGCGCGCCGGAGAACGGCTTCCAGCCCGACCCGGTGGAGATCGAGACGCTGGTGTCCTCGCGCACCCGCGCCATCGTGCTGATCAACCCGAACAACCCCAGCGGCGCCAGCTATTCGCGCGCGTTGCTGGAGAAGATCGTCGCCATCGCGGTCAAGCACAACCTGCTGCTGATGGTCGACGAGATCTACGACCAGGTGCTGTACGACGCTGCGGAATTCGTGTCGGTGGCGCCGCTGGCCGGCGCGCATCCGTGCATCAGCTTCGGTGGCCTGAGCAAGGTGCACCGCGCCTGCGGCTGGCGCGTGGGCTGGGCGCTGCTGTCCGGCGACGCCGAGCGCGTCGGCGATTTCCGCAACGCCATGGACCTGCTGGGCGCGCTGCGCCTGTGCGCCAACGTCCCCGGCCAGTTCGCGATCGATGCCGCGGTCAACGGCCCGGACACGATTTCGCCGCTGTGCGCACCCGGCGGGCGCCTGTACGAAACCCGCCGCGCGGTGATCGAGGCCTGCGCGGCCAGTGAACACCTGTCGCTGGTGCAGCCGGCCGGCGCGCTGTACGCGTTCCCGGCCGTGGTCGGCGCCGCAGCGCGTGGGTTCGACGATCACGCCTTCGCCCTGGAACTGATGGAACAGGAAGGCGTGCTGGTGGTGCCCGGCTCCAGCTTCAACGTGCCCTACCGGCACCATTTCCGCGTCACCCTGCTGCCGGAGGCGGCCACGATGCGCGAGGTGTTCGCGCGCATCGACCGGGTGCTGGCGCGCCGTGCCGAGGATGCCACCAAGGTGGTGCCGCTGAAGCCGCGGGCGGCTGTGGGGCGGTGAATCGGAAATGGGGAAGCGGGAATGGGCAAGGCGCGCCGGTTGGCGCGGCTGAGCACATGAGCGGCCATGTTTCGACGGTCGCTGCGCGATGAACGCATCCATTTCGGCGCCCCAGCACCACGCGCACTTGCGTTACCTGGCGCTCGGCGATTCCTACACGATCGGCGAAGGCGTTGACGCCGACGGACGCTGGCCGATGCAACTGGCCGCGGCGCTGCGCCGCGACGGCATTGCCCTGGCCGATCCGCAGATCGTCGCCACTACCGGCTGGACCACCGACGAACTGGACGCCGGCATCGATGCAGCCGCGCCGCAGGGACCGTTCGACCTGGTGACGCTGCTGGTCGGCGTCAACAACCAGTACCGCGGCTATCCGCTCGACGACTACCGCGCGCAGTTCGACGCGCTGCTGCAGCGCGCGATTGCCTTCGCCGACGCGCGGCCGCAGCGGGTGCTGGCGGTGTCGATCCCGGACTGGGGCGTGACCGCCTTCGCACAGCCGCCCGCGCACGATCCGGCGCGCATCGCCGTGCAGATCGATGCCTTCAACGCTGCCGCGCAGGCCTGCTGCGCCGCACGCGCGGTGCGCTTCGTCGACATCACCGGTTGCAGCCGCGATGGCGGTGGCGCTCCGGCGATGCTGGCGGCCGACGGGCTGCATCCCTCGACGGCAATGTATGCGCGCTGGACCGCGCTGCTGTTGCCGGCGGCCCGCGATGCGTTAGCCTAACTAGCACACGACGCCCGCTGCCAAGGACCGACATTGCGCGACGCCAGCACCACCCAGCCCATGACCCGCCCGCAGGCCCTGGCCATCGCCCGTGCCTTCCTGCCCACGCATCCGCTGGGCAACCGCTACGACTACTACTACACGCGCACCAAGCTGCGCACCGATCCGCTGTATCCCGGTGTGCTCGCCGCGCTGCGCGGCACCGACGCGCCGGTGCTGGACCTGGGCTGCGGGTTGGGTCTGCTCGCGCACGCGCTGCGCGCCGACGGCCAGCGCCAGCGCTACCACGGCGTGGACATCGATGCGGCCAAGATCCGCCGCGCCGCGGCCATCGCCGCGCGCAACGGGCTGCAGGACACGCAGTTCGCGGTCGTCGACCTGGGCCAGTCCTGGCCCGAGCACCACGGCAGCGTCGCGATCCTGGACGTGCTGCAGTACCTGGACCGCGACATGCAGTCCAACCTGATCCGCAGCGTGGCGCGGATGCTCACGCCCGGCGCCAAGCTGGTGATCCGCAGCGGCCTGGGCGATGCCAGCGGCCGCGGCCGCACCAGCCGCATCACCGACGTGCTCGCGCACCTGGCCGGCTGGATGCAGGAGTTGCCCAAGGCCTACCCCACCCGCGACAGCCTGCAGGCCCAGCTCGACGACGCCGGCCTGCGCGCCAGCTTCGCGCCGCTGTACGGCAATACGCCGTTCAACAACTGGTTGATCGTGGCGGAGCCGCGCTGAGGCGGCCCCTGCCGCGCGCGCAAGCCGCCTCCCCACGCCTGCGCGCCTCGGCGGCGCGACGCTCCTCCCCCCCCACGGAATCCCCATGACATCCCCCACGCTTCCGCCCTATTCCGGGCTCGGCATCGCCGCGTTTGCGGTCAGCCTGATCGCTGCCGTTCTGACCCTGGCCTTGGTCGGCGTCTCCGCCGCGCTGGTGTATTACCAGCCCGCCAGCCTGGACGAAGACGCACCGCTGGCGATGCTGGTCGGCATGGCGATGATGGTCGGCGTGATCGCCGAACTGGCCGCCGCAGCGCTCGGCATCGGCTGCCTGTTCCAACGCGACCGCAGGAAACTGTACGGTGTGCTCGGCCTGGTCTTCGCGGTCGCGACCCTGGTCGGCATCACCGCGCTGATCGTTTTTGGGCTCGTCCAGGGCGGCTGAGTCCCGCGAACCGCACGCCGCGGGCGACGCGGCGCGGGCCTACCGGCATGGTCGGTCGGCGCTCGGCATGGCCATCGCGCCGACTGGCGGCGCTAGCCCGGCAATGCGCTGCCGAGGCCGCGCTCGCGCATCGCCTGCAACACGCCCTCCACGATCGCCGGGTTGTGCCCGTGCGCCGCGCCTTCGTGCAGCAGCACGATGGCGCCGGGCCGCAGGTCGCGGGCGATGCGCGCGACGGTGACCGCGGGGTCGCAGCGCACGCCATCGAATCCGCGCGCGCTCCAGGCCACCCGGGTCAGGCCATGCCGGCGCAGCGGTGCGGCGACGAAGGGATTGGTCATGCCCACCACCGAGCGGTACCAGCGTGGCGCGGTGCCGGCGATCGCCGCCAGCGTCTGCTGCGCCTGGCCGATTTCCTGCGCCATGCGCCGCGGCCCCAGGGCCCAGAACCAGGCTTGCGGATGGTGCTGGCTGTGGTTGCCGATGCCGTGGCCGCGGCGCAGGATCTCGCGCACCAGCTGCGGGCGCGCGGCGGCGCGGGCGCCGACCAGGAAAAAGGTGGCCTTGGCCTGATAGCGATCGAGCAGGTCCAGGATCGCCGCGGTGTCGTCGGAGGGGCCGTCGTCGATGGTCAGCCACACCTGCGGCGCGCTGCCGGGCAGGCGGTCCAGCACCGGCGCGTACAGCCGCGCCCGCGGCAGGAACACCGGCAGCACCAGCGCTGCGTGCGACAGCAGCAGCGCCGGCAGCCCGACCCGCCAACCGTAGGCCCACCACAGCGCCGCTACCAGCACCTGCGAGGCCAGCGCCCAGGGCAGCCAGCGATACGGGTGGCGCGGGATGCGATGCAGCGTTTCCGGAACTGTCATGCCCCATGATGCCATGCGGCGTAGAATGACCGGTCCGACTCTGCGACGACTGCCTGCCATGTCCCTCGACCCCGCCCTGCGCTCCCGTATCGAAACGCTGCTCAGCTCCAACCGCGTCGTGCTGTTCATGAAAGGCCAGCCGAGCATGCCGCAGTGCGGGTTCTCCGCCAAGGCGGTGGGCGCGCTGAACGAGCTCGGCGTCGACTTCGCCCACGTCAACGTGCTGGCCGACCAGGACATCCGCGAGGGCATCAAGGTCTATGGCGACTGGCCGACCATCCCGCAGCTGTACGTGGACGGCGAGCTGGTCGGCGGCAGCGACATCATCCTGCAGATGGCCGGCAGCGGCGAACTGAGCGAACTGCTGGGCGTGGCCGCGCCGGACCGCACTCCGCCCTCGATCACCATCACCGACGCCGCCGCCGAGATGCTGCGCGGCGCGCTGGCCGACGCTCCGGGCGCGAGCCTGGCGCTGGCGATCGACGCGCAGTTCCAGCCGAACTTCCAGCTGGCGCCGACCGATCCCAACGCCATCGCCGCCGAGTCCAACGGTCTGCGCGTGCAGTTCGACCTGGGCAGTGCGCGTCGCGCCGACGGCATCACCATCGACTGGGTGGACGACCTGCGCGGTCGCGGCCTGGCGATCGACAATCCCAACGCGCCCAAGCCGGTGCTGGACCTCAGCCCGCGCGACGCCGACGACCGGGTGCGCGCCGGTGGCCTGATCCTGGTGGATGTGCGCCCGCCGGAAGAGCGCGCGGCGGCGGCGGTCAACGTGCCGTTCCGCACCCTCGACGGCGAGCAGCGTGCGCAACTGGAAGCGCTGCCGAAGGACACCGCCCTGGCCTTCCTGTGCCACCACGGTGGCCGCAGCGGGCAGGCGGCCGAGCATTTCCGTTCGCTTGGCTTCACGAAGGTGCACAACGTGGTCGGCGGCATCGACGCCTGGACCGACCAGGTCGACGGCAGCGTGCCGAAGTACTGAGCCACGCACCTCGTGCTGGTTTGCGTCCAGTGTGGACGCGTCGAAAGGGCGATCGAACGATCGCCCTTTTTTGTGCCCGCGTGCCGCGATCGCCACAGCGCGCAAACACGCAAACACGCAAACACGCACACGCGCGCACGCGTAGGAGCGGCTTCAGCCGCGACCGAGCTTTACCGGTAAGGCCAGGTCGCGGCTGAAGCCGCTCCTACCCTGGGCACACACTCGCCTGGCGTCTTGCGCAAGTGCTGACGGCAGCACCGAAGTCCGGCGCTCCCTGTGGGAGGGACTTCAGTCCCGACTGCAGTGACACCCGACGCGCCATTGGCTTCGTCCGCATGAAGTGGCGAACGCGTAGGTCCTGCTCCCTCAACCAGCGAACCCACCCGCATCCAGGAACGCCTGCTCTTCCGGCGTCGTCATGCGCCCCAGCGCCGCATTGCGGTGCGGGAAGCGGCCGAAGCGCTGGATCACGTCCTCGTGCACCACCGCCCACTGCAGCGACTCCGCGTCGCCGAGCGCGCTGAACAGTTCCACCGCCTGGCGTTGCCGCGCGGCGTCCTCGGCATGTGTGTAGGGAAGATAGAAGAACATCCGCAGTTCCGCTTCGGTCTCCTGGTCGAACCCGGCCGCCAGCGCCCGGTCGGCGTAGCGGCAGGCCAGGCCGTCGGTAGCGAAGGCGTGCGCGCTGCCGCGGAACACGTTGCGCGGCACCTGGTCGAGCAACAGCAGCAGCGCCAGCGCGCCCTCGGCGTCGGCCAGCCAGTCGCCGCGTTCGCCGCGCGCGGCGGCGTGGTGCACCTCCAGCAGGTGTTGGCGGACGTTGGCGTCGAAGGAGTCGTTGGCGGCGAACCAGCGTTCGCGGCCGGCGCTGCGCCAGAAGTCCACGACGGTACGCGCAGGGGTGTCGGTCATCGCAATTTCCATGGGCGGCAATCGGCCTGCATAGCAGGTCCGGCGTCGCGGTCCGGTGCAGCCGGCCACGTCGATGCCGCAGCCGCACTTGGCAAGCGCGCCGGCTCGGGCTAGCGTGCGGGCACGGCCGCAACGGCCGCGTCCATCTTCCGGGGAAAATTCGATGCGTCATCTGTTGCTCGCCTGCCTGGGCGTGGCGTTGTGCGGCCCGGCCGCTGCCGCCTCGCGTTTCGTCGACGATCCCTATCCCAGCACCTACCGTGCGCTGCCCTCGGTGCCGGTGCTGATCGAACACGCCACCGTGCTCACCGGCACCGGCGAGCGCCTGGACGATGCCGACGTGCTGCTGCAGGACGGGCGCGTGCAGGCGGTCGGCCGCGCACTGACCGCGCCGGCCAACGCCACCCGCATCGACGGCCACGGCAAGTGGGTCACGCCCGGCATCATCGACGTGCATTCGCACCTGGGCGTGTATCCCAGCCCGGGCGTCAGCGCGCACAGCGACGGCAACGAGGCGACTGCGCCGGTAACCCCGAACGTATGGGCCGAACATTCGATCTGGCCGCAGGATCCGGGCTTCGGCACCGCGCTGGCCGGCGGCGTCACCGCGCTGCAGGTGCTGCCCGGCTCGGCCAACCTGGTCGGCGGCCGCGGCGTCACCCTCAAGAACGTGCCGGCCACCACCTACCAGGCGATGAAGTTCCCCGGCGCGCCGTGGGGCCTGAAGATGGCCTGCGGCGAGAACCCTAAGCGGGTGTACGGCGAGAAAGGCGGCCCGTCCACGCGCATGGGCAACGTCGCCGGCTACCGCGCGGCCTTCATCGACGCCAGCGAATACCTGCGCAAGAACGCGCCGAAGCAGAAGAGCCCGCCCAAGCGCCACTGGTGGAGCCGCGGCGCCGGCGACAACGACAGCAGCGGCGACAGCGGCGGCAAACGCGACCTGAAGCTGGACACGCTGGCCGGCGCCATCAACGGCGACATCCGCGTGCACATCCACTGCTACCGCGCCGACGAGATGACCACCATGCTCGACCTGGCCAAGGAGTTCGGCTTCAAGATCGCCGCGTTCCACCACGGCGTGGAGGCCTACAAGATCGCCGACCGCCTGGCCCAGG
The DNA here is from genome assembly GCF_011761895.1 of Xanthomonas sp. F4. NCBI lineage: Bacteria > Pseudomonadati > Pseudomonadota > Gammaproteobacteria > Lysobacterales > Lysobacteraceae > Xanthomonas > Xanthomonas sp. F4. Next base: position 447,015 of record NZ_JAASQX010000003.1, on the reverse strand, counting down.
AGAATGTCTGCGGCGCACTGTGGGCCGACTGGTGGGGCTTCAAGATGGAGGCCTTCGACGGCATCCAGGAGAACATCGCCCTGGTCGACCGCCCCGCCAACGGCTGCGCGATCGTGCACTCGGACTCGGAGGAAGGCATCCAGCGGCTCAACCAGGAAGCGGCCAAGGCGGTGGCCGCGGGCCGCCGCGCCGGCATGGACATCCCGCCCGAACGCGCGATCCGCTGGCTGACCAGCAACCCGGCCAAGGCGCTGGGCATCGACAAGCAGACCGGTTCGCTGGAGCCGGGCAAGATGGCCGACGTGGTGGTGTGGAACGGCAACCCCTTCAGCTCCTACGCCCTGGCCGACAAGGTCTACATCGACGGCGCGCAGGTCTACGACCGCGCCGACCGCCGCCTGCAACCCACCTCCGATTTCATGCTCGGCCAGGAGGCTGCCCGATGAGCCGCGCCCTACCCTCGCCCCACCGCCTGGCGCAGCGCCTGGCCCTGGCCGCCTGCCTGCTGCTCGGCAGCGCGCCCGGCTTCGCCCAGGACGTGCTGATCCGCGGCGCCACCGTGCACACCGCCAGCGCCCGCGGCACCCTCGCCAATGCCGACGTGCTGGTCCAGGGCGGGGTGATCCGCGCGGTCGGCCCCGGCCTGAGCGCGCCGGCCGGCGTGGCCGTGGTGGAGGCCAGGGGCCGCCCGCTGACCCCGGCGCTGTTCGGCGGCATCACCGAGATCGGCATCGAGGAGGTCTCCGGCGAGGCCTCCACCGTCGACAGCACGCTGACCCTGCCGCACGACCAGCCGATGCGTCCGGAGTTCGACGTGACCCTGGCCTACAACCCCGAGTCGGTGCTGATTCCGGTCGCGCGGGTGGAAGGCATCGGCTTCACCGCGCTGGGCGCCAACACCGGCGGTGCCTTCGTCGCCGGCCAGGGCGCGGTGATGCGCCTGGACGGCGGCGCCGACCCGATCGGCCCGCGTGCGCTGTACCTGCACCTGGGCAGCGATGCGCTGGAACTGAGCGGCAAGTCGCGCGCGGCGCAGTGGATGCTGCTCGACCAGCTGGTGGCCGAAGCGCGTGGGCGCATGCCCGCCGATTCGCCGCATGCGCTGTTGACCCCGGCCGGACACGCGGTGCTGGCGCGCTACCTTGCCGGCCAGGGCCGCATCGTGGTGACGGTGAACCGGGCGGCCGACATCCGCCAGCTGCTGCGCTGGGCGCAGCGCGAGAAGGTGCGCATCGCCATCGCCGGCGGCGACGAGGCCTGGAAGCTGGCGCCGGAACTGGCAAAGGCGCAGGTACCGGTGTTCGTCAACGCACTGGACGACCTGCCGGCCAGCTTCGACCAGATCGGTGCCACCCTGGAGAACGCCGCACGCCTCAATGCCGCCGGCGTGGCGGTGAGCTTCACCCAGGGCGGCGACGGCGCGCACAACGCGCGCAAGCAGCGGCAGTTGGCCGGCAACGCGGTCGCCCACGGGCTGCCGTGGGATGCCGCCCTGGCCGGCCTGACTCGTGTCCCGGCCGAGGCCTTCGGCGTGGGTGACCGCCTGGGCAGCATCGCCCCCGGCAAGCTCGCCGACCTGGTGCTGTGGGAAGGCGATCCGCTGGACGTGGCGCACTACGCCGAGCAGGTCTGGCTGGGCGGCCGCGCCATCCCGATGCGCTCGCGGCAGACCGAACTGCGCGACCGCTACATGCAGCAGAGCGGCGCGCTGCCGAAGGCCTACAGCCACTAGCGTCGCCGGCGGCGCAGGTGCGGCATTGCCCAGGCGTGCCGCACGTCGCTGGCGACGACGTGCGCGAGCGGCGATGCGCCGTACCATGCCGCATACGCCTGCCGCGCGAAAGACGCACGCGCGACGCACCGACCGCGACAGGCCGCGACCAACCGATGCGCGGATCGATGCGTCGGTCGCGCGAGCGCCGACGCCGTGCGCTCAGTTGGCGCCGATGTTGGCCTGGATCCAGGCCCAGCCGTTGCCGCGCACCACCTCGAAGCCGGCCTCGACCACGTGCAGGTACATCGCGTTGCTGAAGCGCCCGTCCTTCGCGCGGTTGGTGTGCAGCCAGTTGAGGAACGGCTTGATGTCGATGTTGAGATTGCCGTTGCTCGGCAGGGTCGGCTGGCCGGCGGTGTTGTGCGGAATGAAGGTGTAGACGTAGTAGCCGGCGGCGCTGTTCATGCCTTCCCACAGATCGAAGGTGTAGCCGCCGGCGCTGATGACGTTGCTGGCGGTGAGCGTGCCGATCGGATACGAGTTGTGGCCGCCCCAGATCATCACTTCGGCCTGCGGGATCGCGCTGGAGGAGACCGTGCTGTCCCAGCGGAAGAACAGGTCGTAGGCGAAATCGCCGGCCAGGTTGCTGCCGCCGGACGAGTACGCGAAGGTCGCCGGCAAGGAGCGCAAGGCCGAGACCTGCCGCGGGAAAGTGCGGTCGGAGGTGGGATTGAAGCCGTAGTGCGAGCCGCGCAGGATCGCCGGATAGCCGTACAGGCTGGCGTTGGGGAAATTGAAGGTCACGGTCATGCTCGGCGTGCTGCCGCTGTGGAAGGTGCCCTGGATGACGTTGTTGGGATCGTTGAAGTTGTTCACCCAGGCGTACTGGTTGCCGTAGACCTGGTAGGGCCCGGCCAGCGCCATCGGCGCAGCGGCGAACAGGGCCGCGGCGAGCAGCGCGCGCACGGACCGCATGCGGCCGCGCAGTGACGGTGCAACGGTGGCGGGAAGGCGCGGCGAAGCGGCGGCGGCGCAAACGGGAGCGGAAGCGTGCATGGCGGTCTCTCCTGGGCGTGCAGGGGCAGCGAAGGTGCTGCCGCGGCGGACGCTAGCAAGGCATGCGCGCCACGAGCTATGACAAGACCCGCGCGCGCCATGCGCCAGCGCAATAGCGCTACCGCGATCCAGGCCGCGGGCGTGGGGCGCTTCACAGGTATCTCGTGCCGGCGAGATTTTCGCCAGGGCATCGTCTACGCAGCGCTGTCGTCGCGACGCCGAAGCGGCACCAGCATTCCGCACTGCACCATGCGCAGCGAGTCGCAGTGGGCACGACGTCGCGATAAGCTGATGGGTCATTGCGGAGAAGCACGATGACGTTGCGCTGGTACTTCGATTTCATCTCGCCGTTTTCCTATCTGCACTGGCAGCAGGTGAAAACGCTTCCGGAGTTCGACCGGATCCGGCCGGTGCCGATCGTGTTCGGCGCGGTGCTGGCGCAGCTGCAGGCGCGCGGGCCGGCCGAGGTGCCGCACAAGCGCGAGTTCACCTATCGCTTCGTGCAGTGGCAGGCGCAGCAGCAGGGCGTGCCGCTGCGCTTTCCGCCGGCGCACCCGTTCAATCCGCTGACCGCGCTGCGCCTGTGCATTGCTGCCGGGACCACGCCGCAAGCCATCGACGCGATCTTCGACTGGCTGTGGCGCGATGGCCACGCCGGCGACGACGCCACGGCGCTGGCGCCGGTCGGCCAGGCGCTGGGCATCGCCGACGTGGCCGCGGCCACCGCCGAGGCTCAGGTCAAGGCGCAACTGCGCGCCAACACCGAGCAGGCGCTGGCGGCCGGCGTATTCGGCGTGCCGACCCTGCAGATCGACGACACCCTGCTGTGGGGCAACGACGCACACGCGCTGATGCGCGCGGTGCTGGCCGACCCGCAGTTGCTGCAGCGCGGCGAGATGGCGCGCCTGGGCGCCCTGCCGGCCGCGGTGCAGCGCGGCGCCTGAGCCGTCTCCATGTCCATCGACATTTTCCCCTCCCGGAGATCCAGCGGATGCGCATCGGCATCGTCGTAGATTCCGCCTGCGATCTGCCGCAGGACTACATCGCCCGACACGACCTGGTGGTCCTGCCGATCAGCGTGCGTCTCGGCGGCACCGTGCTCGCCGATCGCCGCGACGAAGCAGCGACGCTGGAGTTCCTGCATGCGCAGGTCAGCGCGCACGGCGCCGACGCCGAAACCGTGCCGTACAGCGTGGCGCAGATCCGCGAGCTGTTCCTGGGCCGGCTGGTCATCGACTACGACCACGTGTTCTGCCTGACCATCGCCAAGACCCGCAGCCCGATCCACGACCACGCGCAGCAGGCCGGCTTCGCCATCCTCAACGACTACAAGCCGATTCGTCAGGCCGCCGGCCACGCCTCGCCGTTCGCGCTGCGGGTGATCGACACCCAGAACCTGTTCGCCGCACAGGCGGTGGTGGCGGTCGAGGCGGTGCGGTTGCGTGCCGATGGCGCGGGCGTGCAGGCCATCCGCGAGCGGCTGGAGACGCTGGCCGAACACACCCATGGCTACATGATCGCGCGCGACCTGTATTACCTGCGCAGCCGCGCGCGCAGCAAGGGCGACCGCAGCGTCGGCCTGCTCAGCGCCGCGCTCGGCTCGGCCCTGGACATCAAGCCGGTGCTGCACTGCCACCGCGGCGAGACCGCGCCGGTGGCCAAGCTCAAGGGCTTCGACCACGCCGTGCAGACGCTGTTAGGCCTGGCCGCCAAACGCGTGGCGGCCGGGCTGATGACGCCCACGCTGTGCCTGAGCTATGGCGGCGAGCTGGCGGAACTGCACGCCCTGCCCGGCTACGCGGCGCTGCGCCAGGCCTGCGACACCCACGGCGTGGAGCTGCTGGAAAGCGTGATGAGCCTGACCGGCATGGTCAACGTCGGCAAGGGCGCGCTGGTGCTGGGCTTCGCCGGCGAGGCGCTGCGCTTCGGCTGATCCGCGCGTCGGCCACGTCGACGGCGGCGCGCCGCCGGCTCTGCTAGGCTGCGCCGCTTCGTACCGCCCACAAGAGATGCCCATGGCCGTCACCTACTCGATCAGCCTGCCCGATCCCGCCCGTGCCCGCGGCAGCCAGCCGTCGCTGAGCTTCACCGCGCACGGCGCCGACGCCTTCGCCGAACAGTTGCAGGCCGCCCTGAGCGACCCGGCCTGGTTCGAGCGCTGGCGCGCGATGCAGCCGGAGCCGGACGAGGTGGATCCGGCCCTGGGCGTGACCGATCCGGCGGCACGGGTCAGCGGCCGCCAGGACGATCTGCGCATCGACCTGTCCGCCACCACCAGCATCCCCGGCGACATCCTCAAGCAGCGCCTGCGTCTGCTCGCCGGCAGCGGCTGGGAACTGCGCGACGTGCGCTGAGCCGAACGGCACGGCCGCCGCGCTGCGGTGGCCGACGCGAGCGCTGCGCCGCTAGGGTGCGGCGACCGCGCGGCGGGGCCAGGACCAGCGCAGATTGACCGCCAGCGTCCCCAGCACGATCAGCGCCAGGCCGAGCCACTGCACCGGCACCAGCCGGTGGCCGTACAGCAGGTAGTCCAGCAGCAGCGTCACCAGTGGGTAGACGAAGGCGACCACCGCGATCGCCGCCACGTGCAGGTGCCGGTAGGCGCTGTAGAACAGCACGTACACCACGCCGCTGTGGATCACGCCCAGGCCGACCAGCCAGAACCAGTGCCGTCCGGGATGCAGCGCCGCGCTGCTGGAGAAGCCGGCCAGCATCGCCGCACCGACCCAGCACTGCACCGTCACCACCGCCAACGGCCGCTCGCGGCTGATCCGCCGCGACATCAGCAACGACGCGCCGCACAGCAGCGCGCCGAGCAGGGTCAACGCGATGCCGACCAGGTAGCCGCGGTCGGCGCTGGACCACAGCCGCAGTGGATCGGCCGAACAGGCCACGCCGACGAAGGCCAGCAGCGTCCAGCCCAGGTCCGAGCGCCGGCTGCGCTCGCCCTGCAACAGCGCCGCCAGGATCAGCATGACGAACGGAAACACGTGGTAGACCATGGTCGCCACGCCGATCGACGAGCGCGCCATGCCGGCGAACAGCGCCACCCAGTTGAGCACCAGCAGCACGCCGCTGAGCGCAGCGTCGCGCAGCAACGCGCGCTCGCGCCACAGCCCGCGCAACTGTCCGCCGAGCAGGCCGCACACGGTCAGGAACAGCGCCCCGAACAGGCAGCGGTAGAACACCGCGGTCACCGGGTCCTGGCCGCTCTCGTGCACGAACACGCCGACCGAGCCGATCAGCACCTCGGCCAGCAGCAACTGCCACAGCGCGCGCCGTGCCGCGCCCGCAGGCGCTGCCTGCACCGCGCTCACAGCGCAATGGTCCCGTGCAGGTACTGCACGGCCGCGCCGCGCACCTGCACGTGGTCCGGCGTCACCCGGCAGTCCAGTTCGCCGCCACGCGCCGAGGCCTGCCACGCGCGCAGGTCCTGCTTGCCCAGGCGCTGCGCCCACAGCGGCGCCAGCGCGGCGTGGATCGAGCCGGTCACCGGATCCTCGACGCCGCCGTTGGCCGGCCAGAAATAGCGCGATACGAAATCGTGGAAGCGGCCGGGCGCGGTGACCGCGACATCGCGCGGCGCCAGCGCCAGCATCCGCGCCAGGTCCGGCACCACCGCACGCACCTGGGCTTCGTCCGCGTACACGGCGATGTAGGCCTGGGCGTTGCGGTACGCCGCCTGCGGCGCGATCGACAGCGCCTGCGCGAGTTCCTGCGGCACCGTCGCCAATGCGGTCGGCGCCTGGTTCGGGAAGCGCAGGACGAAACGCCCGTCGGCCTCGCGGTCCACCGCCAACTCGCCGACCGCCGCGGCGCGGAACCGCAAGGGCAGCGGCGCCAGGCCCTGGGTGGCGACGACGAAGGCGCTGGCCAGGGTGGCATGGCCACAGAACGCCACTTCGCGCAGCGGCGAGAACCAGCGGATCGCGAACGCGCCATCGGCCTCGCGCACGAAGAACGCGGTCTCCGACAGATTGTTCTCGCTGGCGATGGCCTGCATCAGCGCATCCGGCAGCCAGGCCTGCAGCGGCACCACCGCGGCCGGGTTGCCGCGGAACCGCACCGTGGTGAACGCATCGACGATGAACAGCGGCAGCTGCACGCGCGGCCTCGCGGGAATCGGAAAGGACGCGGCCAGTGTGCGCCCGGCTGGGCGACCAGCACAGAGTCAGATACGCTGCAAATCGACCGATACAGATGAGGCCCGCGCATGCGCCTGTACGAAGCCCTCGCCAGCCAGTTGCGCGACCAGATCGCGCAAGGCACGCTGCGCGCCGGCGAGCGCCTGCCGTCGATCCGGCAACTGGCCGCCGGCCACGGCATCAGCGCCGCCACCGCGGTGCAGGCCTGCCTGCAGCTGGAACGCGAAGGCCGGGTGCAGGCGCGGCCGCGTTCCGGCTACTTCGTGCGCGCCGCGACGACGCCGTTGCCGACCGGCGCCGGCCCGTCGCGACGACGCGCCCCGGGCACAGTCGCCAATCCCGCGTTGCAAGGCGTGCTGGACATGCTCGCGCGTTCGGACCTGGTGCCGCTGCACACCGCCACGCCGGCGGCGGCGCTGCTGCCCGGCGCGCACCTGGCCAGCGCACTGGCGCGGCAGCTGCGCCGCCAGCGCAGCGCCGCGCTCGACTACGCACCACCGCAGGGCCACGCCGCGCTGCGCCGGCAGATCGCGCAACGCTACGCGCACTGCGCCACCGCCGTGGCCGCCGACGAGGTGGTGGTGACCGCCGGCGCGATGGAGGCGATCAGCCTGGCGCTGCGCACCCTCACCGGGCCCGGCGACGTGGTGCTGGTCGAGACCCCGACCTACCACGGCATCCTGCAAGCGGTGGCGGCGCTGCGGCTGAAAGTGCTGGAGGTGCCCAACCGGCCCGGCCAGGGCATCGACGCCGCGCGCCTGGACGCGCTGCTGCAGCGCACGCCGGCGCGCGCCGCGGTGCTGGTGCCGAACTTCAACAATCCGCTCGGCAGCCTCACGCCCGACAGCGCCAAGCGCAGCCTGCTCGACAGTTGCGCACGCCACGGCACGGTGGTGATCGAGGACGACATCTACGGCGAACTCGACTGGTCGGGACAGCGCCCACGGCCGCTGCGCCATTTCGACACGCACGGCAACGTGATCACCTGCGGCGCCTTCTCCAAGGTGCTGGCGCCCGGCCTGCGCGTGGGCTGGCTGCTCGGCGGCGCCTGGACCGACGCGCTGGTGCGTGCCAAATACTTCTCCACCATCGGCGGCGCCAGCCTGCCGCAACTGGCCCTGGCCGACTACCTGGAGCGGCACGACCTGGAACGCCACCTGCGCAAGCTGCGCCGCACCCTGGCCGACAACGGCCAGCGCCTGCGCGAGGCAGTGCTGCGGCACTGGCCGGCCGGCACCCGCATCGGCGACCCGGCCGGCGGCCTGTCGCTGTGGCTGCAACTGGCCGACGCCGGCAGTGGCCAGGCGCTGTTCGAGGCCGCCCTGGCCGAGGGCATCGGCACCTCGCCCGGGCATCTGTTCTCCAGCCGCGGCGACTACGCCGACCACCTGCGGCTGAGCTGCGGCCAGCCGTGGAGCGAGACCCTGGAACACGCGATGCGGCGGCTGGGCGCGCTGGCTGCACGGCTGTCGCGCTGAACTCGGCGTCCAGCGCTGCGCCGCATTCCACACGCTAGGCACGCGCTGCCAGCGCTTGCCTCCCAATCGACTGCAAGGCGTCCTGCCCCGCCTCCGAGCGAGGCGATGCATCCGAATCCATGCACGAGCGCCGGCCGGTCGCGGCGATCGCCCGCGCAGTGGGACACGACCGTGGTGACGTCATCCGACGCAACGGCGCAACGCGATCGACGGCAGTCAGGAGCGGCTTGCGCTATGGCGTCGCCGCGCCGATCGCCAACGCCACGCAGGCACCAAACAGCGTGCAGGCAAGCATCGCCACCGCGCTGAGCGGGCTACGCCAGCGCTGCCAGGGGAGCAGCAAGATGCGACGGCAAGACATGGCGCGGCTCCGATCCAGGGACGTGGCGAGGGCGAACCCTGCGCAATCTAGCCAGCGCCCGTCTCAGCAGGCGCGAACGCGGTCGCACAACCGCGTGAAGGGCGATTCGCGCCCCCTGTTTGTTTACGAGACCGGCCACGCGGCGCCTGTCGTGGTCACCGGCCTGTCATCTGCGCGCCCGGCAAGGGGCCGGCGGCGCTGCTCGCGTGCCGTCGCGCCGGCACCGTGCAGCACGGCCAGAGGCGACGGCGCGGAAGGCCGGTGCGTCACCGACAGCCCCGCGCGCGGCACCCTGCCCGGCGGTCCGCGTCGTGCGCGACCGCCGGCGGAGCGCGCTCAGCCCTGCAGCGCGCGTGCGTGCAAGGCGATGTGCTCGCCGATGAAGCTGCCGATGAAGTAGTAGCTGTGGTCGTAGCCGGGCTGCACGCGCAGGGTCACCGGATAACCCGCTGCCTCGGCGGCGGCCTGCAGCAGCTGCGGACGCAACTGCTTCTCGAGGAACTCGTCGCCGCCGCCCTGGTCGATCAGCAGCGGCAGGCGCTCGCTGGCGCTGCCGATCAGCACGCTGGCGTCGTATGCCTGCCATTGCGCGCGGTCCTCGCCCAGGTAGGCGGTGAACGCCTTCTCGCCCCACGGCACCTGGGTCGGCGCCACGATCGGCGAGAACGCCGACACGCTGCGGTAGCGGCCGGGATTCTTCAGCGCGATGACCAACGCGCCGTGGCCGCCCATCGAATGCCCGCTGATCGCGCGGCGGCCGTTGTGCGGGAACTGCGCTTCGATCAGCGCCGGCAGTTCCTGCACCACGTAGTCGTACATGCGGTAGTGCGCAGCCCACGGCGCCTGCGTGGCGTTGACGTAGAAGCCGGCGCCCTTGCCCAGGTCGTAGCCCTCGGCATCGGCGACCTGCTCGCCACGCGGACTCGTGTCGGGCGCGACCAGGATCACCCCGTGCTCGGCCGCATAGCGCTGCGCGCCGGCCTTGGTGATGAAGTTCTGCTCGGTGCAGGTGAGGCCGCTGAGCCAGTACAGCACCGGCAGCGTGGCGTGCTCGGCCTGCGGCGGCAGGTACACGGCCACCTGCATGGGGCAGCCGAGCACGGCCGAATCGTGGCGATAGACGTCCTGCCAGCCGCCGCAGCAGGCGTGGTGTTCGATGCGTTCCATGGACAGTTCCGTAGAGAGAGCGCCTGCGGCCGCGACCGGCCGCAGGCGGGGATGCCGCGACGCGCCGAACGGCGACGCGCGCGGCAACGGGCTTCAGTGCAGCACGCCGTTCTTGCGCGCCACGTGGGTGGAGATCGCGTCCATCAGCGGCGGCGACAGGCAGTCGTACGGTTCCAGCTGCAGTTCGCGCAGGCGCTTGCGTACCCCGTCCATCGCCTCCGGGGGCGTGCCGCTCTCGATGATCGACGACACGAACGCGGCGAAGCCCGGTGCCGACCAGCCCTGCTGCGGCGACAGTTCGGTATGCACGAAATCCAGGCCGTAGAACGGATGCTCGGTGTTCTCGATGCGCCCGTACATGTGCACGCCACAGCCGGTGCAGGCGTGACGACGGATCGTCGCGCTCTCGTCCACCACCTTCAGCTTCTCCGGATGCGCGGTGACCTTGACCTTGTCGCGTGCCACCACCGCCACTACCGAGAAGGTCGCGCCCTTCGGCTTCCAGCACTTGGTACAGCCGCAGGCATGGTTGTGCGCGGTCTGCGCACCCACGTCCACCACCACCTTGTCGCTGGCGCAGTGGCATTCCAGGGTGCCGCCCTGGAACTGCTCCGCGCCGGCACGCACGCCGGCATCCACCGACGGATGAATCGTCACAGTACTCATCTTTCCCCCTCCCGGGTTCGTTGCGTCGCTGCAATGCGCGGAAACGGCCGCGCGCCGGACTGACCTTCGGGTCAGAAGTGGATGACGGTGCGGATCGACTTGCCCTCGTGCATCAGGTGGAAGGCTTCGTTGATCTCGTCCAGCGGCAGGGTGTGGGTGATGAACGGATCGAGGTCGATCTCGCCGTGCATCGCCTGCTCCACCATGCCGGGCAGCTGGGTGCGGCCCTTGACCCCGCCGAACGCGCTACCGCGCCAGACGCGGCCGGTGACCAGCTGGAACGGACGCGTGCTGATTTCCTGGCCGGCGCCGGCCACGCCGATGATGACGCTCTCGCCCCAGCCCTTGTGGCAGCACTCCAGCGCCGAACGCATCACGTGCACGTTGCCGATGCACTCGAAACTGAAGTCCACGCCGCCGTCGGTCAGCTCGACGATGACCTCCTGGATCGGCTTGCTGTAATCCTTCGGGTTGATGCAGTCGGTGGCGCCCATGCTGCGCGCCAGTTCGAACTTGCCCGGATTGGTGTCGATGGCCAGGATGCGCCCGGCCTTGGCCTGCACCGCGCCCTGGATCACCGCCAGGCCGATGCCGCCCAGGCCGAACACCGCGACGCTGTCGCCTTCCTTCACCTTGGCCGTGTTGTGCACCGCGCCGATGCCGGTGGTGACGCCGCAGCCGAGCAAGCACACCTTTTCCAGCGGCGCCTCGGGATTGACCACGGCGAGCGAGATCTCCGGCACCACCGTGTACTCGCTGAAGGTGCTGCAGCCCATGTAGTGGTAGATCGGCTGGCCGTTGTAGGAGAAGCGCGTGGTGCCGTCGGGCATCAGGCCCTTGCCCTGGGTGGCGCGCACCGCCTGGCACAGGTTGGTCTTGCCGGACAGGCAGAACTTGCACTTGCGGCATTCGGCCGTGTACAGCGGGATCACGTGGTCGCCGACCTTGACGCTGGTCACGCCCTCGCCCACCGCTTCGACGATGCCGCCGCCCTCGTGGCCGAGCACCGCCGGGAAGATGCCTTCCGGGTCGTCGCCGGACAGCGTGAACGCGTCGGTATGGCATACGCCGGTGTGGGTGATGCGCACCAGCACCTCGCCCTGGCGCGGCGGCTCGACATCGATCTCCACGATCTGCAGCGGCTGGCCGGCTTCGAAGGCAACGGCGGCTCGGGATTTCATGCGATTTCTCCTGGCTGAGGAAATGGGTGTGGGGTATGGATCACTTGAGATAGGAGCGGACCAGCATGCCCATCTCGCGCACGCGCGCGGCGCGCTGCGCGTCGGAGCTGGCGGGCTGGCCGAATTCTTCGCGAACGTGGGCTTCCATCACCTCGGACATGAGGCCGTTGACCGCACCGCGGATGGCGGCGATCTGCTGCAACACCGCCGCGCACTCGGCGCCGCCCTCGAGCGCGCGCTCCAACGCTTCGGTCTGGCCGCGCAGGCGGCGGATGCGGGCGAGGACGCGCTTCTTCTCGTGCGGGGTATGCGGCATGCGACGGGGAACCCGGGAACTATACTGGGGGATAGTATTCCCGCAGCCGGCAAAAGGGAACGCCCGGACCGCCCCGCAGCCCGTCGGCGCGTCCCCGGCCGCCGCCGGAGACCCCGCCAGCGCAGGTGCCGGCGCATGGCAACGCATGTCGGCACAGGACACGAACCGGCCATGTTCGCGCCCCTGGCGCTGCCTATGATGGCCATGCGTTCAAGCGCGGCCCCCGGCTCCGGCGGCCACGTCCCTGTCCGCCCCAGTTCCAGGCAGCCGCGGCCACGTCTAGACTGGGCGACTCCCCGTGTGGCCGCCCCTCAAGATCGTGGACATGAAATCCTTCATTCTGGTCGTCGACGACGATCCGGATCTGCGCCGACTCATCAGCGAGTTCCTGAGCGACCACGGATATCAGGTGGACACCGCCGAGACCGTGGCGGAAATGCGCCTGCGGATGGCCGAGCGCCAGCCGGACCTGGTGATCCTGGACGTGATGATGCCCGGCGAGGACGGCCTCAGCGCCGCCCGCCAGCTCGCCAGCGAGCGCGGCGCGCCGGCGGTGATCATGCTCAGCGCGCTGGGCAGCGACACCGACCGCATCATCGGCCTGGAAGTGGGCGCCGACGACTACCTGGCCAAGCCGTGCAACCCGCGCGAGCTGCTGGCGCGGGTGCGCGCCCTGCTGCGACGCAGCCAGGCGGCGACGCTGCCGCCGGAAGCGCGCGGCAACGTCTACGAATTCGCCGGCTGGCGGCTGGACGTGATCCGCCGCGACCTGCGCGACCCCACCGGCATCTTCATCAACCTTTCCGACGGCGAGTTCGCGCTGCTGCGCACCTTCGTCGAGCACCCGCAGCGTGTCCTCAGCCGCGACCAGTTGCTCGACTACGCGCGCGGCCGCGACACCGAGGTCTACGACCGCGCCATCGACAGCCAGATCAGCCGCCTGCGCCGCAAGATCAACGAGCGCGTGCAGACCGAACTGATCCGCACCGTACGTAACGAGGGCTACATGCTGCTGCCGAGCGTCGCCCGCCTGTGAGCGGGGCCACGCGCGCCCGCCGCGGCGTGCCGATCTTCGCCCGCGCCTTCCTGCTGCTGGTGGTGGCGCTGCTCACCGCGCAGCTGATCGGCATCGCCCTGGTGCTGCGCACGCCGGTCTACGAGATGCCGGTGCATCCGCCGGAAGTGATCGCCCTGCTCAGCACGCGCATGCCGGCCGGCACCCAGACCCTCAAGGTGCAGGACACGGCGCATGCGCCGCTGCCGGCGCGCGACCAGGTGCGCGACCGCAACGTCGAACGGCTGATGGCGCACTGGCTGGAAGTGGCGCCGGACCAGGTGCGCTTCTACCGCAACAGCGACGGCCGCCTGGAACGCCTGCGCCTGCGCCTGGGCGAACGCCCACCGCCGCCGCCGCATGCCGTCACCGCCGCCGACGACGCCCCCGCACCCGCGCCCGCCGCGATGGCACCGCCAGCCACCGCGCAGCAACCGCCACCGCTGGAGCCGCCGCACGCGCCGGGCGAGGCGCCGCGCAATGGCGCCTTTGGCGCGACCATGCGCGCGGTGGGCTGGCGCGAGCGCGGCTTCGCCCCGGCGGTGCCGCTGCTGGACGGCTTCACCGCAGCGCTGCGCCAGCCCGACGGGCACTGGCGCAGCGTGATGTCGCCGCCGCGGCGGTTCTCCAACGAATTCAAGACCCAGGTGGTGATGCTGTTCCTGGTCGGCATGCTGGCGATGCTGCCGCTGGCCTGGTGGTTCTCGCGGGCGCTGTCGGCACCGATCCGGCGTTTCGCCGAGGCGGCCGACCAGCTCGGCCGCAATCCCGACGCGCAACCACTGCGCCGTAGCGGTCCCAGCGAGATCGTGCAGGCGGCCGATTCGTTCAACGCCATGCAGGCGCGTCTGAACCGGCTGATCAACGAGCGCACGCACATGGTCGCGGCGATCGCCCACGACCTGCGCACGCCATTGGCGCGGCTGGCGTTCCGCCTGGAGACCCTGCAGCCACCGTTGCGCGAGAAGACAATGGCCGACATCGACGAGATGAAGGCGATGATCTCCGCAGCGCTGGACTTCATCCACAACGACAGCCGCCGCGGCACCCGCTCGCCGCTGGATTTCCGCCTGCTGGTGGAAAGCGTGGTCGACGACGCCAGCGACACCGGCGCCGACGTGGTGCTGCTGCTCGGCGAGGCCATCACCCTCGACGGCGACCCGCTGTCGCTGCGGCGCATGGTGATGAACCTGGTGGAGAACGCGCTGAAGTACGGCAAACGCGCGCGCCTGCAGTTGCGTCGCGAGGCCGGCGAGTGCGTGCTGTGGATCGACGACGACGGCCCCGGCATCGATCCCGCGCAGCGCGAGAAGCTGTTCCTGCCGTTCTTCCGCGGCGAGAACTCGCGCAACCGCGATACCGGCGGCATCGGCCTGGGCCTGTCGGTGGCGCACAGCATCGTGCTGGCGCATGGCGGCCAGATCGCCCTGGACAACCGCCCCGAGGGCGGCCTGCGGGTCAGCGTGCGGCTGCCGTGCCAGGCGGTCGGCGGCTGAGCCGGGCGCGCCGCCGTACCGCCTCATGCCGATCGGCTCAGCGCTGGTTCGGCTCGACCACCACCGCAGTGCCGTAACACAACACCTCGGTCAGGCCGGCCATCAACTCGGTGGCGTCGTAGCGCACCGCGACGATGGCATTGCCGCCCATCTGCCGTGCGTGCTGCAGCATGTCCCGGTAGGTCTCCAGGCGTGCCTGCTCGCACAGCTGGGTATAGATGGTGATATTGCCGCCGAAGATGGTCTGCAGCCCGCCGAGGAAATTGCCGACGATGGAGCGCGAGCGCACGGTGATGCCGCGCACGATGCCCAGATTGCGCACGATCCGGTAACCGGGAAGCTCCAGCGCGGTGGTCACCATCGCATCGTTCAGCGGCGAGGCCGCCGCACGCGGCGGCGAGGAATTGTACGGATCGCTCATCGATGTCCCCCTGGTGGCGTGGCCCGTGGCTCCGCGGACCGCAGACCCGGTGCGCGCGCACCGAGGCCGGCAGTGTTAGCACCGCAGGAAGAACGACGCAATCGCCAGGGCCAGGCCGCCACTCCACAGCAGCAGCATCGCCACCACGCCGGCCAGGACGATCGCCGCGCGCCGCCACCGGCGCAGCCCGCGCGAGCGCCGTATCACGTACACGCACAGCCAGCCGCCCAGCACCACGCCGCTGACGATCACGGCCCACCCGAGCAGATCGATGAGCGGATCCTTGGAACCGAACTCGGTGGGGCATTGACTCGTCGCATGCGCGGATGTCACGCATCCGAGCGACGCGGCCACAAGCGCAACTCGTTCGGGAAGACGCCATCGAATGTTCCTGCGCTCTGCGAGCGCCTGCGAACGCGTGCCTTGCGCCATCAAGGCGCGTGCTTGAGATTGGATTTGCGCAGGCCAAGCCCGTTCCAGAACGCCGGCGGATAGCTCAGATCCGGGCGGCCGACCCATCCCCGCACCAGATCGAGTTCGTAGCCATCGTCCAGCTTCCGGTACTGGACGGACGCAATGGCGATCTGGTCCCAATCGCCAGTGAAGGTGAGGTCGGCCAACGACGCGGGATAGGACCCGGTACGCAGCTTGTACAGCTCCACCAGCGATACCACCGTCTTGAAATGCTGGTCGCCGAACTTGGCGTCGGCCTGCTTCTGCACGCCGCAGGCACAGACGGCAAGGGCAACGAGCAACGCCATGCCAACGTTCTTCAGTTTCATGCATCCCCCATGATGATCTCTTCGCCGCCGCTGCACTGTCCGCTCGGACCGCAACGGCGACGCGGACATTCCGCAGCGACAACGGATGCGCAGGCTGCGCAGCTTACCTCGCCAACGGGGCCAGTCGGCTACGGCAAAAGCGGGCACCCGGCCGCGGTCCGGTCCTGCAACGACGCCGCAAGCGGCACGCACTCTCCTCGGCCAGCGCACCCAGATCGCACAGGAACACCGGATGCGCCGGTGCGGCCAGCGCGACCAGCACGCCCTGGCCGCCGCTGTCATCGCCGATCAGCACATGGCCCGCAGATCACGAGCGACCTCGAAGGTCGCATTGCGTTCGGCCAGATCGGCGGCGGCGTACGGCAGCAATCCATCCGTGCGCGGCTGCCCCGCCTGCGACGCAACCAGCGCGCGGATGGGCGGTGGCAAGGCGGCTAGCGCGAGCGGAATAGCCGTCGCCACCACGACGCCGTCTGCGCCGTTGCGGCTCCCGCGTGGCGCTGCGCCAGGGCCGCGGCGTGGCGAGCAAGCAACAGCGGCACGGCGGTCGCCCGCCAGAACGCCAGGCTGACGTACCCCGAGGACATGCCGCCATGGCTGAGGCGCGGCACGAAGACCGACTCCACCGAGGCGTCGTCCAGCGCCGTACCGACCAAGCGCGCGAAGGTCTCGGTGAGCAGCGCCTCGCACTGCGCCGCCGTCGCCGGCAGCGGCACACCGGCCAGGGTCGAGGCCATCTCCTGCCACAGATACGGATCGCCACGTCCGCCCCATCGCATCGGCTCGTCCTGGAACAGGCCCGCCATGTCCTCGATCGCGGTCATCGTCCTGCTGGCCTGGGGGCGTGCGGCGCGACGCTCAGTACGCGAACTCGCGGAACACACGGTCGATGTCGCCCTGCCACGCGCCGTGGTACAGCGCCAGCTTGCGCTCGGCCGCGGTCTCGCCGGCGTGCAGGATCTCCACCAGCGGTTCGAGGAAGCGCGATTCGTCCTGGCCGTCGCGGTTCAGGCGCGCGCGGCGGCGCAGGCCGTCCAGGGCGATCTTCACCGCCTCGGCGGCAAGGTCCTGCACGGTGCCGTTGCGGAACGGCAGCTTCAGCGCCTGCTTCGGCACGCCATCGCGCAGCGCGTGGCGTTCGGCCAGGCTGAAATCCTTGACCAGGTCCCAAGCCGCGTCCAATGCGGCATCGTCGTACAGCAGGCCGACCCAGAACGCCGACAGCGCACACAACCGGCCCCACGGACCGGCGTCGGCGCCGCGCATTTCCAGGTACTTCTTCAAGCGCACTTCCGGGAACGCGGTGGTCATGTGATCGGACCAGTCGCGCAGCGTCGGCAGCGCGCCCGGCAAGGCCGGCAACCTGCCCTGCATGAAATCGCGGAAGCTCTGCCCGCTGGCGTCGACGTAGGTGCCGTCGCGGTAGGAGAAGTACATCGGCACATCGAGCAGGTAGTCGACGTAGCGCTCGTAGCCGAAGCCGTCCTCGAACACGAAGTCGAGCATGCCGGTGCGGTCGGCGTCGGTGTCGGTCCAGATGTGCGAGCGGTAGCTGAGGTAGCCGTTGGGCTTGCCCTCGGCGAACGGCGAGTCAGCGAACAGCGCGGTGGCGATCGGCTGCAGGGCCAGCGACACGCGGAACTTCTTGATCATGTCCGCTTCGCTGGCGTAATCCAGGTTGACCTGTACCGTGCAGGTGCGGGTCATCATGTCCAGGCCGAGCGAACCGACCTTGGGCATGTAATTCTTCATGATCTGGTAGCGGCCCTTGGGCATCCACGGCATCTCGTCGCGGCGCCACTTGGGCTGGAAACCCATGCCGAGGAAGCCCAGGCCCAGCTCGTCGGCGACCTGCTTGACCTCGTTGAGGTGGCTGCCCACTTCCACGCAGGTGTCGTGGATGGTCGGCAGCGGCGCGCCGGACAGTTCCAGTTGCCCGGCCGGCTCCAGCGTCACCGAAGCGCCGTCGCGCAGCAGGGCGATGGTATGCCCGGCTTCGCGTACCGGCTCCCAGCCGAAACGGGTCAGGCCGAGCAGCAGCGCCTCGATGCCGCGCTCGCCCTCGAAGGTCGGCGGCCGCAGGTCGTCCAGACGGAAGCCGAACTTCTCGTGCTCGGTGCCGATGCGCCACTGCGCTTCGGGCTTCTCTCCGGAGGCGAGCACCTGGACCAGTTCGGCCCGGTCGGTGATCGGCGTCTCGGCAACGTAGCTGGGGCTCGACAAGGGCAGGACTCGCACGGCGGGTGAGGCGATGTGGGGACCATGTCCCGCCATCGCAAGGCCCGCACTATAGCGTGACGGGGGCGAGGCCCGTATCGCTACCGGCGGCACTGCAGCATTCCACGGTCGCGCCGCTGGCGGCGTCGAGAGTGAGACGCAGCAAGCGCTCGCGGCACTGACTCGGCTAGGCTGCGGTCTCCTTCCGCTACGCTGCAGGCAGCGCCATGCGCCAGACCCACGCCGAACGCCATCGCACCGACCGCGCCGGCTGGCTGCGCGCGGCCGTGCTCGGCGCCAACGACGGCATCCTCTCCGTCGCCGGCCTGGTGGTCGGCGTCGCCAGCAGCGGCGCGTCGGCGGCCACCGTGCTGACCACCGGCATCGCCGGCCTGGTCGCCGGTGCGATGTCGATGGCCGCCGGCGAATACGTGTCGGTGCAATCCCAGGCCGACACCGAACGCGCCGACCTGGCGCTGGAGCGTCGCGAACTGCACGAGGATCCGCAGAGCGAGCTGGACGAACTCACCGCGATCTATCGCCAGCGCGGGCTCGATCCCATGCTGGCCCGCCAGGTCGCCGAACAGTTGACCGCGCACGATGCGCTGGGCGCGCACGCGCGCGACGAACTCGGCATCACCGAGAGCCTGCGCGCGCGTCCGCTGCAGGCGGCGGCCGCGTCGGCGGCGGCGTTCTGCACTGGTGCGGCGCTACCGATCGTGGCCGCATGGCTGGCGCCGGACGGCCGGCAACTGTGGGTGACCGGCGCGGCGACCCTGGTCGGCCTGTCGCTGACCGGCGCGCTGGCCGCACGCGCCGGTGGCGCCCCGGGCCTGCGCGGCGCGGCGCGCGTGGTGTTCTGGGGCGCGGCGGCGATGCTCGCCAGCGGCGCGATCGGCCATGCGTTCGGCGTGCATGTCTGAGCGGGCGCGGCGCACGCCACGGTCGCATCGCGGTATGGCCGACACCCGATCTCCCGGAGGCTCGCGATCGGCAGGCTGGGCGCCTGACTGACGGCGCCAGGAGAGCGCTGGCCACCCCGACATTGCCGGTGCCTGCGCCTCGAAACCCCGAGGTGGCAGCGACAGGAGCGTCCAGTCCAGCGAGGCGCCATGGGTAGAACACAAGGCCACGACGCGCCTATCCTTCGAACAGAACGGGAAGCAGAGTGATGAATAGCAAGACCGATACCGTCGTCGTCGACCACGCCGGATTCTCCGTTTCCTCATTGGAGGAGGCGATCAAGTTCTGGACCGAGGCCATGGGCTTCGAACTTGTTCGCACGGGCGAAATGGGCGGCGATTTCCTGCAACAGGTGACGGGTGTCGAGGATCCGCGTTGCCGCATGGCACTGGTGGTCTCGCCCGCCGGGTTTCCCATCGAACTTCTCGAGTACTCGACAGCCAGCACGTTGGGCAAGGCACCCGAGAGCGCTGGCGCGATCGGCGCGACCCATCTGGCCGTCACCGTGGCGGATATCGACTTGGTTGTCGCCAGGATCCAGGCGCAGGGCTGGCACCTGAAAGGATCTCCCCGGCCGATCGAGGCCGGGCCACGCGCGGGAACCGTCGTTGCCTACGTCAGCGGGCCCGATGGGATCACGATCGAGGTCATGCAACCTCCCGCGTAGGCCTCATCCGGCGTGGTGCAAGCCGCCGCGGCTCTTTCGATCGCCGATGGCGAGCGCGTGTCGTGGGCGGTGAAGCGAGATGCGTCGGCGGTCCGCAGCGCATCACCGCGCTGTACCCGTTGCCCGGGCAGCGAGCCTGGGGCCACGGCGCACGCCTTGTCTCCCTGGCGCCGCCTCCGGTCTGCATGGCGGGTGCCGGTCCACGGCGCGGCGGCAATGCTGGCCAACAATGCGATCGGCCGGATCCTCGCGTGCAGGTCCGAGTCCGCGCGCAACGCGCTGCGGTAGCATCGGCAGCCATGGCCGACACCACCTCCCCCGACGCCCTGCTGCTGGCGCGCCTGGCCAGCCTGGCCGACTGCGCGCAGGCCGAAGGCTACGCCTGCATCAGCGCGCGCCGCGAACACGGTGCGCGCTCGGTGGAGATCCCGCGGCCGCAACTGGCGATCCTGCTGCAGGGACGCAAGCAGGTGCGCACCGCGACACAGACGCTGGCCTTCGTGCCGGGCGATCTGTTCCTGGTGACGCGGCGCTGCCGCATCGATGTGGTCAACATCCCGGATCCGAACAGCGGCGTGTATCTCAGCGTGCTGGTGCCACTGTGCGAGGAAGCGCTGAGCGCCGCGCGTGTGCTGTGGAACGAACCGCTGCCCGCCGCCGGCGCGGAGCTGGCGCGCCTGCGCGCCGAGGACGTCGGCGGCACCCTGCTGCAATGGCGACAGGCGCTGCAGGACGGCCGTTACACCGAGGCGCGGCTGGCGCTGGCGGCGTTGGTGGTGGCGCTGTGCCGGCGCGGCCATGGCGGCCTGCTGCTGCCGCCGGCGCCGAGCGTGGCCGCGCAGGTGCGCGACCTGGTCGCCGCGCAGCCGCAACGCGCCTGGCGTTCGCGCGACATCGAAGACAGCCTGGGTCTCAGCGGCGCGACCCTGCGCCGGCACCTGGCCAGCGAAGGCACCTCGTTGCGCGAACTGCTCGCCGATGCGCGCCTGGCGCATGCGATGCAGTTGCTCTACACCACGCGCTGGCCGTTGAAGACGGTCGCCGCGCACGCCGGCTACCGCTCGGTGCGCAGCTTCAGCCAACGCTTCCAGCAACGCTACGGCCTGGACCCGGCCAGCATCGGCAACTGAGCCGCGTCGGCATTGAGCGCCACGCGCAGCGGAATGAGCGAATCGCGCAGCGGCGCCGGGGCAGCATGCCGGTACCGCGGCGCCTGCCGCTCTGCCAGGAAGTCCCCATGTCCGTGTTCCCCTTGCGCGCGCTGTGCGCGCTGGCGCTGAGCGCCAGCGCAGCGCTGACGCTGCCGTCCCCCGCCCATGCCGCCGCACCGGAGGCGACCGCCGCGCAGGTGCCCGGCGTCTATCGCCAGGCAATCGGGCGGCTGCGCGTCACCGCCCTGTTCGATGGCACCGTGGCGCTGCCGCGCACGCAATTGCACAACGTTCCACCGGAGGCGATCGCGCGTCTGCTCGACCATCGCTACGTGCCGGAGAACGACAAGGGCCTGCAGACCGCGGTCAACGCCTATCTGATCCAGGACGGCACACACCTGACCCTGGTCGATACCGGCACCGCCACCTGTTTCGGCCCCGGGCTCGGCCAGGTGCTGGCCAACCTGCGCGCGGCCGGCTATGCGCCCGAGCAGGTCGACGACGTGCTGCTCACCCACGCCCATCCCGATCACCTGTGCGGCCTGCTCGACGCGCACGGCCAACCCGCCTATCCCAAGGCGACGGTGTGGCTGAGCAATGCCGACGCCGCGTACTGGCTGGACCCGGCCAGCGAGGCCGGCGCGCCGCAGGCACTGCGCTTCGCCTTCCCGCTGGCGCGTGCGGCGGTGGCGCCGTACCAGGCCACGCAGCGGCTACGCCGTTTCCGCCCCGGCGACGCACTGCCTGGCGGTGCGGTCGCGCTGGATACCCACGGGCACACGCCCGGGCACGTGTCGTACCGCTTCGATGGCAGCGATGGGCAGCACCTGCTGGTGTGGGGCGACCTTGTGCACTACCACGCGGTGCAGTTCGCGCAGCCGCAGGCATCGTATGAGGCAGACAGCGACCGTGATGCGGCGATCGCCGCGCGCAAGCGCATGCTGGCGCAGGCCGCGGACCACGGCTGGTGGGTGGCCGGTGCGCACCTGCCGTTCCCGGGGCTGGGCCACGTGCGCCGCGCGGACACCGCCTTCGCCTGGGTGCCTGCGGAGTTCTCGCCATTGCCGGCGACGCCTTGAGACCGGTCTTCTCCCGTTGGAAGAAAAGAGCCGCTAGCCCCTCTCCCCTCGGGAGAGGGGTTGGGGTGAGGGTACGGCGCGAAGCGTCTCGCAGAGTCCAAGCACACGAGGCTGCGCCCGTACCCTCATCCGCCCCTTCGGGGCACCTTCCCCCCAAAAGGGGGCCATGGTCCCGATGGGAGAAGGGAACGGCCGTAGCCCCTCTCCCTCCGGGAGAGGGGTTGGGGTGAGGGTACGGCGCAAAGCGTCTCGCAGAGTTCAAGCGCACGAGGCTACGCCCGGACCCTCATCCGCCCCTTCGGGGCACCTTCTCCCAAAAAGGGGGCCATGGTCCCGATGGGAGAAGGGAACGGCTGCTAGCCCCTCTCCCCTCGGGAGAGGGGTCGGGGTGAGGGTACGGCGCGAAGCGTCTCGCAGAGTTCAACCGCACGAGGCTACGCCCGGACCCTCATCCGCCCCTTCGGGGCACCTTCCCCCAAAAAGGGGGCCATGGTCCCGATGGGAGAAGGAACGGCCGCTAGCCCCTCTCCCCCCGGGAGAGGGGTTGGGGTGAGGGTACGGCGCGAAGCGTCTCGCAGAGTTCAGGCACGCGAGCTGCGCCCATACCCAGGCCCGCCGCCGCACTCACTCCGCGGCGGGCGGTTGGACGTCAAGCCCCAGCCAGCCGCCGACGATGCCGCGCGCCTCGTCCACGCCCTGGCGGGTCTCGCCGGAGAAGGTCTGCACGCTGACCGTGTCGCCGAACGCGCTGGTCAGTTCCTTGCGCACCTGCAGCAGCACCTGCCCCTGCTGGCCACGGCCGAGCTTGTCGGCCTTGGTCAGCAGCGCGTGCGCGGGCAGGCCGCGCTGGGCGGCGTAGCCGAGCATCTGCCGGTCGTAGTCCTTGAGCGGGTGGCGGATGTCCATCACCACCACCAGTCCGCGCAGGGCCTCGCGGGTGCGGAAATACCTGTCGATGAACGCCTGCCAGTGCGCCTGCAGCTCCTGCGGGACCTTGGCGTAGCCGTAGCCGGGCAGGTCCACCAGGTAGCGCTCGGGCTGGACCTGGAAGAACACCAGTTGCTGGGTGCGGCCGGGCGTCTTGGAGACGCGGGCCAGGGCGTTCTGCCGGGTCAGCGCGTTCAGCGCGCTGGACTTGCCGGCGTTGGAGCGGCCGGCGAACGCCACTTCCCAGCCACCGTCGTCGGGCAACTGGCGGGCGTTGTGGGCGGAAAGGAGATAGTGGGCACGTTCGAGGATCAGCGACATCCCGCTAGGATCGCACGTCCGCGGCCCCGGGCGGGCTTCGTTGACCGCCGGGCCGCGGCATGCCGATAATCGCGCGAGTGCGGTCGCCGTCCGGTAGCCGCGGGGTCGGGTCATACGGAGCTTCAGCTAATGCGCCACGCTCGCGTTCTTGCCTTTGCCGGTCTAGCGGTTTCCGTCGCCGCCGCGGTCGCGTTCGCGCAGACCTCGGTGGTTCCCATTCCCGACCACGCCCCGGTGCGCACCACGCCGCTGGAGGGCGACATCGGCAAGGCCGCCTGGGGCGACCCCAAGGCCGGCCAGGCCAAGGCCGCGGCCTGCGCCGCCTGCCATGGCGCCGACGGCAATCCCGCCATCGCCATGTACCCGCGCATCGCCGGCCAGGTGGAGCGCTACAGCGCGCGGCAGATGGCGCTGATCGCCCACGGCGAGCGCACCAGCGGCGCGGTCGCGGCGATGGTGCCGTTCGTGCAGCCGCTGAGCGCGCAGGACATGCGCGACATCGGCGCCTACTTCGCCACGCAGAAGGCCGGTGCCGGCATCGCCGACGACGCGGTGATCGCCGACGGCCCATACGCGGGCATGAAGTTCTACGAGGTCGGCCAGCAGTTGTATCGCGGCGGCGACGCGACCCGCGGCATCCCCGCCTGCATGGCCTGCCACGGCCCCGCCGGCGCCGGCAACCCAGGTCCGGCCTACCCGCACCTGGGCGGCCAGCACGCCGATTACGTGGCGCGGCGCCTGCAGGAATACCAGGCCGGCACCACCCAGGAGCGCGACCCGACGATGTTCAAGATCATGGCGCAGGTGGCCAAGCCGCTGACCGACCAGGAGATCAAGGCGCTGGGCAGCTATCTGCAGGGCCTGCACGACCGCGCCGACGACGCGGCCGCCGCGCAGGCGGCGCCGGCCACGGCAACGCCACAACAGCCGGCGCCCGCGCAACAATCCTGACCGTGCGCCGCTGCGGCGGCGCCGGCCCGTTTCCCCTTCGCGCCGGTCCAGACGACCGGCGTTCGTTTTTGCCATTGGAGATCGCATGAACCGTTTGCCCCGCCTGCTGTTGTGCCTGCTCGCCCTGCTGCCGTTGAGCGCCTGCGCGCAACCCAAGTCCGCGACCGCGGTGGAAGGCGAGGACTACACGCTGATCGCCGATCCCAAGCCGTTCGCGCCGCTGGCCGGCAAGATCGAGGTGGTGGAAGTGTTCGGCTACACCTGCCCGCACTGCGCGCACTTCGAGCCTCTGCTGGAGGAATGGGCCGGCAAGCAGGCCAAGGACGTGCGCCTGACCCTGGTGCCGGCGGCGTTCGGCGGTTACTGGGACAGCTTCGCCGCCGCCTTCTATGCCGCGCAGCAACTGGGCGTGCAGAGCCGCAGCCACCGCGCCATGTTCGAGGCCATCCACGACAAGCGCAGCGTGCCGGTGCAGAACGTGGCGCCGGAGGAACTGGCCGCGTTCTATGCCGGCTTCGGGGTCAAGCCGCAGGCCTTCATCGCTGCCTACCAGAGCCCGCAGGTCGCCGCGCAGGTGAAGACCGCACGCGATTTCGCCGTGCGCGCGGACATCTCCGGCACCCCGGCGCTGATCGTCAACGGCAAGTACTTGGTCAAGGGCAAGAACTTCGAGGACATGCTGCGCATCGCCGACGCGCTGATCGCCCGCGAGCGCGCAGGCAAGTAATCGGCGCACGGCGCTTCATCCGCGCCATGGCATCATGACGGGGTGGCCGGACCGCGCTTGCGGCGCGTCCGGCATTTTTCCCCCATCCTGCTGGAGATGTCGCCGATGAAGACCCGCTTCGCCCTGACCCTGATGGCCCTGCTGCCGATCCTGGTGGCATGTAAGGCCCAGGACGGCACTGCCGACGCCGTCGCCCCTGCCTCCGGCACCGCCGCGGCTCCGGCTGCCGCGCCCGCGGCCGGCAACGACGCTGCCGCTGCGCCCGCCGAGACGCCGGCCGCTCCCGCGGCCACCAGCGCCGATGCCGCCGCGCAGCCCGCCGCCGAAGGCGACAGCGCCGCCCCGGCCAAGCCGGTCGCGGCCAAGACCCCGAACGGTCCGGAGCCGGTCGCCGGCACCGACTATGTCGACATCGCGGGCGGCCAGCCGTTCCAGCCGACCAACGGCAAGATCGAGGTGGCCGAGGTGTTCGGCTACGTCTGCCCGGCCTGTGCGCGCTTCCAGCCGCTGATCGGCCCGTGGAAGGCCGGCCTGCCGTCCGACGTGCGCTTCGTCTACGTGCCGGCGATGTTCGGCGGCACCTGGGACGACTACGCCCGCGCGTTCTACGCCGCCGAGGCGCTGGGCGTGCAGGAGAAGACCCACGATGCGCTGTACAAGGCGATCCACGTCGACCAGACCCTGAAGGGCGAGCGCGGCCGCGACTCGGTGCAGGACATCGCCAACTTCTACGCCAAGTACGGCGTGGACCCGAAGCAGTTCGCCGACACCATGGGCAGCTTCGCGGTGGCCACCAAGACCAACCGCGCCAAGCAGTTCGCCACCCGCAGCGGCATCAGCGGCACGCCGTCGCTGATCATCAACGGCAAGTACCTGGTCAAGGGCAAGAGCTACGACGACATGCTGCGCATCGCCGATCACCTGATCGCGCGCGAACGCGCGGCGATGGCCAAGTAAGCCGTCCGCCCCGGGCCGCACCGCCGTGACCGCTCCCGCCACCCGCACCCTGCGCGTGCTCACCGCCAACATCCAGGCCGGTTCCAGCACGCGCCGCTACAGTGACTACGTGACCCGCAGCTGGTCGCATGCGCTGCCGGCCGGGCGCAAGCGCAGCAGCCTGGACGCGATCGCGCAGCTGGCCAGCGACCACGACATCGTCGGCCTGCAGGAGGCCGACCCCGGTAGCCTGCGCTCGGGCTTCACCAACCAGACCCACTACCTGGCCGAGCGCGCCGGCTTCAACTACTGGAGCCACCAGCCGAACCGGCGCGTGGGCGGCGTGGCCTCCAGCGCCAACGGCCTGCTCAGCCGGCTGGAGCCGGTGGAAGTGCAGGACCACGCCCTGCCCGGCCGGCTCGGCGGGCGCGGCGTGCTGCTGGCCAAGTTCGGAAACGGCGCCGAAGGCCTGGCGGTGGCGGTGGCGCATCTGTCGCTGGGCGCCAACTCGCGCGCGGCGCAGCTGGCCTTCATCGCCGAACTGCTGTCCGATCATCCCAACGTGGTGCTGATGGGCGACTTCAACTGCGTCGCCGATCGCCCGGAAATGCAGTTCCTCTACCAGCGCACCCGGCTGCAACCGCCGGGCTGCGTGGTCCCGACCTTCCCGAGCTGGCGCCCGCAGCGCGCCATCGACCACATCCTGGTCAGCGACGGCCTGCGCTGCAACGCGCAGCGTGCGGTACCCGCCGCCTTCTCCGACCACCTGGCCGTGGCCACCGAGATCGAAGTGCCGCAGCACTTGTTGCGCTGAGGCGGCGACACCGGTTCTTGCACCACGCGTAGGAGCGGCTTTAGCCGCGACGGGCGTTCCCAGGGAACATCCGTCGCGGCTCCTACAGCATCAAGGTTGCTTCGCCCCCGCATCAGCCGCGCCCTGCGAGAGCGAACGCTCGCTCTCGCAGGGTGCCATCGCGGGCAGCGCCTAGAACTTCAGATCCGCGCGCACGTACAGGTAGCGTCCACCGGGAATGCCGTAGGTGGAGGCGTCGTAGCCGTTGAGCGAGCACGACAGGCAGATCGGCGGGTCCTTGTCGAAGACGTTGTTGACGCCGCCGCTGAGGGTCAGGCCCTTGAGCCAGTCGAAGCGATAGCCGACCTGCAGGTCGTGGTAGGTGATCGCGTCCAGCGTGTTGGTGCCGGCCACCGGATTGCTGCACACCGGGAACGCGACCGCGTCGCCGCACTGTTCGGTCAGCTCGGAGATGTGCCGCAGCGTCCACGACGCATTCCAGCGGCCGCGCGACCAGTCCAGGCTCAGGTTGCTGGTCCACTCGGGAATGGAGCTGTCCACCACTTCCACGCCCGGGCGCTGCGGCTGCACCTGGCCGGCCGCGCCGGTGGCGACGTAGCGGGTGACGAAGGTGTTCTGCCAGCCGATCTTGAAGCGGCCGGCGGCGGTCTCCGGCGAGTTCCAGAACAGGTCCACGTCCCAGCCGTCGGTCTTGATCGAGCCGAGGTTGGTGAGCCGATTGTTGAAGCCGTTGATGCCGCCGGTGGAGGCGCGGGTGATGCCGTCGCAATAGGTGGGCGAGAGCGTGTCCACGCACAGGTCGAGCTGGGTCTGCGCGTTGATCGCCTGGATCGCGCCGTCGATGTCGTGGCGGTAGAAGGTCACCTCCACATCGAAGCGGTCCGACCACGGCACGTTGCTGGCGAACCACGGGCTCCAGACGAAGCCGGCGCTGAAGCTGCGCGCCTTCTCCGGTTCCAGCGCGCGGTTGCCGCCGGTGGTCACCGAGATCTGCGAGTTGGCCTGCTGGTAGCCGGCCGGCACGCCGAGCGTGGCGCAGTTGCTGGCGCTGCCGCGCGGCGCGGTGCCGCCCAGGCCGATCGAGCACGGGTCGGACAGGGTCAGGTCGGCGCGCGCGGCCGAGCCGTACAGTTCGCCGATGCTGGGCGCGCGGAAGCCTTCGGCATAGCTGGCGCGCAGCACGAAGTCCGGCGCCACCTGCCAGCGCAGGCCGTACTTCGGGGTGAACTTGCCGCCGAAGGTGGAGTAGTCGGAATAGCGGCCGGCCAGGCTCAGGTCGAGTTTGTCGCCCAGCGGCGAGTCGGCGAAGATCGGCACGCTCAGTTCGAGGTAGGCCTCCTTGACGTCGTAGCTGCCCTGCGTCGGCAGCGACGGCACGCCGTTGTAGTGGCCGATCACGGTCAGCGGATCGGGGCGATAGAAGCCCTCGTACTTGCGGTACTCGACGCCGGTGGCGAAGGACACCGCGCCGGCCGGCAGCCGGAACAGGTCGCTGCTGAGGTTGGCGGTGAACTGGGTCAGTTCGTTCTGGCTGCGGTCGTGCACCACCGGCTGGATCCAGCGCAGCATGTCCGGGGTGATGCTGCCGGCGCCGCCGAAGATGTTCAGCGGCACGCAGCCGGCCACCGCCGCGCACGCCGCTGGATCGCCCAGCGCCAGGTTGATGTTGTAGATGTTGTAGCTGCCGTAGTTGGTCTGCTCGGCCTTGTTCTTGCTGTAGGCGCCGTTGACGTCCCAGAACCAGGTGCGGTCGGCGCTCTCGAAGCTGCCGATGAAGCCGGTGCCGACGTACTGGGTGTCCACGCGCTGCTCGAACACGCGCGCGCCGCCTTCCACCGGGCGGCGCCCGATCATGATCAGGTTGCTGCCCGAATCCAGCGCGAAGCCGAACGGGTTGTACGGGTTGGCGGCGGAGATGACGATGTTGTCGGCCAGCGGATTGCCGGTGCCGGCATCGGGCCCGAGGAAGATCGGCTCCGGCGCGGCCTGGTTGGTCGATTCGCGGCGGTTGCCGAGCAGCTTCAGGTACCACTGCACGTCGTCGTTGAAGAAGAAGCGGAACTGGCCGAACACGCCCTTGCGCTCGGACGGCGTCAGCAGCAGGTTGGACGCGGCGAAGTTGTAGCGGTCGGCGGTGGTGAAGCAGTGGTAGTCGTCGCTGCGGCTGCAGCCGCCGGCGCCGTCGTAGCGGGGCGTGCCCACGCCACTGTTCGGGGTCAGGTTCTGCTCGGCGCCGGTATTGGGGTCGACGAAGATGAAACGCCCGTCCGGCGTGGCCGAGCTGCCGAAGCTCAGGCCGGTGCCGGGAATCGGATACAGCGACTGCGCGCGGTCGCGCGCGTAGATCGGATCCTGCTTGGTGTAGCTGGCGCCGAGGAACAGGCTGGTGCGCTCGGTGCTGTGGCCCCAGGCCAGGTCCACGCCCTTGCTGGCGCCGTCGCCCTTGTCGTACTCGCCGTAGTTCAGCGTGACCTGGCCGCCTTCGAAATTGCGCCGGGTGATGATGTTGACCACGCCGGCGATGGCGTCGGAGCCGTACAGCGAGGAGGCGCCGTCCTCCAGCACCTCGACGCGTTCGACGATGGCCAGCGGAATGGTGTTGAGGTCGGTGGCCGCGCCCACGCCCGAGGCCGAGGACTCGTTGACCCAGCGCATGCCGTCGACCAGCACCAGCACGCGCTTGGCGCCCAGGTGGCGCAGATCCACCTGCGCCGAGCCGGCGCCGACGCCGCTGCCGTCCGGCGGGAAGCCGAAATTGCCGGAGGAATTGAACTTGGCGTTCAAGGCCGAGCCGGAGGCGGTGAGTTCCTGCAGCACATCGCCGATGGAGGTGAGGCCGGTGCGTTCGATGTCGGCGCGGCTCAACGTCTGCACCGGCACCTGGCCCTCGACTTCGGCGCGGCGGATGCGGGTGCCGGTGACCTGCACGCTGTCCAGGGTCGTGGCATTGCCGGGAGCGGCCGGGGGCGTCTGTTGCTGGGCGCCGGCGATGGCGGGGACACCGCCGAGCAGGGCCAGGGATACCGCGAAGACCAAAGGATGGCGGTGCAGGAAATTCATCCGTCTCTCTCTCCAGAAAGGATGTGGGTCGGCCGCTGCGACCCCCTGCACCGCGACGGCGTGGAATTCTTTGTAAACAAATCGTAAACGGCCTGCAAGCATCCGGCGGGCAAAGCGCGGGCGATCGCGACGACTGGTCGATCTGGTAGACACGGGGGTGCGAGATGTCGTCAATCGGCGACGCAATGCCGAAGCCCCTCTCCCCTCGGGAGAGGGGTTGGGGTGAGGGTACGGAGGCGCAGCGCCCGCGCCGATTTGGCGACACGAGGCTTCGCCCAGACCCTCATCCGCCCCTGCGGGGCACTTCCCCCGAAGAGGGGGCCATGGTCCCGGAGGGAGAAGGGAGAAGCCGAAGCCCCTCTCCCACCGGGAGAGGGGTTGGGGTGAGGGTCCGGCACGCGAAGCGCCCGCGCCGATCTGGCGACACGAGGCTTCGCCCAGACCCTCATCCGCCCCTGCGGGGCACCTTCCCCCGAAAAGGGGGCCATGGTCCCGGAGGGAGAAGGGAGAAGCCGAAGCCCCTCTCCCACCGGGAGAGGGGTTGGGGTGAGGGTCCGGCGCGCGAAGCGCCCACTCCGATCTGGCGACACGAGGCTTCGCCCGCACCCTCATCCGCCCCTGCGGGGCACCTTCCCCCGAAAAGGGGGCCATGGTCCCGAGGGGAGAAGGGAGAAGCCAAAGCCCCTCTCCCACCGGGAGAGGGGTTGGGGTGAGGGTACGGCACGCGAAGCGCCCACGCCGATTCGTGTATCCAGTGCGATCGCCGGCGCGCCGGGACGACGCGGAACGACAGCGCCGCAGCCGCGATGCCGGAACGTACCACTGCGTGCGCCCTCGCCCGATGGCACGGCGATTCATCGGCGTTCGGTATAGTCCCGCGCATGATCCTGCGCACGTCTCTCCTGCTGTTCGCCGCCGCGTTGTGCGGCCCCGTTTCCGCCCTCGCCCAGTCCCTGGACGCGCAACGCCCGGCGATCCGCTCGGCGATCGACGATGCCGAGCAAGGCCGCTTCGATCCGGTCCGCGCGGCCGCGTTCAAGCAGCATCCGCTGTACGGCTGGCTGGAGTACGCCAACCTGCGCCGCAACATCGACAAGGTGTCCGATGCGCAGGCGCAGGACTTCCTCAAGCGCTATGCCGGGCAGCCGGTGGCCGAAAGCTTCCGTGCGCTGTGGCTGCCGGCGCTGGCGCGGCGCGAGGACTGGCCGGCGCTGCTGGCGAACTGGAAACCCACCGAGAACCTCGGCCTGCGCTGCGCCCAGCTCAATGCACGCCAGGCCACCGGCCGCGCCGACGCGCAGTGGGTAGACGAAGCGCAAGCGCTGTGGCGCAACGCCGGCAAGTCGCTGCCCGACGCCTGCGATCCGGTGTTCGCGGTGCTGCAGGCGCGCGGCGGCATGACCGATGCGTTGCGCTGGGCACGGGTGGAAGCGGCTGCGGACGCACAGCAGCCCGCGGTGATGCGCGCCGCCGCCCGCGGCCTGCCCGCGGCCGACCTGGCCCTGGCCAACGACTACGCCGCGTTCCTGGACGCGGTGCATGCGCGCGCGCTGAGCTGGCCCAAGACCGAGCGCAGCCGCAAGGTGGCGGTGGACGGGTTGGAGAAGCTGGCCAAGGCCGATCCCGACGCGGCCGAGCGGCAACTGCCGCAGTTCGCCCAGGCGCTGCAGTTCAGCGAGGCGCAGCGCAACGCGGTGCTGTACCAGATCGCGCTGTGGACGGTGGCCTCGTACGGCCCCGATTCGGCGCGCCGGCTCAACGCCGTGCCCGAGTCCGCCTACGACGAACGCCTGCACGAGTGGCGTGCACGCGAGGCGATGGCGCGCGGCGACTGGCCGGCGGCGCTTGCCGCGATCCGCAAGATGCCGCCGACGCAGCGCAGCGATTCGCGCTGGCAGTACTTCGAAGCGCGGCTGGCGGAGAAGACCGGCAATGCCAGCGAGGCGCAGCGGCTGTACCGCGAAGCTGCCACCTCCGCCACCTTCCACGGCTTCCTGGCCGCCGACCGGCTCAAGCAACCGTACGCGCTGTGCCCGTGGGAACCGAACGACAGCGCGCAGGCGCAGGCGGCGGTGGCACGCGATCCGGCGCTGATCCGCGCGCTGGAGCTGTTCAAGATCGACCGCGCCGGCTGGGCGGTGGCCGAGTGGAACGATGCGCTGAGCCGCTTCGACGACACCCAGCGGCGCCTGGCGGTGGAAGTGGCCAGCGCCAACGGTTGGTTCGACCGCGCGGTGTTCTCGCTGGGCAAGCGCCCGGAGGAACAGCGTCTGTACACGCTGCGCTTCCCGCTGCACCACGATGCCACCATTCGCCGCGAAGCCGGCAAGAACGCCATCGATCCGGCCTGGGTGGCCGCCGAGATCCGCGCCGAGAGCGTGTTCAATCCGAACGCGCGCTCGCCGGCCAACGCGATGGGCCTGATGCAGGTGGTGCCGGCCACCGGCGCCAGCGTCGCCCGCAACCTCGGCCTGGCCGGCTACGGCGGCGCCGCCAGCCTGTACGACCCGGACACCAACATCGCCATCGGCACCGCCTACCTGCGCCAATTGCTCAACACCTACGGCCTGCCTTACCTGACCATCGCCGCCTACAACGCCGGCCCCGGCCCGGCCGCACGCTGGCAGAGCCAGCGCCCGGGCCACGATGCCGACTTCTGGATCGAGACGGTGAGCTACAAGGAAACCCGCGAGTACGTGGCGCGCGTCCTGGCCTTCAGCGTGATCTACGACTGGCGCCTCAACGGCGACGCCCTGCCGCTCAGCGACCGCATGCTCGGCAAGCTGGATGCGCCGCGCAAGAAGTTTGTGTGTGAGGCGGGGAATCGGGATTAGGGATTGGGGATTGGTAAAAGCGCAACGCATCCGTATGCGGTTAGCATTCCTGGAACAGGCCACGGCGGCATCCATTCGCGCGATGTCGCCCTGACCAATCCCCAATCCCCACTCCCGAATCCCCGCCCATGAACACCTACCTCGTCGGCGGCGCCGTCCGCGACGCCCTGCTCGGGCAGCCGCCCGGCGACCGCGACTGGGTGGTGGTCGGCGCCACCCCGCAGCAGATGCTCGACCTGGGCTACAAACAGGTCGGGCGCGATTTCCCGGTGTTCCTGCATCCACACAGCGGCGAGGAATACGCGCTGGCGCGCACCGAGCGCAAGTCGGGGCGTGGCTACCACGGCTTCGTGGTCGATGCCGATCCGTCGGTGACGCTGGAGGAAGACCTGCAGCGCCGCGACTTCACCATCAACGCGATCGCCCGCGACGAGGACAGTGGCGCGCTGGTCGATCCCTACGGCGGCGCGCGCGACATCGAACGCCGCGTGCTGCGCCACATCGGCCCGGCGTTCGGCGAAGACCCGCTGCGCGTACTGCGCGCGGCGCGCTTCATGGCACGACTGGCGCCGCTCGGCTTCAGCGTGGCGCCGGAGACCATGGCCTTGATGCGCGAGATGGCGGCCAGTGGCGAACTGGACACGCTGGTGCCCGAGCGCGTGTGGCAGGAACTGCGCCGCAGCCTCGCCTCGGCGCAACCGTCGGCGTTCCTGCGCACCCTGTACGACGCGGGCGCGCTGCGCAGCGTGCTACCTGAGCTGGACGCGCTGTACGGCGTGCCGCAGCGCGCCGAGTACCACCCCGAGATCGACACCGGCCGCCACCAGGAACTGGTCAGCGACATGGCCGCGCGACTGGCACCGGGCGATGCGCTGATCGGCTTCGCTGCGCTCACTCACGACCTGGGCAAGGCGCTGACGCCACCGGAGGAATGGCCGCGCCACCTGATGCACGAGCAACGCGGCCTGGCGCCGCTGCGCGCACTGTGCGAACGCCTGAAGGTGCCGCAGGAGCACCGGCAACTGGCCGAGATCGCCTGCCGCGAGCATCTGAACGTGCATCGCCTGGACGAGCTGCGCGACCGCACCGTGCACGAACTGCTGCAGCGCTGCGACGGCTTTCGCAAGCCCGAACGCATCGCGCAGCTGGCAACGGTGTGCGAGGCCGACAAACGCGGC
Organism: Xanthomonas sp. F4; assembly: GCF_011761895.1. NCBI lineage: Bacteria > Pseudomonadati > Pseudomonadota > Gammaproteobacteria > Lysobacterales > Lysobacteraceae > Xanthomonas > Xanthomonas sp. F4. The sequence goes on along the minus strand of NZ_JAASQX010000003.1, from coordinate 413,353 downwards.
CGACTCGGCAGCGAGGATGCCGACTACCCGCAGGGCCGCGCGTTGCAGCGCCTGCACGCAGCGGCCCTGGCGGTCAACGCCCGCGATCTGGCCGCGCAAGGCCTGAGCGGCCCGCAGATCGGCGAGGCCCTGGCCAAGGCGCGGATCGCGGCGATCGCCGCGGCGCGCCGCGCATCCGCAGACTGACGCGGCCGGGCCTTGCGCCGCATGCCGTTCCGCAGGTACGGCGCGGTTTTCGCCTGATGAACGGCGGTTCGAAGCGGCTGCGGGGACGCGAAGCGCTGCGTTTGCAGCGGCTGGCCGAACGCGGCTCGCGCACCTCGACCACTGCGGCTGTTCCAGGCCGCGGGCCTCTGCCCTTGGTCAACGGCCCAGCCCTGACTGACCGGGAAACTGGATCACCACGTCGTTGAGCGGCAACTGCGACCGGCGATCTTCGATGGGCGAGGCGTGCCATGGCTCGCCCTGCCCAAACAGCTGGGCTTCGGATTCGGTGCCGAGATAGCCGAAGCGCTCGAACGCGTACGGCACGCCTTCGGAACCTTCGAACGTAACGGCATTGGACAGCTGAAAGTGCAGATGCGGCGCCGCGGAATTGCCGGACTGTCCCAACTGCGCGAGCACTTGTCCCCGCTGCACCCGCTCGCCCGCTTTCACCTTGAGGCTGCCCCGGCGCAGATGCGCATAGCTTGCGAACGTGCCAGGTGCGATTTCCAGCACCACGTAGTTGCCGAACAGGCCGTCACTGGTGAGCGAGGCGGGTTCCGGTTGCGCACTGAGCGGCTGGTGTTCGGCCTCGCCATCGCGCGCGCTGCGCACGACGCCGTCGGCCACGGCAAGCACGTCCGCGCCGTAGCCGATCCAGTCGGCGTAGCTGGATTTGCGGAGGTCCTTCACGCCGGCTCTCAGCACGTGCCCGGCATCGTCGACACCCACCAGATCCAGGGCGTAGCGCTGCGGAATGGTCAGTTGCCCGTTCACCGCCACCAGGCTGCCCCAATGGTGCGACTGGGCGGCACCGGGGCCTTCGTGGGCCAACCAGCGGCCGCCGCGCAACGGCGCGCCGATGACCATGGGCTGCGCATCGCCGACCTGGACGGTGGCGCCGTCGAGCATGCTGCTCGCATGGGCGTCCGCGGTGAAGTGGATGCGGTGACGCAAGCGGTGCGGCACCGGCACCCCCGCCGGCAGGGTCAACCAGACGAAGAACACCGCGCGCTTGCCGGGGAGGATCGCCACCGGCTCCTGCGCCGCCGGCGCAGGCTTCACCACGTGCGACAGCTGCTTCGCATCCAGTACCAGCAGGGGCGTGGCCGCATCGTCACCGAACACGTCCAGCCCCTGCGGCGCCAGCGCGCCGGAATCGCCATAGAAATTGGTGACGTGCAGCTCATAGGCCAGATGCGTGCGTCCGTCGCTGCCGGTGAACGCAGCGGGCGCGAACGGGACGCGCGCTTCCACCGGCGCCAAGGCGTCCTCGGCACGGGCGGCGGAAATGCCGGCGATTCCTGCAAGCAGGAGCACCAGTGCAGCGCTGCGAGTCATTCGATGCACACTCCTGGCAGATGCATGGAGCGCGGCGAGGACCGTGCGTCCCTGCGCCATCGCTGCGTGGAAACCGATGACCAAGCTTGCCGACGACCCAGGCCGGCCGCAAGGTGTCCTTCGGCATGCCTACCCAAAGCGGGACAGCACCCGCTCCACGCCAGGCAGCGCTTGCACCTGCACGATGCAGCAGCGGCTTCTGCGAGGACTCGCTCGCGCTGCCACTCCCACGAGCGCGCTTCCCGGAGCGAGCAGAGGCGCCTTTCCGCCCCGACCCGCTGGCCATCACCGCCGCCGCAGCCGACATCGCACATCCGGATGACCGGCGCATCGCCGGAAAACGCGGCAACGGCAACTTCGCTGCCGTCGATCGGCGCACCGCCGGCCCAACGACCGCTACGGCACCTGGATCGCCTCTCCGCTGGCCACGACCACCGTGGCGATCTGCGACGCGGCATCGCGGCTGTCCACATCGGCCAGCGTCCCCAACAGCGTGCTGTTTTCCTGCATCTCCAGGGCGTCCCGGTAGCGCGCGTTGGCCACATCGACCAGTTGCAGGCCGAGCTCGCTGGTACGCAGCGCTGCCGCGTCCAGCACACCGTCCAGCAGCTGCGCGCCCTGCAGGGCGACGCGCGCGGCGCGCGCGTTGGCGGTATCGCCCAGGTCGACGACGCCGGTGAATCCCTCCAGCGTGCCCGCCGCGTCGATCACCTCATCCATCAACTCGCCATACACGAGCGACACGCGCTGGGCCGACGCCGACAGCGCGCCGCCGGCGTTCGCGCTGCGCCGCACGCGCAGTTCGGCGCTGGCATCGCGCGCGTCGACCAGGTCCAGCAGTTCATCGACCAGTTCGCCCTCGACAATGTCCAGCGCCTGGACCCGGGCGTTGCCGGCATCGGTCATGTCCAGGCGCAGGTCCGCCTGCGCGAGCAGGCCCTGCAGGTCGAGTGCTTCGTCGATCAGTTCGCCATGGGCGATGGTCAGGGCGTCGCCGGTGACATTGCCGCTGTCCGCGAACGCGATGGTGAGCGTACCGCCGTCGAAGGAGGCGGCATCGATCGCCTCGTCGATCAATTCGCCCTCCTCGATCCGCGCCGTCATCGCATCCAGATTGCCGGCATCCTCGAACCGCACCGCCAAGGCCGCGTCCTGCACCGCACCGACGTCGATCGCTTCGTCGATCAGCTCCCCATCGACGATCAGCGCATCGGCGGCGACGGCGTTGCCGCTGCGCAGCAGCGTCACCGCGACGTCGGAGGCGAGCAGATCGGCGGCATCCAGCGGCTCATCGATGAGCCCGCCATCGCGGATGCGTACGGCGCCGGCGAGGCTGGCATTGCCGGCATCGGTCAGGCGCAGGTCGATCGCCGCGTTCTCCACGCGCTCGGCGTCGACCAGTTCGTCGACCAGCACCGCGTCCTGGATCTCCAGCGCGCGCGCATCGACATTGGCGACGTTGGCCAGCCCGATCGCGATCTGCCCACCCAGCCACGGCCCGGCTTGTAGCGTCTCGTCCAGCAACTGGCCGGCGAACAGACGCACCTCGGTCGCCGCCACGTTGGCCATGTCGTCGGCCTGCACGGCGACGCGGCTGCCGCGCAGCGGATGCGCGACCAGCACGCCCTGCAGGCGGCCACCGCCGATCGTCAGCGTGCCGCGGCCACCGAGGACCCGGTCGCTGCGCTCCACGGCGACCGCGAGACAGGCGCCGTCGGCGGCCGCGACCGCCGCATCGCGTGGCGCGATCAGCCGTTCGCTCAAGCTGCCGCCGCCCAGATGCAGGTGGCTCTGCGGCGTCTGCAGGCTGACGTTGGCCGCATCGCGCAGTTGCAGATCGATACGCGCGCCGGCCGCGATGGGGCCGTCGATCAGCGTGCCGATCAGCGCGGCCTGCACCGGCCCCACCGGCGCGCGCAGCGTGCCATCGGCGGCGAGCGTGTCCTCGCCCAGGGTCAGGCGCCCGTCCAGCGCCACATTGGCGCTGTCCTGCACCAGGATCGCCAGCGTGGCGTCCGCGCCGACGCTATGGACCAGCGTCGGCAACAGCGATGGCTGTGCCAGCCAATGCGCATCCTGCACGGTCTGGTTGGCCTGTCCGCAGATCGCGATGGCCAGGGCCTGCCCTGCCGGCACGTCGAGCGGCTCGGCGAACGCGTAGGGCTGCCAAGGGCCGGCATTGCGGGCGACGAAGCGCCCGACCGCGGTCGGGGCGGCGCAGACCACCGGCAACGCCGGCCGCCGGCACGCTGCCGGTGTCGTCGCGGCCCAGGCCGGCCAGACCGCGGCCCACAGCAGCAGCGCCAACCCGGCTCCGCTGCTGCCAGCACCGAACGGAGTCGGCCCGTTCCTGTGCGAGTGCCGATGCAGCAACTGGCGTGCGCCACGCGGCACGTCGGCGACAGTTCCCCTCCAGCGCAGGCGACAGGCCAAGACAACGCGCGATACCCCGCTGCACCCCTGTTCGCCGCTGCCGCGAAAACGCGGCACGATCGTACGTACGATCCGCATGACGATCCCCCCCTGTGGCGATCGCCTACGAGCCTACCCCATGCAGGCGAGAACATCGCGCCAGGGGAGCAGAAGACTTTTAATCTTTTGGCTGGCAGTACCGCCGCGCGGAGAACCCCGCAGTCGCGCCGACGCACCGCGCCTGGCGCTCAATCCTCGGCGACGAAGAATGCGAAGAAGTCGCGCTTGTGTCGGCGAAGGCGCTGACCAGCTTGCCTGAGAGAATGCGCTCGGCGCCGGCAGGGACTCGGCACAGCGCAGCGCAGCCGCCATCGCTGCGCTGCGCGATGCCGCCTACTCCATCGCGCCGGCGATCCAGGTGTGGCGGACCTGCAGCGCCTCATCCAGCAGCACCAGGTCGGCCTGGTAGCCGGGCGCGATGTGGCCGTAGCGGTGGTCCAGGCCCACGCACTGCGCGGGGTAAAGCGAGGCCATGCGCGCGGCTTCTTCCAACGGCACGCCCAACCACTGCACGCTGTTGCGTACCGCGCTGGCCATGTCCAGCGCCGAGCCGGCCAGGGCGCCGGCGGCATTGCGCACCACGCCGTCGATGGCGGTGATGGTTTCGCCGTACAGGTCGAACGCGGGGCTGTCGGCGCCGACCATCGGCATCGCGTCGGTGACCAGGAACACGGTGCCGCGCGGCTTGGCCGCCAGCGCCACGCGCAGGCTGGCCGGATGCACGTGCACGCCGTCGACGATGACGCCGCACCAGGCGTTGCGGTCTTCCAGCGCCGCGCCGACCACGCCGGGATCGCGCCCCTGCAGCGGGGTCATGGCGTTGTACAGATGGGTGAAGCCGCAGATGCCGGCGTCCAGCCCGGCACGGGTCTCTTCGTAGCTGGCGGCGGTGTGGCCGGCGAACACGCGCGCGCCGGCCGCGGCCAGGGTGTGGATGCTGGCCGGCGGCACGCGTTCCGGTGCCAGGGTGATCAGGGTGACGCCGTTGTCCAGCGAGGTGGCCAGCGCCAGTTCCTCGGCGTCGGGCACGCGGAACTTGTCGGCGTTGTGGGTGCCCTTGCGCGCCGGCGCCAGGTACGGCCCTTCCAGATGGATGCCGAGCACGCCCGGCACGCCGTCGGCGATGGCCTGGCGGGTGGCGGCGATCGCCGCGCGCATCACCTCCAGGTCGTCGCTGATCAGCGTCGGCAGGTAGCCGGTGGTGCCGTAGCGGCGATGGCCCTGGCCGATGCAGCGCAGCGCCTCGACGTCGGTGCGGTTGTTGAACAGCACGCCGCCGCCGCCGTTGACCTGCAGGTCGATGAAGCCCGGCAGCAGGCTGCCGCCGCCCAGGTCGTGCTGCACCGGCGCTGCCGCCACGCGCGGGTCGGCGTCGTCCAGCAGGGCGAGGATGCGCCCGCCCTCCAGCAGCACGCTGACGCCGTCGAGGAAACCGTCCTCGCCGAGCACGCGGGCATTGCGCAGCGCCACCGTGGTCATCAGACGGTCTCCGTCACTTTGTTCAGATGCGGCGGCAGGTCCGGGTTGTAGCCACGGCGCAGCGCCAGGGCGTTGATCGCGCGGTAGAAGCTCTGGATCGCCAGCAGCGGCGCACAGGCCGGATGCGGCGCGGCCACCAGCGGCAGATCGCCGCCGGCGCTGGCCAGCCACACCTGCGCGCCACGGCCGCGGAACTCCTCGGCCAGGCGCCGGGTGCCCTCGCCGGCCTCGTCCGGCTGGTCGAAGGCCAGCACCGGGAAGCCCGGACCCACCAGCGCCATCGGACCGTGCTTCACTTCCGCCGAGCTGTAGGCCTCGGCATGCAGGCCGCAGGTTTCCTTGAACTTCAGTGCCGCTTCCTGCGCCGCCGCCAGGCCCAGGCCGCGGTCGAGCACGAACAGGTTGTGGGCATCGACCAGGCCGTCGGTGAGCGAGCGCCAGTCGGCCTGCCAGGCCGCGCGCAGCGCCTGCGGCAACTCCTGCAGCGCGCCCAGCAGCGCCGGGTCGTTCTTCCAGTGCGCACCGAGCTGCAGGATCGCCGCCAGCGAGGCCAGGTAGCTCTTGGTCGCGGCCACGCTCTTCTCGGGGCCGGCGCCGAGCGGGATCACTGTGTCGGCCAGTTGCGCCAGCGGCGAATCCTCGACGTTGACCAGGGCCACCACGCGCGCGCCGGCATCCTTGGCGGCCTGCGCATTGCGCAGCAGGTCCGGGCTCTTGCCCGATTGCGAGATCACCAGGTACAGCGCCCCGCGCAACTGCAGCGGTGCCTCGTAGACCGAGCCCACCGAGGGCGAGGCCGAGGCGGTGACCACGCCGAGCTGGGTCTCGAACAGGTACTTGGCGTAGGTGGCGGCGTGGTCGGAACTGCCGCGCGCGCAGGTCACCACGAACGGCGGCGGATCGGCGCGCAGCGAGGCGGCCAGTGCGGCCACCGTGGCGTGGTTGCGCTCGAACTGCGCAGCGACGACCGCGGCGGCTTCCGCGGCTTCGCGGAACATCAGGGTTTCGGTTTCGGAGGGCAGCGCCATGGGCAGGGTCATGTGGGGTCGGGGGAGGAGGAACGGCGGGAATGCGGCTGGGAATGCGGCTGCATGGGCGCAGTCGAGCCGCGCACCACCAATTGCGGCACGAAGCCCTGGTTGTGCACCGGCGCCGGATGGTCTTCGTAGGCATCGCTGCGCAACTGGCTGATCAGCAAGCGCGCGGCATGGCGGGCGATGTCCTCGGTGGCCTGCTTGGCGGTGGTCAGCGGCGGCCACGACTGACGCGAGAACGGGCTGTCCTCGAAGCCGGCGATGGACAGGTCGTAGGGCACGTTCATGCCCGCCGACTTGGCCGCCGCCAGCACGCCGGCGGCGATCTCGTCGTTGGAGCCGAAGATCGCCGTCGGCGGTTCGCGCAGCGCCAGCAGGCGCCGCGCGCCGCGGAAGCCGTCGTCGAAGGTGTAGTCGCCGGGGATCACCAGGTGCTTGTCCAGGGTGATGCCGTAGTCCTTCAGCGCCGCCTCGTAGCCGGCATAGCGCTCGCCGCTGGAGCGGTGCGAGGTGCCGCCCCACAGAAAGCCGATGCGCTGGTGGCCGAGCTGGATCAGGTGTTCGGTGATCGCGTAGGCGGCGTCGCGGTCGTCGACGTAGACGCACGGGCCGTCCTGCGGATCCTCGGTGGCGGCGATGATGCGCACGGTCTTGATCCCACGCGCGGCCAGCGCCGCGACCAGGTCGGCGCGCTCGGACATCGGCGCGGTCAGCACCAGCCCGGCCAGGCGCGAGCGCTGGGTCCACTCGGCCAGTTCCTCGGCGAGCATCGGCGCGGTGGAATCGCAGGGGTGGATCTGCAGGCCGAAGCCGGTCTCGCGGCAGGCGGCGAGCACGCCGTTCTGCACGCCGATGATGTGGTACGGATTGGGGTTGTCGTACACCAGCCCGATCACGAACGGGGTGCCGCTGCGCAGGTTGCGCGCCGACGGATCCGGCTCGTAGTCCAGTTCGGCGATGGCATGCAATACGCGCGAGCGCGTGGCCTGCATCACCGACGGTTCGTTGTTGATGACCCGCGAGACGGTCTTCAGCGACACCCGCGCCCGTTCGGCGACGTCTTTGATGGTGGGTCTGCGCATTGGATAGTTTGCCGAGTTGGGGAAAAGCGCGTCAGCTCGCCGCGCCCTGGCCGACGCGGTGACCGCGCAGCGCAAAGAACAAGATGTAGAGGTAGCAGGCGATCATCAAGCCGGCGAAGACCACCTGGAAATCGAAGAACTCCTTCAAATGGGCGAACAGCTGCGGAACCGCGGCGCCGCCCACGATGCCCATGATCAACAATGCAGCGCCCTTTTCGGTGAACTTGCCCAGGCCCTTGATGGCCAGGGGGAAAATGGCCGGCCACATGATGGCATTGGCGAATCCGAGCGCTGCCACGAATGCCACCGACACGTAGCCGCTGGTCAACATGGCACACAGCGAGAAGACGATGCCCAGGCAGGCCGAGAAGGACAGGTACTTTTCCTGGGAGATGTACTTCGGGATCAGCACCAGGCCGAGCAGGTAGCCCGCCAACATGCAGGCGAGCGTGCCGATCGTGAAATATTTCGCGTAGTCGAGCGACAGACCGAGGCTCTTGCCATAGATGCCGATCGCATCGCCCGCCATCACCTCCGCACCGACGTACACGAAGATGCACAACGCGCCCAGCCACACATGCGGAAACGCAAAGATGCTGTCGCGGTTGCGCTCGTCCGATGCCGACGCGTTCGCCTTCTCGGGGCTGATCTCGGGCAAGGGCGAAAACAGGAGGGCGACAGACAGCACGGCGAGGACGCCGGCGATCGCCATGTACGGGCCGTGGATTCGGCCAGCGAACTCCTGCAGCAGGATTTCCTTCTGCGCAGGCAGCACCTGTTCGATCTGGGTCGAAAAATCCTCCATGCCGTGCAGGACCACTTTCGCCAGGCCATAGGTGGCCAGCGCTCCGGCCACCTTGTTGCAGATGCCCATCAGCGCGATACGACGCGCAGCGCCGTCGATCGGCCCGAGAATGCTGATGTACGGATTGACCGCGGTCTGCAGCAAGGCCAGGCCGCCGCCGATGATGAAGATGCCGCTCACTGCGCCCACGTAGGAACGGTCATTGGTGAACTGGCCGAAGATGGCGGCACCGATCGCCATGATCAGCAGGCTCAGGGCCAAGCCCTTCTTCATCCCGGTCAGCTTCAGGATGAACGAAGAAGGCAGCGCCAGGCAGAAGTAGGAAATGTAGAACGCGCTCGGGATGAGGAACGCGAACGCGTCGCTGACGTTGAAGGCGACCTTGGCGAACAGGATCAACGGCCCGTTGATCCAGGTAAAGAAGCCCATGATGAAGAACAACAGGCCGACGATGGCGATGGAGGCGTAGGGACTGGCGGGCCGTGCGGTGGTCATGGGCGGGCGTGCTCCGGGAGGGCGCGGGGTTCGGCGATCAGCGTCGCAGTTCGGCGACGAAGTCGTAGTAGTCGTTGTGGCAATAGGTGTCGGTCAGTTCGATCGCGCTGCCGTCGCGGGTGTAGCCGACCCGCACCACGTGCAGGATCGCCTCGCCTTCCTTCATGCCCAGATGACCGGCCAGCCGCGCCGGCAGGTTGATGGCGCGGAAGTACTGCAGCGCCCGCACCACCGGGGTGCCGCGCTCGTCCAGGTAGGTGTAGAGCGAATCGGCGATGGCGTGCGGATCGGGCACCACGTGCTGCGGCAACACCGCCTTCTCGTAGGCCATCACCCGGCCGTCGGCACTGCGCAGGCGCGTCAGCGCCGCGACCACCGTGTCCGGCGATAGGCCCAGGCGCAGGATTTCCTCGCCGTGCGCCGGGCGCGTGCGCCGCTCCAGCCAGCGCGTGCCCGGCTCCAGCCCCTTCATGCGCAGGGTCTCGCTGAAGCTGGCCAGGCCGCTGAGCTGATGCTGGATGTGCGAAGTGACGAAGGTGCCGGCGCCCTGGCGGCGCGACACCAGGCCTTGTTCGACCAGCGCATCCACGGCCTGGCGCAGGGTCACTCGCGACACCTGCAGGTACTCGCACAGTTGCCGCTCGGCCGGCAGCGCCTCGCCCGGCTTCCACTGCCCGCCCTTGATCGCCTCCACCAGCTTGCTGGCCAGTTGCAGGTACAGCGGGGTCGGCGCGTCCGGATCCACGGCCAGCGCTTGCAGGCGGGGATCGGCCTGCGGCTTGGGCTTGGTCATGGCGCGCTCTCCAGTCCGCATGAATTCGTTATGTCCAATATAGTACCAATTCGCGGTCCGTGCACGCCGGGCTACAGCCGCAGGTACAGCCGCCGTCGATCCATCCACCAGCCCATTCCCCAGCACAGCAAGGTGTAGGCCAGCGCGCAAGCCAGGCTGCCCCAGGGGCCGGGCAGCAGCCGCTGGAACACCTCCACGCCCAGCCACTGGTACAGGTCCATGCCGCTCGCACCGGCCGGGATCAGCCGCAGGCAGACCACGAACAGCTCGGAAAACAGGTAGATCGCCAGCGGATTGCGCCCGAGCACGGTGAAGAAGCCGCTGCCGGCCCGCCAATGGCGCACCTCGATGGCCCACAGCAGTGCGCCCAGCAACAGCAGGTCCAGGCCCACGGTCAGCAGCACGAACGAGCCGGTCCACAGCTTCTTGGCCAGTGGGAACCACGGCTGCCAGGCCAGGGCCAGCAACGTCAGCGCGATCCCGGCCAGCAGCAGCCAGCGCACCGTGCGCGCCTGCTTGCCGGCGTGGCGCACGTACAGCCCGGTCAGGTAGCCGGCGATGACGTTGACCGTGGCCGGCAGCGTGCCGAGCAGGCCTTCCGGATCGAATCCGCCGTCCTTGCGATACAGCTGCGCCGGGTCCAGCAGCCACAGGTCCAGGCGCGTGCCGGCGTTGCCGAGCTTGCTCAGCTCCGCGCCCGGCTGTCCCCACAGGTACAGCGCGCCCCAGTAGCCGAGCAGCAGCGCGACGCAGGCGCCCAGCAGGGCGCGCGGCGACAGCCAGCGGCACAGCAGCGCGGCCAGCGCGTAGCACAAAGCGATGCGCTGCAGCACGCCCGGCACCCGGGTCTGGTCGATCGCGGTGAAGCTCCAGTGGCCGTCGGCGCCCTGGTGCACGAACGGAAACCAGTACATCAGGAAGCCGAGCAGGAAGATCAGCGCGCTGCGCTTGCCGACCCGGCGCAGGAAGGCGCCGAGCGGCTGGCCACGATCCAGCGCGAAGCTCATCGCGTTGCCGACCGCGAACAGGAACGACGGGAACACCAGGTCGGCCGCGGTGAAGCCGAACCACGGCGTGTGCCGCAACTGCACGAAGGCATCGGCGCCGGCGCCCGGCGTGTTGACCAGGATCATCAGGAAGATGGTCAGGCCGCGGAACACGTCCAGCGACAGGAAGCGCTCGCGCGACGGCGCCGCGGCGGAAAGACCAACGGGCACGGCGCTCATGGCGCATCCACCTGTTGCAGCAGCGTGCGCACCGCGGCGACCGGATCGGCCGGCGCCTGCCGCGCGTAGGCCGTGTCGCGCGCCACCCAGTCGCGCTCCCAGGCGCGCAGGCGCTGCTGCAGCTGCGCCTCGTCCACGCTGCCGCCGGCGACCGCCGCGTCACGCAGCATCTGCAGCGCCAACGTCCAGCGCGGCAGGTAGTAGTCGGCGTACATGCCCTGCCAGGCCTTGGACGCGTAGTCGCCGAGATTGCCCTCGCCGCCCCACACGCTGACCTGCGCCTTGGCGTCGCGCCGGTAGTACGCGGCATCCTGCGGCGTCTTGGCATAGTCAGCCGCGGCGTCGAGCCAGCTCGACAGGGTTTCCTGCTGGCCGCCGACCAGACGGTCGAGTTGCGTCACCGCCTCTCGCACCCGCGCCGCCGCGGCGTCGCCGGCCGCGACATCGCCGCGTCGGTAGGCGGCCACCGCCTGCTGCAACTGCGCGTCCACGCGGCCGGTGGCGTAGTGGCGGGCGAAGTCGACCAGGTCGTAGCGATACAACGGCGCGTCGGCGTATTCCGGCGCCAGCGCCAGCAATTGCTGCAGGGCGCGGCGCAACCGTGGCGGATCGCCGGGGCCCCCGTCGAAGTCGCCGATGTCCAGCGTCGGCCGCTTGAACAACAGGTAGGCGCCGGCCCGGCTGCGCCACCAGCGCGGCGTCCAGTAGCGGGTCGACAGCACCGAGGCCTGCAGATCGTCCCAGGCCGCGCGCAAGGCCGGCGAGGTGTGTCCGTAGCGGGCGCGGGTGTAGTCGTCGAGCCAGTCCTGCAACGGGCGCTGCTGTGCGCCCCAGGCCAGCGCGTACATGTATTCGTAGACCACCGAATTGGTGTGCAGCCCTTCCGGGAACGCGCCGAAGCCGACCAGTTGCTGCTTGTCGTTATCGGCGAGCAGTGCGCGCAGGTCCTGCCGGTAGAACGCCAGGTCGCCGTATACCGGATTGCTGCCGCCGTAGTTGTGCACGTAGCCGTAGATCCATTGCTTGCCGTCGAACGCGTCGGAGAGCTTCCAGGTCCCCGGGTAGCGGTCGTTGCCGATGTCCAGCACCAGCAGCTTGTCGTTGGGCACCTCGCGCAGGAACGCGGCGATCGCCTGCGGCGTCCAGAAGTGGCGGTCGGCACCGAACAGCCAGCCCTGCATCACCCACACCGCATCCGGATTGGCGCGATGGATCGAGGCGTACAGCGCGCGGCCGTATTCGGCCAGGCGCTTGTCGCGCTGCGCCGGCGGCACCTCCGGCGGCTGCGCCTTGGCCGTGTTGGCGGTGCTGTCGCCATAGCTGGCCAGGCGCGCGTCGCTGCCGTCGGCGGCGATCGGCGGCAGCATCTCGTTGAACGCATCGGCCAGATAGTAGGTGCCCTTGCCGTAGGTGCGGTCGTAGAGCTGGATGAAGCGTTGCGCGATCTGTGCGAACAGCGGATCGGCCGGATCCAGCCAATAGGTCTCGTGGAAGCCCTCCCACGCGCGCATGCGGTAGATGCGTGCCTGCGGATGCGCCTGCGCAAACGCCTTCGGCACGTAACCGGCGAAGGCCGGCAGCACCGGCTTCATGCCCAGTGCGCGCATGCGCTGCAGGATGCGCAACTGCAGCGCATGCTTGTCCTCGATCCATTGCTGCGGCAGCGGCGCGTCGTAGCCCTCGATGTTGCCCATGCGCTGCCACGGCGCGAACGCCGGGCCGGAGAAGTACTGCGCCAACTCCGCATCGGCCACCCCGAACTCGCGCCACAGCGCCTGCCACACGTACTCCTGGCCTTCCATCGCCAGCGGCATGTCGATGCCGTGCAGGGCCATCCAGTCGATCTCGCGCTCCCAGCGCGCCCAGTCCCACCACGGCGTGGTGTAGCCGTAGGTGCAGACGTTGAGGTAGGCGCGGTGCGCGAACGGGGTGGCCGTCCGCTGCCCGCGGAAGTCCGCATAGGCCGCAGGCAAGGCGATCCGGCTGCCTTCCCAACTCACCGATGCCGCGCCGATCGACTGCAGATAGCTGTAGGCGCCATGCGCCAGCGCCACTTCGGACGACCCGGACACGCGCAGCGCGCCGGCCTCGGCGGCGACCTGGTACCAGTCGTTGCCGCGGCCGCGCGGCTGCCGTTGCAGCTGTAGCTCGGCCGCGCGCGGGCCGAGCGTGCGCAGCAGCACGCCGCGCGCGGCATCGCCCTGCGCGTCCTGCACGTCCTGCGCCGCCGCGGCGGACGCGACCGGCACCAGCAGCGCACAGGCCAGCAGCAACAGCACAGCATGCGTGCGCATCGACAGCGCCTGGACGCGGCGCAGCCCGACATGGCCATGCGGGAAGATCTGGCGGAAAGCACGTTTCATTGGCTCAATACTCCACTGTCGCGACATCGTCGAAGCCGAACGGCGTTCCGGCCGTCACCTGCATCACCACGGCCAGCACGCGTTCGCCGGACGCCGGCGGCAACCGAAGGGACACCGGCTGCCCCGCGGCCACGCTGGCGACCCGCTGCCGGTCCAGATACACCTGGACCGCGCCGGTCGCGCGGCCCAGCCGCAGCCGGCCGCCGCGCTGCTGGATCCCGGCCCAGGGCGTGAACGCGGTCCGATACAGCACGTAGCCGTCGCGCTCGGCGCGCGTCTCCAGGTTGCCCGGCTGGCAGAAGCTCCAGCTATTGTTGTCGTTGGGCGCGCGCGGCAGCGCCGGATCCGGCGGCGCGGCGAACGGCAGGGTATGCCGCCAGCCGCCCACCACCATCGCCGCGGCAGCCGGCGGCAACGACAGCGGCGGCGGCGCCGCCTCCAGCGCGATGCTCGCCTGCGCCGCCCGCAGGCCCGGCGCGCTTGCCTCGATGCGCAGCCGGCGGCGATCGCTGCCGGCCTCGACGATGGCCTGCGCCAGGCCGTTGAACAACTGCACCTGCGGCACGTTGTCGGGCGCATGCCGGTTCGGGTCGCCGTTGCCGACGCCGAGCAGGCGCCCGCCCTCGATCTGCAGCGTGATCTGCGCGTCGGCGAACGGCACGTGGCGGCCTTGCGCGTCCACCGCCTCCAGGGTGATCGGCTGCACGTCGCGGCCATCGCCGCGCATGCGCAGGCGGTCCGGGGTCAGCCGCAGCGCGACCGGCGCGCCGACCGTCTGCACCCGCTGCCGCGCGACCTCGCGCCCGTCGCGGTACGCCACCGCTTCCAGCACGCCGGGCGCGTACACGACCTGCCAGGTGTTCATCGCGATCCGGTCCACCGCCTGCCGCCCCTGCGAGCGGCCGTTGAGCCACAGCTCCACCTGCTGCGCGTTGCAGAACGCCATCACCTTGATCCGGGTGCCCTCGCGGCCCGGCCAGTTCCAGTGCGGCAGCAGCTGCAGCACCGGCGCATCGTCGATCCACTGCGCCTGGCGCAGCCAGTAAGCGCCCTTCGGGAAACCGCACAGGTCCATGATGCCGAAGAACGAGGACACCGAGGGCCATTCGAACGGGGTCGGCTCGCCGCGATAGTCGAAGCCGGTCCACACGAAGCCGCCGGCCAGGTACGGCCGCTCGTCGATCAGTTTCCAAGACTGGCGATGGGTGTTGCCCCAGGGCGCGGCGACCGAATCGTCCTCGGCGATGACGTGCGCCTCCATGTCGGTGAACCAGGCGCCGCGGGTCTGGAATGCGCTGGTGTCCTCGCTGGACAGCAGCGGCGTGTGCGGCATCGCCGCATGCACCCGGTCGTAGTTGAACTGGCGGTAGTTGAAGCCGACCACGTCCACCGCATGGGACGCGTTGCGCTGGGTCAGCATGCCATCGTTCATCGCCGCGGTCACCGGGCGGCTGTCGTCCAAGGTGCGCACCAGCGCCACCGCGCGGCGCACCATCTCGTAGCCGGCGGCGGTGCCCTGCATCGGCTCTTCGTTGAACACCGACCACAGGAACACGCAAGCGCGGTTGCGATCGCGGCGCACCAGCCAGCGCAGTTGCGCCGCATAGTCGGGCGCGGGATTGAACACGCGGTTCTCGGCCATCACCAGCATGCCCAGCCGGTCGCACACGTCGAGCAGTTCGGCGGCCACCGCGTGGTGCAGGCGGATCGCGTTGCAGCCCAGCGCCTTGAGCCGGCGGATGCGGAATTCCAGCAGGCTGTCCGGCACCGCCACGCCGACCCCGGCATGGTCCTGGTGCAGGCAGGCGCCCTTGATCTTGAGCGGCCGCTCGTTGAGGAAGAAGCCTTGCTGCGCATCGAAGCGCAGCGTGCGAAAGCCGATCGCGCATTCGCGGCGGTCGCGCTCGCGGCCTTCGCTGCGCAGCACCGTCGCGAGCCGGTACAGGTGCGGCGCGGCCACGTCCCAGCGCTGCGGCCGCTCTACCTGCAACACCACCTGCGCCTCCGCCTGCGCCAGTGCGCCGGCCTGCAGCGCGGTACTGCCCTGCGCCACCACCGTGCCCCGCGCGTCGTACAGCGTGGTTTCCAGCCGCGCCGCATCGGCCTGTTCACCGACATTGGCGACGGTGACCGTCACCGGCAGCGTCCAGCGATCGTCGGCCCCGGCGCGCGGCACCGCATGCACGCCGTCGCCGACGATATGCAGGGCATCGCGCACCGCCAGCCAGGTATGTCGGTAGAGCCCGGCGCCCTCGTACCACCACCCGTCCATCGCCTCGGCGTCCACGCGCACCGCGATGGTGTTGAGATCCTGGCCATAGCGTGCGATCGCACTGATATCGATGGCGAGGCCGTCGTAGCCGCTCCAGCCGCGCGCCATCAGCAGGCCGTTGACCCACACCGTGGCGCGGCTGGCGATGCCGTCCAGGCGCAGTTCCAGCGCCTTGCCGCGCTGCGCCTCGTCCAGCCGCAGGCTGCGCCGGTACCAGGCGATGCCACGGCGGCGATAGCCCTGCGCCACGTTGGCGCTGGCCTCGATCGGCTGCTCGATGGCGAAATCGTGCGGCAGCCGCAGTTGCCGCCACTGGCTGTCGTCGAAATCGCCGGCGGCCGCACCCCAGGCCTTGCCGGCCTTGGCGTTGTCGTAGCTGGCGTCCTGCCCGGTGATCGGCGGAAACGGGATGTCGCCTTCGTGGAAACGCCAGCCCTCGTCCAGGCAGAACAAGCCGGGATCGGCCGCCAGCGTCAGCCCCGGCACGGCCGCCACCGCGGCGGCGCCGTTGCCGGCGATGCCGGCCGCCGCCGGCGTGCCGGCCCAGCTTCCGCGCGGCAGCGCCAGCAGCAGGCCGGCGCCGGCGCTGCCGGCCAGGAACGTTCTTCGTTGCATGCGCTTGTCCTCATCGGATCGAGCGCCCGGCGCCACCGCGGCGCCGGGCCAGGGTCGCGCTAGCCCGCAGGCGCGTGCGCCGCCGTCACAGGATGTCCCACTGCATCGACACGTAGAAGCTGCGGCCGGTGACCCCGGTCATCTGCCAGCGGCTGCTGATGTCCTTGTACGCCTCTTCCTTCTTGTTGGTCAGGTTGAGCGCGCCGAGTTGGAAGCTGAGTTTGTCGGTGGCTTGGTAGCCGAGCACCGCGTCGACCTGGGTGCGCGCCTTCATGGTATGGCCTTCGCGGGCGAAGAAGCTGTCGCTGCTGTCCTGCTCGTACTCGCTACGGTGGTTCAGCGACAGGCGTGCGGAGAACATCGCGTTCTCCCAGTAGCCGGTGGCGTTCCAGGTCTTCTCCGACAGGTTGCGGATCTTGAAGTCGGTGTCGCGCTGCGGGATCACCCGGGTGAAGTTGGCGGTCAGGCCGAAGCCGGGGATCGGCAGCCAGGCATCGAACGATTGCGTCCAGCCCAGTTCGTATCCCTTGATCTTGACCTTGCTCGGATCGTTGCGGGTGGCGGTGATCTCGTAGATGTTGCCGCCGCCGTCCACGCAGTCGCCGGCGCCATTGGTGGACAGCGCCGTGCCGTTGAACGTGGCCGGGCAGACGATGCTGTTGAAGGTGCCGTTCTTGACGTTCTTCCAGAAGCCGGCCAGGGTCAACCCGCCGCCTTGCCCGTAGTACCACTCCAGGCTGAGGTCGGCCTGGTCGGCGGTCAGCGCCTTCAGGTCGGTCTGGCCCAGCGACACGTCGTAGGTGGTGGTGCCGCCGGTGTTGCTGCCGGAAGAGATGGTCGTGGCGATGGCGGTGTTGCTGTCCAGGATCGGCCGCACCAGCACCTTGCCGGCGGCCAGGCGCAGCAGCAGGTCCTCGCGCATGTCCAGCACCAGGTTCAGGCTGGGCAGCCAGTTGTGGTAGTCGTACGGCGCGCGCTCGGTGCCGACCACCTCGTTGGCATCCTCGCTGTACTGCGAGGCGGTGGTCAGGTAGGTGTCGGTGGTGCGCTTGGTGTTCTCGTAGCGCACGCCGACGTTGCCGCGCAGGCGCATGCTGCCCAGGTCGGTGTCGATCTTGGCCAGCGCATACGCGGAGAAGATGTCGTTGCGGATGTGGTAGCTGGCCTGCGGCGCGAACAGCACCGGCACGGTGATGCCGGAAGCGGCCAACGCCCTGGCGTAGGCGTAGACGTCCGGTGCCACCCAGTCGCTCTGCGAGGCCAGGTTGCCGTCGAGGAAGTTGCTGACGTTGGAACTGGCCGCCGACAGCTCCGGGAACATGCCGTAGCCGGACACCGCGCCGGAGTTGATCAGGTACAGGAAGTCGCGGCGCCAGACGTTGCGGTCGAAGGTCTCGCGGCGGAACTTGGTGCCGACCTTGACCGCGTCGAGAAAGCCGTTGCCGACGTAGCGCTCGGCATCGAATTGCAGCGACCATTCCTTGTTGCGCAGCGCGTTGATCGCACCGTTCGGGTACTCGTCGCGGACCAGGTTGGCCTTGTTCCAGGCGCTGGCGTCGGTGGCGTCGGCATCGGTGGTCAGCGAGATCGCGCCGGGGTTGGACATGTCGAACAGCGTCGCGGTCGGCTTGCGGCCGAGGATCGCCGCGCGCTCGTCCTCGTCGGTCTTGCCTTCGGTGTAGTTGGCCACGCCGCTGAAGGTCCATGCGTCGCCCTTCCAGCGCGCGTCCCAGGTCAGCAGTTGCGAGGTCAGGTCGTGGCGCTCGAGCTGGCGGTTGTTCTCCAGCCAGTAGTTGGACGCCGACACCTTGGTCGCGGTCAGGCCGTCGGTCTGCAGCACGCTCAGGTAATTGCGTTCGAAGGAGTAGACCAACTGGTTCATGTCGTTGTCGGTCTTGTCCTGCGAGTACAGCGCCGTCAGGTTCATCTCCAGCCGGTCGTTGGGTTTCCACTGCAGCCCGGCGGTGAGCATCTTGCGGTCGGTCTCGCGCTCGATCGAGCGGTAGCGCGGACGGCGCGGGATGTACAGCGTGCCGTCCCCGGTGTCCTGGGTGTACCAGCGGTCGATCCACAGGTAGTCGGCGCGATCCTTGAGCTTCTGGTAGCCGGCGTTGACGAACACGCCCAGTTCGCCGCCGTCGGCCAGATGGAACTGGTCGATGTAGGTCAGCACGCCCTTCGGCGTCGGCGCGCCGCCGGCGAATTCGGAATACTGCTCCTTCGCCGAAAAGATCAGCTTGCGCGCCTTGTAGTCCAGCGGCTTGGTGGTCTCGATGTTGACCGTGCCCGACAGCCCGCCGGCGTCCATGTCCGCCGAGGGCGACTTGATCACTTCGATCGCCGCGGCCACTTCCGGCTGGATAATGTCGTAGCGGAAGCCGTCGGTGAAATCGGCGCTCTTGATGGTCTGGCCGTTGATCGTGGTGGCCGAATACTGCGGACCCAGGCCGCGGATGCTGATGGTCGAGCCGCGTCCGTTGATGGTGGAGATCTGCACGCCGGGAATGCGCTGGATCGCCTCGGCGATGTTCTCGGCCGGGAACTTGCCGATGTCCTCCGACGAGATGCCGTCGGTCATGCGCGCGTCTGCGCGTTTGTTGTCCAGCGCGGTGATCAGGCTCTTCTGGTAGGAACTGGTGACGGTCACCGTATCGAGCTGGGAAATCGAATCGGACGCTGGCGCTTCCTGCGCCTGCGCACCGGCGCTGAGCAGGCCGAACGCGATGGCGCTGGCGAGGACGGACAGGGGACAACAATGCGAACGGGAGCGGGCGACATGTGGCATTGGGCTATCCTGGTTGATGGCTGATCGGCACGACGACGGCTGACATCCAGGGCGGCGATCGGCAGGCAGCACCCTCCATCGCGCCCCACGCGACGCGCAGGGCGATGCCGTCCGTGCGGACACGGAATCGATGAAGCGTTCTGTCTGTTTCCTGCGCCCTGTCTTGCGGGAGGCGCGTCCCCGTCCCTTCCCCGGAACGGGCGACTGCATGTGCTGCTGGACGGATCGAGCCCGAATTGGCAAGGACCAATTCCAGGCGCCTCGATTCTTATGGTCTTAGAAAGATTGTGTCAACGCCGTGCCGCACGAAATCGCACAATGACGCCTGGACTCGCGCGCGGATCCCAGTTAATTTCTTATTTATCAATTACATGCGCGGATAAAATATTTCCGGCGCGGCATTTTCCACGCATCGTTGTCACGATACCTATGCCGCACCAATTGTGACAACGAGACCAATTTTGTGCGATGCCACATAACCGCACTGCATTCTCATCTGTGCACGGTTGCGAACCCGCCCGACCGCTCGCACAACCACTTGATAAGTATGCATTTCTCCCCAGCCGCAACATTCTTTCCGGGATCCACTTCCGATTTTTTGTGGCAAAACCAGAACCAGACAAATTTTCCTGCCAAGACTTGACATCGTTGTCATAGCCTCGTAAGAATCGGCGCACACGGGGGTGTAGCCGCGCATGTGCGGCGCGAAAGCGGGGCCAGGGGAGGCATGTGATCGCAATGATCCGGATGCGCGTACCGCGTGTCGCACGCGGCACTTCGTGGCATGAGCAGAGACAGCGGCCCGCCCTGCCCGGCTTGCGGCCGTCGGCGCATGCCGCGCCAAGCCCCCTGTCGCGATGGCTGCGGCATCTCGCTGTCGGTGCGTGGTCCGATCGACCGCCACGGGCGGCGTCGCCGTCATCCGCACCCGATTCACGCCATCTCGCCCTGAACACGCCGGAGCCCTTGAGGAACGCGCGTCTGCGCGACACAGGCAGCACCCGCCGTCCTGCGCAACGCGACACGGCCTCCGCGTTCCGCATCACCCGGCACTCCAGCCCGCTTCCGCACCACAGGCAGTAAGGCAACAGGCAACTCCGGCACGCGGCCCGACGTCCGCGCAATCGCGTTGATTCATTGAATGATGAGGGAGAGACATCATGCAATATCGCCATTCCGTCTTGTCTGCGGCCATCGCCGCCAGCGTCCTCGCCTTCGCCGCGCAGGCGCAGCAGGCCGATTCCGCTGCCACCGACCTGGACGCGGTCCAGGTGGTCGGCATTCGCGCCAGCCTGGAGAAGTCGCTGGACACCAAGCGCAACAACGTCACCGTGTCCGAGGCGATCACCGCCGAGGACATCGGCAAGTTCCCCAGCACCAACGTCGCCGAAGCGTTCGCGCAGGTCCCCGGCGTCACCATCGACCGCCGCTTCGGCCAGGGCGAGCGGGTCAGCATCGACGGCACCGATCCCAGCCTCAACCTGTCGTTCCTGGACGGCCACCCGGTGGCGCAGGCGATCTGGCTGTACGGCGAGCAGCCCAACCGCGGCTTCGACTACACCCTGCTGTCGCCGCAGATCCTGGGCCGCGCGGAGATCGTCAAGTCCACCGAGGCGCGGCTGACCGAGGGCAGCCTCGGCGGCACCGTGCTGATGCACAGCCGCCAGCCGCTGGACCTGAAGGCCAACGAGATCGCCGGCTCGGTGGGTTACAGCTACAGCCAGCAGGCCAGCGAGGGCAAGCCCAACGCCTCGCTGCTGTACAGCTGGAAGAATCCGCAGGAAACCTTCGGCGTCGCGGTCTCCGCGCAGCACTACGAAGAGCGCGTGGACCGCCAAGGCCTGGAGGTATTCGGCTACGCCAAGGCCAGCACCTTCGCCAACGCCGCTGGCGCGCCCGCCGATGCCGACGTGCCCAACTCGATCAACGCCGCCTGGTTCCAGCAGGACCGCAAGCGCGACAGCGCGGTGCTGAACCTGCAGCTCAAGCCCAGCGACGCGCTGGAGTTCAACCTCAGCGGCCTGTACATCAAGGAAGACTTCGACAACTACAACCAGTCGATGTACAGCTTCCTGACCTGGAACCCGGGCACCGTGGCCGCGGTCGACGCGCTGGGCGACGTGCGCAACGGCGTGGTCAACAGCGGCCATTCCAGCGCCAACGCCAGCGCGGGCGGCGGCACGGTGATCTACGACAACAACGTGCGCCAGTCGCAGGTGACCACCAAGGGCCTGGACCTGCGCGGCGCCTACCGCGGCGAACGCTGGACCTTGCGCGGCCAGGTCGGCCAGAGCAAGTCCGACAACGACCACCTGGCACAGTATTTCATCGAGCCGTTCTACAACGGCGGCTTCCGCTGGGACCTGGATCGCGGCATCCGCTTCGACGATGCGGCGGCCGCGCGCAATCCGGCCAACTGGGGTTCGGCCGGCGGCTGGATCGGCAACAACGGCGTGTTCTCCACCCAGAGCAAGGACCGCTACGGCCAACTCGATCTGGACCTGCAGTTCGACGGCGTGTTCAACCAGTTGCTGGTCGGCGTGCGCCAGGGCAAGCACGACGAAGACTTCGCGCTCAACGTGTACGGCGGCGTCACCCCCGCCACGCTGGCCGACATCGGCACCATCGGCCTGACCGACATCCGCGGGTTCTATCCCGATCAGGGCCAGCACGTGCAGGCCGGGCGCGGCAACGTGATCGACTGGATCCGCAACAGCCCGGTCGACTACGCCAATCCCGACCCGTCCAGCTACCTCAACAACACCTGGGCGCTGCAGCAGACCAACAACGCCGCCTACGTGCAGCTGAACTTCTCCAACGCCGGCCTGCGCGGCAACCTGGGCCTGCGCTACGTGAGCTCCAAGACCGAAGGCAGCGGTTTCGTCTACAGCGGCACGCCGACCCTGCAGGATCTGGACAGCAAGTGGCAGACCCGCTCGCAGACCGAGCATTTCCTGCTGCCGTCGCTGAACCTGGCCTACGACACCGACAACGACTGGGTGTTCCGCTTCGGCGCCGGCAAGGTGATCGCCTGGGCGCCGTACAACCAGATGGTCAACAACACCTTCCTCAACGACACCACGCTCACCGGCAGCGGCGGCAATGCCGGGCTCTCGCCCTACGAATCGTGGAACTTCAATCTCTCGGCCGAGTACTACTTCGCGCCGCAGGCGGTGGTGGCGTGGTCCATCTTCTACAAGAAGATCGACAACTACATCGACACCTCGGCCACCATCGAGCGCCAGTACAACGCGATCCGCGACACTTCGCCGCAGACCTGGGCGCAGATGCTCGGCAGCAACGGCTGCACCGCCGACGGCTATTGCGACTACAGCATCCAGCGCCCGCGCAACGCCGGCGACGGCAAGGTCAAGGGCTTCACCCTCGCCTACCAGCAGCCGTTCGGCGAGAGCGGCTTCGGCCTGTCCGCCAACTACACCTACGCCAGCGGCGAGAACAACAGCGGCAACCCGCTGCCATACCAGTCGCGCAACAGCGTCGCGTTCAGCCCGTACTACGAAAAGGGACCATGGAACGCGCGGATCAGCCTGAACTGGCGCGACAGCTACCTGGCCGGCGGCTACGTCGCCGGCGCCGCACCGGCCAGCGTCGACGCCTACACCGACCTGGGCGCGAGCGTGGGCTACGCGATCAATGCGCAGTGGTCGCTGCAGCTGGACGCGCAGAACCTGCTGGACGAGGAATACCTGCAGTACCTGGGCGACAAGGATCACCCGGTCGGGCGCTACCACAACGGCCGCCGCTACATGGCGACGGTGCACTTCAAGTTCTGAGCCAGCAACGCGCCTGCACCGCGGAGCCATCTCCGCGACGCAGGCGCGCGTCTACCGATAGCGCATGCGCGACCGTGCTTCAGCGCGGAAACTGCACGTGCCCGTCGGCGAAGTACACGTCCTTGTCGCCCTGGCTGGGCAGCGCGGCGAGCGTATCGGTGACCACCTGGCCGCGGATGTCGGTGAGGCGGATTTCCAGCAGTTGCGCGCCCATCTGCTCGCCGACGAAATGGTTGTACGCGGTCTTGGGCAGGCTGATCCAGTCGCCGTTCTTCTTGTATTCGAACTTCACCACCGGATAGCGGTGGTTGCGCACCTGGATCGCCGCCCAGTATTGCGAGCTGCCCTCCTTGATCCGGTACACCACGTTGCCGCTGACCGGCGCGGCCACCACCTGCCAGCGGATCGGGATGCGCCCGGCGCTGGTGTCGCCGATCGCGGCGAAGGCATTGGGCGACAGATCCAGCCCGCAGTCGGCGCCTTCCGGATACAGGTCGGTGACGTAGACGGTGACCGTACCCCGCGGTCCCTGCACCTGCAGGTAGGCGCCGGCCAGCGCCGCCTGGATTCCGCCGTAGTTGAGCTGCGTCGGATTCAACGCGGTGATCGGCGCGGTGGGATCGATGGGATCCAGCAGCAGGGCGCCGCCGGAATAGCCGGAGCTGGTGTAGGTGGCGGTGCCGCTGCAGACATCGTTCCAGGCCGCGCTGGCGGGGGTGGCGCTGGCGGCCAGGCACAGCGCGGCGAACAGGCCGGCGCCGCGCGCGGCACGGGGGGAGTGGCGTGCTTGCATGCGTGTTCTCCTGCACAGGCGCGCGGAGTCGCCGCGCGGCGACCGGGCAGTCTGCCCGGCGCCGGCACTCTAGGCTGCCGCGCGCCTGCCGCGCCTTGCGCGCGGCCGGGAATTCCACAACTTGGCCGACGCCGTAGACCGCGCGGCGACCTCGGTCAGCGACGGCGCAGGCTGCCGCGCTCCAGCCGCCACAGCAGATCGCGCCACGGCGTGGCCGCGGTGGCCATGCCGGCGGCCACGCCCAAGGCATCGGCCAGCGCATCCAGCGGATCGGCCGAGCGCGTGGTGGTCCAGGCGCCCTGCGCGAACTCGATGCCCACGCCCAGCGCCAGCAGACCCAGCGCAGCCCAGGCCCAGGCGCGTGGCCCGGCATAGACCTGCACCGCCGCGGCGGCCAGCAGCAGGTAGGCGATGAAGTGCTCGGCCTTGTCGCTGTCGGGCAGGTCCGACAATTGCGGCGGGTGCGGCATCATGCACACGTAGATCAGCACCGCGATGCCCAGCCACCACAGGCCCAGCCACAACCAGGGCCAACGGAAGGCGCGCACCGCCGCCATCAAAGCCGCCAGGTCAGGTCGCCGGACAGGAACGCCGGTGCCAGCGACACGTCGCGCTCGAAGCCCATCACCTGGAAGCGCTCGCCCATCTCGCTGGGCAGGGTCAGCCGCTTCACCTGCTGGCGCAGACGCAGTTGCGCGGCTTCGTCGCCGCGCGCCTCGGCCTCGGCCAGCAGCGCGTCCAGGCCGTTGCCGAGCAGGAAGCTGGCCTGGTTGCAGTAACCGGCCAGATCGAAGCCGGCCCCGGTGCCGGCCTCGGCCAGCGCGGTGAAGTCCACCGACGCGGTCAGGTCCTGCAGGCCCGGCCAGCGGTACGGGTCGGCGTGCGTGCGGTGCCGGTAAAACGCGCGCAAGGTGCCGTCGTCGCGCTCGGGCAGATAGAACTCGCGGCGCGGATAGCCGTAGTCCACGAACAGCATCGCGCCGCTGCGCAGGCCGCCGGCCACCGCCTGGATCCAGTACGGCAACTGCGGCAGCAGCTCGGAGCGGTAGCCGTCGGCGAACGGCACCTGCAGATAGCGCTCGATGTGCCGCACCGCCGCCGCCAGCAGCGGGTCGGCCGGCTGTTCGCCGCGGCGGAAGCGGCCCTCGCCGTCCAGGGTCACGGTCTCCTCGAACACTTCGCCGTCGCGCAGCGCGAAGCGCGGCGTCGGCAAGGCATCGATCACCTCGTTGGCGAACAGCACGCCGTTCCAGTCGTCGTCGAACGGCCGGTCCAGCCACTCCACCAGGTCGAACACCGGCGGGATCAGCGTGCGCGCCAGGCGCTCGCGCTGGCGTTCGCGCAGGTCAGCACTGGGTTCCAGGATCGCGTAGCGCTCGGGCAACGCATCCAGCGCCAGCAGGCGCTTGAGCATGACCTCGGCGAAGGCGCCGCTGCCGCCGCCCACCTCCAGCATGCGTGCCTGCGGCCCCAGTTGTTGCAGCACAGGCGCCAATGCATTGGACACGGTCGCGGCGAACAGCGGCCCCAGTTCCGGCGCCGTGACGAAATCGCCCTCTTCGCCGAACTTGCTGCTGCCGGCGCTGTAGTAGCCGAGGCCGGGCGCGTACAGCGCCAGCTCCATGAAACGCGAGAAGGGAATGGCCCCGCCGGCGGCGGCGATCTCGGCGCGCACATGCGCGGCCAGGCGCTCGCTGTGGGCCAATGCGGTGGCATCGGGCAAAGGAAGGTCGGTGGGCATGCGGTGCCGGATTGCGTGGACAATGCACAGCATAGCCGAGCATGGAACCCGTACATGACCCAGACCAAAGTCGCCCTGATCACCGGCAGCGCGCGGCGCATCGGCGCCGGCATTGCCCGGTGCCTGCATGCGGCCGGCTACGACGTCGCCTTGCATGCGCACACCTCGCAGGCCGAGCTGCACGCACTGGCGCAGGAACTGGAAACCGTGCGCGCCGGCAGCACATTGACCCTGCAGGCCGATCTGCGCGACACCGCACGCCTGCCCGAGCTGGTGACGCAATGCGTGGCACGCTTTGGCCGGCTCGATGCGCTGGTCAACAACGCCTCCAACTTCTATCCCACGCCATTGCATGACGCCACGCCAGCGCAGTGGGACGACCTGTTCGCGGTCAACGCGCGCGCCCCGCTGTTCCTGGCGCAGGCCGCGGCCCCGCAGCTGCGCCAGCATGGCGGCGCGATCGTCAACCTCACCGACCTGCACGCCGAACAGCCGCTGCGCGCGCATCCGCTGTACAGCGCGGCCAAGGCCGCCCTGGCGATGCTGACCCGCTCGCTGGCACTGGAACTGGCACCGCAGGTGCGGGTCAACGCCATCGCCCCCGGCGCGATCCTGTGGCCCGACGCCGGCAAGGACGCCGCCGCGCAACAGGCACTGCTGGCACGCACCCCGCTGGCGCGCACCGGCCAGGTCGAGGAAATCGCCGAGGCCGTGCGTTGGCTGCTCGACGACGCCAGCTTCGTCACCGGACAGACCTTGCGGCTGGATGGGGGGCGCGGGCTGACGTGACGAGCCGGGATTGGGGAGTCGGGATTGGGGATTCGCTGTGAAGCAGGGATTCGGGATGTAGGGATTCGGGATTCGCTTCAGGCAGCAGCAACGGCGAGAGCGCATCGGGTATCCGCTTTTGCGAATCCCCAATCCCGAATCCCCAATCCCCACTACTCAACCAACTCCACCACCTCGAACGCCTTGCCATGCTCCGCATGCGCCTGCCACAGCGCACCAAGGCGTTGGCCGCTGACCGGGTCGACGAAGTCCGCGGCGATGTCGGCCAGCGGCTTGAGCACGAAGGCGTGGCGCAGCTCGGGGCGGGGGATGCGCAGGTGGCCGGGCCCTTCGACGATGCGATCGCCGTAGAACACCACGTCGATGTCCAGGGTGCGGTCGCTGAAGCGCGGGCCGCTGCGGTCGCGGCCGTGCGCATCCTCCAACGCGTGCAGCCAGGCATCCAGCGGCGCCAGCTCCCAATGGGTCTGCAGTGCCACTGCGTTGTTGAGGAACGCCGGCCCATCGAAACCGACCGCTGCGGTGCGATAGGTCGGCGACACGACGATCGCGCCGAACTGCCGGCGCAGCGCCGCGATCGCCGCGGCCAGGTGGTGATGCGGGCGCAGGTTGCTGCCCAGGCTCAGAAGCACAATGGTCATGCACTATTCGCGCATGCCGCGGCCGCGAGCGTCAACCGGCAAATGCGCTCGCCACCACTGCGCCGGGTCGCTGCCGACTGCTTCGCCCGTTGCGCGCGATAGAAGATTCATCGGATGCGCGCTGCGAACATGACGATGCATGCGAAGCGCAGGCCTTCGGACGGTAAAGACGACACGCCCGTCGTCTCACCCTAGAGAACGTCACCCCGGATCGACCGTTCCCGGCGCCAGCACCGACGCTCGCGCCTGTGACCACGCGACAACACGCCCGAGAGTTCAGCGCGCGACCGCGCGTCACGCCGGAACGGATGGCCCGGCCTCGATGCCGAGCGGAATCCTCATCGCCCGTCGCGGCTCCAACGCAGGTCGCGCAGGGCGGGCCTGTCTTCTGCTGCAGCGAATGACCCCACGGGACAGCCCGCGACCATGCCATGGCGTAACCGCGCGGGGCCGATACCCACGCGCTGCAGGTCGCATCACCGACCTCGGCTCATGCCCAACCAGACCAGCGTGCTATCGCAAAACGACACCCTGGCAGCCCATCACACCTTGCTCACAACAGCCCTAAAGGTCTCTGCTTACCCGCCGATACGTGAAGAGTTCGTCAAAAATTGACCTCATTTTGTAAACAAATTGGCTTTACTTCACTAGTGTTTCAGATTTGTTCATAAATGCAGTCAGTCGGCAACTTGTTCATTCAAATCAAACACCTCCATCCTCCCAAGGACCCGTAATGGCACTCGTGAAACATTCCCAGAAGCAAGCCACCAGGGCGTCCGACGGCCCGCGTGCGACCACCACCCGCGATGCCGAAGCGCAACGCAAGCGCGCCCGCACCCTGGCCAAGCAGCAGCAGGCCGCCGAGCGCATCGCCGCGGCGACGACGCAACTGGCCTCGGGAATCAACGAGGCCGCCGCGGCGGCCGAAGAACTGAAGCGGGCCTCCGATCAGATCGCCGCCGGCGCGGAAGAGGCGAGCAGCGGCGCGCAGGAATCATTGGCCGCCTTCAAGCTGATGGACGACGCCATCGCCCGCCAGCGCCACAACGCGGACCTGAGCCAGGCGCGGGTGGAATCCACGCAGGCGCTGGTGGCACGCGCCAACACCGACATCATCAGTCTGGTCGCCAACGTCGGCTTCGTCGCGCAACGCCAGGCCGCCTCGGTGCAGCGGGTGCAGGAACTGGAGCAGCAGGCCGCCAACATCGGCGACATCGTCAAGGCGGTGGTACGCATCGCCGACCAGACCAACCTGCTGGCGCTCAACGCCGCGATCGAGGCGGCCCGTGCCGGCAAGCATGGCAAGGGCTTTGCCGTGGTCGCCGACGAGGTGCGCACGCTGGCCGAGACCTCGGAGAAGAGCGCCAAGCAGATCCAGGACCTGGTCGGACAGATCCAGCAGGAAGTGAAGGTGGTGGCCGAGGGCATCAACACCTCCGCGACCTCCATCGAAAGCGAAGTGGCCAAGGGCCGCACGATCACCGAACAGCTCGAGCAGATCCGCAAGGACGCCATCGAGGTCGCCGCCGGCGCCACCGAGATCGCCAATGGCGCGCAGCAGTCCGCCAGCGCCACCCAGCAGGCGCTGAAGGGGTCGGAGAACATCGCCGCGGCGGCCGAGGAGCAGTCGGCGGCGGCCGAGGAATCGGCCAAGACCGTGGCCGAACAGTCGCGTGCCCTGAGCGAGTGCGAGCAGACCACGCAGGCGCTGTCGGAACTGTCCGAGGACCTGAAGAGTTCCACCGATGTGGCCAAGAGCGCCGAGGAAGTGGCCTCGGCCGCAGAAGAGCTGTCCTCGGCGGTGCAGGAGATCAACCGTTCCAGCGCGCAGATCCTGACCGCGATCGACCAGATCCGCCGCGGTGCGCAGGTGCAGGCGGCCAGCGTCGAAGAAGCGGCCACGGCGGTCGCGCAGATCGAAAGCGGTCTGACGATCGCGCAGAACCGCGCGCAGACCAGCAACGAGCGCGTGATCGCGATCAAGGCGCTGATGGCGGTCAACAAGAGCGCGGTCGATACGCTCATCGCCGGCATCGGCCAGTCGGCCGAAGCCACCCGCATCAGCATCCGCCAGATCACCGAACTGGAGCTGGTGTCGCGGCGCATCGACAAGATCGTCGACGCCATCACCACCGTCTCGATCCAGACCAACATGCTGGCGGTCAACGGTGCGATCGAAGCCGCACGTGCCGGCGAGTTCGGCAAGGGCTTCGTGGTCGTGGCCACCGACATCCGCAACCTGGCCCACGATTCGGCCGAGAACGCCGACCGCATCAAGGACCTGGTGAAGGCGGTGCAGGACCAGATCGGCGTGGTCGGCCGCGACCTCAACGAGATCGTCACCACCACCTTCAACGAAGCCGAAAAGGCCAAGGTCAGCACCGCCAACCTGATCCAGATCGAGACCGACATCACCGCCGCGGAAGCCGGCATCGCCGAGGTGCTGGCCAGCGCCAACGACATCGCCACCGCGATCTCCCAGGTGCGGACCGGCATGACCCAGATCTCGGCGGCGGCGCAGCAGGCCGAAAAAGCCGCCAGCGAGTCCGCCGCCGCCGCCCAGCAGCAGTCGCAAGGCACCGAAGAACTGGCCGCCGCCATCGAGGAGATTTCCTCGCTGGCCGACGAACTGCAAAGCGCGTGAGCGCCAGCGAGGGTCTTATGAGCAACGATCCTTCTTCGCAAGCCGCCGCGGCTGCGCGAATGGACGACGACGCGTCGGACGCCGAGGGCGCCGGCACGTCCAGCGGGCGCCTGTTCGTCACCTTCCTGGTCGGCAGCGAGGTCTTCGCGGTGGACATGGCGCCGGTGCAGGAAATCATCCGCGTCCCGGACATGGTCCGCGTGCCGCTGGCGCCGCCGGCGCTGGACGGCCTGGCCAACCTGCGCGGCCGGGTGCTGCCGATCATCAGCCTGGCGCGCGTGTTCGGTCTGCCCGAACGCCCGGCGGACGACAGCTCGCGCGCGGTGGTGATCGACCTGGGGCAGCCGCTGGGCTTCGTGGTCGACCGCGTCGCCAGCGTGGTGGAGGTGCAGCCGGATTCCATCCAGGACATCGGCGAGATCAGCGCCACCGTCAACAGCGAGCTGCTGTCGGGCCTGCTCAAGGACGTGGGCGGGCACCAGATGGTGATGGTGCTGGATTTCGCCCGCCTGATCGCCAGCCAGTTCGGCACCATCGGCGCGCTGGTCCGGCATGCCGGCAGCGCCGGCTTCGTCGAGGACGCGCGCGACGAGGAAGACGACGCCAGCAACGATCAACTGCAGTTGGTCAGCTTCGAGGTCGCCGGGCAGGAATACGCCATCGGCATCGAGCAGGTGCAGGAAATCGTGCAGGTCCCGGAACACCTGGTCCAGGTCCCGCACTCGCAGCAGCACGTGCTTGGCGTGATGACGCTGCGCCAGCGGCTGCTGCCACTGGTGTCGCTGCGCAGCCTGTTCGGCCTGCCCAGGCAGGGCGTCAACGAACGCAGCCGCATCGTGGTGATCAACAGCGGGCACCTGTCCGTCGGCGTGGTGATGGACAGCGTCAAGGAAGTCCTGCGCGTGCACCGGAGCGCGGTGGACCAGGTCCCGGCGCTGCTGGCGCGCGGCGGCGACATGGCCGAGATCAGCCAGATCTGTCGCCTGGACCAGGGACAGCGCCTGGTGTCGATCATCGAAGCGAGCAAGTTGTTCGACCACTCGAAGATAAAGGAAGCCCTGCACATGGATCTTTCCCGCCAGAACGACGCCGCCGACGAACTGCTCGACGAGGAGATCGACGACGAAGAGCAGGTGGTGGTGTTCCACCTGGACGCGGAAGAGTTCGCCGTGCCGATCGCCAGCGTGCAGGAGATCGTGCGCGTGCCGGCGGAACTGACCCGGGTTCCGCGGACGCCGGCCTTCGTCGAAGGCGTGATCAACCTGCGCGGCGCCGTGCTGCCGGTGATCGACCAGCGCCGGCGGCTGGGCCTGGCCCGCGTGGACCGTGACGACCGGCAGCGGATCATGGTGTTCCTGCTCGGCGGCGTGCGCACCGGCTTCATCGTCGATGCCGTCACCGAAGTGCTGAAGCTGCCGCGCCAGGCGATCGAACCGGCGCCGCAGCTGAGCGAGGAGCAGGCCAACCTGATCACCCGCGTCGCCAACCTGGAGAAGCAGCGCCGCCTGATCCTGCTGATCGAGCCGGAGCGGCTGCTGCCGCACAGCGACCTGCAAGCGCTGGAACACCTGAGCGAGGCGGCGTGATCAAGCTGCTCATCGTCGACGACTCGGCGCTGATGCGGCGCAAGTTGTCCACCCTGTTCGAGCAGGCCGGCGGCTTCGAGATCCGCCTGGCGCGCAACGGCAGGGAAGCGGTCGAGGAAAACCGTGCGTTCCTGCCGGACGTGGTGACCCTGGACATCAACATGCCGGAAATGGACGGACTTACCGCCCTGTCGCTGGTGATGGCCGAGCGCCCCACGCCGGTGGTGATGCTCTCCTCGTTGACGGTGAAAAGCGCGCTGGCCACCTTCGAGGCATTCGCGCTGGGTGCGGTGGACTGCGTCGCCAAGCCGGACGGCACCATTTCGCTGCACCTGGAGCGGATCGAAGAAGAACTGCTGAGCAAGGTCAAGCAGGCCGCGCGCGCGCGGCCGCGGACAGCGCGCGCCACGCCGGCGCCCAAGCCGAAAGCGGCGATGCCGGTGCCCAAGCCGGCCGCCGCACCGCGGCGCGAAGGCGGCCTGGTGCTGATCGGGGTGTCCACCGGCGGGCCGCGCACGCTGGAAGACATCCTGCCGCTGCTGCCGGCGGACTTCCCCTGGCCGGTGCTGATCGCACAGCACATGCCGGCGGCGTTCACTGGCCTGTTCGCGCAACGCCTGGATCGCATCTGCGCACTGCAGGTACACGAAGTGGCCGAACCGATGCCGCTGGTGCCCGGCAACGTCTATATCGCCCGCGGCGGTGGCGATGTAGTGGTGAGCAAGCGCCGCGACCAGCGCGTGGCCCTGCCGCAGCCGGCGCATCCGCAGCACCTGTGGCATCCATCGGTGGAACTGCTCGCGCGCTCAGCCCTGCAGCACTACCCGGCGCGCGAATTGGTCGCGGTGATGCTCACCGGCATGGGCCACGACGGCGCCGAGGCGTTCGCCGAGATCCATCGCGGCGGCGGGCTCACGGTCGCCGAATCGGAGGAGTCGGCCGTCGTGTTCGGGATGCCGGAACGGCTGATCCAGCAAGGCGGCGCCGATCGGGTGCTGCCGGCCAACCGGATCGCCAAGCAACTCGTCGAATGGCTTCACTAACAGGATTCCCCCGATGCCGCTGATTCCTTCCCGCGCCGCCCTCCCCACCGACAGCGGAACCGACTACGCCGACCTGCTGGCGCAACTCGCTGCCGACTCGGCAGCACAGCGCCGTACTGCCGCCCGTGAATTGCAGGCGCACCCCGATGCCGCCGCAGCGCTGGTCGCGCAGTTGCAGAACGAGAGCAGCCCCAGCGTACGCGAAGCGATCCTGCTGACGCTGGCACACCTGCGCGATTCGGTTGCGCTGCAGGGTCTGGTGGACTGCCTGCGCAGCGAAGACGCCGCGCTGCGCAACGAAGCCATCGCGGCGATGCAGCAGTTGCCGGAGGAAGTGGCGCCGCTGATGAGCCAATTGCTGACCGACCCCGATTCGGACGTGCGCATCTTCGCGGTGAACATCCTCGAATCCTTGCGCCATCCGGAGATCGAGGGGTGGCTGCTGCAGGTCATCGAGCAGGACGCGCACAGCAACGTCTGCGCCACCGCGGTCGACCTGCTCGGCGAAGTCGGCAGCGCGCGTGCGCGCGGGCCGCTGCAGCGGCTGAAGCAACGCTTTCCGGACGACCCGTTCATCCGCTTCGCGGCCGACCTCGCCCTGCAACGCCTGGAAGCCCCGTGACATGAGCATGTCGCTGAGCGACGCGGACTTCCACAAGTTCCGCGAATTCTTCTACCGCAAGACCGGCATCCGCTTCGACGACAGCAAGCGCTACTTCGTCGACAAGCGCCTGCTGGACCGTATCCGCGACACCGACAGCGGCGATTTCCGCAACTATTTCGTGACCCTGCGCTTCGAAGCCTCCGGGCAGGAGCTGCAGACGCTGACCAACCTGATGACGGTCAACGAAACGTACTTCTTTCGCGAGGAGTATCAGTTCCGCTGCCTGGTCCGGTCGCTGATGGAGGAGATCGTCGCGCGCAAGACCGATCGCAAGCCGATCCGGATCTGGTCGCTGCCGTCCTCGTCCGGCGAGGAGCCCTACTCCATCGCGCTGTACCTGCTCGAGTACTGGAACCGCATCAACGACTGGGACGTGGAAATCATCGCATCGGACATCGACACCGCGATCCTGCGCCAGGCGCAGCAGGGCCTGTTCAGCGCACGCTCCATCCAGCATCTGCCCCCCAGCGTCCTGCAGCGGTATTTCGAGAAACAGGCCGACGGCTTCCAGCTCTGCGACGACGTGCGCGATGCGGTCCGCTTCACCCGCGTCAACCTGATGGATGCGGACGACGTGCGCGGCCACGACAGCTTCGACGTGGTGTTCTGCCGCAACCTGCTGATCTATTTCGACGACCTGTCGCGACGCCGGGCCGCGGAGACCTTCTACGAGGCGCTGGTGCCGGGCGGCTTCGTCTGCCTGGGGCATTCGGAGTCGATGAGCCGCATCTCGTCCTTGTTCCGCGTTCGCAAGTTCCCCGAAGCGATCGTCTACCAGAAGCCCTTGGAGGACCGGTGAAACGCATCCTGATCATCGACGACGCCGCGACCGTGCGGCTGTATCACCGCAGCATTCTGGAAAGCGCCGGGCACGGCGTGGAAGAAGCGATCAACGGCATCGAGGCGCTGGAGAAGGCCTTGTGTGCGCCCTACGACCTCTACCTGGTCGACGTCAACATGCCCAAGCTCGACGGCTACGGCTTCCTGCGCGAACTGCGCGACCAACCGATTCCGCAGGCGCCGGCGCTGATGATCTCCACCGAGTCCGATCCGATCGACGAGCGCAAGGCCTACGCCGCGGGCGCCAACTTCTATCTGGTCAAGCCGGCCAAGCCGGAAGAACTGCTGATCTATGCCGGCCTGCTGCTCGGGGAGATCGCCGCGTGAATCCCCTGCTCGCCCAGTTCATCGCCGAGTCGCGCGACCTGCTGCAATCGATCGGCCATCATCTGATCGAGATGGAGCTGGCGCCGGACGACGACGCCCTGATGAACGAACTGTTCCGCATGGTGCATACCCTCAAGGGCAACAGCGGCCTGTTCGAACTGCCCGGCATGACCTGGCTGCTGCACGCGGCCGAGGATCTGATGGATGCGGTGCGCCACGGGCGCGTGGCCTACTCGCGCGACCTCGCCGATACGCTGCTCGAGGCGATGGACGAGGTCGCGGCGCAACTGGACCTGCTCGAAGAGGGCGCCGAACGCATCGCCGAGTCCGCGGCCACCCGGCAGCTGGCGGCGGGACTGCGGGCCCTGATGGACACCGACACCGCCCACGCCCGGGTGACGACGGCGCACGACGCGCCACACGTGCAGGGCGCACAGGACACCGAGCCGAGCGTCGATACGCAGCTTCAGGCCGAACTGCAGCAGATGCCCGAAACGCTGCGCATGCAGCTGTTCCGCGAGGCCGGCGCCGGCGCGACGCTGCACTGGGTGGTGTACCAGCCCGAACCGGATTGCTTCTTCAAGGGCGAGGATCCGCTGCACCTGATGCGGCAGATCCCGGACACGCACTGGACGCGCGTGCAGCCGCTGGCGCCCTGGGCGCCGCCGACCGAACTGGACATCTATCGCTGCCAGGTGGTGTTCCAAGCGCTCAGCAGCGCCAGCGCCGAGGCGTTGGACCACCTGTTCCGCTATGTCACCGAGCAAGTCGTGCGGCACCCGGTGCCGGCAGCGGCGCTGGTCGTGGCGCAGGGACAGCCTGGCGCCTGGGCCGACGATGCGGCATTCCAGCAGGACGCGCTGGCGGTGCTGGAGGGCGGCGACCTGTCCGCGTTGCGCCAGCACGTGCAGGCACGCCTGGAGCAGTGCCCGGAAACCTCGTGCAGCGCCTCGGCGTTGCGCTGGCTGGACCTGCTGCTGGACTGCGCCGTGCCCGATGTGGCGCTGTTGCGGCGGGTGCTGCAGCAAGACGATACGGTCGCGCAGAGCGCTGCCGCTGCCGTCGCCCTGTCGCCCGCGCAGCAGGTCGCCTTGCGCAACCTGATCCAGGCGCAACGCCAGATCCTGGGCCAGGCCGATCCGCTGTCGCCGGGCAGTCTGCTCGGCGTCGGCGCGACGCTGTCGGCCTGCTGCGCCGCCAGCGGCCAGACCGCACTGCAGCCGGCGCTGACCGATGCCCTGGACATGAGCCTGGTCAGCCACTCGGCACAACCGCTGCTGGACTGGCTGGAGCGCCATGCCCGGCAGTTGCCCACAGCCGCCGCGGCGACGCAACCCGACACGCCACCCGCTGTGGACGCAACGCCCGTCGTCACCCGCGACGCGACGCCCGCGCTGCCTGCAACGACGACGCAACCCGCCGATACGATCGCCGCGCCAACGGCGCCATCATCGGGTGCCGACGCCGGCGCACGGCGCAGCGAAGAAGGCGGCCAGGGCTCGCGCATCCTGAAAGTCGACCAGGCCCGCATCGATCGGCTGATGGACCTGATCGGCGAGATCGTGGTCGCCAAGAACGGGCTGCCCTACCTGGCATCGCGTGCCGAGGAGCACTACCGCGTGCGCGAACTCGGCCGCGAGATCAAGGCGCAGTACGCGGTCATCAACCGGATCGCCGAGGAGTTGCAGGACGCGATCATGCAGGTGCGCATGCTGCCGCTGTCGTTCATCTTCCAG
Source organism: Xanthomonas sp. F4 (assembly GCF_011761895.1). NCBI lineage: Bacteria > Pseudomonadati > Pseudomonadota > Gammaproteobacteria > Lysobacterales > Lysobacteraceae > Xanthomonas > Xanthomonas sp. F4. Next base: position 377,789 of record NZ_JAASQX010000003.1, on the reverse strand, counting down.
CGCTTTCCGCGCCTGGTGCGCGACATCTCGCGCAAGCTGGGCAAGGAGGTGGAACTGGTGATCGAGGGCGAAGACACCGAGGCCGACAAGAACATCGTCGAAGCGCTGGCCGATCCGTTGATCCACATCCTGCGCAACAGCCTCGATCATGGACTGGAAACGCCCGAGCAGCGTCGCGCCGCCGGCAAGCCGGCGGTCGGGCGCCTGTTGATCCGCGCCCAGCAGGAAGCCGACCGCGTGCTCATCGAGATCAGCGACGACGGCCGCGGCATCGACCCGCACGTCATCAAGCGCAAGGCGTATGCCAAGGGCCTGATCAGCGAAGCGGCGCTGGACAACCTCAGCGACGTGGACGCGCAACGGCTGATCTTCACACCGGGCTTTTCCACCGCCGAGACGGTGTCCGACCTGTCGGGCCGCGGCGTGGGCATGGACGCGGTCCGCTCGGCGATCGAGAAGGTCAACGGCAGCATCGGCCTGGACAGCACCCCGGGCAAGGGCACGCGCCTGCGCCTGACGCTGCCGCTGTCGATGGCGGTCAGCAACGTGATGGTGATCGAGACCGCCGGACAGATCTTCGGTATCCCCATGGACCAGGTCGTGGAGACCGTGCGCGTGCCGCAGTCGTCGGTGCGCACCATCAAGCAACAGCGCACCGCCACGCTGCGCGACCGCATCGTGCCGTTGGTGGCCCTCAACGACCTGCTGGCGCTGGACGCGCCGCCACGCCCGAACGCCGATGACGCGCTGGCCACCCTGGTGGTGCGCGTGGAAGGCGAAAACGTCGGCATCCTCGTCGACGACTTCCGCGCCACCACCGACATCCTCCTCAAGCCGATGAGCGGCGTGCTTGCCGGACTCGGCGGCTACGCCGGCTCGGCCCTGCTCGGCGACGGCTCGGTGCTGATGGTCCTCAATCCCAAGGAGCTGCTCTGATGCCCATCGCGTATCGCAAGCGCTCCGCCACCCTGGCCGGCGTGGTCAGCGTGGAAGACGCCGAAACGCTGCTGGCGTGGCTACAGGCCAACCGCAATGCCAAGCTCAATTGCGCCGACTGCGAACACCTGCATACCGCGGTGCTGCAGGCGTTGATGGCGACGCAGGCCGGCGTGTCCGCCTGGCCCAAGGACTCCCAATTGCGGCAATGGCTGCATTCCGCCCTCCATCCCTGATTCAAGGAACCCCCACCCAATGTCCAAATCCATCCTCCTTGTCGACGATTCAGCCACGATGCTCATGAGCCTGCGCAGCAGCCTAGAGCTCTCCGGCGGATTGACCGTGGAGACCGCCAGCGACGGCGTGCAGGCGCTCAAGCGCCTGCGCAGCGGGCCGCGCCCGGACCTGATCATCACCGATATCAACATGCCCAACATGGACGGCCTGGAACTGATCCGCCAGGCACGCCAACTGCCTGGCTTGCGCTTCACGCCGCTGCTGGTACTTAGCACGGAAAGCCAGCAGACTCGGCGTGACGAAGCCAAGACCCTGGGCGCGACCGGCTGGCTGGTCAAGCCGGTCGCCCCCACCGAGCTTCTGCAGGTGATCAAACAGGTGCTGCCCGGCGCATAGCCGAAAGGACGCTTCTCCCATGCTAGCTCCCGCTTCCTCTCCCGATCCGCTGGCGCGCTTCCGACGGCACCTGCTGTGCGGCCTCGCCGTGCTGGTGCCCTGGCAATGGCTTGGCTGCTGGCTCCTGCTCGGCCATGCCAGCGGCCGTCCGCTGCTGCAGGCCACGCTCGCCGCCAGCATCGCCGTGCTCGGCGCCGCCGTACTGGCGCTGTGGCTGTTCCGGCTGCCCTTCGCAGGCTGGCGCGAACTGAAAGCGAGCGCGTCGCAAGGCCGCGTGTTGGCGCACAACCAGCGCGTCGACGCCGAGGCCGGGGCGAAACTGGATGTGGCGATGCACGAGCGCCTGCAGGACGTGATCCAGGAAACCGAGCATTCGGCCTTGAACATCCTTCGCAAGCTGGAGTCGCTGCGCAAGCATTCCGATGAACTGCTGCAATACCTGCACAACTCGGCGCACAACAACGTGAGCCTGCAGGACGATATCGTCGCCAGCACCAAGCTGATCGAGGAAACCGGCGAGTTTCTTCTGGCGCTGCCGCAAATGCTGTCCAACGAGTACGCCAATGTGCATCGGCTGGTGGACGAGATCGGCGCGCTCGGCGATCTGGTCAAACTGGTGCGCGAAATCAGTGCGCAGACCAACCTGCTCGCGCTCAACGCGTCGATCGAGGCGGCCCGGGCCGGCGAAGCCGGGCGCGGCTTCGCGGTCGTCGCCGAGGAGGTCCGCAACCTCGCCAACCGCTCGGCCAACGCGGCGCAGTTGGTGCAGAAGAACATCGAGCAGGCACAACGCCTGGCGATGGACAGCTTCGCCCTGGAAAGCCAACTGAAGGAAAGCGTGCCGCTGCGCAACGCCTGCAAGCTGGCGAGCACCGTCGCGGAACTGCGGGCCAGCTATGTCGACCTGCGGTCGTTCCACAACACCCTGACCGCCAACGCCACAACGCACAACCAGGAGCTGGCCAACGGCATCGTCGATCTGCTGGGCGACATCCAGTACCAGGATGTGGTCCGGCAGCGGCTGGAGCGCATCCAGACGGTGCTGCAGCAGCGCAGCAGCGGCGACGTCGGCGACCCCAGCGCCCTGGTCGCGCAGTACCTCAGCCAGGACGGCCACCACGCGCGCTACGGCCAGGCCGGGGTGCAACGCATCGAGCTGTTCTGATGGATGTACAGGGCGCCCTCAGCCCGCTCCGGGCCGCCCGGTTGCCGCCAGCAACGGTAGCCAAGTCAGAGCCACCCCGCATAGAATCGGGACGTACCTGGTTTTTGGCAGCGCCATGACATATTGCGTCGGCATCGAAGTGGACGAAGGCCTGGTCTTCGCCGCTGACACGCGTACCAACGCCTCGCTGGACGACGTCCGCGTGCACCGCAAGCTGCACGTGTTCGAGTATCCGGGCCAGGCGGTGTTCGCCCTGATGTCGGCCGGCAACCTGGCGACCACGCAACTGACCCTCTCGCGCCTGCAGCGCGACGCCGACGATCCCGACGCGCCGCGCAGCCTGCGCACCTTCCGGCATCTGTTCGAGGTCGCCGAGTACGTCGGCGAAGTGCTGGCGTCAAGCCAGATCAAGCTCTCCGAGCAGTCGCAGAACAGCGGCGTCAACGTGCAGTCGACGCTGATCCTGGGCGGGCAGATCGCCGGCGAACGGCCCGGGCTGTACATGATCTATCCGCTCGGCAACGCCATCGCCACCTCGCCGGAGACGCCGTATCTGCAGATCGGCGAATCCAAGTACGGCAAGCCGATCCTGGACCGCATCATCCGCTCGGAAATGCAGTTGGAGGACGCCGCGCGCACTGCGCTGGTGTCGCTGGACTCGACGATCCGTTCCAACCTGTCGGTGGGCATGCCGATCGATGTGGCGCTGATCCGCCGCAACGACCTGCGTGTCACCGAGCGCATGCGCCTGGAAGCCGACACCCCGCTGTACGCCGAGATCCACGACACCTGGTCGCGCAAGCTGGAAAACGCCGTGCGCACCCTGCCGCGCTTCCCCTGGGAACCGGCGCTGGCCGCCGACCACGACGACACCGCCCGCGACACCCTGCCGCCCCTGCCCCCGCGCCGCGCCCCGGCCCGCCGCGACCCGGAAGACCAGTCGGCGCAGCAGTGAAAGGCCGGGAGTCGGGAATCGGGATTGGGGAATCGTAAGCGGAGCGCGACGCCTCCGTTCCGATGTACGGAGTATGCCGGCGCTCATGTCATTGCAAGTTGCAATGCACGGCGGCTGCCTTTCGGCTCGCGGTCCCAACGTCTCGGCCATGAATAGGCAATGAGAAAATCGGGACTCGAGCCCCGACATCCTAGCCCTTGCGCGGGAAGCGCAATGGCCACCGAGGCGACGGCCGCTTGCTGTTGCCTTCCTATTCCCGATTTCTCAGCAACAGCGGGCCACAGTTGCTGTTGCCTTTCCCATTCCCCATTCCCGCATCCCCAATCCCAGCTCCTCAACCGCTTTCAAGGGCATGCGCCACCGCACGGAACACGCGCTGCATTTCCAGCGGCTTGCGTAGGACGTGCACGGCGATGTCGGTGGGGAAGTGGTCGCGTTCCAGGTGGGTGCCGGTGTCCTCAAGCACGATCGCCGGGCCCTGGTAGCCCAGGTCCTGCAGCGCCAGCAGCAGGCGCACCGCCGACAGCAGGATGATGTCGCTGTCGACGATCATCAGATCCGGCAGGCCATGCTCCTCGACGTCGCGCAGCGCGGCGGCGCCGTCGGACGCCAATTGCGGACGATAGCCCTGGCTGGACAGCGCATTGCCGAGCAGCGACAGCCGCGTGGCCTCGCCGTCGACCAGCAGCACGCGCTGGCCCTTGCCCATCGGCAACGACAACTCCGGTTCGGCCGATGGCGCCGTCGCGCGCAGCGGCATCAGCATTTCGAAGCAGGTGCCCTCGCCCGGCGTGCTGTCCACGCCGATCTGGCCGCCGTAGCTCTCGACGATGCGCTTGCACGAGATCAGGCCCAGGCCGGTGCCGTCCGGCTTGGTGGTGAAGAACGGGCTGAACAGCCGCGCCTGAGTCTCCGCGTCCATGCCGATGCCGCTGTCGCGGACCAGGATGCGCACCTGCTCGCTGCCGTCGGCGCCGATCGCCGGCGTCGCCGACAAGCTCAGCTGGCCGCCGTCGGGCATCGCCTGGATCGCGTTGAGGCCGAGGTTGAGCAGGCACTGCTGCAGCTCGGTGTAGTTGGCCTCGATCGACAGTGTCGGATCGGCCACATCCACCTTCAGCGTCACCCGCTCCGGCAGGCTGCTCTTGAGCAGCATCTGCACCGCCTGGAACAGCTCGGCCAGGCGCACCGGCTCGCTGGGCGTGCGCGAGCCGCGCACGAACGACAGCATCGACTCGGCCATCTCATGGCCGCGCCGGCCGCACTCGGCGATGACGTCGGCCAGGTGCCGCAATTGCGGATCGTCGCTGCGCCCGACGATCAGTTCCGGCACGATCAGCAGCGGCTGCAGGATGTTGCGCAGGTCGTGACTGAGACCGGCGGCGAGCAGGGCCAGGCTCTCGAGCCGCTGCGCGCGCATCAGTTCGCGCTCCACCCGCTGCCGCTCGCGTTCGGTGCGGGCCTCGCGGATCGCGCGCGCCACCGCCGACGGCAGACGCGTGGGGTTGTGCTTGATGATGTAGTCGTTGGCGCCGTCGCGCAGCGCCTCCACCGCGGTCTCCTCGCCGATGGTGCCGGAGACGAAGATGAAGGGCACCGCGTTGCCGTCCTCGCGCACCACCCGCAGCGCCTCGTGCCCGGAGAAACCGGGCATGCTCAGGTCCGACAGCACGATGTCCGGGGCGAACTCGCCGAGCGCCTCGCGCAGCGCCGGCTCGCTTTCCACGCGGCGGAACACCGCCTCCAGGCCGGCCTCCAGCAGCTGATCGGACAGCAGCTCGGCATCCTCCGGCGAATCCTCCACCATGAGGATCCGGATCGGGCCAAGCCTGGGGCCGGTGGTGGGCATGCGCGCTTACTCTTTGTCCGGCGCCTGGTTGATCAGCGCCCAGAAGGTCCCCAGGGTCTTCACAGCGGTGAAGAACTGGTCCACGTCCACCGGCTTGACCACATACGCATTCACGCCCAGGTCCCAACTGCGGGCCAGGTCGCTTTCCTCGCGCGAGGACGACAGGATCACCACCGGCAAGCGCTTGAGCGACTCCTCGCTGCGCACCAGCTTGAGCACTTCCAGGCCATCCATGCGCGGCATCTTGATGTCCAGCAGCAGCACCGCCGGCAGGCCTTCCTCGCGGTCGGCGTAGGCGCCGCGGCGCAGCAGGTAGTCCATCGCCTCCACGCCGTCCTCGACGTGCACGATGGGATTGGCCAGGCGCGCGTCGCGCAACGCATCCACCGCCATTTCGGCGTCGGCGGGACTGTCTTCGGCAAGCAGGATGGTGCGGATGGCGGTCATGCGATGAACTCGGTAGTGGGCGCTTCGGGCGCCGGAGGCAGGACGAAATGGAAGGTGGCGCCCTGTTCGGGGGCGGACTCGGCCCAGATATGGCCGCCATGGCGGGTCAGCACGCGACGCACGCTGGCCAGGCCAATGCCGGTACCGGAATACTCGCTGGCCTTGTGCAGGCGCTGGAACACGCCGAACAGCTTGGCCGCGTAGGTCATGTCGAAGCCGGCGCCATTATCGCGCACGCTGAAGTGATGGCTGCCGTCCGGCTGCACCTGATAGTCGACCTGGATCTGCGCGACCTCGCGCTTGGCGCTGTACTTGACCGCATTGCCGAGCAGGTTCAGCCACAGCTGCCGCATCATGTTCTCGTCGGCGACCAGGATCGGCAACGGCGCGATGGTCCACTCGATGCGGTGGCCGCTGTCGCCGTGGTCGGACTGGTAGTTGGCGTCGAGCACCGAGCGCGTCTCCGCCACCAGCGACTGCATGTCCACCGCCTGCAGGCGCAGCGCGCTGCGGCCCAGGCGCGAGTACACCAGCAGGTCGTCGATCAGCGAGGCCATGCGCCGCGCCGAAGTGCCGATCACCTCCAGGTAGTGCCGGCTCTTCTCGTCGGCGCCGTCGCCCAGGTGGCGGGCCAGCTTGTCGGCGAAGCCGGCGACGTGGCGCAACGGCGCGCGCAGGTCGTGCGAGACCGAGTAGCTGAACGCCTCCAGTTCGCGGTTGACTTCCGACACCTGCTCGACCTTGCCCTCCAGCTGCCGGTTCAGCTCCTGGATGCGCTGCTGCGCGGTTTTCTGCAGGGTGATGTCGCTGACCGTCATCAAGACCACTTCGTCCTCGCTGTCCGGCAGCGGCATGCGCCGCGCATTCAGCAGCATGGTCCTTGGTACGCCGTCGGCGCCGACTTGTTCGTGCTCGAAATCCCACAATTCGCGTCCGCGCAACAGCACGTCGGCCAATCGCTGCACGATCACCGGATCTTGCCAGACGCCGTCGCCGACGTCGGCGAGCAGCTTCGGCGGATCCGCCAGGTCCATGCCGTACAGTTCGGCGAAGGCGGTGTTGTGCATCAGCATCCGCTGCCCATTGTCCAGGAGCACGATCGGCTCGCGCACGGTCTGCAGCACCGCCGCGGCGCGGCCGTTGGCGCGCAGCATGTGGCGCTCGGCGTCCAGGCGCCGGCCGATCTGCCGTTGCAGCAGCCAGATCACCAGGCCCAGCAGCAGGAGCTGCACCACCAGCGAGGTCCAGCTCATCATCGAGGCGAGCATCCGACGCTGCTCGGCGTCGGCGGTGCGCTCGCTCAGCAGTTCGTCCTCGCGCCGCTGCAGCTCGGCGATCAGGCCGCGCACCGGATTGTCGGCGGTCATGTCCTGGATCAGCGCGCGGATCCGCTCCGGATCGCGCGCCTGGGCGATGCGCTCGGCCAGCAGGGCGCGCCGTTCCAGCGTGCTCTGCAGGCGGCCGATGCGGATCTGCTGGTCGGGATTGTCGCGGGTCAGTTCGGCCAGGTGGGCCATGGTCGGCTGCAACGACGCGCGCGCCTCCTTGAAGCGCGCGGTCAGGATCGGCGACTGCACGCCATGCGACATCGCCATCGCCGCCGACTCCATGTCGCGCATGTCCGCTTCCATCGCGTTCAGCGTGGCGGTCACCTCCTGGCTGTGGCCGACCCAGTCGGCAGCGCGCAGGGTGCTGGCATTCATTTGCCGCAGCAGCAGCGAGGGCAGGATGACGATCAGGACGACGGCCAGGGCCAGCAGCGGCAGGCGCCAGCGGTCCCAAGCATCGTGTTTGGCGATGGTCTGCATAGCGGTGCGTCAGAAGAAGGAACGGCTGCGGCCATCGCGGGCGCGCATTGTCGCCCATCTTCCCCGGCAGCAGATAAATTGTTCAGCGAGCGCGCGATACCCCGATCGCGCCAGCGGCGTGGACGCGATCCCAGCCAGCACGCACGGCGGTACCGGCGGCAGGCCGCCGCCGAAGCGCCACCCGCGCGCGCCGCTCAGGGCTGGCGCGCCAGTGTAGGGGCGGCGCCGTGGGTGCCGGCCAGGGTCCAGGCCGGCATGCCGGCGCGGACCAGCAGGAAATCGGCGTGGCCACGCAGGCGGCGGCGCTCGGACTGGCTCAGGCCATGATCCAGTTCCTGCATCAGCGTCGTGAACGCCGGCCAGAAACCGGCATCGTCATGGAAAGTCGTCAACAACATGCTCAACTGCACTTCGAGCCTGCGCACCGCGGACAGCAGCGGCGACGTCTGCGTGTCACGGCTGGACAGCGCAGCGCCCAGCGCTTCGGCAGCCGAAGCCGCATACCCCGCGGCCGGGTGGGGTTGGGTGTCCAACATTGCGCGCGATCCGTTGACGAACATGAAGGCATGATGTCTGAGCGGGTGTCAAAACGGCGCGAAATGCGATGCAGGTCGCGAATTTACGCCACTTCGCCCAAAAAAAAACGCACCCCGCAGGGTGCGCCATTGGCCGGTGTCGCGAGTGGGGCGCCTCGTCGCACCCCACCCGCGGCCGCGGATCGCAATGCTTACTTCTTGGCAGCGGCGCTGACCGTCAGGTCGGCCGCATCCACCTTCTTGACTCCCTTGATCTTCTTGGCAACCGCCACGGCCTTGTCCTTCTCCGCCTTGGTCGCGACCGTGCCGGACAGCTTCACCGTGCCGTTGACGGTATCGACCTTGATTTCGGTGCCCGACACGTTCTTGGTGGCCAGCAGATCGGCCTTCACCTTGGTGGTGATCCAGGTGTCGGTGACCGGCTCGTTGGAGTCGTGGTGGCTGGCGTCATGGGCAGTGGTGTCGTGCTGCATCGTGTCCTGCTGGCCCATGGTGCCGTGGTCCTTGGCGCTGGTGGCCTGGCCGGCTGCGAACGCCTGGCCCGCGCCGAACGCGAAACCGGCCACCAGGGTGGCGCCAAGCAGGGTGCGTGCATTGATCGTTTTCATCGTGTCTTCCTCCGCTGAAGGTGTGCGTGCAGTCTCCCCTAGTCCGTTGTACAGGCAACGTGACCGCCGAATCGCCGTAGCGTGAATACGCAAGCCGCCGACGCAGGGCGGGCGATACTGGCGTCCCGTCGCTTCCCGCCCGCGCCCATGTCCGACTTCAATCTCGCCCTGCTCGGCTTCGGCTACGTCGGCCGCACCTTCCATGCGCCGTTGATCGCACACACGCCCGGTCTACGCCTGCATACCGTGGTCTCGCGCCAGGCCGAGGCAGTGAGCGCAGACTGGCCGCAGGCGCGCGTGGTCGCCGATGCAACGCAGGCCTTCGCCGATCCGCAGATCGACGCGGTGGTGATCGCCACGCCCAACCAGACCCACGCGCCGCTGGCGCTGGCCGCGCTGGCGCAGGGCAAGCACGTGCTGGTGGACAAGCCGTTCACCCTGGACGTGGCCGAAGCGCAACAGGTGCTCGCGCAGGCGCAGCGCGTCGGCCGCGTCGTCAGCGTGTTCCAGAACCGGCGCTGGGACGGCGACTTCCTCGGCGTGCGCGCCTTGTTGGAGGCCGGCACCCTGGGCGAGATCGCCGAGTTCCATTCCCATTTCGATCGCCATCGTCCGCAGGTGGGCGACCGCTGGCGCGAGCACGCCTTGCCAGGCTCGGGGCTGTGGTTCGACCTGGGGCCGCATCTGCTCGACCAGGCGCTGCAACTGTTCGGACCACCGCAGGCGCTGCAGGCCGACCTGGCGCTGCAGCGCCCCGGCGCGCAGGCGGTGGACTACGTGCATGCGGTGCTGCGCTATCCGCGATTGCGGGTGGTGCTGCATGCCGGTTCGCTGGTCGCGGCCAACGGCCTGCGCTTCGCGGTGCACGGCACCGGCGGCAGCTACCTCAAGCACGGCCTGGATACGCAGGAAGCGCAGTTGCGCGCCGGCGTCGCGCCGGGCGCGCCCGACTGGGGCGCCGATCCCCTGCCCGGCCAGTTGCGCCTGGTCGGCACCGATGGCACGCACGCGCTGCAGACCTTGCCCGCGCATCGCGGCGACTACCGCGAATGCTACGCGGCCTTTCGCGAGGCGATGGCCGGGCGCGCGCCCGCGCCGGTGGATGCGGCGCAGGCGCTGGCGGTGATGCGCCTGCTGGAGGCGGGCGTGCGCAGCGCCGCCTCCGGGTGCAGCGTGACGCTGGACTGAGGCGTCAGGCTGGACGCGTGCCGCCCGGCGCGGGCGTGTCGCCGCCCTCGTGCTTGATCGCATGGCCGCCGAACTGGTTGCGCATCGCCGCCAGCAACTTGTCGGCGAACGAATCGTCGTCGCGCGAGCGCAACCGCTCCAGCAACGACAGGGTGATCACCGGCGCCGGCACGTCCAGGTCGATCGCCTCGGCGACGGTCCAGCGGCCTTCGCCGGAGTCCTGGACGAACGGCGCGATCCCGGCCAGGGTCGGATTGGCGCCCAGCGCATCCGCGCACAGGTCCAGCAGCCACGAACGCACCACGCTGCCCTGGCGCCAGACCTCGGCCACCTGGTGCAGGTCCAGCGCGAATTCCTGCTTGCGCCCCATCAGCGCGAAGCCCTCGGCATAGGCCTGCATCATTCCGTACTCGATGCCGTTGTGGACCATCTTGGTGAAGTGGCCGGCACCGCTGGGGCCGACATGTCCCCAGCCGGCATCGGCGGCCGGCGCCAGGGTGGCGAACACGTCGTGCAGGCGCTGTACCGCGGCGGTGTCGCCACCGATCATCAGGCTGTAGCCCTCGCGCAATCCCCACACCCCGCCGCTGGTGCCGCAATCGACATAGGCGATGCCGTGCGCGGCCAGTTCGCCGGCGCGGCGCATCGAATCCTTGTAGTAGGAATTGCCGCCGTCGATCACCACATCGCCCTTGTCCAGCAGCGGCAGCAACGCGGCCAGGGTGTCGTCGACGACCTTGCCGGCGGGCACCATCAGCCACACCGCGCGCGGCGCCGGCAACGCCGCGATCAGCGCGGCCATGCTGTCGACCGCTTCCACCCCGCGCTGCTGCGCCGAGTTGCGCGCGGCCTCGCCCAGGTCGAAACCGACCACGCGATGCCCGCCGCGCACCAGCCGCTCGGCCATGTTGGCGCCCATCCGGCCCAAGCCTACAAGTCCCAGTTCCATGCGTCGTTCCCGGTTCGAAAAAAGGAGGATTAGGGTCTCACGAAGCGACGGCGCCGACGTGACGCGCAGCTAAGGCGCTGGTGCGGCGGCGGGCGCCGGCGCTGGCGCCTGCGCGCAATCGCGCAGTTGCAGGTCGCGCCAGCGTTGGTACAGCGTGGTGTGCAGATTGTGCAGGGTCAGCTCGACCGCGAACGGCGTGCGCGGATTGCGATCCAGCAACCGCACCACGTGATAGCCGATCGGCTTGACGCCCTTGGGATGCACATAGACCTGGAAGCCGCGGTAGAACGGATCGTCGAGCAGGGCGTCGAGTTGCGCGAGCGCCGCCTTCTGCGCCGGATCCAGGCGCGCGCGCAGCGCCGGGTCGCGCGCGTACAGCAGCCGTTCGAAGCGTTCGCGGCCCGGGCCGCGCAGCGTCTTCGCCAGTTCCCAGATGCGCCGGTTCTGTGCGTCGTAGTACGCGAAGCCGCCGTGCGCGCGCAGCGCCGCCGCCGCCTCGGCGCTGACCGCGGCGACCACGAAGTTCTCCGCCTGGTTGTTGATGTCGTCCAGATAGCGGCGCTCGAACACATGCACGATGTAGCCCGGCGCGCCGAGGAAGGCGGCACGGCCGCGCTGCGACGTCTTGACCGCCTTGCCGTCGGCGAAGAAGGTGCCGGCATGCGCGCCGAGCAGGATGCTGTCGGTGTCGTGCAGGGTCAGGAAGGTGCCGATCGACAGCTCGTCGGCACTGAACGCACGATCGAATGCGGCATCGCCGTACAGCTCGCGCTGCGTGGCCAATTGCGCGATCTGCCGGCCGACGCCGCATTCCGAGCGCACGTGGCCGCTGTAGAACGCCTCGATCGCCTGCGCATTGCCGCCTGCCGGACGATAGCCGCGGCCGAAGCTGCGGAAGCGCTCCCAGCCCTGCGCCTGCGTCCCGCGCAGGCCGAAGCCGATCCAGCCCAGTTGCAGCGCCGAGAAGCGATAGCCGGGATTGTCCTGCAGCCGTGCGACCGCGCGCGTGGTGGCCGCGCCCAGCTGCAGGAAATAACCGCACTGCGTCGCCGGCGCGTCCAGCAAGGCACGCAGCGCCTGCTGCCGTTGCGCGGCATTCCAGGTCGCGGGCAAGGCCGCCTGCAGATCGCCGTGCGCCTGCGCCTCGGCCAGCGAACCGCGTTCGCATGGCGCGCCGGCCGCAATCTGCGGTTGCGCGGCGGCGGTGCTACCGAGGCGCCAGCCCAACCGCTCCAGCAGTGCCGCCAGGCAAGCCGCGCTGGCCTGGTCGGCCGGCGCGGCCGTGGCCGTGGCCGTGGCCGCGGCACTGGCGAGCAGTGTGGCCAGCATCAGGCCAACGCTGCGGCGCAGACGCGGCATGCGAGCGAAGCGGGGTGGCTGGATCATGGAGCGGGCATCGCGAGCAGGAACGTCCGTTGGCCGCGCCGCGGCGGCGCCCGCGCAGCGTGCCGCATGGCCCGTGCAGGCATCGCGAAACCACCCCGCCGCACCGACGGCCCCGGTATTCACTCTTCCGCCATGCCCAGCGCCCCTACACTGCGGCTCCCTTGGCGCAAGCGACCCCCTGCATGCACGTGCTCGTTACCGGAGGCACCGGATTCATCGGCCGCGCGCTGTGCCCGGCCCTGCTCGCCGCCGGGTACCAGGTCAGCGTGCTCACCCGCGACCCCCCACGCGCGGCGCGGCTGTTGCCGGCGGTGCAGGTGCTGGACGACCTGCAGCGCGCCGCACCGGCCGACGCGGTGATCAACCTGGCTGGCGAACCGCTGGGCGAGGGCCGCTGGAGCGCCACGCGCAAGCGCCGCTTCCGCACCTCACGCATCGGTACCACCCGTGCGCTGATCGACTGGATAGGCAAGCTCGACGCCGCGCAGCGTCCGGGCTGCCTGATCTCCGGCTCGGCGATCGGCTACTACGGCGACCGCGGCGACGAGGTCCTGGATGAAACCAGCACGCCCGGCGACGACTTTTCCGCACAGCTGTGCCGCGACTGGGAAGCCGAGGCGCTGCGCGCGCAGGAACTGGGCGTGCGCACCAGCCTGGTCCGCACCGGCGTGGTGCTGGGCCGCGACGGCGGTGCGCTGGCGCGGATGCTGCTGCCGTTCCGTTTCGGCATGGGCGGGCGCATGGGCGATGGCCGCCAATGGATGAGCTGGATTCACCGCGACGATCAGGTCGGGCTGCTGATGTGGCTGCTGCAGCAAGGCGGCGAAGGCGCCTATGACGCCACGGCGCCGGCGCCGGTGACCAACGCCGCATTCGCGCAGCAGCTCGCCGCGACGCTGCATCGCCCCGCGCTGTTGCCGATGCCGGCGGCGGCGCTGCGCCTGGCCTTCGGCGAGATGGCCGACCTGTTGCTGGGCAGCCAGCGTGTCCTGCCGGCACGCGCGCAGCGCGAGGGCTATGTGTTCCGCTATCCGCAACTGGACATGGCACTGCGCGCCTTGCTTGCCGACTGAGGCACCGCGTCGCCACATCGCGCAACGTCGCACCGCACACCAAAACGAAAACGCCCCGGCGGAGGCCTCCGCCGGGGCGAGCTGCATCAGGTTGCCGCGTCGGCGTCAGGCGCCGATCGGCACGCTGCGGTCGCGCGGCTCAATAGCGCTTGCAGACGGTCTCGACCACGCGATTGCCATTGGCCTGCTGACGCTGACCCTGGATGTAGCGGCCGGTGGCACCGCCGGCCACCGCGCCGCCGACCGTGGCCAGCTTGCGGCCATCGCCCTTGCCGATCTGGTTGCCGAGCAGGCCGCCGATCGCTGCACCCGCCACGGTGCCGCCGATGCGGTCGGGGTCGGTGCTGTTCTTGCGCACCGCGACCTTCTTGCAGTGCACGCGGGTGCCGTCGCTGAAGCGGCGGCCGGCGTCCTCGGGACCGTAGTGGCGTTGCGCCTCGGCCAGCGGCGCAGCGGCCGTGGCGATGGCGAGCACGGAAAGACACAAGGCGGACTTGAGAGTGTTCATGCTGATTGCTCCTGGGTGGCGGAGCCGATGCGCAAGCACCGCGCTCTCGACGGGCGCCACCTTCTCACCGGCTTCGCGAATGGTTCGTGAAGCGAAATTTGCCGCATTCAGCTTCTACAGCTGCACCTGAATCAGTCGGCGCCGCCGGGACCGCTGCTCGGCGGCGCCGTGGTGACCGGCGGCTGCACCGCGGTGGTGGCCGCGGGTGCCGGCGGCGGCGTGGGCGCCGCTGCGGGCGTCGGAGTCGGCGCGGGTGCCGGTGCGGACGGCGTCGGGGCCGGCGCCGTCACGGCCGCGGCCGCGGGCGGATGCGCAGGCGGCTCCGGTGCCGGCTTGCTCTTGGGCAGGTACTCGGTCATCAGCTGGAAGAAGCGCTTGTAGAAGTCGCCGTCCTGCACCGTGCTGCTGGCCACGCGCACCATCGAGTCGTCGCTGCTGCCGATCGGCAGCGACACCGAGCCGAGCACGCCGACGCCGACGCTGGCCGAGGTCGGGCTCTTCTTCAACGCATAGCGGTCCTGCAATGCACTGACGAACACCCAGGACTCGTCCTGCCCGTGCGCCACGCAGGACACGCGCAACTCGAGTTGCTCGTGCAGATCGTCGCTGGGCTGGAAGTTCTTGGTGCCCTCCACCGCATCGGCGGTGGCCTTGGACACCACGTAGCCCTGGCTGAGCAGCGCGCGGCGCGCCGATTCGCAAGCCTGCGCCGGCTGCACCGGGTAGTTGCGCGAATAGGTGTTGTCGGAATTGAAGGTCTCTTTCACCAGGCCGTCCTGCTTGCGGGCGAAGCAGCCGCTCAGGCCGATCGCGATCAGCGCGAGCGCGGGAATGGCGAGAACCTTGGAGGTAGCGGACATAGGCCGTTGACCGAAGAGAGGGAACCGCGGCAAAGGATAGCCGCAAGCGCGTCGGCACGGCCTTGACGCCGCCGCGGCCGCTCATCCCGCGGTTAGCGAGGTGCGCGGCGTGGGGTGCCGCCGCGTCAGGCGGCGGCGGACTCCAGCGCCAGGTCCACGCGCAGCAGGCCGCCGTCGCGGTCGCGGCGTTCGGCGCGCAGGTAATGATGGGCGTCGAGCAGTGCCAGGGTCGGCGGCGTCGCCAGCGGCTCGCCCCACAGGCTCAGCAGGAATCCACGTGCGCGCAGCCAGTCGAGCAGCCGCAGCAGCCTGTCCAGGTCGCGCGGCAGCAGCAGGTCGACGTCGCCGGGCAGGCGCGCCGCCGCCGCCGGATCGGCCAGCCAGCATGCATAACTGCCGTGCACCGCGAAGGCAAACCCGTCGGCACGCAGGGCCGCCAGCAATTGCGCCGTGCCCGGCAGGTCGATGGGCTGGCGCCGGTACTGGAAGATCAGCGCGTACTCGTGGCTGCGGTCGCTGCGGGGATCGCCGGGTGTCAGCGGCTGCGCCGTCTCGCGCGGGTAGCACAGCACGCGCTCGGGACAAGGCGCGAACAGGCTGCCGAGGATCCGCGCCAGGTCCCAGGCCTGCGGCAGCGTGGCCTCGCCGAGTTGCACGTTCTCCACCATCGCGATGCAGAAGCCGTCCTCGCGCAGCAGGCGGCGCACGCCATGGAACACGGCGCGCAGGCCCTGCAGATAAGCGGCGTAGTCGGCGCTGGCGTAGAGCTGGCCAGGCGCCGCCGCGGCCGCGGCCGGCCAGGCGCAGCCGAAATACGGCACGTTGGTCAGGCACAGATCCACCGGTGCGTCGGGCACGCACAGCGGCAAGCCGCCGTCCAGCACTTCGGCCTGTAGCCCGAGCCGTTGCAGCCGTGCGCGCGCCAGCAGCGCGCGCGCCGCGTCGATCTCCAGGCCGATGCCGTGGCGGCCTTCCACTTCGGCCGCGAGCAAGGTGCTGCCGAAGCCGCAGAACGGATCCAGCACGCGCTCGCCTGGCGCGCTGAAGTGACGCACGAACGGACGCATCTGCCCGACCCAGCCGCAGTCGCGCGCGCCCAGCGGATCGCGCTGGCGCAGGTCATCAGGCAAGCGATGCTCCGGCGGATCCTGCACCGGCGTCCACCAACTGCGGCTATCCATGCTCCGCCCGCCACAGCAGATCGCGGTCCGGCTGCCAGCCGGCGCACAGCCGGCCGTCGGCGAAGAACACCAGCTTGTAGATGTCGCCGCTGTCGTGGCGCGCCTGCATCGCGCCGTAATCGGAGGTCTCGAACACCACCTCCATGCCGTCGGCGGTGGCCAGGCGCAGGTTCCAGAAGTAGTAGCCCTCGGTGATCTGCAGCGGCTGCAGGTCGCGCCACCATGGCGCGGCCATGCAGGCGCCGAGCACCTGTTCCACCGCGACCCGTGCCTGGGTCAGATAGCGCGCGGTTCCGCCGTCGCGGTAGCCGTCGCCGAGCCGGGAGAACTCGCGGAAGATCACCGTACGCGCCCCGCAGGCGCGCGCCCAGTCCAGATAGGCCGCGACGCCGTCGGCATCGGCGATGCCGCCGTGCTGCAGGATGCACACCAGGCGCAGCGGCAGCGCGTCGGCGATGCGCTTCGCGGTGGCGACGAAGACACCCGCATCGGCGATCGCCTCGCCGGGGCGAAAACGCATGATCGCGTCGTTGCGCGCCTGTTGCGGATGGTGCCGCGACAACTCCAGCCACGACAGGCCGAAACGCTGCAGCGCCTGCAGCAGCGTCTCGCCCTGGCCGCGGGCGAAGCCGGCGCCATTGCTGTACAGCACCCGCTGTTCGACCAGCAGGCCCTCGCGCTCGGCCGCGCCCAGGGTCTGCAGCAGTTCCACGAACCAGTCTTCGTCGTCGGTCATCTCCAGCCCGGACAGCGAATGCGACAGCGGCAGCCCGCGCAGCTGCGCCAACGCCTGGCGCAACTGCGGGAAGTAGTCCGGCGGCGGCCGCAGGCTGGCCGCGGCGGTGCCGCCGGCCTGCGGCCGCAGGGTTTCCGAGCAGAAGCGGCAGCGCGCCGAACACGGCCGCACCGACGCGTAGGGAGTGAAAGTCACCGGTTGCGCGACGCGGTAGTCGCGCGCACCGATGCGCTGCTGTCGCCAGCGCGACGCATCCGCCGCGGCCGGCACCCGCCATTCCAGATGCGGGGTGCTGGCGCGCAGTGCGGAGAACAGCGGCGAGCCGCCGCTCAACGGCGGCGGACTCGGCAGGGACGCATCCATGGGCGCCTCCTACAGGCGCGCGGCGTTCGCGCGCTCGCGCACCTCGGCGAAGGTCCAGTCGTGCACCAGGCGGCCGTTCTCCCACACGGTGACCATCGCATCGTCGTAGCCGGCCGGACCGGCGACCGCCTCGGCCGACACCGCGTCTGGCGCCACCGGCTCGGTGCGGTAGCTGCCGTACTCGCGGTGCCGCAGCAGGCGCATGCGGCCGCGCTTGCTGAGCTTGCCCTTGTCGGTGACCGGGTCCTTGTAGACGTCGATCCAACGCCCATCGACGCGGGCGGCCGAGCACTTCAACGCGAACTTCTGCGTATCGCGATCGAGCCGCTGCAGCAACGCACCGCCCATGCCGAAGGCCAGGTTGTCGGTGGCGTAGCCGGCGCTGGTGACGCGCTCCAGGATCGCGCGAATGCTGGTCGGGTTGACCCCGTCGCCCTGGATCACCCGCACATGGTTGAGCACCTTGTAGCCCTTGCCGTTGACGGTGTGGCCGAAGGCCTCGTCGAGCAGTTCCAGGCACTGGTGCACCACCGCCACCGGATCGCCGGAGTCGGGGCGGATCACCACGGTGGCGCCGGAGGCGATCACCTCGTCGCGCAGCGTGGTGCCCCAATGCTCGCGGATCGCATGGAAGATGTCGTAGCTGTCCGACACCACCGCGACCACGCCGCCGGGCTTGCCGAACTGCTTGAGCATGTTGCGGTACGCATCGACCTCGCGCTCGCGGCCCCAGCTGGTGATGGTGCTGTGCTCGGCGGCGGGAATCGAATAGCCGGCCATCGGCTCATGGTAGTGCGCGCGCGCCAGCAACAGCCCGGACACGGTGTCGGTGCCGAGGAAGTTGACCAGGTGCGAGGCACCGCCGATCGCCGCCGATTCCAGGCTGGATACGCCGCGCGCGCCGAAGTCGTGCAGCTTGAACGGCAACTGCCCATCCGGATCGTCGCTGGTGCGCTCCAGGAACTGGCGCAGGGTCTGCTTGGCGTGCCAGCTCACCGTGGCCACCGTCACCGGGTACCAGATGCGCAGCAGCAGCGTCTCCAGGTACGACGGCACCCAGTAGGCCTGCGCGTCGGTGGATTCGATGGTCATCAGTGCGTTGTGGGTCGGCACCACGCTGCCCTCGGGCACGGCACGGATGCGGATCGGCAGCTGGCCGCCGAGGCGGTCGACGATGTCGCGCCAGCCGGCCTCGTTGAACGGCTCGCCGTGCGCGGCGAACAGGTCGCGCGCCTCGTCGATGTCGGCATGGGTGACGGGGCGGCCCAGCGCCTCCTTGAGGATCGACTGCAGGCCGAAGAACACGGTCCGGTCATAGACGCCGCCGCGCGATTCCACGTAGAAGAACGTAGCGTCGGTGCCGGGCGGGTACTGCAGCCAGTGGCTGGCTTTGTAGCTATCGGTGTTGAGCAGCAGGTTGTTCAGGCATTGCATGACGGAAGCTCCTTCGCGTCTGGGAAAGCCGGCGGTCTGTCCGCCGGCCGGGAGGCCGCATCAACCGCGGCCCAGGAAGAATTCGAGCAGGTGCAGATGGTCTTCGAACAGTTTCGGGCCCATGCCCAGCATTTCGCTGACCGGCACCCAACGCGCCTTGTCGGCGTCGTCGCCGCCGCGCACCTCGGGCAGTTCGCCGAACACGAACTCGAAGTGGAAGGCGTGGGTGATGGTGCGCCCGCGCAGGCTGCGCTCGGGATGGTCGAACACGTGGCGGTTCTTCAGCGAGCCCTTGAGCACCGGCACCGGGATCTTCAGCCGGGTCTCCTCACGCAGCTCGCGCAGGCAGGCGTCGAGAATGCTCTCGTGCTGGCCGACGAAGCCGCCCGGCAGCGCCCACAGGCCCTTGCCCGGGGCCGCACGGCGGCGCACCAGCAGCACGTGCCCGGAATGCACCACCACCGCGTCGGCGGTGACGAAGGTGGGCGGATACGGCGCCTCCTTCCAGGCGGCGCGGTACTGCTCGATGAACTGGTATTCGGCGAGCAGCTCGGCATACGAGGGCGAGTTCTTGCGGAACGCCTCGAGCATGTCGAACACCGGCGTCGGCACGTTGCCGCGCAGCATCAGCAGCGCGCCGTGGAAATCGATGCTGCCGGCCTCGAACAGGTAACGGCGCAGCTCGGTCGCCGACAGCGTCTCGGTGTGCTGCACGTCGACCAGCGGCCACTGCGGGAACTCGCGCAGGTAATAGCTGCTGGCGTCCTTGTCCATGCCGATCAGGCCGATCCGCGCCTCGGCGCTGCCGCCGTCGCTGCGTACCGCCTCGGCCACCGTTGTCTGCACCGCGGCGATCCACTGGCTTTCGTTGTACAGGTGGTCGCGCAACGGACGCAGGATCAAGCGCTCGCCGGCGCCTTCCAGCGCGGCCTGGATCATCACGCTGCGCTCGGCAACGGTCCAGGGATTGCGGATGGTGCGAGGGGTCTCGGCCGAGCCGATCAGGAAGATGAGTTTCTGTCCACGCGCCAGGGCGTGGCGGGCAACGGCGGCGTGGCCGTTGTGGAAGGGCTCGAAGCGCCCGATGAACACGAGATAGTCGAATTCCATGAGCATCCCTCACGGTTGGGTGGATCGCCGCGGGTCTGTCCCTTGGCGTGAGCGGAATGCTACGCCGATGCGGCATCGCGTCAAGTGACGCACCGCGCAGATTCATCGGCCGTCCAGACAGCGCTTGCGGATGCCGCGCCGGAGCCCCGCTGCAGTGCAGCGCGCGTCGCCACGACGATCGCGCTAGCCTCGTGCGCGCCGCGGCCGCGGGGACGGCCCGGCACGTCCTGCGGGCCGCCGCTCAGGGCCACGCGACGCCCTCCCTCCCCGTTCCCACATCACCGCGAGAATCGCATGAACCGATCGAGCAAGCGCATGTCCGCCTGGCTGCTGTTGTTGCTTGCGTGCCTGTGTGCGCCGGCCATGGCGCAGAGCTTCGCCAAGGGCGCCGATGTCAGTTGGATCGACCAGCAGGAGAGCAGCGGCCGCGTGTTCCGCAACGCCTCCGGTGCCACCACCGACTTCTTCGCGCTGCTCAAGGGCACCGGGGTCAATGCGATCCGGCTGCGCGTGTGGGTCAATCCGCAGGGTGGCTGGAACGACGGCGCCGACACGCTGAACATGGCCAAGCGGGCCAAGGCGCAGGGCATGCGCATCATGATCGACTTCCACTACAGCGACAGCTGGGCCGATCCCGGCAAGCAGACCAAGCCGGCGGCCTGGAACGGCCACGACTTCGCCACGCTGGTCAAGGACGTGTACGCGCACACCAGCGGCATCCTCTCCTATCTCAAGTCCAACGGCATCGACGTGAGCTGGGTGCAGGTAGGCAACGAGATCAACAGCGGCATGCTGTGGCCGGACGGCAAGACGCCCAACTTCGGCAACCTCGCGCAACTGATCGACAGCGGCTACAACGCCAGCAAGTCGGTCTACCCCAATGCCAAGGTGATCGTGCACCTGGCCAACGGCTACGACAACGCGACCTTCCGCTGGTTCTTCGACAGCCTCAAGTCGGCCGGCGGCAAGTGGGACGTGGTCGGCATGTCGCACTATCCCTCCACCAATGCCTGGCAGAGCGCCAACACCCAGATCGCCAGCAACATGCAGGACATGGTGACGCGCTACGGGTCGGACGTGATCGTCAGCGAGGTCGGCATGGACTGGCAGCAGGCCGCCACCACCCGCGCGATGCTGGCCGACCTGCTCACCAAGACCCGCGCGCTCGGCAGCCGCGGCCTGGGCGTGTTCTATTGGGAACCAGACGCGTACCCGGGCTGGCAGGGCTACACGATGGGTGCGGTCGACAACAACGGGAAACTCACCCAGGCGTTGTCGGCGTTCAACTGATCGCCGCTCGGCGGGAGCGCCACGCGGTGGTCACCGACACCACCGCCATGCCACCATCGCGTGCTCCGCTCCTGTCGAGATCTGCCATGTCGCTGTCGCTGTCGTCCGCGCGCAAGCTCGCGCTTCCTCTGCTGCTGGTGTTGGGCGTGTGCATCGCGCCGGCGCAAGCGCGCAAGCCGGCGTCGCCCGCCGCACCGGCCCCGCTCAAGGTGATGAGCTTCAACGTGCGCGTGCCGGTCGACACCGACGGCGACAAGCGCTGGGACGTGCGCCGCAGCGCGATGGCCGCGCTGATCCGCGCGCAGCACCCGGATGTATTCGGCACCCAGGAACTGGTCAAGCGCCAGGCCGACTACCTGGCCGCGCAATTGCCGGAGTACCGCTGGTTCGGCCCCAGCCGCGACGGCAAGGACGACGGCGAACGCATGGGTGTGTTCTACGACAGCCAAAAACTGAAGCTGGTGGAATCGGGACACTTCTGGTTGTCGGACACGCCGGAAGTCATGGGTAGCATCAGCTGGGGCCATCCGCTGCCGCGCATGGTCAACTGGGGGCTGTTCGAGCGCGTCGGCGATGGCCGCCGCTTCTATCTGTTCGACACCCACCTGCCCTATCGCGACGAGGACGAAGCGGCACGCGCCAAGGGCGCGGCGCTGATCGTGTCGCGCCTGAAAGGCCTGCCGGCGGACGTGCCGGTGGTGCTGACCGGCGATTTCAACACGGCGCCGGACTCGCCGACCTACCGCACCCTCACCGCCAGCCTGGCCGATGCGCGCACGCAGGTCGCACAGCCGCAGGGCCCGGAAGCGACCTTCCACGATTTCACCGGCCACCCGGACCGGCGCATCGACTGGATCCTCTCGCGTGGGTTGCAGGCCACCCACTACGCCACGCTCGACGCGCGGCCGCAAGGTCACTGGCCGTCGGACCATTTCCCGGTGATCGCCACATTCGCCTGGCCGCAGTGACGGGATGACGCCTGCGGCATGGACCGCAGGCGCGCGTGCAGGAGCGGCTTCAGTTGCGAAGAGGCGCTAGCGGTAACGCCTGTCGCGGCTGAAGCCGCTCCTACGAGGCAAGATGATGCCAGGCGAAGCAGGCCTTAGCGGTGTTCTGGCCTCCTTCCCAGGGGAGCATGTACGCCTACGAAGGGCCGCTCGTCGTAGGAGCGGCTTCAGCCGCGACGCGCATGACCAGGAAACAGCCATTGCGGGTGATCCGAACAGGCGACACGAACCGCTTCCGCAAGGTAACGACACGTTCCGCCGCACCGCTGAGAAGCACGTCGTCAGAGCCATCCGCAACGCGCCAGCCTGCGGACTTTCACGCCACCGGCGAAGCATGCGCACACAGCCAGTCCAGCACCTGCTGCACCGGCGGCGACGGCACCGGTGTCGGACGCCAGACGATCGACAACTGGCGCAGCGCCCACGGCTCCTGCAGCGGTACCGCGACCAGTTGCGCGCGCACGCTGACCCGCTCCAGCGCCGCCTGCGGCAGGATCGCCACACCGGCGCCACGCGCCAGCATGCGACACAGCGGTTCGATGCCGTGCACCTGCGCGCGGATGCGCAGCTGCCCGCCTGCACGCGTCGCCTGCGTGCGCAGGTGTTGCTGCAGGGCGCTGTCCTCGGCCAGGCCGAGGAACTGCGCATGCCACACCTGCGCGAACCGCAGCTGCGGCGCCTGCGCCAGCGGATGCGCGGCCGCGGCCACCAGTACCAGTCGATCCTGCCGGAACGGATGCGCCTGCAGACCCTGCAGATCGGCATGGTCGGCGATCACCGCCAGATCGGCGCGTTGCTCGCGCAGCGCATCGGCCGCGGCGACGCTGCCCTGCTCGCGCAGCGCCAGATCGATGCGCGGATGCGCCACCAGGAACTCGGCCAGCAGCTCCGGCAGCCATTCCGACAGCGCCGCGGTATTGGCCAGCAGGCGCACGCTGGCCTGGTGGCCGTCGGCGTAGTCGCCCAGTTCGCTGCGCATCGCCTCGGCCTGGCGCAGCAACTGCCGCGCGTGCCGCAACAGCGCGGTGCCGGCCGCAGTGAGGCCGACGCCGCGTGGACCGCGCTCGAACAGCGCGACGCCGAGCTGCGTCTCCAGCGCGCGGATGCGTGCACTGGCGGCGGCCAGCGACAGCGCCGCGCGATCGGCGCCGGCGGTGATGCTGCCGGCCTCGGCCACCGCCAGGAACAGCCGCAGATCGGTAAAATCCAGATGCATCGGCGCTCCCGCCTTCGTCGTTGCCGAAGTCTGCCTGAAGCATTCGCGCATTGTCCGGCCGCCGCGACGCGCCGATGCTCGTCGCCATGGACACGCTCGCACCGCACCTGCTGCCGATCGCCCTGGTCTTCCTGCTCGCCGGCGGCGTCAAGGGCGTGGCCGGCATGGGCCTGCCCACGGTGGCGATGGGCCTGCTGGGGCTGTGGCTGACGCCGACCGAGGCCGCCGCGCTGCTGGCACTGCCTTCGCTGCTGACCAACCTGCAACAGGCCTGGGGCGCGGGCACGGGCGCGCTGTTGCGGCGGCTGTGGCCGTTGCTGGCGTGCATCGTCGTCGGCACCTGGTTCAGCGCTGGCATCCTCGCCGGCGCCGACCCACGGCTGGCGCGCGCCGGCCTGGGCGCGCTGCTGGCGCTGTACGCCACGCTCGGCCTGAGCCAGTGGCAGGCGCGTCTGTCGCCCTCGCAGGCGCGCTGGGCAGGGCCACCGGTGGGCCTGGCGACCGGTCTGCTGACCGGCGCCACCGGCGTGTTCGTGCTGCCGGTGCTGCCCTACCTGGTGGCGTTGGACCTGCCGCGAGACACGCTGATGCGCGCCCTGGGCAGTTGCTTCGCCGCAGCCACCCTGGCGCTGGCTGCGGCACTGGTCGCGCACGGCGCCTTCCCCGCGCAAGCGCTGGGTCCGTCATTGCTGGCGTTGCTGCCCACGGCCGTGGGCATGTGGCTGGGCGCACGGCTGCGCCAGCGCATTTCCGCCAGCGCGTTCCGCCGCGTGTTCTTCCTGACCCTGCTGGGACTGGGCTTGCACCAACTGTGGCAGGCGCTGGGCTGAAGATGTGATCCCGCCACAACCGCTCGGCCGTAGGAGCGGCTTCAGTCGCGACGGGCGTTACCGGGAATGCCTGTCGCGGCTGAAGCCACTCCTACAATCGCGATGACACACCATGCCGAGCTGCGGCAACGAGGCATTACGAGAGTGTCCTGAAGCCGCTCCTACGACGACACGCATCAAGCGCGCGGCAGACCAAACGCCACGCCCGCGGTTCTCACCAATCACCCAAAAACTGCAGGCCGGCCCCTCAGTCCGCCCAACCCTCCGCAAGCATCGACACGGCGGACGATCGACGGGCGCACGGCGATGGCGCACGCCTGCCCTGCAAAGCCCGAACCTGAAATGAAAAACGCGCCATCGCTGGGCGATGGCGCGTTCGGTGTTCGCGACGGTGGAGCGCGAGCTCAGTCGGCCCAGCGCCCCGGGCCGGTGGACTGCGGCAGGACCTGCACCGACAGCGGATGGTCCTTCTCCAGCAGATTGACCGCATCGCTGAGGATCGAGGCCGATTCACGCAGCAGCGGATCCGGGCGCTTGTCGACCAGCTTCTCGCGCGCGGCATCCTTGACGATGTCGCGCTCGTTGCCGGTCAGGCCGTCGTCGCTGCTGTCGTCGGCCAGCGGATCCAGCGGCAGGCCGAGCTGCTTGCGGATCTCCTGGCGCTGCTTGCGCTGCGCGTCCTGCTTCTCACGCTCGGCGCGGCGCTCGGCCTCGTTGAGCACCACGTACTTCTTCGCCGCCTCGTCGCGGAACTGGCGCACGTCCTCTTCCCACCACTGGAACTCCTTGTCGCTGGCGATGCGGCTGTTGTGCAGCGCCTCCAGCTTCGGCAGCAGCGGCGCGAAATTGCCGTACTGGGTGTGCGGCACCGCGGCGATGCGGCTCCACGGCAGCGCGTTGTCGTAGGTGCTTTCGCCGAACTCGGTGGCATCGACGCTAGCCGGGAAGGCGATATCCGGCACCACGCCCTTGTGCTGGGTGCTGCTGCCGCTGACGCGGAAGAACTGGGCGATGGTCAGCTTGACCTGGCCGAAGCGGTCGGTCTCGTTGGCCGGCCAGCGGTCCAGGTCGACGATGTTTTGCACCGTGCCCTTGCCGAAGCTGGTCTCGCCGATGATCAGGCCGCGGCCGTAGTCCTGGATGGCGCCGGCGAAGATCTCCGAGGCCGAGGCCGAGCCGCGGTTGATCAGCACCGCCAGCGGGCCGTCCCAGGCCACGCCCGGGTTCTGGTCGCTGTTGACGGTGACGCGGCCGCCGGATTCACGCACCTGGACCACCGGACCCTGCTCGATGAACAGGCCGGTCAGTTCGATCGCCTCGTCCAGCGAACCGCCGCCGTTGTTGCGCAGGTCCAGCACCACGCCGTCGACCTTGTCGGTCTTGAACCCGGCCAGCAGCTTGGCCACGTCGCGCGTCGCCGAGGCATAGTCCTTGGCGTTGCGGCGACGGCCTTCGAAGTCCTGGTAGAACGCCGGCAGCTTGATCACGCCGATGCGCCGCGCCGGCTCGCCGTCCTTCGCCGGCAGTTCGATGGTCTCGCCCTTGGCGGCCTGTTCGGCCAGGCGCACCTTCTGCCGGGTCAGCAGCACCTGGCGGTGCTTGCCGTCCACGCCGGCTTCGGCCGGGATGTATTCCAGGCGCACCTGGGTGTCCTTGTCGCCGCGGATCTTGGCGACCACGTCGTCGATGCGCCAGCCGATCACGTCCTCGACCGGCCCGGTCTTGCCCTGGCCGACGCCGACGATGCGGTCGCCCGGCTTGAGCGTGCCGTCCAGCGCGGCCGGGCCGCCCGGGATCACCTCGCGGATCACCACCAGGTCGTCCTGCTTCTGCAGCTGCGCGCCGATGCCTTCCAGCGACAGCGACATCTGCTGGTTGAAGTTCTCGGCGGTGCGCGGGGTGAAATAGTCGGTGTGCGGGTCGACGGTGTTGGTGTAGGCATTCATGAAGAACTGAAACACGTCCTCGCTCTTCAGTTCCTTCACCGAGTCGTCGAGATTGGCGTAGCGCCGATCCAGGGTCTTGCGGATGTCTTCCGGCTTCTTGCCGGCCAGCTTGAGCCGCAGCCAGTCGTTCATCACCGACTTGCGCCACAGCGCATCCAGTTCCTGGTCGTCCTTGGCCCACGGCGCGTTCTTGCGGTCGTACTCGAACTTCTCGTCGCCGTCGAAGTTGAAGTCCTGCTTGAGCAGCTTGCGCGCATAGGCGATGCGCTCGCCCACGCGCTGCCGGTACACGGCGAAGATCTGGAACGCCGGTTCCAGCTGGCCGGAGGAGATGTTGGCGCCGAGGTTGTTCTGGAACCCGGCGAACTTGTCGACGTCGGCCTGGGTGAAGAACTGCTTGCTGCCGTCCAGGGTCTCCAGATATTTCTTGAAGACCTCCTTCGAGGTCGCCTCGTCGAGGGCGCGCGGCCGGTAGGCGTAGCGGCTGTCGGAAAGCAGGCCGTACACCAGCTTGGCGGTGGTGGCCTGGTCGGCGGTGGCAGCGGCCGGCAGCGCGGGCGCATCGGTACGGGCGAACAGCGCCAGCGGTGCGGTCAGCGCAAACGCCAGCAGGAAGGCGGAAGCTTTGAATTTCATCTGGGAACTCTCGGCACCAGGCCGTCAGGGGGGCAGCACATCGCGTGAGACAACACGACAGTGACGCAAGTTGCAGGCCGTGTCACCTGTTCATGAAGCAGACTAGCGGCCGACATGCGCAGAAGTGTGAACGTTGCCGGTGCGAGCCGTGTGGACGGTCGCTGTGCGGCGACGAACGTGCGTCGCCGCCGCGGCCATGCGCGATGCGCGCGGGCCATGTGCGCGGAGAAGGATCAGGCGGCGACGCCGGCGCCGGCAGCCTGGCGATCGGCGTGGTAGGACGAGCGCACCATCGGGCCGGAGGCGACGTGGCTGAAGCCCAGCGCGTTGCCGTACTCCTCCAGCGCCTTGTATTCGTCCGGCGTCCAGTAGCGCATCACCGGGTGATGGTGCGCGGTCGGCTGCAGGTACTGGCCGATGGTGACCATGTCCACGTCGTGCGCGCGCAGGTCGCGCAGGGTCGCCTGCACCTGCTCCAGGGTCTCGCCCAGGCCGAGCATGATGCCGGACTTGGTGGCGATGGCCGGATGCTGCGCCTTGAACTTCTTCAGCAGGGTCAGCGACCACTGGTAGTCGGCGCCGGGACGCACGTTGGGATACAGGTCCGGCACGGTCTCGATGTTGTGATTGAACACGTCCGGCGGATTGGTCGCCAGGATCTCCAGCGCGCGGTCCATGCGGCCCTTGCCGCGGAAGTCCGGGGTCAGGATCTCGATGCGGGTGGTCGGCGCGGCGGCGCGGATCGCGCCGATGCAGTCGGCGAAATGCTGGGCGCCACCATCGCGCAGGTCGTCACGGTCGACGCTGGTCACCACCACGTACTTCAGGCCCATGTCGGCCACGGTCTGCGCCAGGCTGGCCGGCTCGCCGGCGTCCGGCGGCTTGGGCCGGCCGTGGGCGACATCGCAGAACGAGCAACGCCGGGTGCAGACCTCGCCCAGGATCATGAAGGTGGCGGTGCCGTGGCCGAAGCACTCGTGGATGTTCGGGCAGCTGGCCTCTTCGCAGACGGTGACCAGACGGTTCTCGCGCAGCTTGGCCTTGAGGGTCTGCACCGCATTGCCGGAGGGAATGCGCACGCGGATCCACGAGGGTTTGCGCAGCACCGGCGCGTCGGCGAACTGCACCGGCGAGCGCGCGATCTTGTCGCCGCCCAACTGCTTGACGCCGGTCTGCAGCGGCGCGGAGGCGCTGTCGCCGGAAAGGACCTGCAAGGGAATGGAGCGTGCGCTGGGCTGGGTCATGGCGTGGTCGGCGGGCAGGCGGTCAGGCCGCGTGCGTGAGCGAGAGGTCGGGCAAGGCGTCGAGCGGCTGCAGGGTCAGCCCGAACTGGCGCGCCAGTTGGGCCAGCAGGACCGGAGTGACCGCCTGCATGCCGGAGGGACCGCCCAAGTCTAGCACCGCGGTCACCTGCAGGCCCTGGTAGCCGCAGGGATTGATCCGGTGGAACGGCTCCAGGTCCATCGCCACGTTGAACGACAGGCCGTGGAAGGTGCAGCCGCGGCGCACGCGGATGCCGAGCGCGGCGACCTTGGCGCCGCCGACGTAGACACCCGGCGCGCCCTCGCGGCGCTGGCCGAGGATGTTCCATTCGTCGAGGGTGTCGATGATCGCCTGCTCGATGCGGCACACGTAGTCGCGCACGCCGATGTGCAGCCGGCGCAGGTCCAGCAACGGATACACCACCAACTGGCCGGGGCCGTGGTAGGTGACCTGGCCGCCGCGGTCGACCTGCAGCACCGGGATGTCGCCTGGCGCCAGCACGTGTTCCGGCTTGCCGGCCTGGCCGAGGGTGAATACCGGGTCGTGTTCGACCACCCACAACTCGTCGGGGGTCGCCTCGTCGCGCGTATCGGTGAAGCGCTGCATCGCCCGCCACACCGGCTCGTAGGGCTGGCGGCCGAGCTGGCGGACGCGGCACGGCGTCAGCGTCGTTGCCGGCGCCACTGGCGCGTCCGCGGCTACAGCGTCCACTTCACTTCCGGGTGTTCCCGCAGCGCCTGGTGCGCGGCGTCGTACTGGGCGCGGTCCGCGGCACGGAAGGCGATGCGCACCGACACGTATTTGCCGTTGGACGAATGCTTCCAGCTGATGCGCTCGTCCATCACCTCCACGCCGGCGGCGGCGAGCAGGCGCGGCAGCTCGGCCTCCAGGCCGGTGTCGGCGGTGCCCATGGCGCTCAGTTCGAACACGCCGGGGAACTGGAAACCGTGATCGGGGTTGTCGGAAGTGATGTCCATGCCCGCATTATCGGGCCGGCGCCGGACAAACCCAAGGCCGCGCCCGAGTGGGCCGGCAGTGCTCCGGCACCCGGAGCCGCGCAGGACAGGGTACCGACCGACTGACCAGGCGTCGCCGTGGCGTGGCCTCCTGCCGGGGGCAGTGCCTCCCTGCCCCCGCACGGTGCACCGTCGCCTTCACACGGCAAGAGGGCAAATGGGACGGACAAACCCAAACGGACGAATTTGTCCGCTACGCCACATTTGCCTATCCTTGTCGCACGGGCTGCGTTCATGGTCCGGGGTGTTCGCCGGCATCGGCTGCCGCAGGCGCGCATCGCCGCTCACTCCCCTTCCCGACCAGAGACGCCGTCCATGCCGTCATCGCGCCCGTTTCTCCCCCTTGCCGCCGCGCTCGCCCTCGCCGCAGCGCCGGCCGCCGCCACCGAATGCCCACGCGAGACGCGGGAGGCGACCCCGCCCACGGTCAACTTCCGCCTCGACAACGATCTGTTTGGCGGTGCCGGCCAGGATCAGGGCTATACCAACGGCTTCGGCCTGATCCTGGTCTCGCCGAACCTGCGCGACTACACCGACGACCCCTGCCTGCCGCGGCTGGCGCGGGCGGTGAACCGCTCTCTGACCTGGCTGCAGCCGAACAGCGACTTCACCCAGCGCAACATGACCTTCGCGATCGGGCAGGCGCTGTTCACCCCCACCGACAAGACCCGCCGCGACCTGATCGAGGACGACCGTCCCTACGCCGGCCTGTTGCTGATGAACATCGGCTACAACGCGCGCAACGACGACCGCCTGCGCACCACGCAACTGACCCTGGGACTGATCGGCCCTTCGGCACAGGGCAAGCAGGTGCAGGATGCGGTGCACGAGGTGCTCGGCGACGCCAAGTTCCAGGGCTGGGACAACCAGTTGCACGACGAACCGGTGTTCCGCGTGCTGCACGAACGCATGCGCCGCTGGTCCGGCGAGGGCAGCCGCGACGGCTGGGGCTGGGACGCGATCAGCCACTGGGGCGGCGCGCTGGGCACGCTGGACACCCACGCCAATGCCGGCATGGAACTGCGCCTGGGCTGGAAGCTGCCGGACGATTTCGGCAGTTCGCCGCTGCGTCCCGCCGGCGAGAACGTCGCCCCGCCCGCCAGCAGCGTCGGCAGCGGCTGGTCGGCGCATCTGTTCGTGACCAGCGACGGCCGCTGGGTACTGCGCGACATCACCCTGGACGGCAACACCTTCCGCGACAGCCACAGCGTGAAGAAGCGCCCCTTCGTCGGCGACGCCGGTGTCGGCCTGGCGGTGACGCGCGGCAAGTGGAAATTCGCGCTCGCCCGCTACTGGCGCACCCGCGAATTCGACCTGCAGCGACAGACGCCGGTATTCGGGAGTTTCACGATCAGCTATCGGCTTTAGCCGCCGGGATTGGGGAGCCGGGATTGGTGATTCGCAAGTCTTCGCGAGCGCGCAGTGCCGTACGAGAACGAGAGGCAGCACGCGTTGTCGCCACCAATCCCGAATCCCCACTCCCGAATCCCCAAGAAAAAAGCCGGCATCAGCCGGCTTTTTTCGAGAGGAGAGGAACTTACTCCGATTCCCACCACATCCAGAAGCTGTCCCACAGACGCTTGAAGAAGCCGGCCTCGTCGACCGCCTTCAGCGCCACCAGCGGGGCCTGCGCCACCACCTTGCCGTCCAGGCTCACCTTGACCATGCCGATCTGCTGGCCCTGCTTGATCGGCGCTTCCAGGGTCTTGGGCACTTCGATCGCCGGCTTCAGCTCGTTGTAGCGGCCGCGCGGCACGCTGACCAGCAGCGGCTGCGCCACGCCCAGCAGCACCTGCTTCTCGGTGCCCTTCCACACGCGCTGCTGCGCGACCTGCTTGCCCGGCTCGTACAGGCTGTGGGTCTCGAAGAAGCGGAAACCCCAGTTCAACAGCGCCAGGCTGTCCTCGGCACGCTGCTTCTCGGAGCTGTCGCCCATCACCACCGCGATCAGGCGCTGGTCGCCGCGCTTGGCCGAGCTGAGCAGGCAGTAGCCGGCCTCGGAGGTGTGACCGGTCTTGATGCCGTCCACGCTGGGGTCGCGCCACAGCAGCAGGTTGCGGTTCGGCTGGGTGATGTCGCCGACGCGGAATTCCTTGATCTTGTTGTAGGCGTAGGTTTCCGGGTAGTCGCGCACCATCGCCCGGCCCAGCAGCGCCAGATCGTAGGCGGTGGTGTAGTGGCCTTCGGCCGACAAGCCGTGGGCGTTGACGAAGTGCGAGCCGGTCATGCCGATCTTCTTCGCGTACTCGTTCATCAGCGACGCGAAGGCTTCCTCGCTGCCGGCGGTATGTTCGGCCAACGCGATCGCCGCGTCGTTGCCGGACTGGATCGCCATGCCCTTTTCCATGTCTTCCAGGCGCGCGGTCTTGTTGACCGGGAAGCCGCTGTAGCTGCCGTCGGTACCGGCACCGCCCTCGCGCCAGGCGCGCTCGCTGAGCATGACCTGGTCGTCGCGGGTGATCTTGCCCAGCTTCAGTTCGGCCGCGATCACGTACGAGGTCATCACCTTGGTGATGCTGGCCGGGGCCACGCGTGCGTGTTCGTTCTCGCCGGCCAGCACCTGGCCGGTGGCGTAGTCCATCAGCACCCAGGACTTGGACACGGCCGGCTTCGGCGCGGGCGGGATCGCCACGGTGGCCGGAGCGGCGGCAGCAGCGGGCGGCGGCGCGGGAACCGGGCCGGGCGTCTGCGCGGAAACCAGGCCGACGGCGAACGTGGCCACGGCAGCGACGGCGAAGCGGAATTTCATCTAAAACGACTCCTGGCGGGCCCGAAGGCCGATGGAAAACGCGACATTGTAGGCCGAGCCGGCGCCCTGGCAGGCGCGGCGCGGACCCGCGCGCGAACCGGCGTTAAGCCATCGGCGCGGCGCAGGCCCGCAACGGCGGGCGCGACGCCTCAATCCTTGACGATCTGCGGCCGGCCGAAACCCAGGCCAGCGATGCGGGTGGCCAGCTCCGCGGCGCGGCCATGGTCTTCGGCCGCCACCCGCAGCCGCCACAGGGTGCGGCCGCCGGAGACGATGTCGCTGATGCTGGCGCCGACGATGCCGGCCGAAGCGAGCCGCGACAGCGCGCGGTTGGCGTTCTCGCGACTGGCGAAGCTGGCCACCTGCAGCAGGATGCCGAGCGGCCCGCGCGCGCTGTCGGCCTCGGCGCGCGGCGCGGTGGTGGCGACCGGCGCGGGCGGAGTCGCCGGCGTCGCCACGGCGAC
Organism: Xanthomonas sp. F4; assembly: GCF_011761895.1. NCBI lineage: Bacteria > Pseudomonadati > Pseudomonadota > Gammaproteobacteria > Lysobacterales > Lysobacteraceae > Xanthomonas > Xanthomonas sp. F4. Next base: position 345,647 of record NZ_JAASQX010000003.1, on the reverse strand, counting down.
GGTCGGCGCTGCCGCGGCGGCCGCAGGCGCGGCAGTGGGCTTGGCCGTCGCGCCGCCACGGGATCCGCGTGCCGGCGCACTCGCCGCGGCCACGCTGGGCGCGGGCGTGGTCGGCTTGCCGGTGGCCACGCGCACGCCGCGCGACTTCATCCAGGCATCGAAGCGATCGGCATCGCCGACCCGGCCCGGCGCGTCCTGCACGCGGTAGCGCCAGCGCTCGCCTTCCGGCAGCGCCGCGGCCGTCGCGGTCGCCGCCGCGGCGGTCGGCGCGGCAACCGCGGCCACCGGAACCGCGCGCGCCGGCACGGTCGCGGCGGCGGCCACGGTGCCGCCGGCCGATCCACTCGATTTCGCCGGCAGGGTCTTCACCAGGTCGTCCATCTGCGCGGCGCGCCGCACCGCGGCCGGATCGCGCGTGGTGGCGTCGCTGCGCGCGCTGGCCAGCAGCGTCGCGGGCTGGCGGCCGGTACGGCGACGCGCCAGCAGATCACCGTTGTCGGCCGGGGTCAGTCCGCGCACTTCCACGCGGCCGGTGCCCTTGCCGGTGATGCCGAGCTTGACCGCCGCCGCGTAGCTCAGGTCGATCAGCCGGTCGTCGTGGAACGGGCCGCGGTCGTTGATCCGCACCACCACCGATTCGCCGTTGTCCAGGTTGGTGACCAGGGCGAAGCTGGGCAGCGGCAGGGTCTTGTGCGCGGCGGTGAACGCGTACATGTCGTAGACCTCGCGGTTGGAGGTCAGCCGGCCATGGAACTTGCCGCCGTAGTAGGAGGCGGTACCGCGCTCGACGTAGCTGTGCGGATCGTCGATGACCACGTACTCGCGGCCCAGCACCGTGTACGGCGAGCGGTTGCCGATCGCCGAACGCGGTTCGTCGGTGACCAGCGGCTCGGGGATGCAGGCGACGTTGGGCACGTAGTCCGGGGTGGTATCGCGCACGCCGGGCGCGTACAGGCCGCCGGCGGTGTAGTTGCCGCGCTTGGACGGGTCTTCCTTGGCCGGCGCGTAGGGCGAGGTCGACGGGCAGCCGGTGGCGACGTGCGCCGGTCCCTTGCCCTCGACGCGGATGCCAGGGCTGGCGCCGCCGGCGGTCTTCTTCGGAGCGCTGCTGCAGGCGGCCAGCGCCAGCACAGCGACGACGGGAGCGATCCGGAGCAGCGCGTTCGGGTTCATGCCGGGGGTAACTCCTTGCCGGCGATGGCCTGGGACAGTTGGTAGACGGCCATCGCGTACATCTTGGAATTGTTGTAGCGGGTGATCGCGTAGTAGTTCTGGAAGCCCAGCCAGTACTGCTTGCCGGCGCTGCCGTCGAGCGTGATCGGGGTGGCGCCGCCGGCGGTCGCCGGCACCGGCGCGGTCGGCGTGTAGCCGCGCGCGGCCAGGTCGGCCAGGGTGTAGGTCGGGGTCCAGTCGCTGGGATTGAATTCCTCGGCGCCCGGACGCAGCGTCGCCGGCACCGCGACCACGCCGTCGCGCACCCAGCCGCCCTTCTTGACGAAGTAGTTGGCGATGGACGAGAACGCGTCGTCGTAGTCGGTGAACAGGTTGCGCTTGCCGTCGCCATCGCCATCGACGGCGAACTGGCGGTAGCTGGAGGGCATGAACTGGCCCAGGCCCATCGCGCCGGCATAGCTGCCGATCAGGGTGGTGATGTCCAGGTTCTCCTCGCGGCCCAGCGCGAACAACTGGCCGAGTTCGTCGCGGAAGAACAGTTCGCGGCGCACCTCGCGCTCGAGCTTGGCCGGATCGCCGCTGCGCGGATAGCGGAACGCCAGCGTGTACAGCGCGTCCAGCACGCGGTAGGAGCCGGCGTTCTTGCCGTAGCTGGTCTCCACGCCAATGATCGCCACGATGACTTCGGCCGGCACGCCGGTGCGCGCCTGCACCCGCTGCAGTTCGTCGCGATGCGTGGCCAGGAAGGCACGGCCGCCATCGATCCGCGCCTGGCTGATGAACATCGGTCGGTATTCGCTCCACGGCTTGACCCGCTCGGCCGGGCGCGACATCGCCGCAACGATCGCATCCTTGAATTGGGCCTGTGCCAGGGTCGCCTCGATCTGTGCCGGCTCCATGCCGTACTTGGCCGCGGTATCGCGGACGAAGTTGGCGCGGGCGACCTCGAACGGCACCGGGGTCAGGTCCACCGGCGGTGCCTGCACCACTTCCGGGGCGGCCTCGGCCGGTGGTGCCGGGCGCGGCGCAGGCGGCGGCGCGCTGGCCTGCGGCGGCGACGGTGGCGCCTTGGGCTGGGTCGCGCATGCGACCAGGCCAAGCGTGAGCAGGCAAATCAGCGAGCGTCGGATCATGCCGGCAGACTACCAGATTCAAGATGAATTTCTACCAATAACGCCATGAAACAAAAGAACTTTGCCGCAGGTCAAGTGCGCCCGCAGCATTCTCTCCCAGGGCGCCTTGCACCTTCAGGGCCGCCTGCTGCTGCCGGAGCGTGAAACACCGCCTGGGATTACCCCGCGGTCGCAGCAGGCTCTCGCTGTGATGGCGCTCCCGGAACAAGTGGACGGTCAGCGGCGGAACGGCACCGGCGCGCAGGCGACATCGGCATGGGCCACGCCCGCGCGGCGCCTTTGTGGTGGCGTCTCACGCCAGGCACTCTCAACGGCGGACGTTTCGAGCGCGTCGGCGCGCGCCGCGCAACGGGCTACAGCGCCGGAAACACCGGCGCATGCGCGCAGGCCGGGACCGAGCCTGCGAGCGTGGTCGCGTAGGTGGAAGCCGCGCTGCTGTCCTCGCTCAAGCGCAGGTCGGACTGATCCACGCCGATGTGCGCGTTGCTGGCATGCAGGGCGGTGACGTCGGCGGCCACGTGCGCCAGCACCAGGTCCAGCGGCGTCGCGGCGCTGTGGCCCTGTACGGTGCTGCCCTTGCCGGCGGGCGTGTCCTGCGCGCGCAGTCCGTCGACCACGATCCCGGCAAAGGTCGGCACGCTGCCGCTGCGGCTGCCACCGTGGTCGTGGCCGTACAGCGGCGTGATCACCAGCGGCCTGGCCACGCCGAACAGGCAGGTGTTGCGGTAGAGCACGTCGCGCACCGGGCCGCCCTTGGCCAGGCCGGTCTTGATGCGCAGGCCGTTGTTATCGGTGGCGACGATGCCGTCGGCGTCATGACCGACCACGCTGTTGCCGTCCACCAGCACGTTGCCGACGCCGTACATCACCTCGCTGCCGATGGAGATGCCGTGGGTGCCGTAGAAGCGCGAGTCGCGCACGGTGATGTCGGCCGAGCGCGCGGCACTGGTCTTGATCGCGATGCCGTCGTCGCCGGCCATCACGTCGTTGTCGGCCAGGGTCGCGTTGCGCACGCTGTCCAGATCCAGGCCGTCGGTGTTGGGGCTGTTGGCGGGCGCCCTGACCCGCACGCCCCACACGGTGACGCCGTCGCCGCCGTGCACGAAGACGTGGAAGTACGGCGCGTCGAGCAGGTTGACGTGATAGAGCTGCAGATCGGCGACGTCCTGCGCACGGATCAGGTCGGGCGCGTTCTGGGTCTGGCCGGCGGCCTTGGCGCTGCGCGCGAACTGCCACCAGCTGTCGCTGCTGCCGAGCATCGGCAAATCGCCGCGGCCATCGATGCTGCCCTGGTGGCCGGCGGCGTCGCGCACGCCCATCACCCCCAGCGCGCGCCCCTGCAAGGTGATCAGCGCGCGGCAACCGCCGCTGCGGGCCGCCGCCTGGCCGCAGGCGTTGCGGCCCGGGACCTGATAATCGGCGGGCTGGCGCGAGGCGAACAGGGTCACGCCACTGTCGATCGCCAGCGTGGTGTTGCTGCGAATCGTCAACGGCCCGCTGAGGAAGGCAGTGCCGCGGCCGGCGCGCAACAGCACCGCGCCATGCGCGCCATCGGCGCAGCGGTCGAGCGCGGCCTGGATGCGCGCGGTGTCCGGCGGGCTGCGCTCCTGCGCATCGGCGAAGCGGCGTTGCTGCGCCTGCAAGGCGGCGTCCAGGGTCATGCACAGCGGCGGCAGGCGCGGTTCGACGACGCGGCGGGAATCGCCGGTCGCCGCCGCGCTGCCGAACGCAGCGGCGGCGAGCAGGCCGCCGAGCAGCAGCGCCGCGCGCATGCGCGAGGTCATTGCCGGAGTGCCGCCTGCGGTGGCTGCGGCGTGGCCGAGGGCGATGCAGCGGCCGGTGCATGGTGCGGCGGCGTCCGCAGTTCGGCGATGGGCTGCGCGCCGGCGGACAGCTGCTGCCAGCGGGTATCGACGATCGTCGCCAGGCCGGCCGGACGTTCGTCGAAATGGTGACCACCGTGCAACACCACGACCTCCGCACCGCGCGCGCGCAATTGCGGGCAGAGCGTATCTTTTTCCTTGTCGCCGTACACGCACAGCAATTGCGCCGCGGGAATGCGCGCCAGTTCCGGCTGCACCGGCAGCGCGTCGTCGTCATCGCCGAGATTGAGCCAACCGCGCACGCGGATCTGGAAATCGGCCTTGTGCTCCAGGCCCAGCAACGCCACCAGGCCGACCTGCTCGCGCTGCGCCGGCGGCAGCCGGTTGACCATGAACGGCAGCGTGGTGGCACCGAAGGAATAGCCGACCAGCAGGATCTTCTGCGGACGCCAGCGCTGCTGGTAGTAGGCGATGACCCGGCTCAGGTCGGCGCTGGCGCGGGCCGGCGGCTTGGCCCGCCAGAAGTAGCGCAGGCTGTCCCAGCCGACCACGGCGATGCCGCGCCGCTGCAGGGCCTCGGCCATGCCCTTGTCGATGTCGCGCCAGCCGCCGTCGCCGGACAGCACGATGGCCAGCGGCGCGCCCGGGGTCGCCGACGGCAGCTCGGTCAGCGGCAGATCGTCCAGCGCGCCGCCGCGGCCGCGCGCATGCAGGTGCGCGGCCACCCGCGCGGCCAGCGCGGCATCCACGCCGCCATCGGCCGGTGCCGCCACGGTGTCGACGAAGCCCTGCGCCGCGGTGGCGGCGGCCGTGCCGGCGCAGACCTCGGTGGGTGCCGGCGCCACGCCGATGGCGCCGCCCAGGGTCGCGGAGGGCGCCGCGCCGACGATGCGCGCGGCCAGGGTCGCGGCGGTGCCGGTCCCGGCCAAGACCGGCAGGTAATAGCTGTCGCCGTGCAATTGCCGCTGCAGCCGCCGGCTCAGCCGTTCGGCGTCGTGCCAGGCCTTGTCGCAGCCGTGGCCGCCATGGCGCAGATGCTTCAGATAGCGCTGGCCGTCGACCACCGCGACCAGCGCGCCGCTGGCGGCGATGCGCTGCGCAGCGGCCTGCCGCTGCGCCGGGCTGCCGCTGGCCAGCAGGATCACCACGCCCTGCGGCGCGCCCTGCGGATGCACCAGGGTCGTGCGGCCATAGCCGCGGACGTGCAGCGCCCCCGGCGGAAAGTAGTAGCGCAGCAGTGCGTAGCCGCTCAGGCCCAGCACCACGCTCGTCAACAGCAACACGCGCAGGAATTTCATCAATACGCATCCATCTCGGCCAACGCCGAGCATCGGGACAACCACTGGAACGGCGAGGGAGCGGCGGACGACGCGAACGGACGGGCCAGGGCCCGGATCGGCGGATGCGCTGCGTGGGGTGCCTCGGCGATGTGGGCTGGGATGGATGCGCGGGGTCGCACCTGCCTGCCCGGAAGTTCCTGCACGCGTGTGGGCCGGGGGGAGCGGCGCGCGTCACGTGGCATCGACGCGCATTGTGCGCATGCGCGACACGCGCCGCAATAATGCAGTCACCTGCCTGCAAGGGCGCGGTTAAGCCAGCGCGCAGCGGCCGCGGTGCCGCTCGCTCAGTAGCCGTGCACCGGACGGTGCGCCTTCACCGCCATCACCAGGCCCAGGCCGGCCAGCAGCGACACCGCCGAGGTGCCGCCGTAGCTCATCAGCGGCATCGGCACGCCGACCACAGGCAGCAGTCCGGAGATCATGCCGCCGTTGACCAGCACGTAGACGAAGAACGCCAGGCCGGTGGCACCGGCCAGCAGCCGCGAGAAGGTGTCGCGCGCCTGCGAGGCGATCCACAGGCAGCGCCCGATCACGATCAGGTACAGGGTCAGCACCGTGGCCACGCCGATCCAGCCGAACTCTTCGCTGAGCACGGAGAACGCGAAATCGGTGGTCTGCTCGGGAATGAAGTTCAGGTGCGACTGCGAGCCCAGACCCCAGCCCTTGCCGTGCAGGCCGCCGGAGCCGATCGCGATCTTGGACTGGATGATGTTCCAGCCGGCGCCGAGCGCGTCGTTCTCCGGATTGAGGAACATCATGATGCGGTCCTTCTGGTAGGGCCGCAGCAGCCACAACCAGGCCACCGGCGCGGCCGCGGCGACGCCGCCGACCGCGATGCCCACCCACCACCACGGCAGGCCGGCCAGCAGCAGCACGAAGCCGCCGCTGGCGGCGATCAGCACACCGGTACCGAAGTCCGGCTGCAGCATGATCAAGGCGGTAGGAATGCCGATGATCACCGCGCTGACCAGCACGGTCGGGATCCGCGGCGGCAGCGGCATGCGGTGCAGATACCAGGCCACCATCATCGGCATGCTGATCTTCAACAGCTCGGCCGGCTGCAGGTAGAACACCTTCAGGTCCAGCCACTGCCGCCCATACTTGCCGGTGCCCAGCACGAACACCGCCAACAGCGGCAGCATCGACAACGCGTAGATCATCGGTGTCCAGGCGCGCAGGCGCAGCGCCGACACCCGCGACAGGCCCCACATCGCCGCCGCACCGATCGCGAAGCGCGCGCCCTGCGCCATCACCAGGTGCATGCCGCCGGCGCTCTTGAGCACCGCCAGCCCCATCGCCATCAACGCGCCCAGCGCCAGGCACATGGGCCAGTCCAGGGTGCGGGTGAAGCGGCCGCCGATCTCGACCAGCCAGCGCAGGAAATCCTTCATCGCTCGTCCGGAATTTCGTCGGGAATCGGCGGCGGCGCGGCCTGCAGCGGCACCGCCGCGGCGTCCACCTCGGCCTGGCCGATCAGCACCGGGCGCTCACCGGCGGCCAGCGCGACCGCATCGGCCGCGGCGCGCGAACCCGGATCCTCGGCGTAGTACAGGTGGCTGCCGAAGGCGGTGGCGCCACGCAGGCTGTCCAGCGGCTCCACGCCAGGCGGCAGCCGGCCGAGCAGCCAGGCGTCGAAGATCTTGCGCGCGATCGGCGCGGCGGTACTGGCGCCGTAGCCGCCGCCTTCCACCGCGATCGCCAGGGCGATGGTGGGCTTGTCGGCCGGCGCGAAGCCTTCGAACAGCGAGCGGTGGCGCAGGTGCATCGGCAGGCTGCGCGGATCGACCGCCGCCAGCCCCTTGCGGCTGACCACCTGCGCGGTACCGGTCTTGCCGGCCATCTCGTACGGCGCGCCGATGGCGATGGCATGGCCGCTGCCGCCCGGACGCATGGTGTCCATCATGCCTTCGCGCACCGCCTGCAGGTTGCTGGGGTTGTCGCTGATCGGCTTGCTCGTGCCCGGCTGTACCGGCGCCCACGGTTGGTCGAAGGCCTCGCGCGTGGCCATCACCAGGTGCGGCGTGCGCAGTTGCCCATCGGCGAGGCCGGCGACGCCGCGCACCAGTTGCAGCGGCGTCACCTTCCAGTCGCCCTGGCCGATGGCGATGTTGACCGTGTCGCCGGGGTACCAGGCTTCCTTGCGGCTCTTGGCCTTGTATGCCGGCGACGGCACGATGCCGCCGGTCTCGCCGACCAGGTCGATGCCGGTGGGCACGCCGAAGCCGTAGCGGCTCATGTACTGGTCGACCTTGCTGATGCCCATGTCGATGGCCAGCTTGTAGTAGTAGGTGTTCACCGACTGCGCGATGGACTTGCGCAGGTCGGTCCAGCCGTGGCCGCCGCGGTGCGAGTCGCCCCAGCCGCGGCTGACCCCGGGCAGGTAGAACATGCCGGTGGAGAGGATCTTGTCCTCCGGGCGGCGGGTGCCGCTGTCCAGGCCGGCCAGGCCCATGAACGGCTTGATGGTGGAGCCGGGCGCCACGCCGCCCAGCACCAGGCGGTTGAACTGCGGCCGCGACGGGTCGCTGTTGAGCGCCTGGAAATCGGCGTGGGAGATGCCGTTGACGAACAGGTTGGGGTCGTAGGACGGCAGGCTGACCATCGCCAGGATCTCGCCGGTGCGCGGATCGATGGCGATCGCCGAGCCCTGGTAGTCGCCGAACGCGGCGACCATGGCACGCTGCAGGTCGGCGTCGATGGACAGGCGCAGGTCGGCGCCGGACTGCGCCGGCACCCGGCCGACGGTGCGGATCGCGCGGCCCTGCACGTTGGTCTCGACCTGTTCGTAGCCGACCTTGCCGCGCAGCTGTTCCTCGTAATAGCGCTCCAGCCCGGACTTGCCGATGTGGGTCAGCGCGGCGTTGCCCTCGCCCAGCGTCTCCAGGTCCTTCTCGTCGATGCGGCCGACGTAGCCGATGATGTGCGCGAACAGGTCGCCGTAGGGGTAGTGCCGGGTCAGGTAGGGTTCCAGCTCCACGCCCGGGAAGCGCCAGCGGTCCACCGCGAAGCGTGCCCGTTCCTCTTCGCTGACGCGCAGCTTCAGGGTGATCGGGCGGAAGCTGCGGCTGGCCTTGCGTGCGGCCTGGAAGCGCTCGATGTCTTCCGGCGACAGCGCGATGACCTTGCCCAGCTCGGCCAGCAACGCATCCATGTCGGCGACCTTGTCCGGGGTCACGTCGAGCCGGAACGCGGGCACGTTCTCGGCCAGCAGGCGGCCGTTACGGTCGTAGATCATGCCGCGCCCGGGCACCACCGGCCGCGGCTTGATGCGGTTGGCGTCGGAGCGGGTGGCGTAGACGTCGTGGTCCAGCACCTGCAGCTTGAAGTACCAGCCGCCCAGGCCCAGCAACGCCACCAGCACGCCGAGAAAGCCCAGTGCCGCGCGGCGCCGGAACTGCTCGGCCTCGGCGTGCGGGTTCTTCTGCGCGCGGCGCGGGTGCAAGGCCATGCTACTTGCTCCGCCGGCCCAGCCGCAGCGCGTCCAGCAGCACGAACAGCGGCGGCCACAAGGCCATGCCCAGCAGCGGCGCCCACCAGTAGTTCCACGGCAGCGTCGGCTCGCCGACCGCCAGATGCACCGCCGCGGCGACGATGCGGTCGTTGACCAGCAGGCCGCCGATCGCCAGCGCCTGCTGCGACATCGGGAAGAAGCGGATGCGCGCGCGGAAACGCTGCAGGATGAAGCTCAGGATCACCAGGCGCAGCGCCTGCTCGCCCAGCACCCCGCCGTACAGCAGATCGGCGAGCACCCCGACCGCGAAGGCGAAACCCAGCCCGACCTTGTCCGGCGTCTCGATCACCCAGTACGCCACCACCAGCGCCAGCCAGTACGGCCGCAACGGCTGCACCGCCAGCGGCAACGGCATCAGCCCCAGCAACAGCGCCACGATCACGCTGACCGGCAACACCCAGCCTTTGCTGCGCAGGCGGCTCATTGGGTGGGCTCCTTCGGAGCCGGGATTGGGGATTGGGGATTGGGGATTGGGGAAGGCCCTGGCTGCTTGGGGGTTGCGGGCGCGGCCGCAGGCCGTGCACGCGATTGGTCACTGGTGGCCCGCGAAGGCGTCGCCTGCTGAGAGGAAGACACCGGCTGCGTGGTCGCCGCCGGCATTCCATGACCATCGCCGACGCCAGTAGCGCCGCTTTTCACCAATCCCGAATCCCCAATCCCCAATCCCGTTGCCGCGGCCGAAGGCCGCAGCAACAACACATCCCGCCCGCGGTCCAGCTTCGCCGCCGGCTTCAGTTCGCCGACCAGGAAGGCGTGGGTGTCGTCCGGGCGCAGGGCGGAGATGGTGCCGACCGGGAAGCCGGCCGGGAAGCGGCCGCCCAGGCCGGAGGTGACGATCTCGTCGCCCACCTCGACGCCGGCGCTGAGCGGGATGTCGCGCAGCTCCAGGCTGCCGCCGCGGCCGTAGACGATCAGGCGCACGCCGTTGCGCGCCACCGTCACCGGCACCGCGTGGTCGGGGTCGGTCAGCAGCAGCACGGTGGAGTGCAGCGGGGTCACCGCGATCACCTGGCCCATCAGGCCGCCGGCGTCGATCACCGCCTGGCCGACGTGCACGCCATCGCGGCTGCCGGCATCGAGCACCAGCCGCTGCCGGGTCGGATCCAGGTCGATGTCCAGGATCGGCGCCAGCTGCACGTCCAGGCCGCGGCGTTCGGCCACGCCCAGCAGTTCGCGCAGCTGCGCGTTGTCCAGCGCCGCGGTCTGCAGCCGGGTCAGGCGCGCCTTGGCGATCAGCAGTTCGTTGCGCAACGCGCGATTTTCCTTGACCAGCTGCGAGTGGCTGGCCGCGTTCTCCTGCACCTGGGTGCCCAGCCGCCCCGGCAGGCCGGCCAGCGCCCAGATCGGCTGCACCAGCACCGTGGCCTGGCTGCGCAGGCGGGCCAGCCAGTCGGCCTGCGCGTCGAGCACGATCAGCACCAACGCCAGCGCCAGGTAGACCAGCAGGCGCGGCGTGCTGGCGGATTCGCCGGGGCGGGCGGTGACGGGAGGACCGGCGTAAGGAGGCACGGGCTAAAGCCGGGATTGGAGAATCGGGAGTGGAAAATCGGAAAGCGACGGCGCGCTCCCGGCGCGATCGGGCCGGGGCGCAAGCGGGCGATTAGAGACGGAGCCGGCAGTGCGGAGACGGAGGGGCCATTCTATTCCCCATTCCCGATTCCCCATTCCCGGCCTCACGCTCACTCCGGCGCGAAGAACTCGTTGCCGTGCATGTCCACCAGCTCCAGCGCACGGCCGCCGCCGCGGGCCACGCAGGTCAGCGGGTCGTCGGCGACCTGCACGTGCAGGCCGGTTTCCTCGGAGATCAGCCGGTCCAGGTCGCGCAGCAGCGCGCCGCCGCCGGTCAGCACGATGCCGCGCTCGGCGACGTCGGCGCACAGTTCCGGCGGGGTCTGCTCCAGGGCCAGCTTGACCGCCGAGACGATGCCCGACAGCGGCTCGTGCAGCGCTTCCAGCACTTCGTTGGAGTTGATCTTGATCATCTTCGGCACGCCCTCGGCGAGGTTGCGGCCGGAGATCTCCATCTCCTGCACCACCGCCTGCGGGTAGGCGCAGCCGATCTCCAGCTTGATCCGCTCGGCGGTGGCCTCGCCGATCAGCATGCCGTGGTTGCGGCGCACGTAGTTGGTGATCGACTCGTCGAAGCGGTCGCCGCCGATGCGCACCGACTGCGAATAGACGATGCCGTTCAGCGAAATGACCGCGACCTCGGTGGTACCGCCGCCGATGTCGATGACCATCGAGCCGCGCGCCTCGGTGACCGGCATGCCGGCGCCGATCGCCGCGGCCATCGGTTCCTCGATCAGGTACACGTCGCGGGCGCCGGCCTCCTCGGCCGATTCCTTGATCGCGCGGCGCTCCACCTGGGTGGAGCCGGCCGGCACGCACACCAGCACGCGCGGGCTGGGCCGCAGGAAGCGCGACTTGTGCACCTTCTTGATGAAGTGCTTCAGCATCGCCTCGGTGTAGGTGAAGTCGGCGATGACGCCGTCCTTCATCGGGCGGATGGTGGTGATATGGCCGGGAGTACGGCCGAGCATCTGCTTGGCCTCGGCGCCGACCGCCGCCACCGAGCGGGTGCCGCCGATCGCCCGGTCCTGGCGTACCGCCACCACCGACGGTTCGTTCAGCACGATGCCCTGGCCACGCACGTAGATGAGGGTGTTGGCCGTGCCCAGATCGATGGACAGGTCGTTGGAGAACATGCCGCGGAGTTTCTTGAACATCGGGGGATTGGGTCCTGGGGCGCGCCGTCGCCAGAATGGCGAAAAAATGGGCAGAAAACGAAGTCCGCTAGCCTAGCAACCCGCCTGGGTACGGGCAAGGAAAATTCTCGCTAAAACCACGCGTTGCGTGGTATCGGCGAGATCGCGATGGATCGTGGTTCTGGCCCTGCCGGGCCGCAGCCGTTACCCTTTGCGCCGCGGCGACCCCGCCCTCGCCCGCCTGAATGCGGGCTCATTCCTCCGCCAAGGCCTGCCCGATGTCTGCACTGATCTGTGGTTCCCTCGCTTACGACACCATCATGGTGTTCCCGGACCAGTTCAAGAACCACATCCTGCCGGACAAGGTGCACATCCTGAACGTGTCGTTCCTGGTGCCGCGGATGCGCCGCGAATTCGGCGGCTGCGCCGGCAACATCGCCTACAACCTGCACCTGCTGGGCGGCAATCCGATCCCGATGGGCACCGTGGGCCAGGACTTCGGCCCGTACCGGGAGCATTTCCAGGCGCTGGGCATCGACCTGTCGCGGATCAAGGTGATCGACGAACTGTTCACCCCGCAGGCGTTCATCACCACCGACCACGACAACAACCAGATCACCGCCTTCCACCCCGGCGCGATGATGCGCAGCTACGAGAACCACGTGAGGGACGTGCCGGGCGTGACCCTGGGCCTGGTCGGCCCGGACGGGCGCGAGGGCATGATCCAGAACGCCGAGGAATTCAGCGCCGGCGGCGTGCCGTTCATCTTCGATCCGGGCCAGGCCATGCCGCTGTTCAACGGCCCGGAGCTGCGCCAATTCATCGAGCAGGCCGACTACGTGGTGGTCAACGACTACGAGTCCAACCTGCTGCAGGAACGCACCGGCTGGGACGAGAAGGACATCGTCTCGCGCGTGCAGGCCTACATCACCACCCAGGGCCCGAAGGGCGCACTGGTGCACACCCCCGAGAAGACCTACGACATCCCGCCGGCGCACGAGCGCCGCGTGGTCGACCCGACCGGCTGCGGCGACGCCTTCCGCGCCGGCCTGATCTTCGGCATCCAGCGCGGCTGCGACTGGCTGACCATCGGCCGGATGGGCAATCTGATGGGCGCCCTGAAGGTCGAACACCCCGGCACCCAGAACCAGCGCTTCGACTTCGACGAGTTCAACGACCAGTTCAAGCAGCAGTTCGGTTACGCCTTGTAAAGGCGGGAGTGGGGAGTCGGGATTGGGGATTCGTAAAAGCTGGCCCCTGGCGCCTTGAGTCCATGAAGAACCGCGCGATCGCGCGGTTTTTTCGTTTGGCCTAACGGGCAAAGAAGCAGCCCCAGCCAAGCCGCTCTTACCAATCCCCAATCCCGATTCCCCACTCCCGGCTTTTGCTGCACTGCGGGTTGAGCACGGACCCCGTTTGTGCGTCACTTGCGTCAGGGGCCCCCTGGGGGGACGAGAGCGCGCCCATGTCCGAGTCGACTGTCGCCAACCTCGCGCACGCCGCTGTCGCACCCGTGCAGGACGCCGACTGTGCGCCGCTCGCGCGTATGCGCCAGTTTCGCCAGATCGAGACCTTGCCACCCGCCCTGGCGCGCTCGTGGCGGCGCTGCCTCGACGACTACGGCCTGGATCCGGATACCCATCCCTCGCCGATGGTCCACGACAACGGCGAGCTGCGCGAGCGCCAGCAGCGGCTGGAGGCGCTGCTGCGCATCGCCAAGGTGGAGATGGAGAACCTCTACGAGCAGATCGCCGGCGGCAGCTATGCGGTGGTGTTCGCCGACACCGAGGCCACCGTGCTGCACAGCGTGCAGGATCCGGCGCTGCTGCGTGCGTTCCGCGAAACCGGGCTGTTCTGCGGCGCCAGTTGGGCCGAACGCTACCAGGGCACCAACGGCATCGGCACCTGCGCGGTCGAGGGCAGCGCGCTGAGCGTGCACCGTGGCGAACATTATCTGGAGCGGCATCTGCCGCTCTCGTGCAGCGGCGCGCCGATCCTGGATCCGCAGGGCAACTTGCTGGCGGTGCTGGACGCGTCCACGCCCGACGCGCGCGACACCAGGCTGGTGCAGTGCCATACCGGCGCATTGGTGCGCATGTCGGCGGCGCAGATCGCCCGCGCGTACTTCCTGGAGCAGTACCGGCATGCGTGGATCCTGCGCTTCCATAGCCGCCCGGAGTTCGCCGGGTTGCTGCACGAGGCGCTGATCGCAGTCGGCGCCGACGGCCGCGTACTCGCGGTCAACGAGGCGACGCTGGAACAGCTGGGCAAGCCCGACCGCTCGCCGCTGGTCGGGCGCGATATCGCCCAGGTGATGCAACTGGATTTCGATACGCTGGAGCAGCGCGCGCGCAACGACGCCAGCACCCTGTGGTCGATCCGTTGCGCCTGCCACGGCCGCCGCTTCTTCGCCCTGGCGCAGCCGCCACGCGCGCGCAGCACTGCCGGCCGCACGCGCGCCGCGGGCGAGGATGGCCAGGCCGCGCGCGCCAACGACCATGTCGGCTCCGATCCGCGCATGCTGCACAACCTGGACAATGCGTTGAAGCTGGCCAAACACCGCGTGTCGATCCTGCTGTGCGGGGCCACCGGCACCGGCAAGGAAGAGTTCGCCAAGGCGGTGCACCGCAGCTCGCCCTGGGCCGACCGGCCGTTCGTGGCGGTGAACTGCGCGGCGATTCCGGAAGCGCTGATCGAGAGCGAACTGTTCGGCTATGCGCGCGGCGCCTTCACCGATGCCGCGCGCGAGGGACGCCACGGCAAGCTGCTGCAGGCCAGCGGCGGCACCTTGTTCCTGGACGAGATCGGCGACATGCCGCTGCCCTTGCAGACGCGCCTGCTGCGCGTGCTGGAGGACCAGAGCGTGACGCCATTGGGCAGCGACCGCGCGATGCCGCTGGAACTGCATGTGATCAGTGCCAGCCACCGCGACCTGGCGCAGATGGTCGGCAGCGGCGGCTTCCGCGAAGACCTGTACTACCGCCTCAACGGCGTGGTGCTGCACCTGCCGCCGTTGCGTGAGCGCAGCGACAAGGCCGAACTGATCCGCACCCTGTTGCGCGAAGAGAGCGGCGAGCAGCCGGTGCGCATCAGCGAGGATGCCCTGCACAAGCTGCTCAGCTATGCCTGGCCCGGCAACCTGCGGCAGTTGCGCAACGTGCTGCGCACCGCCGCGGTGCTGTGCGCCGATGGCGTCATCCGCATTCCCAACCTGCCGCAGGAGATCGTCGACGCCGACAGTGGGCCGTGCCTGCTCGGCGACGATGCGCACGCCGCCGACGGCGTGCCTGGCCGTGTCGCCCTGGACAGCGCCGAACGCAGCGTGCTACAGCAACAGCTCGAGCGTCATCGCTGGAACGTCAGCCGTACCGCCGATGCGCTGGGCATCAGCCGCAACACCTTGTATCGCAAGCTGCGCAAGCATGGGTTGGCGACGGTGAGCTGAGGAGGACTTACACGTTGCGGGTCTTGCCTGCGAGTTGCGAATGAAGCCTTGCCTGTTATGTTTTGCCAAGCAGCTGGCGCTACGATTGCCACGGGAAACGCAAGTCCCAACCTCTGAGGAGGCTGGATGATGCCTGGCTTCGATGTCGCGACTGAAGTCGCTCCTACGACAACAGCCGGCGAATCGATTGGGCGACACAACCTGTGGGAGGCACTTCAGTCCCGACTGCTATCGGAGCCAGATAGGTTCTGGCTCCGAGGTCGCGGCTGAAGCCGCTCCTACATGGGTTTCGCGCTTGGTACCGGCGCAGCGTTTCCTGTAGGAGCGGCTTCAGCCGCGACGGTCACCGGAGCCTAGCGGCTCGCGGCCACGGTAAGGCAAATGGCACGAAGTCCATCAGCGCCGACGCCAACCACGCGACGCGCGCTAGAAACGCCAGCGCAAACCGACCTGGTATTGCCGCGGGGCGCCAGGCGCGACGAAGCGCGAGGGGCCGTCTTCGACCGCGGCGTCCTGCGGGCGTGCCAGTGTGCCGCCCGGGAACAGGTCCTCGGCGATCGCCGCATAGGTTTCGTAGCGGCGGTCGAAGACGTTGTTGATCCGCAGGTACAGCGACAACCCGTCGGCCAGTTCCCAGGTGCCGTGCAGGTCGAGCAAGGCATAGCCGCCGGTGGACAGGTCGTGGCGCGCGGGTGCCTCGCCGTCCTCGGGATCCTCGACCAGGCCGTCCTCGTTGCCGCTGGCCACGCGCCGCGACACCGCGCGCAGGTCCGCGCCCAGCGACAATTGCGCCAGCGCCTGCCAGTCCATGCCCAGCTTCAGCGTGCTGCGCGGCAGGCCGGCGATGCGCGTGCCCGGACGCAATGTCACCGTGCGCTCGCCCGACAGCAATTCGCCGGCACTGCGGTAGGTGGCGTCCAGATAGCTGTAACCAGCGAACCAGCGCAGCGCGCCGTGGCTGCCGCGGTAGCTGAGGTCGGCGCCCTGGTAGCGGGTACGGCCGACGTTGTCGAAATAGCCCTGCTGGGAATTGGGCGCGCGCAGGAACAGGATGTCGTCGCGGTTGTCGGCGCGGTACAGCGAGGCGTTCAGCGTCTGCGCCGGCGACGGATTCCAGCGCAGGCCGACCTCGTAGGTGCGCGAGACGATCTGCTCCAGGCGCGGATCGGCCTGCAGCCCGGTCGGCAGCCGGCACGGTTGTTCCGGGTCGGCGCAGCCGAGTTCGATCGCGGTCGGTGCACGGCTGTTCTGCGAGGCCGAGGCGAACGCGGTGAAGCCGCTGCCCAGGCGCTGGGTGATGCCCAGCGAGGGATTGGCCTTGGCGAACACGAAGCGTTCGCGCGGCAGCACACCGTCGTCGCCGGTGGACAAGGTATTGGCGACGGCGACGCGGTTCCAGCGCAGCGCGGCGTTGAGGTGGGTGGCCTCGCCCAGTTCCCAGGTATCGGCAGCGAACAGGCCCAGGGTGCTGCTGCGGCCGTCGACGCCGGAGAAGAACGCCCGCTCCTCGCCCGGATCTGCGACCACCGACCGGTCGTCCTGCACGAACGCCTCCTGCTCGTACTGGCGGTAGCGCACGCGGTTACGGTCGTAGGTGGCGCCGATGCTCAGCGCGTGCGCGCCGGCCTGGTGGCTGAAGTTCAGCGCCACGCCCTCGGCGTGCTGGCGCATCTGCGTGGTGTTGAGCACGCCGCTGTGCAGCGCGTCGGCATCGGCGCGCGAGACCGTGCAGCCCGCATCCCGCGGCGTGCCGTCGGCGGCATAGCCGTCGGCGCAGTCGTCGACGAATGCCTCGTAGTCGTCGTTGATGTCGCCATTGACGGTGTCGCGGCGCCCCTGCCGGTAGTAGGCCAGCAGGTGCAGCGCAGTGCGTTCGTCGAAGCGATGGTCGAACTGCCCGGTCAGCAGCGTGTTGCGGTTGCGGGTCAGGTCGGGCGAGGTGTAGACCGCGGCGCGGTCGGCTTCGTACAACCCGGGCTCGGTGCCCTCGTCGGTGTAGCGATGGCTGGGCAGCAGGCCATTGCCGACCAGGCGGCTGCGCCCGTGCAGCAGCGACACGTCCCAGTCCGTGCTGTCGCCCTGCCGGCCGAGCTTGCCGAACACGGTGCCCAGGCGGCCGGCGGAGGCGTCGCGCCAGCCGTTCTCGTCGAAGCCGGTGACCGCGACGAAGGCATGCAGGCCGTCGCGGCCGGCGTAGCCGTACGACGCATCCAGACGCTTGCGCGCGCCGCTGCCCATCGACAGGTCGGCGCGCAGGCCCGGTGCGGTCAGGCCGGACTGGGTGGTGAAGGCCAGCGCGCCGCCCAGCGTGTTGGGACCGAACAGCGGGTTGGAACCCGGCATCAGCGCCACGCTGCGGATGGCCGCCTCCGGCATCATGTCCCAACTGACGATGTCGGCGAACGGCTCGTTCATGCGCACGCCGTCCAGGTACACCGACACGCCCTGCGAGGCACCCGGCAGCGCCGAGGCGCGGAAGCCGCGGAAGGTCAGATCGGTCTGGAACGGGCTGCCCTGCACCTCGTTGGTGTCCACGCCGTTCATCTCGCGCAGCAGGAAGTCGGTGAGGTTGCCGGCCTGGCTACGCGCGATGTCGTCGGCATTGGCGGTCTGCACCGTGTACGGCAACAGGTCGGCATCGATGAGCGTGCCGGGAATCGGCGTGGCGGTGACCTCGACCCGGTCCAGCGCGGTGATCTGCGCATCGTCGGCGTTGACCGTGGTTTGCGCGCGCGCGGGTGCGGCGAGCAGGCCGATGGCGGTGGCGACGGCCAGCGCGAGCAGGTTTGCCGACGGGAGGCTGCGTCCGTGGATGCGGGTCATGCCAACTCCTTGCGTGTCAGTAAAGAACGATCGATTTGATGCCACGGCCGGCGCGCATGGTCTCGAAGCCGCGATTGATGTGGTCCAGCGGCAGGGTTTCGCTGATCAGTTCGTCGATGCGGATCTCGCCGGCCAGGTAGCGCTCGGCGTACGCGGGCAATTCGCTGCGGCCCTTGACCCCGCCGAACGCGCTGCCGCGCCAGGCGCGACCGGTGACCAGTTGCAGCGGGCGCGTGCTGATCTCCTGCGCGCTCGGCGCCACGCCGAGGATGATGCTTTCGCCCCAGCCCTTGTGGCAGCACTCCAGCGCCGCGCGCATCGCGCGCACATCGCCCACGCAGGCGAAACTGTGGTCGGCGCCGCCGTCGGTGAGGTCGACGATGACCTGCTGCACCGGTGCGCCGAAATCCTTCGGGTCCAGGCAATCGGTGGCGCCCAGCGCGCGCGCCAGCGGGAACTTGTCGCGGTTGATGTCGACCACGATGATGCGTTCGGCGCGCGCCATCACCGCGCCCTGCACCACCGACAGGCCGATGCCACCGAGCCCGAACACCGCCACGCTCTCGCCCGGACGCACCCGCGCGGTGTTGAGCACCGCGCCGATGCCGGTGGTGACCGTGCAGCCGAGCAGGCAGACCTTGTCCAGCGGCGCGGACGGATGGATCCTGGCCACCGCGATCTCCGGCAGCACGGTGTACTCGGCGAAGGTGCTGGTGCCCATGTAGTGCAGCAGCGGGCGACCGTGCAGCGAGAAGCGGCTGCTGCCGTCGGGCATCAGCCCGCGCTCCTGGCTGCTGCGGATCGCCTGGCACAGGTTGGTGCGGTTGGAACGGCAGTACTTGCACACGCCGCATTCGGGCATGTACAGCGGGATCACGTGATCGCCCGGACGCACGCTGCTGACGCCGATACCGATCTCCTCGACCACGCCGGCGCCTTCCTGGCCCAGGATCACCGGGAACGCCGCCTCGGCATCGACGCCGGACAAGGCGATCTCGTCGCTGTGGCAGATGCCGCTGGCGACCATGCGCACCAGCACCTCGCCGGCCTTGGGCGGCTGCAGATCCACCTCCTCGATGGCCAGCGGCTGGTTCGCCGCCCAGGCGACCGCGGCTCGCGTCTTCATTCCGGCTCTCCCCGCCTCCCCGTCGCGGCGCCCACTGGCGCCGCTCGCCTCACGTCATTGCGCCACGACCACACCCCACGGCATCTCGCCCACCGCGATCTGCTTGATCTCCTTCATCGCCGCCGTGTCGATCACGCTGACGCTGTTGGAACGGCCGTTGGCCACGTACAGCTTCTTGCCGTCCGCACTCAGCGCCGGATTCCACGGACGCTGCCCGACCGGGATCTCCGCCAACGCACGGCGCGCGGCCGGGTCGATCACGCTGACCGTGCCGGCACCGTTGGACGCGTACACGCGGCTGCCGTCGCGGGCGATGGCGATGCCGGCGGTACGCTGCCCCGCCTGGATACTGGCCACGCGCTTGCGTGCGGCCAGGTCGATCACGTCGACCACGTTGGCCGCTTCCTGCGCCACATAGGCCGTCTTGCCGTCGGGCGCGAACGCCATGCCGCGCGGATGGCCACTGGTGGCGATGACGCCGGTGGAGGTGCCGGCCTTGACGTCGATCACGTCCAGGTCGTTGGAGCCTTCGTTGCTGGTCAGCAGCAGCGCGCCGTCCGGGGTGTAGACGCAATGTTCCGGCGCCTGGCCGCGGGTGGCGATATGCGCGCCGATCGCGAAACTGGCCGGATCGATCAGCATCACCTGGTTCTGCCCTTCCACGCACACCGCCAGCTGGCGGCCATCCGGCGCCACGGCGACGCCTTCGGCGTTCTCGCCGATGTCGACGCTGCGCAGCACGCGGTCCTGCACGGTATCCAGTTCCAGCAGGCGATGACCCTGCGCGTCGATGACGTACAGATGCCCAGCCGGTCCCGGCACCACCTGCTGCAGGCGCTTGCCGAGCTGGCCCTGCGCCGACAGCGTGCGCACCACGCGATCGCTGCCGGTGTCGATCACCGAGATGGTGCCGCTGCGCTGGTTCGGCACGTAGGCCAGGGCCGCGGCGCTGGTCGCAGGCGCGGGCGCGGCCGCCGCGGCGTCGGTGCCTGCGGCCGGTGCCGACGTGCGCTGGCAGGCCGCGGCGACCAGCGACAGCGCGACGACGGCGGACAGACGCCACGCATTCCTCATTGCGCGGCGCCCGCGGTCTTGTTGATGGAATGGATGAAGGCCAGCAGCTTCTCGGTATCGCCCGACTTGAGCACCGGCCCGAACGGCGGCATCTGCCCGACCACCTTCTCGTGGCCGATCCGGGTCTTGCCGTGCGCGGTCATGCCGGCGGTGCCTTCGGTGATCAGCGCGCGCAAGGTGTCGTCATCGTTGCCATACACCCAGATGTCGTTGGTCAGCGGCGGGCACATGCCACCACCACCGGTGCCGCCGTGGCAGGCGGTGCAGCCGGCGGAGTTGAAGATCGCCTTGCCTTCGGCGACCAGCTCCGGGGTGACCTTGACCGGCGGCCCCTTCGGAATCGGCGTCACCGCCGCAGCGGGTGCCGGTGCGGCGGCGGCGGGCGCGGGCGCGGCTGCCGCCGGTGCGGAGGCCGGTGCAGACGCGGGCGCCGGTGCGGGCGTGGCCGCCGGCGCGGGCGGCGTTTCCTGCTTGCCGCAGGCGGCCAGCAGCAAGAGCGAGGCGAACAGGGACAGGGGCAGCAGCGCGGAGACGGCGCGACGACGGATGGAAGCAGGACGCATGGGGACAACACCTTTGCGGAATGCACGATGGGAAGAGCAGGCCGCGCGAGCGGCATGTGCGGGACGACAGGAAGCGGTCATTGCGTGCGTCGGTGCTGGGCCTCCGTCAGCAGGTGGGCGAGTTCGGCATTGCCGCGCTGCTGGGCCAGCGCCGCCGGGGTCTTGCCGTCGGCATCGCGCGTATCGGCGCTGGCGCCGGCGGCGAGCAGGCGCCGGGCGCTGTCCTCGCGCCCGGCCGCGGCGGCCAGCATCAACGGCGTGACGCCGGCGCGGTTCGCACGGTCGGCGTCGGCGCCGCGCTTGAGCAGCAGGTCGAGGATCTTCGGATCGTTGCGCGCCACCGCGAACATCACCGGGGTGAAGCCGGCCGGGTTGGCGCGACGCACGCTGGCGCCAGCGTCGAGCAATGCCTGCACCAGGTCGGCATCGGCGTAGGAGATCGCCAGGTCCAGCGGCGTCCAGCCATCGGTGGACACCGCATCGACCTTGGCGCCATGCGCCAGCAACTGCGCGGCGCTCTTGCCGTCGTTGGACCAGGCCGCCTTCATCAGCGGCGTCCAGCCACTGCTGTCGTGGCTTTCGACCTTGGCAGCGGCCGCCAGCAGCTCGCCGACCAACAGCGGCGCCTGGTTACGGATTGCCTGCTGCAGCGGCGGCTCGCCGAGCAGGTTGGGTTTGTCGGCGCTGGCGCCATGGCGCAGCAGCCAGGCCACGCGCACGCCGTCGCCGGCATCCAGCGCGTGCGCCAGCTCCTCGTTGGGATCGGCACCGCCGGCGATGCGCAACTGCAGTTGCGCCAGCATGTCCGACGAGGCCTGCGCGCTCGGCGTGTCGTCCTGGTCGGCGGGCGCCGCATAGGGGCCGTGCGAGCGCAGGTCGCCGGCGACGATGCAATCGGCGCAGGCCACCAGCGGCACGTGGTAGTCGCGCAGGATCGCGTCGATCTTGCCGGCGCTGCGCTGCATCGCCTCATTCAGCGCATCGCGCAGTGCCGCGTTCTTGCGCGACACCGCCCACGCCATCGAATACTCCAGCACCTCGTTGTCGATGACGTTCAACGGCACCACGCCGAGGCCGCCGCGCGCGGCGTAGTAGCCGGCCACCGGGCCCCAGGATTCGGCGGCATCGAGCTTGCCGGCGGCGACTTGCTCGGCGAGCTTGCCGGGATGCTCCTGCGGCGCGCTGGCCGAATCGTAGAACAGGTATTGCACCTCGCCCTGCACGCCATGGTCGAACAGCGCCTGCCGCGCCGGCGAACTCTGGAACACGCCGACCTTGAGTTTCTTCAACGCCGGATCGTCCAGCGAGGCCGGGCGCAGTGCCAGGCCCTTGCGGGTGACCAGCACATAGGTGGAGCGATACAGCGGGCGCGTGGGCAGGCCCATCTCGAAATCGCTGTTCATGTCCATCAGCACGTCGCAACGCCCGGCGTTGATCGTGCTGCGCGCCAGGCCGCGCTGGTAATAGCTGCGCCATTCGTACTCCAGGCGCCGGCCCATCTCCGCGGCCACCACCTGGGCGATCTTGTTCTGGAACCCCTCGCCTGCGCGATCGGACAACGGCATGTTGCCGGGATCGGCGCAAACCCGCAGCACCGGCGCATTGGCCGGCAGCGTGGCGGCGGGCGCGGCGGAGGCCGGCGCCGTAGTGGCGGCTGGGGCAGCAGGAGCGCGAGCCGTCGCGGACGACGGCTCGCGCGTGCAACCTGCGGCGACGAGTCCGAGGCTGCACAACAGCAACACGGCGCGCGCGCCCGCAGGCAGGCGCCACGAGCCGGGCGCCATGCGGCACCCGCTCGTACCCTGGACGCGGCGCCGCCGGCTCATCGCACCGTCTTGGCGGCGACTGCCGCGCTACCGCCGCCCGCAGTCGCGGTGGCGGTCGCGGTAGGCGTGACGGTCTTGCCGGCGCCGTCGATGCGGAAGGTGTGCACCATGCCGCCCAACGGGATCTTGTCGAAGCCATTGCTGAAGGCCAGGCCGGCGGCACCCAGCGCGCCGTACGGATCGCCCGGATCCAGACCGGCGGCGACCGGCAGGCCGATCCAGCCGCCGATGCCCGAGAACACCGCCACGTACTGGTGGCCGTTGGCCTTGTAGGCGATCGGGTTGCCGATGATGCCCGAGGGCAGCTTGGTCTCCCACAGCTTCTTGCCGGTGTCCTTGTCCACGGCGCGGAACCAGCCGTCGAGCGTGCCGTAGAACACCAGCCCGCCGTCGGTGACCAGGGTGCCGCTCCACACCGGGAACTTCTCCTTGATCTCCCACTTGGACTTGCCTTCGACCACGTCGAACGCCTTGACGATGCCCAGCGCACCCGGCTCGTTCGGCTTCATCATCACGTTGGCGAACACGTACGGCAGGCCCATCATGGTGTTGCCGCGCTCCTGCGGGTCCAGCTCCATGTGCCAGTTGTTGGTGCCGCAGAAGAACACCGCCGAGTTGGCCGGATCCACCGAGCACGGCTGCTGGTCCTTGCCGCCCATCGCCGACGGGAACGCTTCGACCTTGCGGCCGCGTTCCAGCGGCGAATGCGCCGCGACCTTGACCGGACGCCCGGTCTTCATGTCGATGCGCTCGGCCCAGTTGGCCGGCACGAACTTGTTGGCGCGCAGCAGCGTGCCGTCGCGGCGATCGAGCACGTAGGCGAAGCCGTTGCGGTCGAACTGCACCACCGAGGGCACCTGCTTGCCGTCGATGGTCAGGTCCACCAGGATCGGCTCGTTGATGCCGTCGTAGTCCCATTGGTCGAACGGGGTCTTCTGGTAGCCCCATACCGCCTCGCCGGTATCGATCTTGCGGGCGAACAGGGTCATCGACCACTTGTTGTCGTACTCGCCGCTGTCGCATTCCTTCTGCGTGGTCTTGCCGCAGCGGTACGACGGGCTCCACAGGCCGGGATTGCCGGTGCCGTAGTAGACCAGCTTGAGTTTCGGGTCGTAGCTGTACCAGCCCCACGCCGCACCGCCGCCGCGCTTCCAGCCTTCGTCCGGATAGGTCTTCTGGCCGAGGTCGCCGAGCTGGCCGTGCTGCGGATTGGCCTTGTTGAAGTCCGGGCCGAGGCAGATGTCCTTGTCGGTGCCGGTGGCTTCGCAGGACCAGGCCTGCTTGCCGTCTGCCAGCGCATACGCGGCGACGCGGCCGCGCACGCCGAACTCGTTGCCGCTGATGCCGGCCACGACCTTGCCGTCGGCGATGATCGGGGCCATGGTGATGGTCTCGCCCTTCTCGGGATAGGCGAGCTTCTGCTTCCACACTTCCTTGCCGGTCTTGGCATCGAGCGCGATCACGTCGCCGCTGAGGCTGCCGAACACCAGCTTGCCGTCGGCATAGGAGGCGCCGCGGTTGACCGTGTCGCAGCAGGCCACCGCCACCGCGCGCTCGTCCTGCTGCGGGGTGTACTTCCACAGCACCTTGCCGTTGTCTTCCTGCGACAGGTCGATCGCGAACACGTTGTTCGGATACGCGCTGACCATGTACATGGTGCTGCCGATCACCAGCGGCTGGCCTTCGTGACCGCGGGTGGCGTCGGTCTTCATCTCCCACGACATCTTCAGGTTCTTGACGTTGTCGCGATTGATCTCGGCCAAGGGGCTGTGCCGGTTCAGGCCGAAGTCGCGACCGATGCCACCCCAGTTGTCGGGGTTGGCGGCATTGGTGGCGAACTCGCTGTCGGTATCGGCGACCGCGGCCGGCGCGGCGGCCGGCGGTTGCTGTGCGGCGGCCGGCGCGGCTGGTGCCGGGGCCTCTTCCTGCTTCTTGCAACCCGCCAGCGCCAACGCAGTGGCCAGCGCGAGCAACGTACAAGCCCGGGTACGACGTGAATGACTGTGCATCGTTCTACTCCCCTCGTTGAAGAGCCGCGACAGCTGCACCTGGGTCGGCGTGTGCCACGGAACCTGAAGCGTGGGTGTCTACGAGCAACGTCCATGCCATCGCACCGCTGCGATGCAACATCCCTTGACGTACGGATCACAACGTCGGTTGTGGTCGCAGAGACGCGCGTCGTCGCGGTCGAAGGCGTCCCGAGAACGTGACACTTTGTGCCATGCCGTTGCATCGCGATTGGCGCAGTGTGGGCACACGCACCGGTGGCACACCCTGCGCCATCGGCGCGCTTGCCGCACAGGTGCAGGCGCACGGGGACGCACGGCAGGAGCGCGCATTCGGCATGCATACGCCGATACGCGGACGGGGTTGGGTGTGAGGACGCGGCGGCCGTCAGCCGCCGCGTGCAGCATCAGTGCGGCTGCGGTCCGACGTGGTCCTGCCACCACGCCAGCAGCGCGGCGCAATCGGCGAAATGCAGATCGGCCAGCGCCGGCCATGGGTTCTCCGGGTTCAGCAGCACGGTGGTGGCACCGGCGTGGCGCCCGCACTGCAAGTCGTACGCGTGGTCGCCGACCATCGCCAGCGCCTGCGGTGCCACGCCCCAGTGTTCGGCCAGCTGCAGCAGGCCGCCCGGATGCGGCTTGGGCGGGGCCTCGTCGCGGCCGAGGATGGTCACTTCCTCGAACAGGTCGTCGACCTCGATCTCTTCCAGGGTCAGCTGCGCCAGTTCGCGGGCATTGCGGGTGAGCACCGCCAGCCGGCAATCGGCCGCATGCAGGGTGCGCAGCAGCGCCGGCGCGCCGTTGGCCGCGGTGGCCTCCTGGGCCAGTACGCGCTCGTGCTCCAGCAGCCAGGCATGCTTGCTGGTGCGCTGCGCGTCCGGCAGTGCCGCCAGGTGCTGCAGGATGTCGGCCTGCGGCGGGATCTGCAGTTCGCGGCGGATCAGCGCGAAATCGTGCACGGCGCGGGTCAGGGTGCCGTCCATGTCGAACACCCAGTGGCGCACCTGGCACAGCGCCTCGGCCGGCGGGGGCGTGGCGGCATGCATCGCGTTCAATCCCAGCCCGGCATCTGCGCACCGTCCAGGCCGCCGGTCTCGAACACCGCGGTGCGGGTGCCGCCGGCCTTCACCGGGAAGGTGATCTGCAGCACCGTGGTCTTGCGCGCCAGCTTCCACAGCGCCTTGTCGTCGCTGATGAACATGGCGATGGCCTCGTCGGTCTTGGGCCGCCAGGCCGCGGCCGCGTGCGGCGGCGCGTCGTCGGCCTTCAGTTCCACCTTGCAGCCGCCGGCGCAGCGGAAATCGCCGGACTGCAGCACCAGGTAAGCGCTGCGCTTCCATTCCGGGTGGTCGCGGAACACCAGTTGCACCGGCTTGGGCCCGCTGCCGTCCACGTCGACCTTGTCGCGGCTGTACAGCATCGCCGAGCGCTGCACGCCCTTGCCGGCCGGCACCTGCGAGTACTGCCAGGCGGCCTGCATGCGGCGCAGCTCGCGCGCCGCCTCGCCCTTGGCCTTGACCTCGGCGTAGCCGGGCTGGATGCGCTCGGCAGCGTCCGACCCGGGATACTGCTGCAGCAGCGCCGCGCCGTGGATCCGGGCCAGGTCCCAATTGCCCGACTTCACCGCGGCGTCGTACTGCTTGGCTAGGTCGTCGGCGGCCTGCGCCTTGGCCTGCGCTTCGGCCGCGGCCTGCGCCTTGCGCTCGCCCTCGTGATCGCCGCAAGCGGCCAGGGCGACGGCGCACAGCGCGCCGAGCAGGATGCGTTTCATCGTGGGGTTCCTCGTTGGATCAGGGTGTCGATGGCCTGCGCGACCTCGGCCGGCTTCTCGACGATGGACATGTGGCCGCTGCCGTCCAGCAGCACCTGGATCGCCTGCGGCAGGCGTTGCGCGTACAGCGCCAGCGCGCTGGCGTCGATCACCGCGTCCTGCACGCAATTCAGCAGCAGCGCCGGCTGGCGGATGTGCGCGGCTTCCTCGAACGGCAGGAACGCCTCCTCGCCGCGGCCGATGCGCGCCAGCACCTGCTGTTCGAACGCGGCCTCGCGACGGCGCCAGGCCACCACCGCCGGCACCGCCCAGCGCGGGATGCGCGGCTTGGCACGTTCGAGCAGGAACACGGTGTCGATGTAGCGCTGCAACGACGCCGCATCGTGCACCGCGAACGGATTGTGCCCGTCCAGCACCGCCTGGCCGAAGGCGTTGTCGGCGAAGCGCACGCCGGCGGCGTTGAACAGGCCGACCCGGTCGAACACCGCCGGATGGCGCGCCGCGGCCAGCGCGGCGATGCCGCCGCCCATCGAATGCCCGAGCAGCACGCATTCGCTGCCGGCACGACGCGCGCACTGCGTGGCGAACGCGGCCACGCGCTCGGCCTGCGCGACGAAGCCGTAGTCCTGCCCGGCGATGCGCTGGCTCTCGGCCCAGCCGGGCAGATCCGGGATCACCAGGTGATAGCGCGTGCTCAGCGCACGCGCCAGCGGCAACCAGTTCTCCTTGCTGCCGGTGAAACCATGCACCAGCAGCAGGGTCGGCGCGGCGGGATCGGTCGCGGCGCGCACGAGATAGGTCCAGGTGTGTCCAGCGACCTGGGCCTGGCGCCGCTGCAGTCCGCTGCCACGGCGCTGGCGCAAGCTCTCCAGGCGCACCAGCAGAAACGGATCGCGCAGCACCAGCAGCACGCCGATCACCACTGCCACCACCAGCAGGATGCCGGCGAGCAGCAACCAGGCAATCGTCAGCACCAGCACGGCGACACCGGAAGGCGAATACGGATCATGCGCTCAGACCACCACGTCGGCTTCGCCGAGATGCAGGGCCAGCCACACGGTCGGCTGCCCGGGATCGGTGAAGGTCACCCGATGCGGCGTATCGGCCGGGATGAACAGATGGTCGCCCGGCGCCAGCGCGACCTCGCGCTCGCACAGCGCCACCCGTGCGCTGCCGCGCAACAGCAGCACCCATTCGTCGTGCGCCTGCAGGTAGGGCGCGTCCTGCGGCGTGGTTTGCCCGTGCGAGACGATGCGCTCGACGCGGCAGCCGGAGCGCCGCAGCAGTTCGGTGAAGATTTCGCCACCGCGGGCATCGGGCAATTCGGCCAGCAAGGAGCCGGACAGGGCGTGAGCGTCAGTCATCTCGGCATTGCCTCCGCAGGCGCGAGCGGGTCCGCTCGCATCGGCGATGGCAGTGTCCTGCCAGGGCGATGGCGCTTGCTGCGACGACCGGGGCGGCGGTGGCGAACGATGTCATGCACGCATGGACCGAGGACCATCGGGACTGCCGAGGATATCGCGAATGCGTGGCAGCGGGTCGTGCACGCCCGCGACGGCGCGTGTGGAAAAAGTTAAGCACGATGGGACAGGCACGCGCTTCATGCAGGCAGCGCATGCGACGGCGCGCAGGGCGACATCGTGCAACGCGCGCGACCAAGCGCCGCCGAAGCGTTCGCCTCCGCCCCGCACAGCACACTCACCGCAACAGGCCGGCCGCACATACGCACACGGCGCCGGGATCGCTCCCGGCGCCGTGTGCGCGGTCTTTCCAGGTGGCGGCGCGCGTCAGTGTGCGGTGCTACCGGCCTTGGCCTTGTCCAGCATCTCCTGCACCGACACCGTGGTGATCGGGTGGTAGCCCGGCTTGGCCTTGGCGAACACCTCCTCGGCGAAGGCCAACCCGTCCGGCGTCTTCACCAGTTCGGCGTAGATCGGCAGGATCAGCTTGCGACGGCCGACGCGGGCGATGAACTCGCCGGCGGCCGGGCGCGCGTCCACGTAGCCGCTGCGGATCGCCAGCGGATACCAGCGCATGGCGATTTCGCCGTTGGCGGTGCTGGTGAAGTGGTAGGCGTCGTCGAGCTGCTTGAGCTGCGCCGGGGTCAGCTTCTCGCCCAGGCCGCTGAGGAAGCGCGTCCACTCCTGGGTGCTCCAGGCATCGGTGACCTGCTTGCCCGGCAGGGTGCCGCTGCCGGTCCAGGCGATGCGCGCGGTATCGACCATGGCGAAGTTGCGCGAGCGCGCCTTTTGCGCGAACGCCGGGATGCCCGGCTCGTCCAGCCACGCATGCAGTTCCTGCGCGGTTACCGCGTCGGGCTTCTTGGCCAGCAGGTGGGTCTTCAGGTATGCGACGAACTGGTCGGTGTTGGCGCTCTGGAAGGCGTGGTCGTCGAACCAGCCGCGCAGGAACGGATCGAAGGTGTCGCGGCCGAAGCGCTGCTCCAGGAACTGCAGGAACCACGCGCCCTTGACGTAGGCGACCTGGCTCAACGCCTCGTCCGGATCGCGCTCGGTCAGCGCCGGCAACGCCAGCGCCTGGTCGGCCGGGCTCATGCCCTTTAGTTCGGCCAGCAGGTCGGTCTGGTCGATCTCCCGCTCCATCTCCGCCGCTTCGGGGCCGTACAGCGCCTCGGTGATGCGCGCCTGCACGTAGGTGGTGAAGCCCTCGTTGAGCCAGATGTCCTTCCAGCTGGCGTTGGTCACCAGGTTGCCGGACCAGCTATGCGCCAGCTCGTGCGCGATCAGCGACACCAGCGACTTGTCGCCGACGATCACCGTCGGCGTGGCGAAGGTCAGGCGCGGATTCTCCATGCCGCCGAACGGGAACGACGGCGGCAGCACCAGCATGTCGTAGCGGCCCCAGCGGTACGGACCGTACAGCGTCTCGGCGGCCACGATCATCTTCTCGGTGTCCTCGAACTCCTTGGCCGCCTTGTCGACCATCGCCGGCTCGGCCCACACGCCCGAGCGCGCCGAGATCGGCTTGAACACCAGATCGCCGGCGGCGATGGCCAGCAGGTAGGAAGGGATCGGCTGCGGCATCTTGAAGCGGTAGTCGCCGTTGCGCACCGCCTTGGGATCGTTGTCGGCGCTCATCAGCACCATCACGTCCGGGCGCGAGACCACGTGCGCGCTGTAGGTGAAGCGCACGCTCGGGGTGTCCTGCAGCGGCACCCACGAGCGCGCGTGGATCGCCTGCGACTGGCTGAACATGAAGGGCAGCTTCTTGCCCTCGGTCATCGATGGCTCCAGCCACTGCAGGCCCGAGGCGGTCGGTGCGGTGTGGTAGGTGATGCTGATCTTCTGCGGCTGCGTCGGCGCCTCGATGGTCAGCTTGCTGCCGTAGATCTTGTCGGCCGGCGCCAGCGCGTACTGCAGCGGCGCGCCCTGGCCCTTGCCGTCGTCGGCCTGCACCTTCTCGATGGTCAGGTCGCGGGTATCCAGCACCAGTTGCTTGGCGCTCTTGTCCTTCCAGTCCAGCGTGTAGGTGGCGGTACCACCGATCTGCTTGCTGTCGAAATCCAGCTTCAGATCCAGCGCCAGGTCCTTGATCACGACCTTGGACGGCTCGGCGTAGGAGGTCTCGTCGTGGCTGCGATCGGCCGGCTTGGCCGCGGCCGGCGCTGGCTTGGCGGCAGGTGCGGCCGCATCGGGCGCGGACGCTTCACGGGAACACCCGGACGCGATCACCGCGGCCAGGGACAACAACAGGAACGGGGAACGCATGGCAGACAGCACCGGTTCGGGGAAACCGGAAGTTTACCGGAAGGCCGGGATTGGGGATTCGGGAGTGGGGATTCGCAACGGCAGTGCGGCGCACGCTGACGAATCCCGAATCCCCAATCGAAGCGGGGATTGGGGATTGGGGATTGGGGATTCGCAGCAGCGAACAGCCGGCGCGCTTACGAATCCCCAATCCCGATTCCCGAATCCCGGCTTCTCATATCTTGTAGCCGAGTGGATCGCCACGATGCCGCCGGCAAGGTTCTTGTAGTGGCTGCGGGCGAAGCCGGCTTCTTCCATCCTTGCCTTCGCGTCCTGCGGCGAATGCTTGCGCCGGCATCGTCGTATCGCGCGTCGGGACTGAAGTCCCTCCCACAAGGACTACCCAGCGCCGCGATCGGTCAGCAACCGATCGCCCGCTATTGCGAATCCCAAATCCCGATTCCCGAATCCCGGCTTCACTCAGATCTTGTAGCCCGAATGGATCGCCACGATCCCACCGGTGAGATTCTTGTAGTGGCTGCGGGCGAAGCCGGCCTCTTCCATCATCGCCTTCAGCGCGTCCTGCGGCGGATGCTTGCGGATGCTCTCGGCCAGGTACTGGTAGCTGTCGGCATCCTTGGCGAACAGTTGGCCCAGGCGCGGCAGCACTTTGAACGAATGGAAGTCATACAGCGGCTTGAACCAGTCGGCGGTGACTTCGGAGAACTCCAGCACCCGCGCCTGGCCGCCGACCTTGAGCACGCGGTACATCTCGCGCAGCGCGGCGTCCTTGTCGGTGACGTTGCGCAGGCCGAAGGCGATGGTCACCAGGTCGAAGCTCTGCTCCGGGAACGGCAGCGCCTCGGCGTTGCACTGCACGTAGTCCAGGCCCGCGACCAGGCCGCGGTTGGTGAGGCGGTCGCGGCCCACCGAGAGCATGCCGGCGTTGATGTCGCCCAGCACGATCTCGCCGTCGGCACCGACCCGGTCCTTCAGCAGCGCGGCGATGTCGCCGGTGCCGCCAGCCAGATCCAGCACGCGGTCGCCCGGCTTGACCTGCGCGGTGGCGACGAAATAGCGCTTCCAGACCCGATGGATGCCCATGCTCATCAGGTCGTTCATCAGGTCGTAGTTGCCGGCGACCGAAGTGAAGACCTCGCCGACCAGCTTCTGCTTGTCCTTGGCGGCGACGTCGCGGAAGCCGAAATGGGTGGTGCCGGATTTGTAGGGGGATTCGCTCATGCCGGGATTATCGCACCGCCGGCCGCTCCGTGCCGGTGAAGCACCGCCCGGGATGACAGCCGCCCGCCGCCTGCGCCAGACTGCCAGCCACTCCCTTTCCCCCGGCCATCCCATGCTGACCACGCCCGACTACCGCGCCCTGCTCGACACCGCCATCGCCGAAGCCCGCCAGGGCCTGGCCGAGGGCGGCATCCCGATCGGCGCCGCCCTGTACCACCGCGACGGCCGCCTGCTCGGCTGCGGCCACAACCGCCGCGTGCAGGAAGGCGATCCGTCGGTGCACGGCGAGACCGACGCCTTCCGCAAGGCCGGGCGCCAGCGCCGCTACCGCGACACCATCATGGTCACCACCCTGGCGCCGTGCTGGTACTGCAGCGGCCTGGTGCGGCAGTTCAACATCGGCACGGTGGTGGTCGGCGAATCGGTGACCTTCCAGGGCGGCATCGACTGGCTGCGCGAGAGCGGAGTGAACGTGATCGACCTGCACAGCCAGGAGTGCATCGACCTGCTCGGCGGCTTCATCGCCGCGCACCCGGACGTGTGGAACGAGGACATCGGCGAGGACTGAGCGGCCCGCCGCGGGCGCCGGCGCGGCGCACCGAGCATCACGCCGCCGCCTTCAGGCCCGCAGGCGAACCAGGCGACGCCGACCGCCGCCGCCCCGCCTGGCGCATCCACCTCTGCCCCACTCAAGCGTGCCGCCGCAGCGCCGGCAGCCCTGCACTGCCATGGCCTGAGCCCCCACGCCAGTCGCGCCGGGAATGGCTCTGCCACTCAAGTGGCACGCCAGTCGCGCCGGGAATGGCTCTGCCACTCGAGTGTTATATTGTTTCAAAATCGACACCGATCGCACCGCATGCCGTCTGTTGCCCTCGCTTCGCCCACTTCCCTCGCCGTTCCCGCAACGCCGGCCGCGCGGCTAGCCTCGATCGACCTGCTGCGCGGCACGGTGATGCTGCTGATGCTGCTCGACCACGTGCGCGAGACCTTCTACCTGCACCACCCGGTCGGCGACCCGATGGAGGTGGAAGGCACGGCGCCGGCGCTGTTCGTCGCGCGCACCCTCGCCCACCTGTGCGCGCCGGTGTTCGTGTTCCTGACCGGCCTGTCGGCCTGGCTGTACGCCGCGCGGCAGGCCGACGGCCGCGCGGCGGCCGCCCGCTTCCTGCTCAAGCGCGGCCTGTTCCTGATCGTGCTGGAGCTGACCCTGGTCAACCTGGCCTGGAGCGGCGCCTTTCCGCCGCAGACGCTGTACCTGCAGGTGATCTGGGCGATCGGCCTGAGCATGCTCGCCCTGGCCGCGCTGCTGTGGCTGCCGCGGCCGACACTGGCCCTGCTGGGCGCGGCGCTGGTCGCCGGCCACCACCTGCTGGACGATGTGCAGGTACAGGGCGACGGCCCGCTCGCGGCCGTCTGGGCGGTGCTGTACGACCGGCGCTGGCTGGAGCTGGGCGAGCTGCGCCTGCGCACCTCCTATCCGGTGCTGCCGTGGATCGGGGTGATCGCGCTCGGCTACGCCGCCGGCCCCTGGTACGGCGCCGCCACCGACCCGGCGCAACGCCAGCAGCGCCTGCTGGCCTGGGGGCTGGGCGCGCTGGCCGGGTTCCACCTGCTGCGCTGGCACAACGGCTACGGCGATGCGCCCTGGCAGGTGCAGAACGACCTCGTGCATACCGCGATGAGCTTCTTCAACGTCACCAAGTACCCGCCGTCGCTGCAGTTCCTGCTGCTGACCCTGGGCGTGGGCCTGCTGTTGCTGCGGCTGTACGAACACCCCGCCGTGGCCCGCACGCTGGCGCCCCTGGCGGCGATCGGCGCGGCGCCGATGTTCTTCTACCTGCTGCACCTGTACGTGCTGAAGCTCGTCTACCTGGCCGCGCTGGCGCTGTGGGGCACCAACCGGGGCGATCTGTTCGGCGTGGACAGCGTGGCCGCGCTGTGGGCCATCGCCGCCTTGCTTGGCCTGGCCCTGTACTGGCCCACCGCCGCATTCGCGCGGCTGAAGGCGCGGCGCCGCGACCTGGCCTGGCTGCGCTACTTCTAAGCTGCGATGGTTCATCTGCGTGCAATGCCGGCGTGGTCGACTGCCGGTTCCTTCGTCCGCGCCTGGAGACCTGCGATGTCCACCCGCCTGCCGCAGTTGCTGCTGATCGGCCTGACCCTTGCCGCCTGCGCCGGATGCGCGACCGCGGCAAGCCAGCGCGACGCCTGGGT
This sequence comes from Xanthomonas sp. F4, assembly GCF_011761895.1. Classification (NCBI taxonomy): domain Bacteria; kingdom Pseudomonadati; phylum Pseudomonadota; class Gammaproteobacteria; order Lysobacterales; family Lysobacteraceae; genus Xanthomonas; species Xanthomonas sp. F4. The sequence goes on along the minus strand of NZ_JAASQX010000003.1, from coordinate 312,165 downwards.
AGTGCAGCAGATCCACGACTACAACCATCCCTACGCCGCGCAGCGCGCCGAGCTGGACACCAAGATGGCGACCATGGCCACCAGCGCCTACGCCTTCTACCGCGGCACCGACCACATTTTCTATCAGGACATGACGACCCTGCCGGGTTCGCTGTGGACCTCGCCGCAGACCGGCTACACCTGGCTCGGCGGCGACACCCACATCGGCAACTTCGATGCGGCACGCGACAGCAGCGGCAAGGCGGTGTTCCAGGTCGCCGACTTCGACGAAGGCCACCTCGGCCAGTACGTGTGGGACCTGCGCCGGCTGGCCGCGAGCATGGTCCTGGCCGGCCGCGACAACGGCCTGTCCGACAGCGACATCGGCGACGCCATCGACACCATGGTCGGCGCCTACCTGGACAAGATCGCCGATTTCCGCGGCAGCGACGCCGAAGCAAGCTTCCAGTTGAGCAAGCGCAACACCAGCGGCGCGGTGGCCAAGATCATCGACGGCGCCGACGGCAAGAGCCGCAGCAGCCTGCTGTCCAAGTACACGGTGGTCAGCGGCGGCAAGCGCCAGTTCCAGGACCTGGACAACCTGGTCGCGGTGGACGCCGGCACCGCCTCGGCGGTGGCCGCGGCGATGAACGGCTACATCGGCTCGATCGCCGCGTCCAAGCGTTATGCGGCCAGCTACTACAGCATCAAGGACGTGCGCCAGAAGCTGGGCTCGGGCACCGGCAGCCTCGGCCGCCTGCGCCTGTACGTGCTGATCGAAGGCCCGAGCGCGTCGACCAGCGACGACGTGATCCTGGAATGGAAGCAGGAAGCGGCCAGCGTGGTCGCGGTGGCCGCGCCGTCGCAGATGCCGGCCTCCACCTACGACAACAACGAGGGCGCACGGGTCGCGCGCACCGCCAAGGCGCAGACCATCGACGCCGACGTGCTGGTCGGCTACGCCAGCGTCAACGGCACGCCGTTCTATGTGCACGAGAAGTCGCCATTCCAGCAGGACCTGGACCCGACCGCGCTGGACAGCGCCGGCAAGCTCGCCACCGCCGCCACCTACCTGGGCCAGGCCCTGGCCTCGGCGCACGCGCTGGCCGACCAGGACTACGACCCGAACGTGGTGCCCTACAGCATCGACAAGCAGATCGATCAGGCGGTCACCAGCAGGAGCGGCCTGAAATCGGAACTGCGCCAGTTCGCGTTCGACTACGCCGCGCAGGTACAACTGGACTGGCAGTCGTTCGTGGCCGCGTACAAGGCGGGAACGCCGCTGTATTGAGTTGGCCGGGTGCGAGGTGACGCACGCGCTGCGCGGTTTTGCGGCGGGCCTACGCGGCGGAGCCGCGTCTTGTAGGAGCAGCTTCAGCCGCGACGGGGCGTTACCGGGAAGACCCGGCGCGGCTGAAGCCGCGCCTACGACGCGCGCGATGTAGGCGCGACGTAGGGATCAGGTGCACAGCGGCAGGCGCAGGTAAGGCGCCTGCCGCTTTAGATCGCGCTGGCGTTACAGGATGTACCGGCTCAGGTCCGGATCCTGCACCAGCTCGCCCAGGTGCGCATCGACATAGGCCGCGTCCACGGTGACGCTCTGCCCGTCGCGGTCCGGGGCTTCGTAGCTCAGCGTGTCGAGCAGGCGCTCGAGCACCGTGTGCAGGCGCCGTGCACCGATGTTTTCCTGGCGCTCGTTGACCAGGAAGGCGATCTCCGCCAGACGCGCGATGGCGTCGTCGGTGAAGCGCAGGCTCACGCCCTCGGTCAGCAACAGCGCCTCGTACTGCTTGGTCAGCGCCGCCTTCGGCTCGGTGAGGATGCGGATGAAGTCGTCCTTCGACAGCGCCGACAGCTCCACGCGGATCGGGAAACGGCCCTGCAGCTCCGGGATCAGGTCGCTGGGCTTGGCCAGGTGGAACGCACCGGAGGCGATGAACAGGATGTGGTCGGTCTTGACCGTGCCGTACTTGGTGCTGACGTTGGACCCTTCCACCAGCGGCAGCAGATCGCGCTGCACGCCCTCGCGCGAGACATCGCCGCCGGTGGCGCCGGCCTCGCTGCGCTTGGCCACCTTGTCGATCTCGTCGATGAACACGATGCCGTGCTGTTCGCAGGCTTCGATCGCCGCGGCGCGGACATCGTCCTCGTTGACCAGCTTGCCGGCCTCTTCCTCGATCAGCAGCGGCCGCGCGGCCTTGATGGTCAGCTTGCGCGACTGCGACTTGCCGCCACCCAGGTTGGAGAACATCTGCCGCAGCTGCTGGCCCATTTCCTCCATGCCCGGCGGGGTCATGATGTCCATGCTGACGTTGACCGCGACATCCAGCTCGATCTCGCGCTCGTCCAGCTCGCCCGCGCGCAGCATGCGCCGGAACTTGCTGCGGGTGTCGTTGTCCTGCGCCGAGGGTTCGTTGCGCGCGGCTTCCGGATCGAAGCCGATGCCGGCGCTGCGCCGCGGCAGCAGCGCATCGAGGATGCGGTCCTCGGCACGCTCCTCAGCCTGCGTGCGCACGCGGGTCTTGGCCTGCTCGCGGTACAGCTTGACCGCGGTGTCGGCCAGGTCGCGCACGATCTGCTCCACGTCCTTGCCGACGTAGCCGACCTCGGTGAAGCGGGTCGCCTCGACCTTGACGAAGGGCGCGTTGGCCAGCGTCGCCAGGCGCCGCGCGATCTCGGTCTTGCCGACGCCGGTGGGGCCGATCATCAGGATGTTCTTCGGCATCACTTCGTTGCGCAGCGCGTCGGGCAACTGCATGCGCCGCCAGCGGTTGCGCAGCGCGATCGCCACCGCGCGCTTGGCCTCGTGCTGGCCGACGATGTGGCGGTCCAGCTCCTGCACGATCTCGCGCGGGGTCATGGTGGAAGTGTCGGGATTGGGCATTGGGGATTGGGGATTCGTAAAAGCGGAGGAGGAATGATCGATGCGTGGCCGGAGACCGGGAGGGAGTCGCTCAGCGAATCCCCACTCCCGACTCCCGAATCACAGCTCTTCGACCACCACGTTGCGATTGGTGTAGATGCAGATGTCGCCGGCGATGTTCAGCGCTTCGGTGGCGATGGTGCGCGCGTCCAGCGTGGTGTGGCCGAGCAGGGCGCGCGCCGCCGACAGGGCGTAGGAACCGCCGGAGCCGATGGCGATGATGCCGTCCTCCGGTTCGATCACATCGCCGGTGCCGCTGATGATCAGCGAGGTCTCCTTGTCGGCCACCGCCAGCAGCGCCTCGAGCTTGCCGAGACGACGCTCGGTGCGCCAATCCTTGGCCAGCTCCACCGCGGCGCGGGTCAGCTGGCCGTGCTTCTCCAGCTTGGCCTCGAACAGTTCGAACAGGGTGAACGCATCGGCGGCGGCGCCGGCGAAGCCGGCCAGCACCTGGCCCTCGCGGCCGAGCCGGCGCACCTTGCGCGCGTTGCCCTTCATCACGGTGTGGCCCAGGGTCACCTGGCCGTCGCCGGCCACGGCGACGCGGCCATCGCGGCGCACCGACAGGATCGTGGTGGCGTGGAAAACATTGGGGTTCTGACTGGGATCCATGCGGCCTCCGGAGCGATGACTCAGGTGTGGGGGCTGGCGACGCGCGGTTCAAGCGTCGCCGTGCGCGGACGGGTCGTCGCCCAACCGGGCATGCGCCGGCCGTGCCGGATCGGCGGCGATGCCCCAGGCGACGTGCCAGTCCTCGCCCTGGGTTTCGATCGGGTGCAGGGTGCGCCCGGCGCCGTTGCCGCACGCCAGGTCGTGCGCGGCGCAATAGCGATCGCAGCCCCAGCACAGCCGTTCGGGATGGCGCGGCGCCAGAGGAAAGGGTTTGGCCATGGGGGAGCCCTCGCGACGTGGGAGGGCAGTGTCGTCCTGCCTGCGCCGGCGCGCCTTGATCCAGAACAAGCGCGGATGCGGCAGCGGCCGTGCGACCGCGATTCCGCGATCAGGACTTGCGCTTGGCGCGCGGGTGCGCCGCGTCGTAGACCTTGGCCAGGTGCTGGAAGTCCAGATGCGTGTAGATCTGCGTGGTGGCGATGTCGGCATGGCCGAGCAGTTCCTGCACGCCGCGCAGGTCGCCCGAGGATTCCAGGATGTGGCTGGCGAAACTGTGCCGCAGCATGTGCGGATGCACGTGCTTGAACAGGCCCTGGCGCCCGGCCAGTTGCTTGATCCGGATCTGCACTGCACGCGCGCCGATCGGCGCCCCGCCGCGGCCCGGGAACACCGGCGCGGCGGACTCGCCTTTGCTCTCCTCGCGCCACGCCAGCAGCGCGGTGCGCGCATGCGAGCCGACCGGCACCAGCCGCTGCTTGTTGCCCTTGCCCAGCACGCTGACCATGCCGGCAACGAAATCCAGATCGCGCCAGCGCAGTGCGCACAGCTCGCTCAGGCGCAGGCCGGAGGAATAGAACAGTTCCAATAGCGCGCGATCGCGCAGGCCCAGCGGCGCATCGGTCGACACTTCGACCAGGCGCACCGCCTCGTCGGCGTCGAGCACCTGCGGCAGCTTGCGTGGCGCCTTCGGTGCGCGCAGTGCCGCGGCCGGGCTGACGGCGATGTGGCCGTGCTTGAGCAGCCACGCGTAGAAGCTGCGGCACGCCGACAACCGCCGTTGCAGGCTCTTGGGCGACAGCCCGCGACGGTGCTCGGCGGCGATGAAGTTGCGCAGTTGCGCGGCATCGAGCGCGGCCGGTTCGCCGAGCAGGTTGGCTGCCGCCCACGCCTCCAGCGCCGCCAGGTCGCGCCGATACGCGTCCACGGTATGCGCGGACATGCGCCGCTCGACCTGCAGGTAGGAAAGGAACCGCGACTCGGGACTCGGGACCCGGGACCCGGGAGACGCGGCCTCGTGCGCAGCGCCGGCAGTCTCCTTCCCAGCCTCATGGACGGCAGTCCCGGTTGCGGCTTCTCCCCGGGTCCCGGGTCCCGGATCCCGAGTCCCGGCCCCACTCATCGCTGCAACGCCACCGCCAGCGCCTCGCCCATCATGCGCAGGAACAAGGTGCCCATGCCGGGATAGAACCGGTTCGGGTCGCGGCTGCCGACCGCGATCAGGCCCAGGCCGGGCAGCGGCAGCAGCGCGGTGGATTGCACCTCGTCCACGCGCTCGCCGTACAGCAGCGCCTGCTTTTCCGGTTGCAGGCGGCCGCAGATCGGCTCGCCATCCTTCAGGCAATCGCGGAACGGCACCAGCCGCGGATCGTCGGCCGCCAGCACCTGCAGCCACGGTGCCTGCTCCAGGCCGGGCAAGGAATGCAGCAGCACGATGCTGACCAGGTCGCCCTGGAAATCCTCCTGCAGCGAGGCCGCCATCGCGCGCACGCTGTCGGCCGCGCTGCGCTGGCGCATCAGCGCCAGGGTCAACTGATGGGTGCGCACCGCCAGCCGTTCGTTGACCTGCGCATTGGCGGCCAGGTCGGCCAGCCGCCGCGACAGCTCGCGATTCTTGTCGCGCAGCACTTCCAACTGGTAGCTAGCCAGCGACGCGGTGGGGCCGTCGTCGCGCGGCACCACCAGGGTCAGCGCCAGATCGGGAAACTGTTTCAGGAAGCCGGGATGGCGCCGCAACCACGCCGCCACCTCATGCGCACCGAGCTTGTCGTGGCTGTCGCTCATCGGATCCATTCTCCATCGAAGACGAACGTCGCCGGCCCGGACATCACCACCGGTGCGGTGTCGTCCGGCCACTGCACGCGCAGCTCGCCGCCAGGCAGGCTGACGCGTACGTCGCGCTCGACCCGACCGCGCTGCATCATCACCGCCGCCGCCGCGCAGGCGCCGCTGCCGCAGGCCAGCGTCTCGCCGACACCGCGCTCGTACACGCGCAGGCGTAGGTGGCCACGGTCGATCACCTGCACGAAGCCGACGTTGACCGAATCCGGGAACGAGGCGTGCTGCTGCAGCAACGGGCCCAGGCGGTCCACCGGCGCCGCATCGACCAGGCCCACTTCCAGCACCGCGTGCGGGTTGCCCATCGACACCGCGCCGAAACGCACGCTCCCGCCTTGCAGCGGCAGCACGTACTCGTCGCGCGCGCGCGGAAAGCCGACCAGCGGCACGTCTTCCGGCGCGAACCGCGGCACGCCCATGGCCACGGCGAATTCGCCGTCGGCACTGCGGGTGATGTGGTGGCTGCCGGCGGGGCTTTCGATCACGAAGTCCGCGCCGCTGGCACTGCCGTCGCGTACCAGCCAGGCGGCCACGCAGCGCGCACCGTTGCCGCATTGCCCGGCGGCGCTGCCATCGGTGTTCCAGATGCGGTAGCTGGCGACCGCCGCGGCATCGCGCGGCGGTTCGATGGTCAGGATCTGGTCGCAGCCGACGCCGAAGTGGCGGTCGGCCAGGCGGACCGCCAGTGCGGCGTCCGGCGGCGGGGAGCCGTCGCGCAGGTCGAGCACCACGAAATCGTTGCCCGCGCCCTGCATCTTGCTGAAACGCAGGCGCGTGTCGTGGCGGGCCTCACTCATTCCCATTGGTGGGCATGGTGGTGTCGTTGGCCGGCGGGCGCTGCCCATCCACCGGCTGCGCCTGCCCGGCGGGATCGGTGGTCGCCGGCGGCGTCGCGTCGGGCGCGGGCGTGGCGGGCGCGGCTTCCACCGGGACCGGCTTCTGCGGCATCACCAGCGGCCCCTTGTTGCCACAGCCGGCCAGGGCCAGCAACGCAGCGGCGGAGAGAACGAGACGGATCGGAGAAGAGGACGATGTGCTCATGCGCCGAGTATAGCCACACCGGCATGAACCGGCTGTGCCGCGCTCGCGCGCCGCGGCGCACTCACTCGCGCGGCGGTTCCGGCCGCCACCACAGCCACAGCGCCACCGCGCTCATGCAACCAATCGCCAGCACCTGCACCCACGGCCGGTGCACGAACAGCAGCAGCACCAGCGCGCACGCGGCCATGGTCAGCGTCGCCATCCACTTGCCGCGACGGCTGACCGCGCCATGCCGTTCCCAGTCGCGGATGCTGCGGCCGAAGCGCGGATCGCGCAGCAGGCGCCGGCGCAGCCGCGGCGAGCCGCGCGCGGCGGCGTAGGCGGCGATCAGCACGAACACCGTGGTCGGCAAGCCCGGCACGAAAATGCCGACGATGCCGGTCGCCAGGCTGGCATACGCCAGCAGCCACCAGGCCCAGCGGAAACGGGAGTTCGGACGCATCGCGCCATCATAAGCCCGCGCTGGCACGCACTGGCGTCGACCCGACTACTGACGCGACCGCCGGACGCGTGCAGCAACGGCTGTAGGAGCGGCTTCAGCCGCGACGGGCGTTACCGGTAACGCCGTCGCGGCTGAAGCCGCTCCTACGACCGCAGTCTTTCGTGGTCGCTGGAGCACACCGTTGGTCGCGAAGAAAGACGTCGCCGGCCGATCGGACTTCGGCGCAGCCGGGACCGGCGCCCATCCCGCACAACATCAGCGCCATCGGCCGGCCCGCAGGCCAGCCGATGCGCACCCCGCTCACTTGGCCGGCGGCTCCACGCCGAGCTGATCCAGCATGAAGGCATAGGACTCGGCCATTTCGCGGTAGCGACGGAAGCGGCCGGACTTGCCGCCGTGGCCGGCTTCCATGTTGACGCGGAACACGATCGGCTGGCTGCCGGTGTCGTTCTCGCGCAGCTTGGCCACCCACTTGGCCGGCTCCCAGTACTGCACCTGCGAATCCCACAGGCCGGTGCCGACGTACATCGCCGGGTAGGCCTGGCGGGCGACGTTGTCGTAGGGCGAGTAGCTGAGCATGTAGTCGTAGTACGTCTTCTGCTCGGGATTGCCCCACTCGTCGTATTCGTTGGTGGTCAGCGGGATGCTCGGGTCGAGCATGGTGGTGACCACGTCCACGAACGGCACCTGCGCCACCAGCACGCGGTAGTCCTTGGGCGCCATGTTCGCCACCGCGCCCATCAGCAGGCCGCCGGCGCTGCCGCCGGCCGCGGCCACGCGGTCCGGTGCGGCGTAGCCCTGCTGCACCAACCCGCGGGTGACGTCGATGAAGTCGGTGAAGGTGTTCTTCTTGTGCAGCAGCTTGCCCTGGTCGTACCAGTCGCGGCCCATTTCCTGGCCGCCGCGGATGTGCGCGATGGCGTAGACCACGCCGCGGTCGAGCAGGCTCACCACCGGCAGATTGAACGCCGGATCGGTGGACATGCCGTAGCTGCCGTAGGCGTACTGGTACAGCGCGGCGCTGCCGTCCTTCTTGAAGCCCTTCTTGTAGACCAGCGACACCGGCACCTTGACTCCGTCGCGCGCGGTCACCCAGACGCGTTCGGTCTGGTACTTGCTGGCGTCGTAGCCGATCACCGGCTGCTGCTTGAGCAGCTTGCGCTCGCCGGTGCGGGTGTTGAGTTCGTAGGTGGTCGCCGGAGTAGTCAGCGAGGTATAGCTGTAGCGCAGCCACGGTGTGTCCGGCTCGGCGTTGATCGACAGACCCATCGAATACGCCGGCTCGTCGGCCTTGACGTACTCCTCTTTGCCGTCGGCGAAGTGCAGGCGGATCCGCTCTAGGCCGTCGGAGCGCTCGGCGATGGCGGTGAAGCCGTCGAACAGTTCGAAGCCGTCGATGAACACCTTCTCGTCGTAGGGCAGCCAGTTCTGCCACTGGCTGCGCGCGGTGGCGCCGTCGGGCGCGGTCATCAGCGCGTAGTTCTTGGCCTTCCAGTTGGTGCGGATCACCCAGCGGCCGTCGAAGTGGTCGGCGTGGTACTCGACGTCGCGCTCGCGCGGCGCCAGTACGGTGAAGCGCTGCGGATCGGCGGCCGGCGCGTAGCGCTGCTCGGAGGACACGGTGCTTTCGACGCCGATGACGATGTACTTGTCGTCGCGGGTACGGCCCACGCCCATGTAGAAGCTGTCGTCCTTTTCCTCGTAGACCAGCACGTCCTGCGCGGCCGGGGTGCCCAGCACGTGCTTCTTGACCCGCACCGTCAGCAGTGTCTCCGGGTCGTTCTCGACGTAGAACAGGGTCTTGTTGTCGTCGGCCCAGACCACGTCCGGCGACACGCCGGGAATGCGGTCGGCGTAGACCTCGCCGGTGTCCAGGTTCTTGAAGCGCACCACGTACTGGCGGCGGCCCACGTCGTCCTCGGTCCAGGCGAGGAGGCGATTGTCCTGGCTGACCGCCGCGTCGCCGACGCTGAAGTAGCCCTTGCCGGCAGCCATGGTGTTGACGTCGAGCAGGATCTCCTCCGGCGCCTCCATGCTGCCCTTGCGGCGCGCCTGGATCGGGTAGTCCTTGCCGCTCTCGTAGCGGGTGTAATACCAGTAGCCGCGCTCGCGGTACGGCACGCTGCTGTCGTCCTGCTTGATGCGGCCGACGATCTCCTGGTAGAGCGTGTCTTCCAGCGGCTTGAGCGGCTTCAGCACCTGGTCCGCGTAGGCGTTCTCGGCATTGAGATAGGCCAGCATCTGCGGATTCTTGCGCGCGTCGTCGCGCAGCCAGTAGTAGGCGTCCTGGCGGACGGCGCCGAACGGCGCCTTGACCGCGTGCGGCTGCTTGGCCGGATGCGGCGGGGTCGCCGCGGCGGCGGAGGCGGAGGAAGCGAAGGAGGCGGTCATGAGCAGGACAAGGCTCGCTAGCAAGGGGCGGTGAGGCATCTAATGGGGCTCCGGCGGCGGTAACGCAACGGGACGCGTCGCCCTGGCCGGGCGGCGGCAGCGGGCGGGCGCCGCGCAGTGCCGGCCGAGTCTCCCTGCAACGCCGCGCCGTGGCAAGCATGTCGGGCGATGCGTGCGATGCGGCATGGGATGCGGTGGGTCAGGCGACCTGCGGCGCGGCGATGGCATTGCGGCATAGGACCTTTCGCGCCAAGGCGAATGGCACCGTGCAACGAACGATAGCGCTCGCCGGAAAGCGGCGCTTGGCGTGCCGACCGCTGCTCGCGCCCCGCTGCACCACCGCTCCGCCCGGGTGCAGCGCACACGGTGTGTCGGCATGACACATGCCGTTTCGCAGTCCGCTCGATATCGCTAACACGCGCGAAAGCACGCTCCTCTATCATCGGCGGCATGGCTTCCCTTCCCGGCGACACCTTCAACGCCTCGCCCGCCGCGCCTGGCTACAGCCAGCGCAGCCGCGAGATCGAACCCTTCCACGTGATGGCGCTGCTGGCCCGCGCCAACGAACTGGAACACGCCGGCCACGACGTGATCCACCTGGAGATCGGCGAGCCGGACTTCACCACCGCCGCGCCGATCGTCGCCGCTGGGCAGGCCGCGCTGGGCGCCGGCCATACCCGCTACACCGCCGCGCGCGGCCTGCCCGCCCTGCGCCAGGCGCTGGCGGATTTCTACCGGCAGCGCCACGATGTCGACCTGGACCCGGCACGCATCCTGATCACCCCCGGCGGCTCCGGCGCACTGCTGCTGGCCAGCGCGCTGCTGGTCGATCCCGGCCGCCACTGGCTGATGGCCGACCCCGGCTATCCGTGCAACCGCCACTTCCTGCGCCTGGTCGAAGGGTCGGCGCAGTTGGTGCCGGTCGGCCCGGACAGCCGCTACCAGTTGACCCCGGACCTGCTGCAGCGGCACTGGAACGCGGACAGCGTCGGCGCGCTGGTGGCGTCGCCGGCCAACCCCACCGGCACGCTGCTGTCGCGCGCCGAACTGGCGGCGCTGTCGCAGACGCTGCACGCCCGCGGCGGGCACCTGGTGGTGGACGAGATCTACCATGGCCTGAGCTACGGCATCGACGCGCCCAGCGTGCTCGAGGTCGACGACGACGCCTACGTGCTCAACAGTTTCTCCAAGTACTTCGGCATGACCGGCTGGCGCCTGGGCTGGCTGGTGGCCCCGCACGCGGCGGTACCGTCGCTGGAGAAGCTGGCGCAGAACCTGTACATCAGCGCGTCCAGCATCGCCCAGCACGCGGCGCTGGCCTGCTTCCTGCCGGAGACGCTGCAGATTCTGGAAGCGCGCCGCGCCGAATTCGCCCAGCGCCGCGACTACCTGCTGCCGGCGCTGCGTGCGCTCGGCTTCCGCATCGAGGTCGAGCCGGAGGGCGCGTTCTACCTGTATGCCGACGTGTCCGATTTCACCGACGATGCGCAGGCCTTCTGCGCCCACTTCCTCGAGACCGAGCATGTCGCATTCACCCCGGGCGTGGATTTCGGCCGCCACCGCGCGCGCCAGCACGTGCGCATCGCCTACACGCAGAGCCTGCCGCGGCTGGAACAGGCCGTGGCGCGGATCGCGCGTGGGCTGTCGCGCTGGCCGCGCTGAGGCGGCCAGCGGCACAGGAAAGCGACTGGAGCCCCCTCATGCTCACCTATCGCGAAGCCATCGCATCCGATCTCCCCGCGATCTGCGCGCTCGGCGAGGAAGTCAATGCACTCCATCATGCGGCGTTTCCCCAGGTCTTCGCCGGCGCAGGTGCCGCGGACCGCGATGCGACGCACTGGACGCGCAGCATCGGCCAGGACGATGCCACCACCTTCGTCGCCGAGGCGCAGGGCGTGCTCGTCGGCTTCGTCACGGTCGGCATCGTCGTGGAATCGCACTCATTGCTGCAGCCCATGCGCTTCGGCCGGGTGGGCAGCGTGGGCATCACCCGCAGCCATCGCGGCCAGGGCATCGGCCCGGCGCTGATGCAGCGCGCGCACGACTGGGTGGCGCGACGCGGCGGGGTCGAAATGCGTCTGAACGTCTGGGCCTTCAACAGGCACGCGCTGCACGTGTATGAAGAACTGGGCTACGACGTGCGTTCGCTGACGCTGGTCAAGCCGTTGACCGACGACGTCTGAGCATCCACTGCGGCAACGCGGACAGTGCCGGCGCGTTCATTGATGCCGCGCGTTGCGCGCGTCTCGACCGTTCACTGCCGAGACGCCAACCAGGCGATGGTCCGCGCCCCGACCGGAACGCGGACCGCGCCACTCACTTGGACAGCCGCTCCCACAGGAAGCTGTACGCCAGCGCCTGCATGTGCGCCGCCTGCGCGTTGTTGGCCGCGCCGCCATGACCGCCTTCGATGTTCTCGTAGTAGGTCACGTCCTTGCCGGCGTCGATCATCTTCGCCGCCATCTTCCGCGCATGGCCCGGGTGTACGCGGTCGTCGCGGGTGGAGGTCAGGAAGATCACCGGCGGATAGCTCTTCTTCGGATCGAACAGGTGGTACGGCGAGAAGGTCTGGATGAACTTCCAGTCGTCGGTGTCCGGGTTGCCGTACTCGGCCATCCACGACGCACCGGCCAGCAGGTGGCTGTAGCGCTTCATGTCCAGCAACGGCACCTGCACCACCACCGCGCCGAACAGCTGCGGGTACTGCATCAGCATGTTGCCGGCCATCAGCCCGCCGTTGCTGCCGCCCTGCACGCCCAGGTGCTTGGCCGAGGTGATCTTGCGCGCGACCAGGTCCTGCGCCACCGCCGCCATGTCCTCGTAGGCCTTGTGCCGGTTCTGCTTCAGCGCCGCCTGGTGCCAGCGCGGGCCATACTCGCCGCCGCCGCGGATGTTGGCCAGCGCGTACACGCCGCCCTGGTCGAGCCAGGCGCGGCCGAGGCTGCCCGAGTAGAACGGGGTCATCGAGATCTCGAAGCCGCCGTAGGCGTACAACAGGGTCGGTGCGCTGCCGTCGGCCTTGAGCTGCTTGGGCCGGACCAGGAAGTACGGCACCTTGGTGCCGTCCTTGGACACGGCGAAGTGCTGCTCGATCGCATCCTTGGACGCGTCGAAGAAGCTCGGCATCGCCTTCAGCGTCTCGATGCTCTTCGGCCCGCGCTGCACGTCGGCCAGCATCAGCGTGGTCGGGGTCAGGAAGTCGGTGGAGGTCAGCCACACCTGGTCGTTCTCGTCGGCATCGACCGCGTCGACGCTGGTGCTGCCGAAGGCCAGGTCGCCGACCGGGAACGGCGCGCGCGCCCACTCGCCCTCGCCCGGGGTCAGCACCCACAGCCGGCTCTTGACGTCGTCGAGCACGTTCAGCACCAGCCGCGACTTGGTCCAGGCGAAGGACGCCAGCGACGCGGTCTCGGTCGGCGTGAACAGCACCTGGAAGGTGCGCTTGCCGGCCATGAAGTCGTCGAACTTGGTCGCCAGCAGCGCACCGGCCGGGTAGGTCGTGCCGCCCACCGTCCACGGATCGCGCAGCTCCAGGGTCAGCCACTGGCGGTGCACGCCCTTGTTGGCCGAGTTGGGCACGTCGATCTTGGTCAGGCGGCCATCGGCGCCGCGCAGGTACATTTCGTCGTTGTAGAAGGCCAGCGTGCGGCTGACGAAATCGCGCTCGTAGCCGGGCGTGTCGTCGTGCATCGCGGCGATGTACATGTCGTCCGGCTTGCCCTCGTAGACCAGCGTGGCGCTGCTCATCGGGGTGCCGCGCTTCCACTGCTTGACGATGCGCGGATAGCCGGAGCTGGTCAGCGAGCCGGGGCCGAAGTCGGTGTACAGGTAGACGGTATCGGCATCGATCCAGCTCAGCCCGCCCTTGGCCTCGGGACGGAAAAAGCCGTCCTTGATCCATTGCTTGCTGTTCAGGTCGAACTCGCGGGTGACGTCGGCGTCGGCGCCGCCGCGCGACAGCGCGATCAAGCAGCGGCGGTATTCCGGGCGCAGGCAGTTGGCGCCATGCCACACCCAGTTCTCGCCCTCGGCCTTGTTCAGCGCGTCCAGGTCCAGCACCGTCTCCCACTTCGGCTCGGGCTTGCGGTACTCGTCCAGGGTGGTGCGGCGCCACAGGCCGCGTTCGTGCGCGCGGTCCTTCCACAGGTTGTAGTAATACGGGCCGATCTTCTGCACGGCCGGGATCTTGGCGTCGGAATCCAGCACCTCGCGGATGCCGGCCTCGCGGGCCTTGAAGGCGGGGGTGTCGGCCAAGCGCGCCTCGGTCTTGGCGTTCTGCGCCTTGACCCAGTCCAGCGCCTTGGTGCCGGTGACGTCTTCGAGCCAGGCGTAGGGGTCTTGGGGCATCGCGGTTTCCTTGGCCGCGGCGGTGCCGGCGGCGAGCAGGCCGGCGATCAGGCAGGCGTGTGCGAGTGAGGACATGGTTCGGATCCGGGAAGGACAGCGCCGCACCGTAGCACGCAGTATCGCCGCCCTCCCCTGCCGAAGGTCAGGCCGGGCGCGCGCTTCGCAGCGCCGGCCGGCGCCGCCGCGCCTGCGCCCGTGGCCGGGCCCGCCATTGCCCCCACAGGCGCCGCAGCGGCGGCAGCGGGAAGCGATGCAGGGCCCACCAGGCGCTCAGCGGCATGCCCAGCAGCCACAGCGGCCGCCAGCCCAGCCACTCGCTGTGGCCGCGCGCGGCCGGCCACACCAGGACCAGGGCCAGTCCGGCCAGGATCGCCTGGCGCAGCAGGCGGCGCAGGCCGGGGTGCGGGACATGGGTGCGCGGGGACGACGGGACGATCGGCATGACGGCAGCTCCTGGAAGTCGAGGCGCGCAGGGTGCCGCCGCCACATCTCAGGGGCTGCGACGCACCATTGACATGGCGCACGCGCATACTTCACCGGCGTTCGCCCTTCGCCCCGGAATTCCCTATGCGCCTGCTTTCCCTGTTCGCTTCCGTGCTGCTGCTGGGCATGGCCGTCCCGTTGCCGACGGCCCGCGCCAAGGCGCCGGACCCGGAACAGGAGCCGGCGCAGCCGCCGATCGACCTGCAGCGCTTCATGGGCCGCTGGTACGTGATCGCGCACATCCCGTACTTCGCCGAGCGCGGCCACGTCGCCAGCAGCGACGAATACACCCTCGAGGAAGACGGCAAGATCGCGGTGCGCTACGAGTACCGCAACGGCTTCGACGAGCCGGTCAAGGAGCTCAAGTCGCGCGCCACGGTCAAGGAAGGCACCGGCAACCGCCGCTGGACCACCTGGTTCTTCAGGATGGTGCCCACCAAATACCGCATCCTGGAAGTGGCGCCGGACTATTCTTGGGCGCTGATCGACTACCCCGGTCGCGACCTGGCCTGGGTATTCGCGCGCTCGCCGAACATGAGCCACAAGCAGTACCGCGAGCTGGTGGACAAGCTGGACCACCAGTACGGGGTCAATATCGACAAGCTCAAGCGCGTGGCGCAACACCGCGACCAGGTCGGCAAGCTCGGCTTCGAAGTGCCGAACAAGCCCTGAGGCGGCTCACGACCAAGGCCGGTCGCGACGCGGCCGGCTGCCTGCGCTGCGGCAAGCCGGCGTGCCTATCCGTCATTCGGGCCGCATCAAGCAGCGGTACTGCCAGCACAAGCGCCATGAACGTCATGGCGCCACGGACGGCCTGCACCGAACCATCGATCATCCGTCGCTCAGCGAAACGCCCGGCGCGGCCCGTATGATCGGGGCGCCCTCCCCCACAGACAGGTGCACCGCTTGGCCAGCGTCCTCTCCGACCCTCTCGACGAAGCGCCGCGCGGCTGCGCGGACGCGACCCTGCTGCGCGGCCAGGTGTTCGCGCAGAACTGCCCGTCCCGCGCCGTGCTCAGCCATGTCACCAGCCGCTGGGGCGTGCTGGTGCTGGTGGCGCTGCGCAAGGGCACCCACCGCTTCGGCGACCTGCGCCGCAGCCTGGAAGGGGTCAGCGAAAAGATGCTGTCGCAGACCCTGCAGGCGCTGGAGGCGGACGGCCTGGTGCAGCGCACCGCCTACCCGGTGGTGCCACCGCACGTGGAATACGACCTGACCCCGCTCGGCGAGGAAGCGGCCGCGCACGTGCATGCCTTGGTGGACTGGATCGAGCGCAATATCGGCGTGATCCTCGGCGGCGGCGCGCCGCTGGATGCGGCATAGAGCGCCCACATCCCGGCCGCGGCGGGCATTGGCGGTAACGCCCCGGTCGCGGCTGAAGCCGCTCTTACAACAGACGCTGTGTCGTGTGGACCAGGATGCATCCAGCCCACTGCGATGCATACCTCGGCGACGGCGCATTCTGGACGCGAGGCGGATCACCCGTAGGAGCGGTTTCGGCCGCGACACGCTGGGCAAGTGACACCCGTCGCGGCTGAAGCCGCTCCTACAGAAATCGCGTCGCCGGCAACGGCGCCTCAATCGTCGCTGTAGTTGCTCAACGCCAGCGACAGCAGCGCCTTGGCCTGTTCGCGCAGCGAGCGCGGCTCCACGATCTCCGCATCCGAACCGTAGTGCAGCACGTCCATCAGCAGCTCGCGCGAGACGCTGTAGGGCACCTTCAGTTCGTAGCGGCCATCGGCCAGGAAGCGGCCCTGCTGCTTGGAATGCCAGTGCTCGTCGGCGACCCAGCGCGCCGCCTTGGGACTGAACACGATGGTGGCCCAGCCCTTGGGCGCGCCGGAGAAGATGCCGTAGCTGGCGGCCAGTTGCGAATCCAGCTCGGCGTCGGCCACGTCCTGTGCCGGCTGGTCGAGCAGGCGCGCATGGTTGATGCGGTCCACCGCGAAGCTGCGCACCGCGTCGCGGCCATGGTCCCAGGCGTCCAGATACCAGTTGTCGCGGTAGTGGGTGATGCGCTGCGGCGACACCGTGCGCTTGGTCGATTCATCGGTGGAGCGGGCACGGTAGTCGAAGGACAGGCGCTTGCGCTCCAGCACCGCCGAGGCGACGGTGCGGAAGCTGGCTTCGTCGAGCTTGCGGCCGCGGTGCGGGATCACCCGCACCCGCTCCACCGGCCAATGGGTCGCGCCGGCCTGGGCGGCGAGCAGGCTCTCGATGCGCTGCTGCAGCGGCGCCAGCACCGAGGACAGCACCCCGCCGCCGGTGCGCGCCAACAGTTGCTGCGAGGCCAGCAGCGCGTGCAGTTCCTCCGAACTCAGCCACAGCCCCGGCAACTCGAAGCGGTCGCTCTCGCCGGATTCGTAGCGGAAGCCGGCCTCGCCGTCGCCTTCCACCGGCGCCATCAGCGCGTCGCGCAGGAAGGCCAGATCGCGGTAGACGGTGGCGCGGGAGCAGCCCAGTTCGTCCTGCAGCCGCGCCACCGTGACCGGATAGCGTGCGGACTTGAGCAGGCGGTGCAGTGCGTTGATGCGTTCGTAGCGGTCCATGGCCTCGATTATGTCTGAGTCGCGGGCGGAAAACGCCTGCCCGGCGCGGCTGCCGGCCAGGCGCCCTAACCGGCGATGAAGCCGGGGGCCGGCGTCGGCCAGGGTGTCATGTGGATCCGGTATGATGAAATCGTTTCCATTTCGTTAGCCGAAGGCTGCGTCCCCCACACTCGGAGAAGCCATGTCCCGCCGTGCCACCCTCGTATCCGCCATCGCTTTGCTGCTGCTGAGCACGTCCCCGGCCTGGGCCGCCGACGTTGCGACCTCACCGACAGCCACGGACCCGGCCAGTTCGCCGTGGAGCGGATCGGGCGAACTGGGCTTCGCCTCCTCGCACGGCAACAGCAGCAACGAAAGCCTCAACGGCCGGCTCAAGGGCCAGTACGTGGACGGCGACTGGATCCACAGCCTGGACCTGCTGGCCCTGCACGCCAGCGCCGAGTACGTCGACACCAATCCCGACGGCACCACCACGCGCAAGCGCCAGACCACCTCCAACCGCTACACCGGCAGCGCTGGCAGCGCGCTGCAGCTCGGCGAGCACCGCCAGCTGACCGCCTCGCTGCGCTACGAGCGCGACGACTTCGCCACCTACGACCGCCTGGCCACGATCGGCATCGGCTACGGTACCCGGATCATGGACGGCGACCGCCGCAGCCTCGACGTGCAAATCGGCCCAGGCGTGCGCCGCGCCCACGATGTGGTCGAGAACCGCAACGAGACCGGCCTGATCGGCCGCGGCCTGGTCGACTTCAAGTACGGCCTGACCAGCAACACCGAACTGGGCAACACCCTGCTGGTCGAATCCGGCGCGTACAACACCTTCGCGCAGAACGACCTGGGCATCTCGGTGAGCATGAACGAGCGCCTGGCGCTGAAGGCCGGCTGGCAGGCGCGCTACAACAGCGACGTCAGCGTCGACAAGAAGAAGACCGACACCCTGGCCACGATGAACCTGGTCTACAAGTTCAAGTGAGCCGGGATTGGGGAGTGGGGATTCGGGATTGGGGCGCAGCGGCGCGACAAGCTGCCACGCTGCAGGGCTGACCCGTTGACCGCTTCTCGTAGGAGCGCTGCAGCCGCGCCCCGCCAGCACAGAATGGCGGTGGCGCGCAGAGACCAAATGTCTCACCTGTAGCAGCGGCTTCAGCCGCGACAGGCCTTCCCGGTAACGCCCGTCGCGGCTGAAGCCGCTCCCGCACGTGCACAACCGGCACTGTCGGGATCTGCACTGTGGGAGGGACTTCAGTCCCGACGACGGAGGGTATCAGTCGGCTTTCGGCTTGGCTTGTCGCGGCTGCATGACAGTTGACTCGTACGGCGGATGGCGCGGGGCGGTGGACACCCTCAGCCCGGCAGGTCCACATCCAGCAATTCGCGCGCGCCGGCGCCGAGCAGGGCCTCGGCCACGGCTTGGCCCAGGGCCTGCGGATCCTGCGCACTGCGCTGCAGGTCGGCGCGCACCAGGCGCCCGTCGGCGACGCCGCCGACCAGGCCCTGCAGCAGCAGGTCGTCGCCACGCCATTGCGCGAAGGCGGCCACCGGCACGTGGCAACTGCCATGCAGGGCACGATTCATCGCCCGCTCGGCCTCCACGCAGGTACGGGTCGGCGCGTCGTCGAGCGCCGCGAACAGCGCCAGCGCGGCACTGGCGTCCTCGCGGCACTCCACCGCGATCGCGCCCTGCGCCGGCGCCGGCAGCCAGTCCGGCGCCTGCAGGCGCTGGGTGATGCGTCCGTCCAGGCCCAGCCGCTGCAGGCCGGCGCAGGCCAGCACGATGCCGTCGTAGCCGCCGTTGTCGAGCTTGGCCAGACGCGTATTGACGTTGCCGCGCAGGTCCAGCAGCTCCAGGTCCGGGCGCCGCGCGCGCAGCTGCGCCTGCCGCCGCAGCGAGGAGGTGCCGACGCGCGCGCCGAGCGGCAGCGCGTCCAGCGAAGCGTAGAGGTTGGAGATAAGCGCATCGGCCGGATCGGCGCGCGGCAGGATCGCCGGCAGCACGAACGGCGGGTCCAGCTCCATCGGCACGTCCTTGAGCGAGTGCACCGCGCAATCGGCCTCGCCGCGCAGCATCGCCAGTTCCAGCTCCTTGAGGAACAGGCCCTTGCCGCCGATCGCCGCCAGCGAGCGGTCCAGGACTTCGTCGCCGCGGGTGCTCATCGGCACCAGCACTACGTCCAGATGCGGGTGCGCGCGGCGCAGGCAGGCGGCGACATGCTCGCTCTGCCACAGGGCGAGCGGACTCTTGCGGGTAGCGATGCGCAGGATCTTCATGCGCGCATTATCGCGGAAAGCCACCGCCCGCCGCTGCTGCCGCGCGATCCGGCCGGCCTCAGCGCTGGTGGATCTCCTTGCGCAGCTGCGCCACGCAGCGCCGGCTGACCTCCAGCGGCTGCTTGCCATGGCGCAGCACCGCCTGCACCTGGCCCTCGCCGAGCCGGCGCAGTTCCACCAGCTCGTGGCGCGCGACCAGGCAGTTGCGGTGGATGCGCACGAAGCGCTCGGCGAACTCCTCCTCCAGCGCGCGCAGCGACTCCTCGATCAGGTCCTCTCCGCGGGCGTGGTGCACCACCACGTACTTTTCCTCGGCCTGCAGGTAGTGGATGTCGTCGACCGGGATCAGCCGCAGGCTGCCGCGCAGGCGTGCGCACAGGTGGGTGCGCGCCTGCGGCGCCGGCGTGGCGGCCGCGCCGTTGCCGCGTCCAGCCATGAAGGTGCGGGCGCGCTGCAGGGCCGCGGCCAGGCGCTCGGCGCGCACCGGCTTCATCAGGTAGTCGATCGCCGCCGCTTCGAACGCGGACAGCGCGTGCGCATCGTAGGCGGTGCAGAACACCACGGCCGGGCGCGGCTCGAACGTGGCCAGGTGACGGGCGGCCTCCAGGCCGTCGAGGCCGGGCATCGCGATGTCCAGCAGCACCAGGTCCGGCTGGGCGGCAGCGCAGGCGTGCAGCGCATCCATGCCGTTGTCGGCCTCAGCCACCACTTCCACACCGGCATGCGCGGCCAGCAGCGTGCGCAGGCGTTCGCGGGCCAGGGGTTCGTCGGCGGCGATCAATACCTTCACCCAGGTCTCCCCCGCTCGGCTGGCGTGCGCTGCGGCCGATACTAGCCCCGGTTCCGGGCGCCCGCCATCGGCAGCGCACCATGCCGCCACGCGGCCGCCGTCCTCAGTTGCCGGTGATGCAGGCATCCATCCAGTCGCCCAGGTCGGCGATTTCCTCGGCGCAGACCTGATGCGCCATCGGATAGCGCCGCCACTGCACCGGCATGCCCAGCGCCTGCAGCGTCTGTGCGGTGCGCTCGGCGTAGGTCTGCGGGATCACCGGGTCGCCCTGGCCATGGGCCATGAACAGCGGCTGCTGCAGGGCCGCCGGGGCGTGCCAGCGGGCGACGCTCTCCAGTTCCGGCAGATAGGTGGACAGGCCGATCAGGCCGGCCAGCGGCCGTTCGCGGCGCAGGCCGGCGGCCAGGGTGATCGCGCCGCCCTGGGAAAAGCCGGCCAGCAACAGGCGCTCGGCCGGCACGCCGCGCGCGTCCTCGCGTGCGATCAATTCCTCGACCTGGGCCACCGAGTCGGCGACGCCGGCGCTGTCGGCGCGGTTGGAGAAGTCCATGCTGACGATGTCGTACCAGGCGCGCATGCGCACGCCGTTGTTGATCGTCACCGCCCGCACCGGCGCGTGCGGAAACACGAAGCGTAGCGCCGGCCAGTGCGGCCGCACCAGCTCCGGCACCAGCGGCGCGAAGTCGTTGCCGTCGGCGCCCAGGCCGTGCAGCCACAGGACGGTCCAGCGCGGCGCCGCGCCGGTCTCGTGTTCCACTGTTTCCAGCATGTCGGTTCCCGATGGAGGAGGCCGGATAGTATGCCGGCGTCAGCCCTGGGCCTGCGCCTCGGCCTCGACACGGCGTGCGGCGGCTTCGCGGCGCAGTTCGGCGGCGCGCAGCAGCACTGCCGGCGGTTGCGATTCCTCGGGTATGGCGAGGATGCGCAGCTTTCGCAGCCACAGGCCGGCGGCGCGCGAGGAACTGATCGCCACCACCGGCACCGCCAGCGCCATGCCGATCACCACCGGCGCCATCCATGCCGCCAGCGACGGCGACACGGCATAGGCCATACCGCCCATCAGCAGACCGAACGCGCTCAGTCCGCCGTAGCTGCGCAACAGCGCCGCCCACGAAATGCGGCCGTCGTCGCGCTGCTGCGCGTCCCAGCCCGAGTCCTTGCCGGCCAGCACCTCGGAGACGCCGCGCGACTGCACGTACATCACCACCGGCGCCATCAGCGCGGCCAGCAGGGTTTCCAGCAGCATGCTGACGAAGGCGCGCAGTCCGCCGCCGCAGCCGCGACGTTCGCCGGGCTTGAGCAGCATCGCGAAGTAGCCCATCACCTTGGGCGCGAGCAGCACGAACATGGTCACCGCGAACACCCAGAACACCCGCGTGGAGTCCTGCTGGTGCCAGTAGCGCGCCGGCGAGAACGGCGAGATCACCGAGGCGACCAGGTCGAAGCCGCCGTTCTGCAGCGGAATGGCGATGCCGATCAGCATCAACATGCCCCACATCGGCGCAGTGAAGTAATGGCCGATGCCGATCAGCATGTGCATGCGGCTGACCCAGTGCAGGCCACGCGCGCGCACCACCTTGGAGTGCTGCAGGTTGCCCTGGCACCAGCGACGGTCGCGCACCAGCAGGTCGGTCAGCGTCGGCGGGCCTTCCTCGTAGCTGCCCTGCAGGTACGGCACCATGTGCATGGCCCAGCCGCCGCGGCGCATCAACGCGGCTTCGACGAAGTCGTGGCTGAGCACGTGGCCGCAGAACGGCTTGCGCCCGGGCAGCGACGGCAGGCCGGCCTGCGCGGCGAAGGCCTCGGTGCGGATCATCGCGTTGTGGCCCCAGTAGTTGCTTTCCGAACCGTGCCACCAGGCCACGCCGAACGCGATCACCGGGCCGTAGACGCGGCCGCCGAACTGCTGCATGCGCGCGAACAGGGTATTGCCGTTGACCACTTCCGGCAGGGTCTGGATCAGGCCGACGTCGGGGTTGGCCTCCATGCCGGCGGCCAGGCGCACGATGCTGTCGCCGGTCATCAGGCTGTCGGCGTCGAGGATCAGCATCTGCGGATAGGCGCCGCCGAAACGACGCACCCAGTCGGCGATGTTGCCGGCCTTGCGCCCGGCGTTGCTGGCGCGGCGCCGGTAGAACAGCCGGCCTTGCCCGCCGACGCGCTCCACCAGTTCGGCGTACACCTTCTCTTCTTCCGCACCGATCGCCGGACGCGTGGTGTCGCTGAGGATGAAGAAATCGAAGCGCTCGATCTGGCCGGTGGCCTCCACCGACTCGTAGATCGCCTGCAGGCCGGCCATCAGCCGGTGCGGATCCTCGTTGTAGGTGGGCATCAGCAACGCGGTGCGGTTGCGCACCTGCGGCAGCGGCGCGTCCGGATCGATGCCGAGCTTGCGGCCCTTGCCGAACACCAGGGTGAAGAAGCCGGCCAGCGCGCTGACGAAGGACAGCGCGATCCAGGCGAACAGCGGGATGAACAGCACCATCAGGCAGGCTTCGAGCACGCTGACGCCGCCGATCAGCAGCACCTTGCCGATCAGCCAACTGGCGTAGGCGGTCATCGCCGCAGTGGTGCCGAACACGTAGAACCGCCGCCAGCCGATCCCGACCGGCGTGCTGGGCAGGCGCTTGTTGCGCAGCTTGCCTTCCTGCAGCGACTGCAGCGGCATCGCCAGCGGCGCTTCGGGCGGCAGGACCGCGTGGCCGGCATCCAGCGGAGCGTCGACGTGCATGGCCGATGTGGGGGCGACCGTACTCATGCGACCTGCCGACCGCGTCCGGCGCCGCAGCGCCATCGGGAAGTGCCGCGGGCGGACGGCACGGCGGATGCCGCCGCGGCCACGCGCGCCTCGTTATGTTCGCCAGTTCGTACCACGTGCTCTCCTGTCGACGGGCAAAGACGCCGGTCAATGTAAACCCTAAATAGTAAGCTTTCGCGAAGGCGGACACCGGCGCGGTGGCGGCGCTGGCCGCCGATCCGTTCAGCCACGTCTTCACTCGCACTCACCTTGGTTTCACCGCGCGCGCCGACGATGAAGCCCTGTCCGGCAATGGAGGATCGGCGCATGCGGCACCCGGCCCGGCGACGTACTGACACCCCTTGCGATCAGCCGCGCCCATCGACGGCCAAGCAGGCACCGACCCAGCCTGGGCAACCAGCGTTGCTGATCGTGGACATGATCAGCCGCTTCGATTTCCCCGGCGGCGCGCATCTGGCCGCCGCCGCGTTGCCGGTGGCCGAGCGCATCGCCCAGGTTCGTGCACGCTTCCATCGCCGCGGCTGGCCGGTGCTGTTCGCCAACGACAACTTCGCCGACTGGCGGACCGACTTCGAAGGCCTGTGGACGCTGTGCGCCGATCCGGCGCAGCGCGGCGCGCAGATCGCCGCGTGCCTGGCGCCGCGCCCGCAGGACTACTACGTGCTCAAGCCCAAGCACTCCGCCTTTCTCGGCTCGGCCCTGGCCCTGCTGCTGGCGCGGCTGCAGACCACCCACCTGCTGGTGACCGGCATCGCCACCGATGCCTGCGTGCTGGCCACGGCGATCGATGCGCGCATGCGCGACTTCCAGGTGCAGGTGCCGCCATCGTGTTGCGCGGCGCTGGATGCCGGGCGCCAGCAACGGGCGCTGCGGCTGCTGCGCGAGGCCTTCGCGGTGCGTATCAGCGACCGACTGCCGGCGCGCGCAGGCGGATGACGGCGATTACTCCGCCGCCGGCACCGGGCCTGCGCCCTCGTCGTCGTCGCCGAGCGGCCGGGGCACGAACGGAAACGCCAGGGTGATGGTGGTGCCGCGACTCAGTTCCGATTCGACGTCGACGAAGCCGCCGGCCTGGCGCACCAGACCGTAGACCTGGGCCAACCCCAGCCCGGTGCCCTTGCCCTCGGGCTTGGTGGTGAAATACGCCTCGAACAGGCGCGACTTGACCTCCTCGGACATGCCTTCGCCCTGGTCAGCGACCGCCAGGGTCACGTAGCGGCCGGGCTGGCGCATCGCCGCCGCACGCGAGGGCGGCACCTCCAGCGCGCCGCAGCGGATCGTCACCGTATCGCCAGGGCGACAGGCGTCGCGCGCGTTCAGCGCCAGGTTCATCACCGCCTGCTCGACCGCATTGCGATCGGCGTAGGTCGTCGCCACCTCGTCGCATGCAATCAATTGCAAGCGCATTTCGCCGCCCAGCGCCTGCGCCAGCAGCGGTTGCATCTGCCTCACCAATGCGTTCAGGTCCAGCCAGACCGGCTTGACCGGGTGCGCGCGGGCGAAACCGAGCAGGCGCCGGGTCATGCCCGCGCCGTGCTGCAGGGCCTCGCCGGCAATGCCGAGCAGGCGGCGCTGGTCCGGCTGCAAGCGCTGCGGATGGTCGGCGACCATGCTCACCGAGGTCATCGCGGTATGCAGCATGTTATTGAAGTCGTGCACCACGCCGGCGAGCATTTGCCCGATCGCCTCGCCCTTCTGCGCCTGGGTCATCGCGCGCTCGGCCACGCGCTGCGCGGCCAGGGCGATGTCCAGTTGCCCGCGCAGCTGCGACTGTTCGGTCTGCCAGTGGCGGCCCAGCGCCGCCGCATCGGCCGGCAGCAGCGGCTGCTCTTCCGCATCGATGGGTGCCAGATCGCCCAGCGCGCGCAGCGCCTGCTCGATCTGGTACTGCTGGGTGACGTCGCGGCTGATCACCAGCACGCTCTCGACCCGCGCCGAGGCATTGGCCAGCGGACTGACCATCACGTGCCACCAGCGCCGGCGTCCATCCAGCGACGGGCGCTCGGCCCAGAATTCGCGCTGCTCGTTGCCCAGCGCCGCGGCAAAGGCGCCCTGAGTGAGCGAGCGCATGTCCTCGGGCCACAGCTCGGCCCAAGGGTGGCCGACGATGTCGGCGGGATCGGACACCCCGAGCAGGGCCAACCCGTGGGGATTGATCGAGCGCACGATGCCGTCGCGGCCGACTTCCTTGATGCAGTCGTGTGAAAGTTCGACGATCTGCCGATAGTGGGCGTGAGTGGACAAGCTGCGTCTCGCAGTGAATGTGGACGAGAATATCGGGATTGCCGGGGCGTCACCAGCGCTTCACCGACACATCGTGAAGCTGCAGTGGATTATTTATTAAAGCGATCACTGCATTATGCGCGTCACCTCCGCCTTCACCGCCATTCTTCTGGTGGAGGACGACCAAACGATTCGAGAGCTGGCTGCGGCCATGCTGGCCGCCGACGGGTACCGGGTGCTGTCGGCGGCGACCGCGCAGGAAGCGCTGGAGGTGCTGGAGCGGCACCCGGACGTGGAGTTGATCTTCAGCGACGTGCAGATGCCCCGCTGCGACGGCCTGAGCATGGTGCGCCAGTTGCGCCGCCGTGGCATCGACACCCCGGCCCTGCTGACCTCGGGCATGCATGCGCCGGAGCCGTGGATGCTGCCGGCATACACCGGCTTCCTGCCCAAGCCGTACCGCCGCGCCGACCTGCTGGCGGCATTGGATCGCCTGCAGACCGGAACCTGAGCGAGGCAATTGCCATGGCGCGTCGCCGCAGCGCTCGAACACGACGCGGGAGCGGAGTGCGGCGTCAGGCGAAGACCAGTTTTCCGTACCGTGCCGAACGGATTGCCGCCAGGCGCTCGGCAACGAAATAGGCGCCGGCATGCGCGTCACGGAAATACACCCCGTCGAATGCATGCCGGCCGAGCACCGCGCCATCATTGCCGCTGATGCGGATCTGCGGCTCCAGGACGCCATCGGGGAGTGGGCGCAGCAGCGCGTCGAGGACGAAACCGTCCAGCTCGCGGCGCATCTGCGGTTTCGAGACTGTCATGAGCACACTGCACCATAGACCGCATGAAGCTCGCACAACGGAGGTGGCCGCCACGGTCGCACGGGAAGCGCGACATGCCTGCGGCAACGGAAGCTAAACGATTCATTGGCGCATGCAGGAAGGTCCAGGCCTGCGGCGCTTGACGTTCGGCGAATCCACTATGCGCTGTACTCACGATTTCGCCGTAGACAAGCGCGCGCTTCACGCCTCTTTTATCGCGCAATCCGTACTTTGCTCCTGCATTATCGCACTGCAACAATGCCGTCCCCTTTCGGCGCTGCTGTGCCTCTTCTCTGGTTTTACGTCGCGCGTCCGCCAGGACACGTGGCGGCAGTCGCTTTCCGTGTGTTCCCCGTCCTCCCCCCTTTCCAGACGGAACCGCCATGTCGCCCCCCACACCCGCCGACCTGACCGACAGACAACGCGATACCCATCCGGTGCTGCACGCGCCGCGCCGTCGCTACCGCGATGCACGCGGGCGCTTCGTGCGCAACGCCGAGGTGACTGTCAAGCTGCACCCGGCGCCGCGCCGGACCAGCCTGTTCGTCACCTCGGAGATGGCCGACTTCATCAAGGCCGGCGGCCTGGGCGACGTCGCCGCGGCCTTGCCGCGCGCGCTGCGCGGCAGCTGCGACATCCGCGTGCTGATCCCGGGTTACCCCGCCGTGCTGCGCAAGACCGGGCCGCTGGAGATCGTCGGCCGCATCGCCGCCCACGCCGGGCTGCCGGATTGCGCGCTGGGCCGGGCCGAGCGCCCCGACGGCCTGTGCATCTATGTGCTGCTGTGCCCGCAACTGTTCGAGCGCCAGGGTTCGCCCTACGTGTGCAGCGAAGGCCGCGACTGGGAAGACAACGCGCTGCGCTTCGCCACCCTGTCCCACGCCGCGGCGCAGATCGCCGGCGGCCAGGCCGGGCTGGACTGGACCCCGGAGTTGCTGCACCTCAACGACTGGCCGTGCGCCCTGGCCGCCGCCTACGTGCGCTGGTCCGGCGGCCACACGCCGTGCCTGCTGACCATCCACAACCTCGCCTACCAGGGCCTGTTCCCGTATGCGATGGCCGGTGCCCTGGGCATCCCCGCCGACGGCCTGCAGGACCTGGAGTTCTACGGGCAGATGTCGTTCCTGCGCGCGGGCATCGTCCACGCCGACCACGTCAACACGGTCAGCGTCAGCTACGCCGCGCAGATCACCGGCCCGGCGCAGGGCTGCGGCCTGGACGCGCTGCTGGCGCGGCGCGCCGCCAACGGCCGCCTCAGCGGCATCGTCAACGGCATTGACGCCAGCTGGGATCCGCGCACCGACGCGCATCTGCCGGCCCACTTCGGTGTCGGCCAGATCCAGGGCAAGCACGAGAACGCGGCGCAGGTGCGCCAGGCGTTCGGCTTGCTCGACAGCGACGGCCCGCTGTTCGCGGTGGTCTCGCGGCTGGTGCACCAGAAGGGGCTCGACCTGATCTGCGAGGTGGCGCCGCAGATCGTCGCCGCCGGCGGCCAGATCGTGATCATTGGCGGCGGCGAGCCGCAGATCGAGCAGGCGGTGGCGGCGCTGGCGCGGCGCTACCCCGGCCATGTCGGCGCGCACATCGGCTTCGAAGAGCCGCTGGCGCGGCGCATGTTCGCCGGCTCCGACTTCCTGCTGATGCCCTCGCGCTTCGAACCCTGCGGGCTGAGCCAGATGTACGCGCAGCGCTTCGGCAGCCTGCCGATCGCCCATGCCACCGGCGGCCTGATCGACACGGTGGACGACGGCGTCACCGGCTTCCTGTTCGAGGAAGCCTCGGCCGACGGCCTGCGCCGCTGCCTGCAGCGGGTGTTCCGCACCTTCCGCCTGCCGGGCCTGCTGCAGGCGATGCGCCGCGCGGCGATGCTGCGGCCCAGCGGCTGGGAGCTGGCCGGGCGCAAGTACATGGCGCTGTACGAGCGCGCCACCTCCACGACGGCGGCCGGCAACGTCGCGACTGTGGCCAGCGCCACGGTGCCGACCACTGCGAGTGCCATGGCCGCCGCATGAGCGATCAGGAACACGCCGTGGACCCGGCCGCCGGCCGGGACCCGGCGGCGGACGCGGAGGACGACGGCGACGGCCTTGCGCTGCAGGCGCTGGCGCGTGGCGAGGCGATCGATGCCTTCGCTTGGCTTGGTCCGCATCCACAGGCCGACGGCACGCTTCGGGTACGCGTGCTGGCGCCCGGCGCCGAGGCGCTGGGCCTGCTCGACGCGCAGGGCAAGCTGATCGCGCGGATGCGCACCCACCCGCAGGCCGACGGCCTGTTCGAGGGCGAGCTGAAGCAGCCCATGCACTACCGCCTGCGCATCGTGTGGCCGGACGCGGTGCAGGAATGCGACGACCCGTATGCCTTCGGGCCGACACTCGATCCGGCCTGGCTGCAGGACCTGGCCGCCGGCGACGGCGCTGCCCTGCGCATTGCGCTGGGCGCGCACCATGCCCGGGTGGGCGAAGTGGAGGGCGTGCGCTTCGCGGTGTGGGCGCCGCAGGCCAGGCGCGTGGCGCTGGTCGGCGACTTCAACAGCTGGGACGCGCGCCGGCATCCGCTGCGCCTGCATGCGGAATCCGGGGTCTGGGAGTTGTTCGTGCCGGGTCTGCATGGCGGCGAGCACTACCAGTACGAACTGCAGGCCGCCGACGGCAGCGTGCTGCCGCGCAAGGCCGATCCGGTGGCGCGCTGCAGCGCCCTGGCGCCGTCCACCGCCTCGGTGGTGCCCTACGCCGACAGCCATGCCTGGGGCGATGCGGCCTGGCTGGCGCAGCGCGAGGCCCAGGCCGGCAGCGCGCAACCGCTGAGCATCTACGAACTGCATGCCGGCTCCTGGCGCCACGACGGCAACGGCCAGCCGCTGCACTGGGATGCGCTGGCCGCCGAGCTGATTCCGTACGTGCGCGGACTCGGCTTCACCCACATCGAGCTGCTACCGATCGCCGAATATCCGTTCGGCGGCTCCTGGGGCTACCAGCCGCTGGGCCTGTACGCGCCCACTGCGCGCCACGGCGACGCCGACGGCTTCGCACGCTTCGTCGATGCCTGCCACCAGGCCGGCATCGGCGTGCTGCTGGACTGGGTCGGCGCGCACTTCCCCGACGACCCGCACGGCCTGCAGCGCTTCGACGGCAGCGCCCTGTACGAACACGCCGATCCGCGCGAAGGCGTGCATCGCGAGTGGAATACGCTGGTCTACAACTACGGCCGCCCGGAAGTGGTGGCCTACCTGATCGGCAGCGCGCTGGAGTGGATCGAGCGCTTCCATGTCGATGGCCTGCGCGTGGATGCGGTGGCGGCGATGCTGTATCGCGACTATGGCCGCAACGCCGGCGAGTGGATTCCCAACGCCCACGGCGGCCGCGAGAACCTGGAGGCGATCGCCTTCCTGCGCCGGCTCAACGACGAGATCGCGCAGCGCTTCCCCGGCGTGCGCACCATCGCCGAGGAATCCACCGCGTGGCCGGGCGCCACCGCGCCCACGCAGCAGGGCGGGCTGGGCTTCAGCCACAAATGGAACATGGGCTGGGCGCACGACACCCTGCGCTACCTGCAGCGCGATCCGCTGTACCGGCAGCACCACCACAGCGAGATGACCTTCGGCCTGGTGTACGCGTTCTCCGAGCATTTCGTGCTGCCGCTGTCGCACGACGAGGTGGCGCGCGGCAAGGGCTCGCTGCTGGCGCGCATGCCCGGCGACGCCTGGCAGCGCTTCGCCAACCTGCGCGCCTACCTGGCCTTCATGTGGGCGCATCCCGGGCGCAAGTTGCTGTTCATGGGCTGCGAGTTCGGACAGTGGCAGGACTGGGACCACGACCGGCCGCTGGACTGGGCGCAGGCGCAGCAGCCCGAACACCGCGGCGTTGCCCGGCTGGTCGCCGACCTCAATCGTCAGTTGCGCGCGTTGCCGGCGCTGTACCGCAGCGACCGCAGCAGTGAAGGCTTCGAATGGAGCATCGCCGACGACCACCACAACAGCGTGTTCGCCTTCGTCCGCCACGACCGCGACGGCGGCGCGCCGCCGCTGCTGGCGGTGAGCAATTTCACGCCGAACGTACACCACGACTACCGCGTGGGGGTGCCGCGTAGCGGACGCTGGCGCGAGATTCTCAACAGCGACAGCGGCTATTACGGCGGTTCCAACCAAGGCAACGGCGGCGTGCTGTCGACCCTGCCGCAACCGATGCACGGGCATGCGCAATCGCTGGCGCTGACCCTGCCGCCGCTGTCCACCCTTTGGCTGCAACCGGACTTTTGAACATGGCCACGAGCGCTGCATCGATCGACTCCCCTGCCGCACCACGCGCGGCGCTGCGCCCCGGCGCCTGGCCGAGCGCCAACGGCGAGGTCGCCTTCGCGCTGTGGGCGCCGGATGCCGAGCGCGTGGAGCTGGTGTTCGACGACGATCGGCGGCAGCCGCTGGAGGCGATCGGCGACGGCTACTTCGCCGCCACCCTGGCGTGCGCGCCGGGGACCCGCTACCGCTACGCCATCGACGGCGGCACGCCGGTGCCGGACCCGGCCTCGCGCTGGCAGCCGGACGGCGTGCACGGCGCCAGCGCGGTACTGGCCACCGACGGCTACGCCTGGCGCCACGGCGACTGGCGCGGCCGCCCCTGGGCCGAGACCGTGTTCTACGAACTGCACGTGGGCACCTGCGGCGGCTACGCCGGGTTGCGCGCGCAGTTGCCGACGCTGGCCGCGCTCGGCGTCACCGCGATCGAACTGATGCCGCTGGCCGAATTCCCGGGCCGCCACAACTGGGGCTACGACGGCGTGCTGCCGTACGCGCCGGCCTCGGCCTACGGCCATCCCGACGAGCTCAAGGCGCTGATCGACGAGGCCCACGGTCTGGGCCTGAGCGTGTTCCTGGACGTGGTCTACAACCACTTCGGCCCGGACGGCAACTATCTGGGCCAGTACGCCTCGACCTTCTTCCGCGAGGACGCGCCGACGCCCTGGGGCGCGGCGATCGACTTCCGCCTGGCGCCGGTGCAGCGCTACTTCATCGACAACGCGCTGATGTGGCTGCACGAGTACCGCTTCGACGGCCTGCGCCTGGATGCGGTGCACGCGATCGTGCCCAATGCCTTCCTCGACACCCTGCGCGAGGCGATCCTGGCCAGCGTCGCCGACGGGCGCCATGTGCACCTGGTGCTGGAGAACGAGGCCAACCAGGCCGATGTGCTGGAACGCGGCTACAGCGCGCAGTGGGACGACGACTTCCACAACAGCCTGCACGTGCTGCTGACCGACGAACACGAGGGCTACTACGCCGGCTTCGCCGATGCGCCGGCGCAGCACCTGGCGCGGGTGCTCGGCGAAGGCTTCGCCTTCCAGGGCCAGGCCGACCATCGCGGGCACGCACGCGGCGAGCCCAGCGGCCACCTGCCGCCGCACAAGTTCGTGATCTTCGCGCAGAACCACGACCAGATCGGCAACCGCGCCCGCGGCGACCGGCTGATCACCCAGGTGAGCGAACCGGCGCTGCGCGCGGCGCTGGCGCTGACCGCGCTGACCCCGATGATCCCGCTGTTCTTCATGGGCGAGCCGTGGGGCAGCCGCGCCCCGTTCCAGTTCTTCACCGATTTCGCGCCGCCGCTGGACGAGGCGGTGCGCGAGGGCCGACGCCGCGAGTTCGCGCACTTCGCCGCCTTCGCCGATCCGGAGCAGCGCGCCACCATCCCCGATCCCAACGCGCCGAGCACCTTCCAGGCCTCCATCGCCGACATCAGCGACGCCACCCACGGCGACGGCGCGCGCTGGCGCGACTGGTTCGCGGCGCTGCTGGCGCTGCGCCGCCAGCACCTGGTGCCGGCGCTGACCCAGGCCAGTGCGCTGGGTGCGCGGGTCCTCGGTTCGAAGGCGGTGGCCGCGGGCTGGCGCCTGGGCGACGGCGAATGGCACGTGGCCGCCAACTTCGGCGACGCACCGGTGGCGCTGGACCTGCCCGGCAGCACCGTGCACGCGGAGAACGCCGGCGACGACGCCGCGCAGTTGCCGCCCAACGCCTTCGTCGCGCGCTACCGATCCGGCAGCGCCGCATGAGCCCGCGCTGTCGCGACGCCATCGCGACAGCGCACCCCGCACGCTGGCCGCCTCGTTCGCTGCGCATCGCCGCGTACGCGCCGCCGGCGCGTGCGGGCGGGACCGCGGCGGATCTCCCTTCTTCCGCCCTGCTGCCCGGTTTGCCCTCCCATGACCGACGCCTCCCTGCATACCCTGGCCGACGCCGCCGGCCTGCTGGTCGACTGGATCGATGCCAGCGACACGCCGCGCACGGTCGGCGACGACACCCTGCGCCACGTGCTCGGCGCGCTGGGCCTGGACGCGCACGACGCCGCGGCCTGCCGCGACAGCCTGCGCCGGCTGCAGGCCGATACCGCGCTGCCCCCCCTGCTGACCGCCGACGCCGGCGCACCGGTCGAAGTCGGCGCCGCCCCCGGCGCGGCATACCGACTCGACAATGAAGACGGGCAGGCGCTGCACGGCCACTGCGACGCGCAGGGCCGCCTCGTCGCGCCGGATGCGGCCGGCTACTGGACCCTGCAGCATGGCGACCGCAGCACCACCCTGGCGGTGGCGCCGCCACGCTGCTTCGGCGTCGCCGATGCGGTGG
This sequence comes from Xanthomonas sp. F4, assembly GCF_011761895.1. Taxonomy (NCBI): domain Bacteria; kingdom Pseudomonadati; phylum Pseudomonadota; class Gammaproteobacteria; order Lysobacterales; family Lysobacteraceae; genus Xanthomonas; species Xanthomonas sp. F4. Next base: position 279,804 of record NZ_JAASQX010000003.1, on the reverse strand, counting down.
GCGCGGCGCAGCCGCGGCGCTGGGGCCTGTCGCTGCAGGTGTATTCGGCGCCGGGCGCCTACGATGCCGGCATCGGCGACGCCGACGGCACCGCCGCCTGGGCCACGCGCATCGCCGCGGCCGGCGGCGATGCCATCGCCTTGAGCCCGGTGCACGCGGCGCGGCCGATCGGCGCGCACTACAGCCCGTATTCGCCCAGCGACCGGCGCTTCCTGGATCCGCTGCAGGCGGCGCCGGCGCGCGTGCTCGGTGCCGCTGCCGCACAGCGCGCGCTGGATGCGGCCGGGCTGGCGCAGGCGTTCGCCGAGGCGCAGGCCCGCCCGCTGATCGACTGGCCGGCCTCCGCTGCCTTGAAGTGGCAGTGGCTGCGGCAGCTGCACGCCGACTTCGGCCACGCCGATGCCGCGCTGCACGCCGACCTGGCCGCGTTCGAACGCGATGGCGGCAGCGCCCTGCACGCGCACGCCGCGTTTGCCGCGCGCGACTTCGGCGATGCCGATCCGGGCCTGCACCGGTTCGCGCAGTGGCTGGCCGCGCGCAGTTGGGCCGACGTGCAGCGGCAGGCGCGCGCCGACGGCATGGACATCGGCCTGATCGCCGACCTGGCGGTAGGCTTCGACGCGCACGGCGCCGAAGCCGCGGCCTGGCCGCAGGCGGTGCTACAGGGCCTGGAACTGGGCGCACCGCCGGACGCCTTCAACGGCGACGGCCAGGCCTGGGGCATCTGCGGCTATGCACCGACCGCGCTGCGCGCCAGCGGCTTCGCACCGTTCATCGATCTGCTGCGCGCGGTGATGCGCGATCGCGGCGGCGTGCGTATCGACCACATCCTCGGCCTGCTGCGGCTGTGGGTGATCCCGCGCGGGGCGTCTTCGTCCACCGGCGTGTACCTGCGTTATCCGCTGCACGACCTGCTGCGCTTGCTGGCGCTGGAATCCTGGCGGCACCGCGCGATCGTGATCGGCGAGGACCTGGGCGTGGTGCCGGACGGCATCCGCGCGGAGCTGTCGCGGCGCGGGGTGATGGGCATCGACGTGCTGCTGTTCACCCGCGAACGCGATGGCGCGTTCCTGCCGCCGGCGCAGTGGCGCAGCGACGCCCTCGCCACCACCACCACCCACGATCTGCCGACCCTGCGCGGCTGGCGCCGCGGCGAGGACATCGACTGGCGCCGGCGCCTGCAACTGAGCGACGCCGCGCAGCAACACGCCGACCACCAGGCGCGCAGCGACGACGTCGCGCACATGGACGACGCGTTCGCCGCGGCGCTGCCGCCGGACCAGGCCGCCGACCCGGAACTGGGCGCGCTGCGCTTCGTCGCCGCCACGCCCTCGCCGCTGGCGCTGCTGCCGGCCGAGGACGCGCTGGGCCTGGACCAGCAACCGAACCTGCCCGGCACCGTCGACGGCCATCCGAACTGGCGCCGGCGCCTGCCGGCACCCGACGCGGCCGCAGCCGCTGCCACCCTCACCACACGCCTGGATGCCTTCGCGCAGACCCGCCAGACCACCGCCACCGCTGCGCAAGGAGCCGACGCATGCGCATGATTCCCCTGCGGGCCACCGCCCGCCTGCAACTGCATGCCGATTTCACCCTGCTCGATGCTGCCGCGCAGGTGCCGTATTACGCCGGGCTTGGCATCAGCCATCTGTACCTGTCGCCGATCGGCACCGCCGTGCCCGGCTCCACCCACGGCTACGACGTCACCGACCCGCGCCAGGTCAATCCCGAACTCGGCGGCGAGCCGGCGCTGCTGCACCTGTCCGAGCGTGCGCGCAGCCACGGCATGGGCCTGATCCTGGACATCGTGCCCAACCACATGGCCACCCACCCGAGCAATCCGTGGTGGTGGGACGTGCTCACCCATGGCCGGCGCAGCCGCCATGCCGGCTGGTTCGACATCGACTGGCGCGCGCCCGGGCGCGAGGGCAAGCTGTGGCTGCCGGTGCTGGACCGGCCTTATGCGCAGGCGCTGAGCGAAGGCGCGCTGCAATTGCAGGTGGCCGAGGACGGCAGCGTCGTCCTGCAGCACCACGACCAGCGTTTCCCGATCCGCCTGGACGGCGCCATCGCCCAGGAACCGGCCAGCGCGCGCCCGGCCTGGGCGGCGCGGCTCAACGACGCCGCGCGGCTGGGCGACGACGCCCTGCACCGGCTGATCGAACGCCAGTGCTATCGCCTGGCCTGGTGGCGGGTCGGCAACGACATGCTCAACTACCGCCGCTTCTTCGACATCACCTCGCTGGCGGCGCTACGCGTGGAGCAGAACGACGTGTTCGCCGCGGTCCACGAGCTACCGCTGCGGCTGGTCGCCGAGGGCCATCTCGATGGCGTGCGGGTCGACCACGTCGATGGCCTGGCCGACCCCACCGGCTACGTGCAGCGGCTGCGCACGCAACTGGATCGCGCCGGCCGCCGCCGCGGCATCGCCCCGGGCGGCATCGCCCTGTACCTGGAAAAGATCCTGGCGCCGCACGAGCAACTGCGCACCGATTGGCCCTGCGACGGCACCACCGGCTACGACTTCATGGACCAGGTCGCCGCGGTGCTGCACGACCCGGCCGGCGCCGCGCCGCTGACCGCGCTGTGGCGACGCTGGAGCGGACGCAGCGGCGACTTCGGCCAGGAGCAGCGCGCCGCGCGCGACGAAATCCTGCAGGGCTCGCTGCAGGCCGAGTTCGTGCGCACCGTGCAGGCGCTGGGCGCCGCCGCGCATCTGGATCCGCTGACCCGCGAGTTCAGCCCGCAGATGCTGGCGCGTGGGCTGATGGCCTTGCTGCGGCACTTCGAGGTGTATCGCACCTATGCCGGACCGGACGGCCTGGACGACGACGATGCGGCGCGCCTGGCCAAGGCCGCGCAGCGCGCGCGTGCCGGCGCCGAACCGCGGGTGTGCGCGGCGATCGACGCGATCGAACGCTGGAGTCGCGACGGCCGCGGCACCGGCAAGGCACAGGTGGCGCTGCGGCGGATCGTGCGCCGGCGGCTGGAACAGCTGTCGGCGCCGCTCAACGCCAAGTCGGTGGAGGACACCTCCTTCTACCGCCACGGCGTGCTGCTCTCGCGCAACGAGGTGGGCAGCGAGCCGGACGTGTTCGCGCTGACGCCGGCCGAATTCCACGCGGCCAACGCGGTGCGCGCGGAGCGCTATCCGCGCGCGCTGCTGGCCACCGCCACCCACGACCACAAGCGCGGCGAAGACGTGCGCATGCGCCTGGCCGCACTGAGCACGCAGGCGCCGTGGTGGGACGCGCAGGTGGCGCGGTTCCAGGCGCTGTCGGCCGACCTGCTACCGGCCGGCAGCGCCGCGCCGCTGCCCGGCGACCTGCTGATGCTGTGGCAGATGCTGGTGGCGGCGTGGCCGCTGGAACTGGCGGTGGACGACGCCGACGGCCTGCGCGACTACGCCGAGCGCATCGGCGCCTGGCAGCTCAAGGCCGCCCGCGAAGCCAAGCTGCGCACCCACTGGACCTGGCCGGACGAGGACTACGAGCGCAGTGCGCGCGCCCTGCTCGATGCCGCACTGCTGCAGCCGGCCGGCGCCGCGCTGCGCGAGGCGCTGGCGCAGGCCGCCGCGGCGCTGGCCCCGGCCGGCGCGCTCAACAGTCTGGTGCAGACCACCCTGCGCCTGACCCTGCCCGGCGTGCCCGACCTGTATCAGGGCAGCGAGGGCTGGGACCTGTCGCTGGTGGATCCGGACAACCGCCGCCCGGTGGACTACGCGCTGCGTCAGGCCTGGCTGGGCGACGCCACCGCCCCAGGCGCGCTGCTGCAGGACTGGCACAGCGGCCACGTCAAGGCCTGGCTGACCGCACAGCTGCTGCAACTGCGGCGCGCGCATCCGGCCCTGTTCGCGCACGGCAGCTACACGCCGCTGCAGGCGCAGGGCCCGCAGGCGCAGCACGTGCTCGGCTTCGTGCGCGAACACGAGGGCGCCTCGCTGGTGGTGGTGGTACCGCGGCTGAGCGCCGCCGCGCAGGCGTTGCGGACGGACGCGCCGCTACGGGCGCAGCTGGACTGGCGTAACACGGTTCTGACACTGCCCCAGGCAGAGTATCGTCCGGTACTGGCCGATGCTGCCGTCGCGACAACCTCGGCCATTCCGATATCGGCGCTGTTCGCCGAGTTCCCGGTGGCCGTACTGGTCGCCTCCCCCTGATTCCGCAAGAAGCCATGGACGCAGAAACACGCCAACGCCGCATCCGCCAACTCGCACACGAAATCTGGGAAGCCGAAGGGCGACCCGACGGCCGCGCCGCCCGCCACTGGGCCATGGCCGAACGCCTGGTGGACGCGGAGGCGGCCGCCGAAGCCGAGGCCGAGGCGCTGCCGCCGCAGCAACCGCGACGCAGCGCCGGCAACGGCAGCACCTCTTCGTAAGGATCCTTCATGCCCGTGCGCAAGCTCACCCGCCGTTCGCGTATCCGCGAGGGCCTGCCGTACCCCCTGGGCGCCACCTGGGATGGCCTGGGGGTGAACTTCGCCCTGTACTCGGCGCACGCCACCAAGGTGGAGCTGTGCCTGTTCGACGACCGCGGCCGCGAGATCGAACGCATCGCCCTGCCCGAGTACACCGACGAGATCTGGCACGGCTACCTGCCCGACGCGCGCCCGGGCCAGCTCTACGGCTACCGCGTGTACGGCCCGTACGCGCCCGACGCCGGCCACCGCTTCAATCCCAACAAGCTGCTGCTCGATCCCTACGCCAAGCAACTGGTCGGCGAACTGAAATGGGCGCCGGCGCTGTTCGGCTACACCATCGGCCACAGGGATGCCGACCTCAGCTTCGATCGCCGCGACAGCGCCGCCTACATGCCCAAGTGCGCGGTGATCGATCCGGCCTTCACCTGGGGCAAGGACCAGCGCCCGCAGACGCCGTGGGACAGCACGGTGATCTACGAGACCCATCTGCGCGGCACCACCATGCGCCACCCCTCGGTGCCCGAAGCCTGGCGCGGCACCTTCTCCGGGCTGAAGGTCGACGAGGTGGTCGAGCACATCAAGCGCCTGGGCATGACCGCGGTGGAGCTGCTGCCGGTGCACGCCTTCGTCGACGACGAATACCTGCTCAAGCAGGGACTGCGCAACTACTGGGGCTACAACACCATCGGCTTCTTCGCCCCGCACCCGCGCTATATGGCCACGCGCACCGTGTCCGAGTTCAAGCAGATGGTGGCGCGCCTGCACAGTGCCGGGCTGGAAGTGATCCTGGACGTGGTCTACAACCACACCGCCGAAGGCAACGAGCTGGGGCCGACGCTGTCGTTCAAGGGCATCGACAACGCCAGCTACTACCGCCTGGCCGAGGACCGCCGCTTCTACATCAACGACACCGGCACCGGCAACACCTTCGACCTGACCAATGCCGGCGCGCTGCGCATGGTCAACGACTCGCTGCGCTACTGGGTGGCGGAGATGCACGTGGACGGGTTCCGCTTCGACCTGGCCACCATCCTCGGCCGCGAACACCACGGGTTCGATCCCAAGGGCGGTTTCCTCGACGCCTGCCGCCAGGACCCGCTGCTGAGCCAGGTCAAGCTGATCGCCGAGCCATGGGACGTCGGTCCCGGCGGCTATCAGGTCGGCGCATTCCCGCCGGGCTGGTCGGAGTGGAACGACAAGTTCCGCGACAACGTGCGCGCGTTCTGGCGTGGCGACGAAGGCCAGCTGGCCGAACTGGCCACGCGCCTGACCGGCTCGGCCGACCTGTTCCACCACCGCGGCCGACGCCCCACCGCCTCGGTCAACTTCGTCACCGCCCACGACGGCTTCACCCTGCACGACCTGGTCAGCTACGCGCACAAGCACAACGAGGCCAACGGCGAGCACAACCGCGACGGCTCGGACAACAACATCTCCGCCAACTACGGCGTGGAAGGCGAGACCGACGACGAAGACATCAATGCCCTGCGCCTGCGGCAGATGCGCAACATGCTGGCCACCCTGCTGCTGTCGCAGGGCACGCCGATGCTGCTGGCCGGCGACGAGTTCGGCCGCAGCAAGGGCGGCAACAACAACACCTACTGCCAGGACAACGAACTGACCTGGTTGAACTGGGAAGCCGGCCCGCGCGCGCACCAACTCAGCGCCTTCGTCTCGCGCCTGACCCACCTGCGCGCGCACTACCCGCTGCTGCACCGCGCGCGTTTCTTCGACGGCGTCTACGACGAGGAACTGGGCATCAAGGACGTGACCTGGCTGGCCCCGGACGGCGAGGAAATGACCGAAGCCTCCTGGCACGACCCGCACGCACGCGCGCTGATGATGCGCCTGGATGGCCGTGCCCCGTCCAGCGGCCTGCGCCAGGCCGCGTCCAACGTCACCCTGCTGATGATCGTCAACGGCGCGGTCGAGGACGTGCAATTCACCCTGCCGCTGGTGGAAGGCGAACACTGGCGCGTGCTGATCGACACCGCCGAGCGCGACCACGAGCATGGCCTGCCCGGCGGCGCGCAGTGGCACGGCATCGGTCGCTCGCTGACCCTGCTGGCGGCCGAACGCGACAACAAGTCGACTGCCGCGCATCACCGCAATGCGGATGCGCCGGCGGCGTAATCTGATGGCAGCGCCCGGCGATCTGCCGGGCGCTGCGCGTCGCGGCTGAAGCCGCTTTTACAGAAGCTCGGCAAACGGCGAACGTCGCGAGCTGTCGTCCGCAGGAGCAGCTTCAGCGCCGCGACCCGACATCGATGGAACCCCGGCACCGCTTCGTCGCCCCTGCGGCCCACCGCAATCGCCCGCGCGGATAGCATCGCCGACAACAGCTTGACGGCGGCTCATTGGTGCCCGCCCCGCTCCACATACGGCCGCGCCTGCAGGATCACCACCTCGTCGCCGACCACGGCCCACTCGATGTCCTGGTCGGCGCCGCCCAGGGCCTGCTTGGTCATCGCGCCAACCTTCGCCAGCCGCGCGATGAGGGCGTCGGTCAGCACCTGGCGGGTACCGGTGATCGGCACCTCGCGGACGCCGCCGGCGGCATTGGCGACGAGTTGGGTGTCCTCGGCCGAGCGGCTCAGCACCTGCACCGCCTTGGACCAGCTCGAATACATCACCTGTTCGGCCTGGCGCTTGCCCTCGACCACACGGATGCCCAGACCGCGCTTGGCCGAGATGTAGGTGACGTGGCGGCGCGCGGCATCGAACGGGTCGCGGGTGATCATCACGCCGGAGCTGTCCGAGGGCGCGGCCAACTGCACCAGCACCGCCATGGCCACCGCGTCCTGCGGCAGGCCGGCGGCGGCGCGCGCTTCGTAGGCCTCGAAGTTGTACACCGACGCCCACACCGTCTGCACGGCCCTGGCCAAGGCGTCGGCGCGGGTGACGTTGGGCACGGTGGTGTACAGGCCGGCGCCGCTGAAGCCGGGCAGATCCTCGGAGTTGGACGAACTGCGCACGAATACGCCGGCGCCATGCAGTTGTTCGCGCCACTGCGCCTCCAGCGCGCGCACGAAGGCGGGATCGGGCACGGCGTCGGCGATCTCGCCGCGCAGCGTCGCCAGCGCGGCGCGGCGCACCTCCGCGTCGGTGGCGAAGCCGGGGCGACGCTGCAGGTCGTGCAGGCGCTGGTCGACCTGCAGGCGCTGCAGCGTCGCCTGGTAGAACGCGAACGGAATGCAGAAGCCGTCCGGCACGCGCGCGGCCGGCGGCAGTACCGCCTTCAGCTTGCCGAGATTGGCCGCCTTGGTCCCGCATGCCCTGCTGTCGCTGGCGCGCAGCGCCGCCAGCGGCTTGAGCGCGGCCACGCGCAGGTCCGGACGCGGCAGCGTGCGTGCCGCGCTGCGTGGGGCGGCAGCGGGTGCGGCCGCCGGCGGACCGGCCAGCGGTGTCACCCGGTAATCGTTGTGGGTGACATCCAGTTGCACCCAGCGGCCGTCGTACTGGCGCAACGCCGCCTGTGCATCGCGCACGTACACATTGGGAATGCCCCAGCCCTTGGCCAGCAGGTTGACGTGCGACAACAGCGTGGACGGGCGCTGCGTGACCAGGCCGGCGACCGGCGCCAACGCGATCGGCACCTCGTCCAGCACCGGGATGTCACGCGGCGACAGCGTGCGGAACTGCGCCTCCGAGCGCACGATGCGCAGCCGCCCCTCGGCGTGGCCGGTATTCAACGGCAGGAAGCGCTGCTCGCGCAGCAGCGCCTCCTGGGTGACGAACGCCAGCCCGGCGCTGCGGGCCAGTTGCTCGTGCAGCGTGGAGTTGGTCTTGAACCGCAGCGTGTCGAAGAACGACGCGCGCAAGGCGGCATCGGTCTGCTGCAGCAGCGGTGCAGTAAGCAGGTCGCCCTCCCAGAACTCGTAGGTGTAGCCCGGCAGGTCCTGCTGCCAGCTCAGGGTGCCGAACAGGAAGCGCCGCTGCGGATCGCGGTATTGCGCCTTCAGCGCCGCCTTGCCCATGCGCGGCGCCAGGCGCTGGCGCACGAACGGTTCGTGCAGCGCGAACCGCGGCGTGTTGAGGTAATAGACGCGACCGCCCTGCTGCCGGTCGATCACGAACAGCAGATGCGGCAGCTCCAGCGCGGTGCCGGCGTTGTAGACCCGCGCCAGTTGCAGGAACTGCAAGCGGCTGTCGAGGCGCGGCAGGAAATCGGGTCCGGTCGCCGGCTGCGCGGCGGCGTCGCGGCCTGGGCGCTGCTCGTAGGCAGATGGCTTGCGCGCGGTCTGCGCCAGCGTAGGCGCCACGTGCCACAGCAGCGCAAAAAGGAAACACCACGCCGACACGCGTGGCCAGGCAAGCGGCGGACGGGCTCGATCCATGATGCCGGTTCGGGAGGACGAAGAGCGCGGATCATACGCCAGCGCCTGCGCGTTGGCTGCGCGGCGAGGCGCTCCCGGCGGGGCCGGGCATTCGCTGTCGCCGCGGACCGTTGATCGGACGGCCCGATGGCAAGAACGCGATGGTGCCCATGCCGAACAGCTCCATCGGATCGTCCTTTCGGTATCGTTGGCGGACAGAACGCTGCGCAGCCGCGTGCGGCCTCGCCGCCTGCCTGCCCGCGACCTGACGCATCTCGCCCCAGCAAGGAGTCCGCATGCCGCTGTATCCCCTGTTCGCCGACCTGGCTGGACGCCGCGTGCTGGTCGTCGGCGGCGGCGAGGTGGCGATGCGCAAGATCGAGGCGCTGCTGCACGCCGGCGCCGACCTGTTGGTGTACGCGCATGCGCTCAACCCCACGGTGGCGCAATGGCTGGCGCAGGGCCGGCTGCAGCGCGCCGATGGAGCCTTCGATCCGCAGTGGCTGGACGCTGCCTGGCTGGTGGTGGCGGCCACCGACGACGAGGCATTCAATCGGCAGCTGGCCGAACGGGCCGGAGCGCGACGCAAGTGGGTCAACGTGGTCGACGACGCCGCGCTGTCGACGTTCCAGGTGCCGGCGATCATCGACCGCGATCCGCTGCTGATCGCGATCTCCTCCAGCGGCGCGGCGCCGATGCTGGCGCGGCGCCTGCGCGAGCGCTGGGAAACCGAACTGGACCATTCCTACGCCGAACTGGCGCAACTGTTCGCACGCCACCGCGCCGCGATCCGTGCACGCCTGCCGGAGTTGGCGCAGCGCCGACGCTGGTTCGAGCAGGTGCTGGAGGGGCCGGTGCAGACGCTGCTGCAGAGCGGCCAGCGCGACGCCGCCGAGCAGGCCTTTACCGACAGCCTGCAACGCAGCGACGAGGTACCGCGGCAGGGCAGCGTGTGGCTGGTCGGCACCGGCACCGGCGACCCCGGCGCGCTGACGCTGAAGGCGCTGCGTGCGCTCAACCAGGCCGACCTATTGCTGTGCGGTGCACAGGTGAGCGCGGCGGTACTGGGCATGGCACGCCGCGATGCCAGCCGTCAGCCGCTGCCGGACGATCCGGCCGCGCACCTGGCGTTGCTGGTCGAACAGGCGCAGGCCGGGCAACGCGTGGTCAGCCTGCTGCCGGGCGATACGTTCCGGCAGGCGCCGCATGACGCGCTGGCGGCGCAGTTGACCGCGGCCGGCATCGCCTGCGAGGTGGTGCCCGGCGTCGCGCCGGGCTGAATCCTAAGCCGGCAGCGGCGGCACCGGTTCGTCGGCTGCGCGGTCGCGCTTCGCCATCACCAGGTGCTTGCGCATGCCCACCCACAAGGCCAGCGACAGCAGCGACACGCCGCCCAGCAGCAGGAACGCGGCGCGATAGCCGAACGCCTGGGCGATCCAGCCGCCCAGCGCCGGACTCAGCGCCGCGCCGACGCCCTGCATCGTCATCAACGCGCCCTGCCCCACGTTGACCCGGCCGGTGCCCTGCAGCAGGTGCGCCACCAGCGCCGGCACCGCCACGCTCTGCAGGCCGGCGCCGACGCCATCGAGGATCTGCACCGGGAACACGCCCCAGGTATGGATGACGCTGGCGGCGATCAGCCCGCGCAGCGGCAGCGCCAGGAAGGTCAGCAGCAGCACCCACCAGTGCCCGCGCACACGGATCAGGCGCATCGCCAGCAGCGAGACCAGCACCATGGTGGCCTGGGCGACGATGATCGTGGTGGCGGTCAGCGCGTTCGGGTCGCCCTGGTGCGCGGCCACCACCGCCATGCCGTACAGCGGCAGCATCGCCGCATTGCCCAGGTGGAACAGCGCCAGGGCAGCGGCCAGCACCAGCAACGGCTTGCAGGTCAGCAGCACCGACCAGCCACTGACGTGGGCGCCATTGTCGTCGTCGGCCTCGGCCATGCCGCGCGCGGCGCGGTGATCGATCGCATCGCGCGGAATCAGCAACACCGAGACGATCGCCAGCACGCCGAAGCAGCCAGTCAGCACGAACACCGCGCCGAAGCCGAATTTCCAGCCGAGCACACCGGCCAGCGCCGCGGCCACCACGTTGCCGGCGTGGCTGCCGACCTGATTACGCGCGATCTGGTGATCGAAACCGGCCTGGCGCACCAGGCCCAGCGTGATGCCGGACAGGGCCGGCCCCAGCGCGGCGGCGGCGAGTGCAGTCATCACCTGCGCGGCGATGACGCCCGGCAAGGTCGGCGACCACCACAGCAGCGCCGAGGCCAGCAGGATCATGCTGCAGCCGACCACCACGATGCTGCGCTTGCGCTTGGTCGCATCGACCAGCGCGCCGCCTGGCGTGGTGGCGAGCATGCCGACGATGCCGCCGGCGGTCATCACCGAGCCGATCGCGCCCAGCGACCAGCCCTTGGATTGCAGGAACACGCTCAGGAACGGGCCGAGCCCGTCCTGCACGTCGGCCATGGTGAAATTGAGCGCTTCCAGCGCGCGCGTACCGCGCGGGCGCTGACGCTGATCGGCGCCGCTCATGCGCGCACCGGCGAGAGCGAAGGACGCAAGGAAGGAGGCAGGAAAGCGTGGTGCAGCGCAGGCGGGACGGGCGGCATGACGGAGTCCTGGATGAGCGAAGGCAACACAGGCGCGGCGGTGGCCAGGGGCACACCGCCGCGACGGCTCGGTACTTAGTGGGGCTTGGGCTTGGGCTTGGGTTTCGGCTTCGGCCCGTCCTTCGGCGCAGCATCATGCGCATGCCCGTGCAACGGCTTGTGATGAGGCTTGGGCGGCTTCGGTTTCGGCGCCAATGGCTGCACCGTCGCCTCGCTCGCACCCAGCGCCTGCGCATGCAGCACCTGGCCGTGCGCGGACTCCAGCAGTTCGCCCTGCGCCGCCAGCGGCTTGCCGGCGGCCAACCAACGCGCCGATTCCGGCACCGCGTTCGGCGGGAAGCGCACGATCAGCCCATCGTCCAACAGCGCACCATGCACCTGCCCGTGCGGACCGTGCAGCAGCCGCGCGATGGTGCCGGCGTGGCGTACCGCGTCCTGCGCGGGCTTGGGCTTGGCCGGCGGCTTGGGCTTGGGGGGTGCCGCATGCGGACCTTCGTCGACGATGCGCTCGGCCCCGTCCGGATCGATCGCCAGCGCCACCAGCACATCGGCGCCGCGCGGCTTGAGCCCGCGCACGCCGAGGCTGGCACCGGGACGCAGCGCCTTCAGCAGTTGCGCCGACAGGTGCGGCGGGGTGTGCACTTCGGTGCCATCGTCGAACAGCAGGCCGTCGACGTCGGCCTTGGGGTTGAGCAGGAAACGGGCGAGCGTGCCGCGGGTTTCCGGCAGGGAATCGGGATCGACCCAATGCATTTTGTTCTCCAGGAGAAAGGGGGAGCCGGCGGGGGCCGGCAGCGCCCGCCGCGAACGGCGGGCGCAGGGGTCAGGCGCGATGCGGCAGCGCCTGGATCAACGCGGTGCCGGCGGCGGCGGTGCAGCCGGCGCACCCGGTGCGCCCGGCTGGGCGGGCGGCGGCGGGGCAGCCGGCGGCGCGGGCGGGGCCGGCGGCGCGAACACGGCCTGCAGCGAGTTGCGGTCGCGGCCGACCTGGGTGGCTTCCACCGAACGGCCGACCTGGGTCAGCACGCCGAAGCCGTTGACGCTCAGGCGCGCGCCGGGCCGCAGCAGTTCGCTGTACTGCAGGGCGGCGTGCGGCGGCATGCGCACCACGGTGCCGTCGCTGAGCAGCACGCCGGCGGTGTCGCCGCGCGGGCCGTAGACCAGCCGCTCGATGCGGCCATCGGCCTGCAGTGGGGTCAGGGCCGGCGGTGCCGGGGGAGCCGGCGGCGGCGTCGCCGGGTTCGGCGGGCGGTCAACCACCTGCTTGCCGCTGCGACGCGCGGTGATGGTGCTGGCCTGCAGCAGCGGCAGGCTGCCCAGGCGATAGCCCTGCACCGACACCGCGTCGCCACGGCGCACCGCCGCCTGCAGATCGGCCGACAGGTGCGGCGGGAAGCTCACCTGGGTGCCGTCCATCAGCCACAGGCCATCGACGTCGCCGTTGGGGTTGAGCATGAAGCGCTCGACGGTGCCGTCCACGCGCACCGGGGCGGCGGCGACGGGGGCCGCGGGCGGCGGCGGCGGTGCCGGGACGCTGCCGGGCGCCGGCGGGGCGGGAGGTGCGGGCGGCGCCGGCACCTGCGCGGTGGCGGCAGCGGCGGCGGTGGCCAGCACCAGGGACAGAGCGAGTGCGCTACGACGGATCATGGATGTTCCTCCTGAGCGGCAAGGGGGCGCCGCTCGCAGGAGAGATAATGCAGAGGCCGTGCCAAATTTTAAGTCATTGATCCTGAAGGTAATCGAGTACAACCTCAGCTTCCACGGCGTCTCCATTCCATCCACACCTGTCCGCTTTGCGGACAGGTGTGGATGGAATGGGATTGGGGAGTCGGGATCGGGGATTCGTAAAAAGCGGGTGTCGCCGCCTGATGTCAGGCGCTTCTACGAATCCCCAATCCCGACTCCCCAATCCCGGCAGCGCGCCAGCGCGCCGCTAAAGCCCATACTCGTCCAGCTTGCGATACAGCAGCTGACGATGGATGCCGAGGCGGCGCGCGGCCTCGGCGCGGTTGCCGTGGGCCTGGGTCAGTGCCGCCTGGATCATCTGCCGTTCCAGTTGCACGATCGCCTGCGGGAGGGTCAGTGCATCGGTGTCCAGCGCCGTGGGCATCTCGGCCGGTGGCGACGCCAGCAACTCATCCAGGTCGTGCGCCTCGATCACCGGCGCGCGCACCAACACCTGACAGCGTTGCATGGCATTGCGCAGCTCGCGCACATTGCCCGGCCAGGGATAGGCACGCAGGCGCGCCTGCGCGTCGGCCGACAGGGTCTGCGGCGCGCTGGCACCGGCGGCGAGGAAGTGCTGGGCGAGCAGCAGGATGTCGTCGCCGCGCTCGCGCAGCGGCGGCAGTTCGATCGGCACCACGTTGAGCCGGTAGCGCAGGTCGCTGCGGAAGCGCCCGGCCTCCACCGCCTGCACCAGGTCGCGGTGGGTGGCGGCGATCACCCGCACGTCCACCTTCTGCGCGCCGCGCCCGCCCAGCGGCGACACCTCGCCTTCCTGCAGGAAGCGCAGCAGCTTGGCCTGCATCGGCAAGGGCATGTCGCCGATCTCGTCCAGGAACAGGGTGCCGCCGTCGGCGTCGCGGATCAGGCCGTTGCGGTCGCTCACCGCGCCGGAGAACGCGCCCTTGCGGTAGCCGAACAGTTCGCTCTCCATCAGCTCGGCGGGGATCGCGGCGCAATTGATCGCCACGAACGGCTGCGCGGCGCGGGCGCTGGCACGGTGCAGCGCGCGCGCCGCCAGTTCCTTGCCGGTGCCGGTTTCGCCGCTGATCAGCACAGGCAGGTCGGAGGCGGCGGCCAAGCCGATGCGCTTGTGCACGGTGCGCATCGCCGCGCTGTGGCCGAGCAGCGCGTCTGCCTCCTCGGCGGGCATCGCCGGCGCGGCGTCCGGCGTGTCGTCGCCGCGGCTGCGCAGCGCGCGCTCGACCACCTCGGCGATGTCGGCGCGGCCCACCGGCTTGACCAGGTGATCGAAGGCGCCGAGCGTCATCGCCTCGATGGTGTTGCCGCTGGAGGCATGCGCAGTGAGCATCACCAGCGGCACGCGCATGGCCTGCGCGTCGTCCTGGCGCGCGCGCATCAGCGCGATGCCGTCCATGCCGGGCATGCGGAAATCGACGAAGGCCAGATCGATGCCGCCCTCGCGCAGGCGTGCCAGGCCCTCGCGCGGGTCGGCCACGGCGATCGCCTCGTGGCCGAACGAGCGCAGCGTCGCCTGCAGGGTGCTGAGAAACGCCAGGTCGTCGTCGATGATCAGGATGCGCGCCATGGCAGCTCCAGGCTGAACTCGGTGATGCCGTCGCGATGCGCGTAGTGCGCTTCGCCGCCATGGGCGCGAGCGATCTCGCGCACCAGCGCCAGGCCCAGGCCGTTACCGTCGCTGCGGCCGCTGGCGAACGGCTCGAACAGATGCGCGGCCACCGGGGCCGGCACCGGGTCGCCGTGGTTGCGCACGCGCAGTTGCAGCACGTCGTCTTCGGTCTGCGCTTCCAGGGTCACCTCGGTGCCGGTCGCGGCGTGCTGCAGGGCATTGCGCAGCAGATTGAGCAATGCGCGCGCGGCCTGTTGCGGATCGAGCATCCACTGCGCCGGCGCCGCCTGCAGGCGCAGCGCGATCGGCGGCGCCTGCCCGTCCCAGTCGGCCGGTTCCAGCAGCGCCTGCAGCCACGGCTGCAGGACCACCGGCTGCCGGTGCAGGCGAATCGGCTGGACCATGCCGAGCAGGCTTTCCACCACCCCGTCCAGGCGCTGGATCTGCGCCAGCATCAGCTGCGCCTGGGCGTCGTCGGTGCCGTCGGCGTGCGCGGCGATCTGGTTTTCCAGCGCCAGCCGCAAGGTCGCGATCGGGTTGCGGATCTCGTGCGCCACGGTCGCAGTCATGCGTCCGAGCGCAGCCAGGCGTTCGTGTCGCGACAGTTCCTCGCCGAGCCGGCGGGTCTCGGCCAGCGCCTGCGCGCTGCGCTGCGCGTAGTCGGTGACCGCGGCGCCGAGCCGGTCCAGTTCCGGCGCACCGGTGCGCGGGATCTGCGGTACCTCGGCCGGCGTCGCCAGCGCCTGCTGGATGCCCTGCAGGCGCTGGCTCCAGCGCCGCACCACCCAGCCCAGCGCCAACGCCGAGACCACCACCAGCGCCAGGATCAGGCCCAGGCCCAACGCCAGCGGCAGGCTGGCGGCGGCATCGCTGGAGGCGACCCGGGTCATGGCCCAGGCCGCGGCCGTGCGGTCCAGCGGGCAGGCCGCGATCAGCAGGCTCTCGCGCTGCCCGTCGCGGCGGTAGTCCACCGTGTGCTGCGCCTCCACCCCGCGCTGCGCGGTGGAAATGATCACGTTGCGCTCGGCCGAGGGCACGTCGGTCTTGTGCTCGGTCCCGTCGTAGGTCGGATAGGCGTAGGCGAGAAAGCCGCGCTCGCGGTCCCAGAAGCCGCCTTCCACGCCGGCGGCATCGGCCAGCACCAGCTGCGACACCACCGCCGCCAGGCCGGTGCCGTCGCTGCCGTGGGCGGCGGCGCTGGCGCCGTTGTAACGCTGCACCATGCGCGTGCAGACCTCGCGCAGCCCGGTCTGCGCACGTTCGCTGCGCACGCCTTCGCTATGCCGATACAGCCCGACCAGCACCACCGCCATGCCCACGCAGGCGGCGACGATGACGATCCAGATCAGCAGCAGTTGCCGCAGCAGCGAACGGGGCATGGCCTACCTTGGGCGCGACGGAAGAGGCGGAGCGAACCGCGGCGATCGTACCCGGATCGCGATGCGGCCACGACTCACAGGGGCCAACACCACGTCGCGCGCGGTGTCAGGTGGGTACGGGCGGTGCGCAGGAACCGCAGCGGACACGTGGTGCATGCGGGGTTCGGGCACCGTCCGCGCCGCGTGCGGCTGGCCGCGCTCAGCGCAGGTTGGTCTTGACCAGCTCCAGCACCTCGTCGCCGCGCCCACTCATCACCGCGCGCAGCAGGTACAGGCCCATGCCCTTGGCCTGTTCCAGCTTGACCGCCGGCGGAATCGCCAGTTCCTGGCTGGCCACGCGCACGTCCACCAGCGCCGGGCCGGGATGCGCGAACGCCTCGCGCAGCGCGGGCTCCAGTTGCGCCGACTCGTCCACGCGCAGGCCCAGGATGCCCATGGCGTTGCTCATCGCGGCGAAGTCCGGATTGCTCAGGTCGGTGCCGGTGTCCAGGTAGCCGGCCGACTTCATTTCCATCGCCACGAAGCCAAGCGAACCGTTGTTGTAGACCACCACCTTCACCGGCAGGCCGAGCTGGGCCAGGGTGATGAAGTCGCCCATCAGCATGGTGAAGCCGCCATCGCCGGACAGCGAGATCACCTGCCGGCGCGGGAACTGCGCCTGCGCGCCCAACGCCTGCGGCATCGCATTGGCCATCGAGCCGTGGTTGAACGAACCGAGCAGGCGGCGCTGGCCGTTCATGGTCAGGTAGCGCGCCGCCCATACCGTCGGCGTGCCGACGTCGCAGGTGAAGATCGCATCGGCATCGGCCAGCGCATCGACCATGCGGGTGACGAACTGCGGATGCAGCGGCTCGCCTGGCGCCGACGCGACGGCCAGGTCGTCCAGGCCTTCGCGCGCCTTGCGGTAATGGGCCAGCGACTTCTCCAGGAAGCCGCGGTCCTCGCGCCGCTGCAGTCGCGGCAGCAGCGCGGCGATGGTTTCGCGCACGTCGGCGGCGATGCCCAACTGCAACGGCGTGCGCCGCCCCAGCGCGGCCGGGTCGTTGTCCACCTGCACGATGGTGGCGTCCTTGGGATAGAACTGCCGGTACGGGAAGTCGGTGCCGAGCATCAGCAAGGTGTCGCAGTTGAGCATGGCCTGATAGCCGGAACTGAAGCCGATCAAGCCGGTCATGCCGACGTCGAACGGGTTGTCCCACTCCACGTGCTCCTTGCCGCGCAGCGCATGCACGATCGGCGCGCCGAGCGCGTCAGCCAGCGCCACCACCTCGTCGTGCGCACCGGCGCAGCCGCTGCCGCACAGCAAGGTAATGGCCTTGCTGGCCTGCAGCAGATCGGCCAGCTTGGCCACGTCGGCGTCGGCCGGCAGGATGCGCGGCGCGGCCAGCGCCGGCCACGCCGTCGGCGTGCCCTTAGGCATCTCCTGCAGGGCCACGTCGCCAGGGATCACCACCACCGCCACGCCGCGGCGCAGGATCGCGGTGCGCATCGCCCGCTGCAGCACCTCCGGCATCTGCGCCGGATTGGTCACCAGTTCGACGTAGTGGCTGCACTCGCGGAACAGTTCCTGCGGGTGTGTCTCCTGGAAATAGTTCAGGCCGATTTCCGAGGACGGGATGTGCGCGGCGATGGCCAGCACCGGCTGATGGCTGCGGTGGCAGTCGAACAGGCCGTTGATCAGGTGCAGGTTGCCCGGACCGCAACTGCCCGCGCACACCGCCAGCTTGCCGCTGACCGCGGCTTCGGCGCCTGCGGCGAAGGCGGCCACTTCTTCGTGGCGCACGTGCATCCACTCGATGCTGTCCATCTGCCGCAGCGCATCGGTCAACCCGTTGAGACTGTCGCCGGTGACGCCCCAGATGCGTTCGACGCCCGCGCTGTGCAGGGTTTCGGCGAGCAGGCGGGCCATGGTCTGCTTGGACATACGTGCTGAACTCCGGGTGGGGAGCCGCATGGTCGCACCGCGCGCGTTACCGACGCGTGGCGCAGACGAGATGCGTCTGCGCCTGCCGAACGCATGTTCAGCGCACGGTGCGGCTAGTCTTCGCCACGTGCAGCGGCAGCATCCTGCGCCGCATGGTCCGCATCGTCCTCGTGATAGCCACCGGGCGTGGCGCCCCTGCCATGAGCGCCGCCTGCATGCTCGCCGGTGGCGCCATAGGTGCCAGCCTGGCCCAGGTTGGGCTGGGTGCGTCCGCTGCGGTCCTCGCCGTGGTCCTGCGGCGCGTGTGTCTGCGGCGGAGGCATGGGCTGCGACGGCACGTCGCGGTCGCGGCCGCGCGCCACGCCGCTGTCGGCCGAGACATCGCCCTGCTCGCCGCGATACGCCGCCTGGCGTACGTCATGCGTGCCGGTGGGAGGTGAAGTGCGCTGGGCCATGACGATCTCCTGCAGAAGCGTGGGAATGCATCACGCTAGGGCGGCATGCGTTAGCCGACCCGCAAGGCATCATGAAGAGCACGCGAGCAAGCGCGCCGCTGTCGACCCACACCACCACACCATCCGCACGCGACATGCACGCCTGCGCCACCCGTGCTGGCCGACGCTGGCGGCTCCTTCCGCACTGGAGCCTTTCGATGCCCGGTCTATTCTGGAAACTGGCGCTGGCCGGCACGGCCTTCGCCGCGATCCGCGCCTATCGCCGTCAGACGCACTCCGCCTCGCCCGAAGCGGCGTCTCCCGCCCCGAGTGCGGTCGCCGACGACCTCCGCGTCACGCCGCCGCACGGCGATACCCTGCATGCCACCGAGCGCGCGTCGACGACCGTCGCGGCGGACGATCCGGATGGCGCCGTGCCGGCCTGATCCCCTGCGACGCGCAGCGGCGTGTCGCGCTCATCGCCGGCACGCCGCTTACGTCATCGGCAAGCCCATGAACGTCTGGGTCAGCCCTTGGGGCGATCGTGGGTCTCGCGACCATCGCCGTCGCGGGCATTGCGCGCGCGCAGCGCCTCGCCGGCCTTGCGCGCCAGTTCCTCGTATTGGCGACGGATCTCTTCCAGACGCTTCTCGTCGAGTTCTTCCAGATCCAGCAGCTCGTTGTTGGCCTTGGCGCTGACCCGGATCAGTTCGTCGAGCTTGATCTGCATCGCCGCGGTATCGGCGTTCTGGGTGTGCTGGATCAGGAACACCATCAGGAAGGTGATGATGGTGGTGCCGGTGTTGATGACCAATTGCCAGGTGTCGTTGAAGCCGAACACCGGCCCGCTCAGGCCCCACACCAGCACGATGCCCAGCGCGATGCAGAAGGTCCAAGGGGTGCCGGCGGCATACGACGCCTTCTTGGCGACGACATTGAACAGCTTGGCAGGTTTCATCGCAGGCCCTCGCGCAACGGAACACGCCTGCACCGCCGCCAGCGTCTGCAGGCGGCTAAGGATGATCGACCGCCTCCCGTGAGCGAGGCGTGCATGTGGCGCCAGCGCCGAGCCAATGAAAAAGGCGGGGTTGCCCCCGCCTTCTTGCTGTCTTGCGTGCGGTGCTCAGCCGGCCTGTTGCGTCGCCGGCTGCAGCGCGCGCACCGGGCGCGGCCGGCTCGGGAAGGCGTGACGCACGATCCGCCACACCACCTGACCGAACTGCCGCGGCAGCGAACCGGTGTTGTAGTGCTGGCCGTAGCGCGCGCAGATCTCGCGCACCTGCACCGCCAGCGCCGCGTAGCGGTTGGCCGGCACGTCCGGGAAGAAATGGTGCTCGATCTGGTGGCTGAGGTTGCCCGACAGCACGTTCAGCAGCTTGCCGCCGGCCAGGTTGGACGAGCCGCGCAGCTGCCGCAGGTACCAGTGCCCGCGCGACTCGTTCTTGATCGAGTCCTTGGGGAAGGTCTCGGCATCGGCGGTGAAGTGGCCGCAGAAGATGATCACGAACGTCCAGATGCTGCGCAGCACGTTGGCGGTCAGGTTGCCCAGCAGCACCGGCAGGAAGAACGGGCCGGCCAGTGCCGGGAACAGGATGTAGTCCTTGAAGATCTGCCGGCCCATCTTGCGCCCGACCGGCAGGAACGTGCGCTTCAGTTCGCCGCGCTTCATCTTGCCGGCCAACCAGCGGCCCAGGCGCAGGTCCTGGATCGCCACGCCCCACTCGAACAGCAGCGCGAACACCACCGCGATGAACGGCTGCGCCAGGTAGAACGGGCGCCAGCGCTGCTCGGGGAAGATGCGCAGCAGGCCATAGCCGATGTCGTCGTCCATGCCGCGCACATTGGTGTAGGTGTGGTGCTTGAAGTTGTGCGTCTTGCGCCAGTTATCGCCGGTGGCGACGATGTCCCACTCGTAGGTGTTGCCGTTCAAGTGCGCATCGCCCATCCAGTCGTACTGGCCGTGCATCACGTTGTGGCCCAGCTCCATGTTCTCCAGGATCTTGGACAGGGTCAGCAGCACCACGCCGGCGATCCACGCCGGCACCAGCACGCTGTGCACGAACGCGCCGAGGAACAGCAGCGCGCGGCCGGCCACGCCGGTATAGCGCACCGCGGCGACGATGCGGCGGATGTAGCGCGCGTCGCGCGCGCCCAGGTCGGCCAGCGTGCGCGTGCGCAGCGCATCCAGTTCGTCGCCGAAGGCCTGCAGTTCGGCCGGAGTCAATGCACGGTTGCGGGGAGCCGCCATGGGGAAGTCCTCAGAGGTCCAGGGTCAGGTCGCTGCTGGCGCTGTTGACGCACAGCTTCAGCGAACCGGGTTCGGCGGCGTGCGCGCCGCTGAGCAGATCACGGGTGACGCCGGCCTGCTTGCCGCAGGCGCAGCTGTTGCAGATGCCCATGCGGCAGCCGTGCTTGGGCCGCAGGCCTTCGGCCTCCAGCGCGGTGAGCAGCGACTGGCCGCGCGGCAGTTGCAGCACGCGGCCACTGCGCGCCAGGGTCACCGCCACGGTGCCTTCTTCGACATCGGCCGGGGCCGGCGGGGCGCTGAACGCCTCGGCCTGGAAGCGTGCCACGCGGTGCTGCAGGCGTGCACGCGCGGACTGCACGAAACCGCCCGGGCCGCAGGCCAGCACCTGCACCTGTTCCAGGCTGCCCAGGGACTCCAGCGGCAGCGTGTCCACACGCGGCGCCGGCGTCTCGCCTTCGCCGGTGATGGCCAGATGCAGGCGGAAGCGCGGATGCGCCGCGGCCAGCGCCTGCAGTTCATCGCGGAAGCAGACCTGGTCGTGGCGCCGCGCCCAGTACAGCAAGTCGACGTCGGCCGGCATGCCGGCGTCGGCCAGTTGCCGCAGCAACGCGCGCATCGGGGTGATGCCGCTGCCGGCGGCCAGCAGCAGCCAGCGGCCGTGCGGCGCGGTCGGCAGCACCATCTCGCCGTAGGCCTGGCCGAGTTCGAACACCTCGCCGAGACGCGCCGCGCCGGCCAGATACTGGCTGACCCGACCGCCGTCGATGGTCTTGACGGTGATCGCCAGGCGCCCGCCCGGCAAGGGCGTGGGGCTGTAGCTGCGCAGCAGCCGGCGGCCGTCGATCTCCACGCCCAGCTCCACGTGCTGGCCGGCGCGCAGGCCGCGCCAGTGGCGGTTTGGCTGCAGCACCAGGGTCACCGCGTCGCTGCTGGCGGCCTCGCGCTGCACCAGGCGCGCGCGCGGGCGCTGCCACGTCCACAGCGGATGCAGGCGGGTGGACCAGAAATCGAACACGTCCGGCTTGACCCAGGCGCGCAGGGCGCGGGCGGCGGGGCGGGACTTGGCGGGACGGCGGGCAGCGTTCATGGGGTCCACTATACAGGCGAAGATACAGATGTCTATACACTTGTGCATTCAGCAATGGCGGTATCATCCCTCATTGCCTGGTCCGGTCTGCCCATGACGACGATCTCCCCTCCTCCGTCCGCGGACATGCCGACCGTCCGCAAAGGCGCGATCTCGCGCGAGGACCTTCTGGCGGCGGCCCTGAAGCTGATCGGGCCGCACCGCAGCGTGTCCACGCTGAGCCTGCGCGAGGTCACCCGCGAGGCCGGCATCGCCCCCAACAGCTTCTACCGTCAGTTCCGCGACATGGACGAGCTGGCGGTGGCGCTGATCGACCTGGCCGGCAGCTCGCTGCGCACCATCATCGGCCAGGCGCGCCAGCGCGCTGCCGGCACCCGCCGCAGCATCATCCTCAGTTCCGTGGAGACTTTCATGGAACAGTTGCGCGCCGACGACAAGCTGCTGCACGTCCTGTTACGCGAGGGCACGGTCGGCTCGGACGCGTTCAAGCACGCGGTGGACCGCGAGCTGAACTACTTCGAGGACGAACTGCGGGTGGACCTGATCCGCCTGGCCGCGCTGGAAGGCACGCCGTTGCACGAACCGGCGCTGGTGTCCAAGGCGATCACCCGGCTGGTGTTCGCGATGGGCGCCACCGCGATGGACCTGCCACCAGAAAAGGACCCGGAACTGATCCGGCAGATCACCGCGATGCTGCGCATGATCATCGTCGGCTCGCGCACGCTCGCCGCCGGCTGAGTTCGCGGCGCGGCGGCATCGGCTGCCGCAGACAGCCGCCAGCGTGGGCGCTCGCCCGCGTCGTGACATGCCGGCGACATGGCCTTGGCCCCGGCTTTACCTGCGCCTGCCCACCCTCGTTGGACACTCCCCCAACGAGACATGCCCATGGCCGTTCCCAACTATCCGTCGCCGCCGTTCAAGGCGCAGCAGCAATCCTTCCCCGGCAAGACCCAGGCCATGGATCCGAAACCGGATCATGGCGAAGACAGCTATGTCGGCCACGGACTGCTGCAGGGCAAGCGCACCCTGATCACCGGCGGCGACAGCGGCATCGGCGCGGCGGTGGCGATCGCCTATGCCCGCGAGGGCGCCGATGTCGCCATCGCCTACCTGCCCGACGAGCAGGATGACGCGGAGCGCATTGCCAAGCTGGTCGAAGACGCCGGCGTGCGTGTGCTGCTGCATCCGTGCGACATCAGCGACCGTGGGCAGGCGGAGACGTTGATCAAGACCGTGGCCGACGCCTTCGGCGGCCTCGACGTGCTGGTCAACAACGCCGCCTACCAGCGCTATTTCCACAGCTTCGACGAGATCACCCTCGACGAATGGGAAAAGACCTTCGCCACCAATGTGCACGCGCCCTTCCACCTGGTGCGGTTGGCGCTGCCGCACATGCCCGAGGGCGGTTCGATCATCAACACCGCCTCGGTGAACTCGAAGAAGCCCACGCCCAATATCCTCCCGTACTCGGCGACCAAGGGCGCGCTGGCCAACCTCACCATCGGCCTGGCCGGCCTGCTCGCCGAGAAGAAGATCCGGGTCAATGCGGTGTTGCCGGGCCCGATCTGGACCCCGTTCATTCCCACCGGCATGGACGAGGAATCGGTGCGGACCTTCGGCGAGCAGACACCATTTGGCCGCCCTGGCCAGCCGGCGGAACTGGCCTCGGCCTATGTGCTGCTGGCGGCCGATACCTCGAGCTATACCTCGGGCACGCTGCTGACGATTTCGGGTGGAGCGGTGACGCTGTAGAGCCGGGATTCGGGATTCGGGATTCGGAAATCGGGAATGGGAAGAGCACCGCGGGCTGGCGGTGCCGTACGAGCGGCTTTTGTCCCCTTTTCCGGATCGGCCGCAAGCGGCTTTCCCAACATGTTCTCGCGGTAGTTACCCACACGCACGCATCGCATACGCGATGCAATTCATCGCACTCGCGTAGGAGCGGCTTCAGCCGCGACGGGCGTCCCACTAACGCCTGTCGCGGCTGGATGGAACATGCGGCGCCCGCACATCGCACATCGCACCGCCACCTGTGCACATCTCCTCACGCCGCATCTCGCATGGCATTCACCCTGCGCTGCAACCGCTCTAACGGCGACGGGTCTAGCGTGGTTGCACAGGGGAAAAACACACGGACGCGCGATGCGATGCACGTTGCGTCGCGCACAACATCTGGAGCGATATCCATGACCCGAAGCAACACCGAACGCTTGTTGAAGTGGCTGCAGGACGCCTATGCGATGGAGCAGGAGGCCAACACCATGCTCACTGCCACCGCCGGCCGCCTGGAGCACTACCCGCAGCTGAAGGCGCGCATCGAGCAGCACGTGAACGAAACCCGCGATCAGTCCGAGCAGGTCAAGCGCTGCATCGAGATCCTCGACGGCTCGATCCCCACGATCAAGGGCACTGTGGCCAGCGTGATGGCGTCGGTGCATGCCGCCGGCAATTCGATGATGAGCGATGAAGTGGTCAAGAGCCTGGGCGTCAGCTATGCGTTCGAGCACGTGGAGATCGCCAGCTATCGCGCGCTGGTCATCGCCGCCAAGGAAGCCGGGCAGACCGAGATCGCTGACATCTGCGCCGCCATCCTCGACCAGGAAATCGCCATGGCTGAATGGCTGATCGAACACCAGGAAGCCACCGTCCTGGCTTTCCTGAAGCGCGAACGCACCGAAGGCGAGACCGCCAAGCACTGAGCAACGGCGTACGCGACACCACGCGCACGACATTCCCCCGCATCACCCATTACCTATCGACCGGAGACTCCCCATGGCTGTCAAGACCATCGACGAATTGTTCATCCACGAGCTGTCGGACATCTACAGCGCCGAGAAACAGCTGACCAAGGCATTGCCGCGCCTGGCGCGCGCCTCCACCAATCCGGCGCTACGCGCCGCGTTCGAAGCGCATCTGGAAGAAACCCAGGGCCAGATCGAACGCATCGACCAGATCGTCGAAAAAGGCAACCTGCGCCTGAAGCGGATCAAATGCGCCGCCATGGAAGGCCTGGTGGAAGAAGGCAAGGAAGTGATCGAGTCGATCGAAGCCGGCCCGGTGCGCGACGCTGCGCTGATCGGCGGCGCGCAGAAGGTCGAGCACTATGAGATCGCCTCCTACGGCACCCTCGCCGCCATGGCCAAGCAACTGGGCATGGACGACGCGCTGACCCTGCTGCTGGAAACGCTCAACGAAGAGAAGTCCACCGACGAGAAGCTGACCCTGCTCGCCGAACAGGGCGGCAACGAAGAAGCCTCGCGCAAGCGCAAGGCGGCCTGACCGCCCTGCCGCGGCCCGCTACGGCGGCGCCGCGGCGTCCCAGACGCCTATCCCCCACGCGCGGACGCCGGTCGCGTCATTGCGTCGTCGCGACGTTCGGGCGGCACTCCAGGAGATTTTCCATGTTCATGCACAACAAACGGCTGATGTACACGGTCCGCGTGGCGCAGCCCGACCCGGCACTGGCCTCGCTGATGCTGGAGCAGTTCGGCGGCCCACAGGGCGAGCTCGCCGCAGCCATGCGCTACTTCACCCAGGCCATCGGCGAGGTCGATCCCGGCCGTAAGGACCTGTTGTACGACATTGCGACCGAGGAACTCAGCCACCTGGAAATCATCGGCTCGATCATCGCGATGCTCAACCAGGGCCCGAAGGCGGTGCTGTCCGAAGGCATGGCCGAGGCGGAGGACATGCGCAACCTCACCCTCAACAACAACACCAGCCAGACGCAGCAAATCCTCTACGGCGGCGGTCCGGCCTTGGTCAATTCCAGCGGCGTGCCGTGGAGCGCGGCCTACGTCGACAGCATCGGCGAACCGACGGCCGACCTGCGCTCAAACATCGCGGCCGAAGCGCGCGCCAAGATCGTCTACGAGCGTCTGATCAACGTCACCGACGATCCCGGCATCGTCGATGCGCTGACCTTCCTGATGACCCGCGAAGTGGCGCACCAGAAGTCGTTCGAGAAGGCGCTGTACTCGATCGAGCCGAACTTCCCGCCGGGCAAGCTGCCGGGCGATCCGGCCTTTACCGACCGTTACTACGACATGTCGCAAGGCGAAGGCGACATGCACGGACCTTGGAATAGCGGTAGCCAGTGGGAAGTGATCGCCGATCGCAACCGCCAGGTGGCGGTGGACGGTGGCAGTGGCGTCCCCAGCGTCGGCCTGAGCGAATTGGAACAGAGCGCGGTGCAGGCGCTGGCCGCGCGTACGCTGTCGCAGCCGGACAGCGACCCGACCACCGGTGCCGACCTGGGCGCCGGACCGGGTGCCGGCTCGACCAAGGGCAGCGTGGCGCGCTAGCGCTCCACTACAGGCACTATCGCAAGCACGCCGCGATGCGCAAGCATCGCGGCGTTCGTGTGACCGGGCGATTGGCTGTGCGCTCGGCGCCGTCCACCGTGGCGTCGCGATCAATCGCCGGTCTGCCGGTGCGGCGCGTGCACCGGCTTGGATTGCGGGGAATCCTTCTGCCGCAGCCAGATGGTCAACACCACCAACGCGAACACGGCAAGGAACTCGCTTTGCCAGTTCTGCATCGATTCGAACCAGAACTGCGCGCCACTGACGTGTTCCCAGAACGACGGCGGCGGCTGGTGCTGCATCGCCTGCTCGGCCACTTCGTGACGCCAGCTGCCCAACGCATGCAGCACGAAGCTGAGCAAGAACAGGGTGCCGAAAGCCAGGGCCAGCGAACGCTCGTACAGCGCCAACCAGAGGCCGCCGGCGCGCACCGGCCAAGGCACCGGACCAGACGCGACGTTATCGTCTTCCTGCGCCGGCGACAGCGGTCGCGATTCGGCCGATCCCCACTGGCGCAGCTTCACCGTCAGTACCACGTACATGCCCATCTGCAGGAACTCGCTCTCCCAGTTCTCGAACAGTGCGCCGATGAAATGCCCGCTGTGCAGGTACTGCCACATCGGCAGCGCCGCCAGCCCCTGCTGCCGCAGTTCCTGGTTGTAGGCCTGGTGACCACTGAGTGCCTGGCCGACCATGAATAGCAGGCTCAGCGCCAACAACACGATCGACAGACTATTGCGTTTCCAGAACATGGAAGTGGCTCCTTCTACGCCCGCCGCAATGCCGGCGCGCGCCGTCGCTGCGACCATAGGCAGCGTTGGGCAAAGAGTGGATGAAGAAGCTCGAGGAACAGGCCCCGCTGCCAGGTGATACCGCCACTGTAGGAACGGCTTCAACCGCGACGGGCGTTGCGGACATGGGGGATCGCGGCTGAGGCCGCTCTTACAAAAGCGCATCCACTTACACATGCACATGCGGGTCGCGGCTGAAGCCACTCCTACAAAAAGACGCATCCACGAACACATGCACCGGCGACAGCACCAACGGTCCATGCAACACCGTGAATTGATTCGCAGCGATCCCTTTCCGAGTCGTTGCGAGCCCGCGCGAAACGCAGGATGTCTTGCACCTGCGACAGCACCCTGGAAAGCAAAGGTGGGAGCGACCTAAGTCGCGACGCGGCCCTCCCGGGAAAGCCCGTCGCGACGGAAGTCGCTCCCACCAAGGCCAAATGGCGCGGCGCGGCGGCACAGGCCACCACGCCGCATTGGCTCAAAACTCTTCCCACTCCGCGCTGTCCGCCGGCACGCCCTGGATCGGGCGCGGCTTGGCCGCCGGTTGTCGCACGGGGGCCGCGGGCTTGGGCTTGGTGGCGGCAACGACCGCACGCACCGCCGGCCTGGCCGGCTGCGGCCTTGCCGCGGGAGCCGGTGCCGCGCTGATGGCGGCGCCGCCGGCGAGGCGGAACACCGCGACCGCGCGTGCCAGTTCCGCCGCCTGGTCTTCCATGCTCTTGGCCGCCGCGCTGGCTTCTTCCACCAGCGCCGCGTTCTGCTGTGTGCCCTCGTCCAGCTGCATCACCGTCTTGCTGACCTGGTCGATGCCGGCGCTCTGTTCGGCGCTGGCCGCGGAGATCTCGGCCATGATGTCGGTGACCCGCTTCACCGAGGCGACCACCTCGGCCATGGTGGTGCCGGCGCGGTTGACCAGGGTCGAGCCCTGCTCCACTTCCTGCACGGAGTCGGAGATCAGGGTCTTGATCTCCTTGGCCGCGGCGGCCGAGCGCTGCGCCAGCGAGCGCACTTCCGAAGCCACCACGGCGAAGCCGCGGCCCTGTTCGCCGGCGCGCGCGGCTTCCACCGCCGCGTTCAAGGCAAGGATGTTGGTCTGGAAGGCAATGCCGTCGATCACGCCGATGATGTCGGCAATGCGCGCCGACGCGGCACTGATCGAGGCCATCGTCGTCACCACTTCCTCGACCGCGCGGCCGCCGTTCTCGGCCACTTCGCCGGTGCTCAGCACCAACTGATTGGCCTGGCGCGCGCTGTCGGCGTTCTGCTTGACCGTGGAGGTCAGCTCCTCCATCGAGGCGGCGGTTTCTTCCAGGCTGGCCGCCTGCTGCTCGGTCCGCACCGACAGGTCGCTGTTGCCGCTGGCGATCTCGCTGGCGGCGGTGTTGATCGAGCCGACCGCGCGCTGGATGCCCTGCACGATGCCGGTCAGTTGCTCGGCGGTGCGATTGGCCGCGTCGGCAAGCTTGCCGAACGCGCCTTCGTAGCGCACGTCCACGCGCTGCGACAGGTCGCCATCGGCGATCGCGCCCATGATCCGGCCGACGTCGGCCAGACCGCTGTCGGCCTGGCGCATCAGCCGGTTCAGCGCCTCGACCATTTCCTTGAACGCGAACTCATAGCGCGCCTCGTCGCCGCGCGCGGTGAAGTCGCCGCGGGCCGCCGCATCGGCCAGGCGCGCGATGTCGCCGTTGACCGCCGACAGGTTGGTCTTGACCACGTCCAGCGCCTCGTGCAGCGCGGCGCGCTGTCCCGGCAACCGGCGCATGTCGCGGCGCAGGTCGCCGCGGCCGTACTCGTCCATGATCGCCATCGCCTCGACGATCGCGTCGAGGTGCTCGAACAGCGCCGTGTTCATGCCGTGCGCCAGCGTGCCGTAATCGCCAGGGAAGTCCTCCGGCATGCGGTGGCTGATGTTCTCGCCCTGCTGCAGCCGCACCAGGGTCTGCATCTCGCCATTGAAGCGCTGCAACTGGGTCTGCATCTGCTGCATGCTGGCCATCAACTGCCCGGTCTCGTCGCGCGACTCCACCTTGATCGAATTGTCGAAGCGGCCGGAAGCGATCGCTTCGGCGGTCCGCGTGGCGCCGCGCAACGGCGCGACGATGGCGCCGGCGATCAACCAGCAAAGACCCACCACCAGCATCACCAGTGCTGCGCCGATCACGGTGAGGACCTTGGTGAAACCCAACGCCTCGGCCTGGATGTCTTCGGCGTACACGCCCATCGCCAGCACCCAGTTCCACTGCGGGTACAGCGCGGCATAGCTGATCTTCGGCAACTGCACCGACTTGCCGGGCTTGGGCGCCTTGTAGTAGGTGAATCCGTCGCCGCTG
The DNA here is from genome assembly GCF_011761895.1 of Xanthomonas sp. F4. Taxonomy (NCBI): domain Bacteria; kingdom Pseudomonadati; phylum Pseudomonadota; class Gammaproteobacteria; order Lysobacterales; family Lysobacteraceae; genus Xanthomonas; species Xanthomonas sp. F4. The sequence goes on along the minus strand of NZ_JAASQX010000003.1, from coordinate 250,627 downwards.
CGCACCGCGGTCTGGATGTCGCGGTAGACGTACTCGCCGGCATCGCTCTTGTAGCCGCTCATGTCGGTGCCGACCGCGCGCTTGGGATGCATGACGATGTGCATCTGCGGGTCGACGATGAAGAAGTAGTCCACGCCGCCGTTGGTCTTCATGTCGCCGAGCGCGCCCTTGGCGGCCGCCTGCGCCTGCGCCTCGGTCATCTCGCCGCGCTTGGCCAGGTCGGCATAGTGCTGCATCACGCTCAGGCCCATGTCGACCTGGGTCTTGACGGTCTGCTTGCGCGCGTCGATCAGGTTGAGATATTGCAGGCGCGCCGCAGCGACGGCCAGCAGGATCACGCCGAGCGCGATCAAAGCGCACAGCACGACGAACTTGCGGGCCATGGGCAGATTGGCGATACGGCGGCGCAGGAATTGGATCGGATTCATGGCGTCAAGAAAACAGAAACGGGATTTTGTATCGGCCAGCCTGCGGTCGAACTTGAACCGCGCGGCGTTCGTATAGATGAACGCGCACCACAGTTCCGGGCTGGAGACGGTTTCAGTCAGGCCAACGCGGCGTCCAGCGGCGCACTGGCAGGCAACGCGCTTGCGGCCGGCGGCTCCCACACCAGGCGATGGAAGTCGAAGCCGTGCTGCAGGCGCGGCTTGACCACGTTGAAGTACGGCGACACGTCGAAATCGCGCGGCAGTGTCAGGCTGTGATGGCGCGGATACAGGATTTCCGCGTCCTCCCCGGCATCGGCGCCCACCAGCGGCGTCTGGTCGATCTCCGGCAGGATCGGGTAGCGGATCGCGCCGAAGGCCTGCGCCAGCAGGGTCGAACAGATCGCCCGGGTCGGCTCGCCGCTGCCCAGCTCGAGGAAGCGCCGCTTCACCGACGACGGCAACGGCGGCGTACGCACCAGGTAGCGCGCCAGATCGAAGATGTTCTTCAGGTCGTAGCTATTGCCAACCCGCGAGACCATGTACTCCACCACGGTCTCGATCTCCTGCGCGCTCAACCCGACCGGGCGGCAGATGCGCGTGTGCAGGCCGGCGAACTCGCTCATCCCGACCAGGCGCACGCCGACATTGATGTCGACATCGCAGAACAGCGGCGCTTCCTCGCCGGGAAGCGCGGCCACGTGGTCGCCGATGTACAGCGCCGCGTGCGACCAGGTGGATTGGCTCAGGTACTTGATGGCGGTGGAGAAGCGGCTGTTGCCCTCGACCAGCAGCACGTCGCCCTTGCGCAGCGTGGCGCGCAGCAGGTGCGGCGGGCTGGTCGGCAGCTGCGAACCGTGGCGGCGCGGCTTGGACAAAAACTTGGCCAGGTGACGGCCCAGCAAACGTGGCAAGGACAGCATGCGCGTTCCCCCGAGGGACGGCCGCTTCGGCGAAACGGCTCCGCTAACGTCAATGGCGGCTCTACCTGGGAATTCTTGAGTCGGCCAGATCCACCGCAGCGCCGGCTTGCATGTGGATCACCGCTTCCCGCACACCATCGCGATGGCGCTGCGCTGCGTTAGGATGCCCGCTTGCCCGGCACCACGCCGAGCCCCGGATCAAGGACGGCGATGATCGCAATAGCGCTGACGACGATCGGCATCGGCTTCGTCATCGGGGTGCTTTTCGGCGCACGGCATCTGTTCTGGATCGTGCCGGCCGCCGTGGCGTGCCTGTTCGTCTGGGTAAAGCACGCCGGCGCCGAGGCGCGCAACCCCGAGATGGCGGGTTGGATATTTGGCCTGACCTTGATCGCGCTACCGGTGCTGGGGGTAGTGGCTTCCGTCGGGTGGCTCGGTGGCTACCTGCTGCGTCGGCAGATTCTGCGGCGAATCGAAAGCAGATGAGCAGCAGCACGCGCCGAACGACTGGCGCCGCGTTCTGGTTGCCGTGGTGGTCACCGGCGCCGCACGGTCAAGGCCGCCGCAGCACCGACAACTCCATCATCTCCGACGAGTTCCGATTCAGATAGATCACATACGTGCGGTTGCCGCCCGCGTGCACCTCAAGACTGTCGCCAGGCGTGAGCCCGGCTTTCTCGACCACCGCCCCGCCACGTGGCGTAGCACGCAGATGCGCCGTGGCGCCGTCGGTACTCCGCGTCAGATTGGACACGGTCAAGGCGCCGTTCCAGATCGCGCGGCTCTCGCCCGGCAGCAGCGTCATGATCGCCGATGACGCGGCCGCCTCCGACTTGCATGCCGCGGCCTGCGCCTCGGCCAGTTGCCGCTGTAGCGGCTTGACCTCCACGTACTGCACGAAGCCGTAGGTCGCGCCGATCACCACCAGCACCGCCGACACCTCCGCGGCGGTGCGCTTGAACGAGAGTCCTTGCCACCATTTCTGCACCGGCGGTGGCGGTGCCTGTCGGGTCGTTCGGGCCATGCATCACGGTATCGGCGCCGCCCCTGCGGTGTCTGCCAGCACGGCTGACAGCGTCGCGCACGGCGGCGTTCGTCTACCGGGCGATACAGCAGCGACGCCGCGTCACTCGCGACAGGCGCCACCTCGAGGTCCGGGCACGGCGCGACATGACGCCGCTGCGCTCACGCAACTCCAGCACGCGGCCTTGGCTTTCGGGGATCTTGGAATCAGGGAGCGGCGTCGGCAGCGCGTACAGCCCACGCAGCATGTTGCGCCGCAACTTGACGCTGTGCGCGTCCAGGCAGACTCTGGGCATGAAATTACGAAATAATTTTCGCAATCCGAAAATCACTTGTCAAGCGACAGGATCAGGTGGGTCGAGCAAGCTGGCGATTCCCCCGGGTCCTCCAGGAACTGCAGATGATCAAGACGATTTCCCAGCGCGCGGCCAGCGCCACGCCCGACGACGGCGACGAGGCCGGGGACAAGAAGCTGCGCAGTACCGTGCAGTCGCTGGCCAAGGGCTTCCGGGTGCTCGAGGCGTTCTCGTCCGAACACGAGGAACTGTCGCTGAGCCAGATCGCGGCGCTGGCCAGGCTCGATCCCGGCACCACCTTCCGCATGCTCAACACCCTGGTCGAGCTGGGCTACGTGCATCGCGTGCCGGAGAGCCGCCGCTTCCGCCTGACCCTGAAGGTGCTCGACCTCGGCTTCCACGCGATCGCCCGCCGCGATCTGCGCAGCGTGGTGCGTCCGTTGCTGCGCACGCTGGTCAGCGACGTCAACGAAGCGGCCAGCTTCGCGGTCCTGCAAGGCCCCGACGTGCTCTACATCGAACGCGTCCGCGCCGGCATCACCCGCCTGGGCGTGGACATCCGCATCGGCACCACGGTACCCAGCACCCGCACCGCGATCGGCCTGGCGATGCTGGCGCACCTGGCACCGGCGGAAGTGACGCGCGTGACCGGCGTGGACGTGCAGGTGCAGACGCCTGAAATCGAGGCGATGCGGTGCACCTTCGACTGCGTCCGCCGCGACCGCTACGTGATCCTGGAGTCGATGCTGACCGAAGGCTTGCGCGTGCTGGCGGTACCGGTGCTGGATGCGGACGACTATCCGCTCGGCGCGATCAGCGTCGCCGCGCCGTCGGTCCGCACCAGCCATGCCGAACTGCTCGAGACCGCCCTCCAGCCCACGCTGCTGGCCGCCAAGGACATCGCCTTCGCGATCCAGGCCAGCGGGAGTGTCGCCGTGACCGTGCCCAGCACCTGATCCGCCCGGGCAGCCGCCCGCCCCATGTCCGTCTCGCTGCGTGGACGCTTCGGCGCCCGCGCCGGGGTTCCCTTGTCCTGCGAAAGGCAGCAACGATGCTCATGCCCACCACAGCCCCTGCCACCACCGCCAACGCCACCGCCCGCGCGCCGTCCATCGCCGAGGCGCAGGCGGAGATCGGCGCACGCCTCGAACGCCTGCCGATCACCCGCAACGTGTGGTGGGCGCGCAACATCGTCGGCGCCGCCACGTTCTTCGACGGCTACACGGTGATCGCCATCGCCTATGCGATGCCGGTGCTGACCAAGGAATGGCAGCTGTCGCCGGCGCAGATCGGCATGATCCTGTCGGCCGGCTACCTGGGCCAACTGCTGGGCTCGGTGTTCTTCGGCTGGCTGGCCGAGCGCATCGGCCGCCTGCACGTGCTGCTGTTCACCATCCTGCTGTTCGTGTCGATGGACGTGGCCTGCCTGTTCGCCGGCAGCGCCGCGGCGATGATCGCGTTCCGCTTCATCCAGGGCATCGGCACCGGCGGCGAGGTGCCGGTGGCCAGCGCCTACATCAACGAACTGATCGGCTCGAAGAAGCGCGGGCGCTTCTTCCTGCTGTACGAAGTGATGTTCCTGCTCGGCCTGGTCGCGGCCGGCGGCATCGGCTACTTCCTGGTGCCGGCGTATGGCTGGAAGGCGATGTTCATGGTCGGGTTGATCCCGGCGGCGATCATGATTCCGTTGCGCTTCTTCATGTTCGAATCGCCGCGTTGGCTCGCCTCCAAGGGCCGCTACGACAAGGCCGACGCCATCGTGGCCGAGCTCGAGCGTAGCGCCGAGCGCCGCCATGGCCCGTTGCCGGCGCCGGTCTTCGACCGCACTGCGCTGCCCAAGGCGCAGCGCTCGGATTGGCGCGAGCTGTTCGGCAGCGTCTATCGCAAGCGCACCCTGGTGATCTGGAGCCTGTGGTTCTGCTCGTATCTGGTGGCCAACGGCATCATCACCTGGCTGCCGACGCTGTACCGCACGCACTTCGGGTTGTCGTTGCAGCAGAGCATCGCCTATGGCTTCTTCACCTCGCTGGCGGGTGTCGCCGCCGCGGTGGTGTGCGCGCTGTCGATCGACAAGGTCGGACGCAAGCGCTGGTACGGCCTGGCCTTCGTTGCCGGCGGGGTGCCGCTGCTGGCGCTGGCGGCGCTCGGCGGCACCTCGGCGCCGCAGGTGCTGGTGTTCGCGGCGCTGGGCTATGCCGCGGTGCAGACCATCACCTTCTCGCTGTACCTGTACTCGGCCGAGCTCTACCCCACGCGCATCCGCGCCATCGGCACCGGACTGGGCAGCGCCTGGCTGCGCCTGGGCTCGGCCTGCGGGCCGTTGCTGGTCGGCGCGGTGATCGCCGGGCTCGGCATCCGCTACGTGTTCGCGGCCTTCGCCGCCGTGCTGCTGGCCGGTGCCGCGGTGACCTGGCGTTTCGCCCTGGAAACCAAGGACCAATCGCTGGAACAGCTGTCTCCCTGAGCGCATCGCCCGCGCCGCAGCCGGCGCATCGCGCGTCGCTTCCATACCACCCCCGTCGGACCCCGCGTTCGATTCCATCCCCCGTTGATCCAAAGAAGAGGAAATGAGCATGAGTCACATCGACCTGAAAGGCCTGGTTCCCGCGCCGGTCACCCCGTTCACCCGCGACGGCGCCGTCGACTATCCCGCGATCAAGCGCATCGGCGCCTGGCTCGGCGGCATCGATGGGGTCAAGGGCCTGACCGTGCTCGGCCACGCCGGCGAAGGCACGTTCCTGGAGCGCGACGAACAGGCCAAGGTGATCACCGCGTTCCGCGACGCCGTCGACGGCCGCATCCCGATCATCGCCGGCATCACCCTGGAAGGCACCCGCGTGGCGGCCGACGAGGCCAAGCGCGCGGTCGCCGCCGGCGCGTCCGCGGGACTGATCTATCCGTCGCACGGCTGGCTGCGCTTCGGCTACCAGAAGGGCGCACCGCAGGATCGCTACAAGGCCATCCACGAGGCCAGCGGACTGCCGATGATCCTGTTCCAGTACCCCGACGTGACCAAGGCCACCTACGACCTGGAGACGTTGCTGGAGATCGCCGCGCTGCCGGGCGTGGTCGCGATGAAGAACGGCGTGCGCAACATGAAGCGCTGGGACACCGAGATCCCCGTGTTCCGCAAGGAGCGCCCGAACGTGCCGGTGTTGACCTGCCACGACGAGTATCTGCTGCACACCATGTTCGACGTGGATGGCGCACTGGTGGGCTATGGCTGCATCGCCCCGGAACCGCTGCTGGAGATGATCGCCGCCGGCAAGGCCAAGGATTACGCCAAGGCGCGCGAAGTGCACGATCGCCTGCTGCCGGTGACCAAGAGCGTCTATCACCGCGGCTCGCACATGGAAGGCTCGGTGGCGCTGAAGTGGGCGCTGGTCGCGCGCGGCCTGCTCGACCACGCCACGGTGCGTTCGCCTTTGCTGCCGCTGGCCGAGGGCGCCGACAAGGAGATCGCCGCGGCGATGGCCGCCGCCGGTCTCGGCAAGGTGGCCTGACCCGCTCGGGTCGAACAGAGGGCCGCGGACAAGCGCGGCCCTCGTCGCAGCGGCAGCCGGCGTGTCTGCACCGTGCCTGCCGCCTGCGTCGCATCGCGCTTGTCGTTGTTGCTCTCGCCGGCTCCCCCACAGGCGTTTCTGTCGACGGCACGGCGCACGCGCCGAGCGGTCTTCGCGTCGCTGCGTGACTGCAAGCTCCCGCCCTCTCACGCCTTACCCGGTCCGGACCCGCGCCCCACCTGCGCGGGTCAGGCGCCTCCCTTCGTCCGTGGAATCCGCTCCCATGTCGCGCACCCTGTCGCTGCTCGCGTCGGCCGCACTGACGGCCGCCCTCCCCGTATCCGCCGTCGCCGCCGAGACCGGGCAGTGGCTGGACGAGCACGGCATCGCGCCGCGCTTCGTCTGGTCCAACGATTATGCGCGTAACGTCGACGGTGGCCTGTCGCGCGGCGATCGCAATGCCGGCGGCGTGGTCGCCGGCGCGGATCTGGATCTGCAACGCCTGTTCGGCATTCCCGGCGCCACGCTGCACGCCACCGGCGCCTGGTACTACGGCGACAGCCTGTCGCAGCGGCAGATCGGCAACGGCGTCAAGGTGCAGGGCTACTGGTATCCGCAGCAACAGGCGCAACTGGCGCAGCTGACCTGGGAACAGGTGTTCGCCGACGGCCGCTGGCAACTCGTCGCCGGACGCATGAACACCACCTGGCAGTTCGCGCGCAGCCGCTATGGCTGCCGCTTCGTCGGCGCCTCGGACTGCCCGTTCCAACTGAGCCAGGCCGATGGCGGTTTCGTCGGCTTTCCCTACGTGAACTGGGGCGCGAAGCTGCGCTACAAGCCCGACGCCAGCTATGTCTCGGTGGGCGCGTTCGAACTGAATCCGCAGCGCAAGAACACCCATGGCCTGGACTGGAGCACCGCCGACAGCAACGGCGTGCTGGGCACGCTCGAGGTCGGCTACGAACCCGATCCCGCGCGCGGCCAGGGCGCGCCGCGTTACCTCGCCGGCCTCTGGTACAACTCGGCCGACTACAGCGATCTGCGCTACAACCAGGCCGGCGGCTTGCGCGGGCTGGTCGGCGGCCCGGCGCGCCTGTACGACGGCGGGCGCTGGGGCGCGTATGCGATGGGCGAACGCGCGCTCTACCGGCCGCAGGGCATGGCGAGCAAACGCATGCTGGTCGCCTTCGGCAACATCGCCGCACCGTTCGATGCGCACCAGGTCTACGACCTGCAGGTCACCGCCGGCTTGTACTACAGCGGCCCGTTCGCATCGCGGCCGGGCGACGGACTCGGCGTCATCGCGAATTACTACCGTTTCAGCGCCGATCAGCAGGGCTACATGAACGATCTGCTACGCAAGCGCGGCGCGGCGCCGGACATCGCGCGGAACGAGGTCATGGTCGAACTCAACTACAGTTATCGCATCGCCCAGTCGCCGCTGTTCCTGGTGCCTAACGTGCAGTACATCGTCAATCCCGACATCCTGGGCAATCCCGCCGCGCGCCGCGCGCCGGACGATGCACTGGTGATCGGTTTGCGGGTCATGCTCAACATCGGCGGCCTGGGCACGCCGAAGTGACGCCGCACGTGCGGCCCACCGACGCTGGCGCCCGCGACACCCGATCGCCGCGCGACCGAGGCACCGGCACGGCGCCTCGCATTCACCGCATCCGCATCTCCGCGTGATCCAGCCCCGCGCGCCAGGCGCAACTACGCGCTGAACGAGGGCACGAAGCTCGCGCGCAAGTTCATAAATGTACAGCTGGACATTTTTATCGTCGTCACCATGACGACGCCCAAGCCCCACCGCCCTCGTCCTCGTCCTCGCGGCCGCCCGACCAAGGACCAGCCCGATGGCCGCCAGGCCTTGCTGTCGGCCGCATCCGGCGCCTTTGCCCGGTATGGGTTCGACGGCGCCGACATCCGCAGCATCGCGGCCGCCGCGGGGGTGAGTCCGAACCTGGTGCGCGTGCATTTCGGCAGCAAGGCCGCGCTGTGGGACGCGTGCGTGGACCAGTTCGCGCAGGCCCTGCAGCCGCGGCTGGCGGCGATGGCGCAGCTGACCGCGGACGCCGCGCGCGCGCTGCCGGAGCGGCTGGCGGATGCGATCCTGCTCATGGCCACCTTCTACGACACCCATCCGGCGGTGCGCGACTTCGTGGCGCGGGTGGTCTCCGAACGCCCCGAGCGCGCTGCCGTGGTCACCGAGCGGTTGCTGCGCCCGGCCTATGCCGCCGGCCAGGCGTTGATCCTTGCCGGAATCCAGGCCGGCATCGTCAAGGCGACGCACCCGGCGCTGTTCTTCGTGCTGCTCAACAGCATGCTGAGCCAGCCGCCGGAGTTCCCGCAGCTGCTGGCACGGCTGGCGCCGGAAATCGGGCCCGGCGAGGCGCGGACGCGGCTGGTCGAGACCGTGCTCGCCACCCTGCTGCATGCCCCGCATCCCGGCGTCGATCCCGCACTGATCGCCCCATCGCACTCTCCCCAGGAAGGCACCCCATGACGCAGGCCATCCCACAACCGCGTTCGCTGCCGCTGCTCGGCAATTTCCACCATCTCGATGCGGATGCACCGGTGCAGAGCCTGATGCGGCTGGCCCAGGTGCATGGCCCGATCTTTCGCCTGCACAGCGGCCCGCTGTCGCTGACCGTGCTGAGCGGACAGGACCTGGTGGACGAGGTCTGCGACGAAACCCGCTTCGCGAAGAAGCTGCACCGTCCGCTGCAGGCCTTGCGCGACCTCGGCGGCGACGGCCTGTTCACCGCCTACAACGACGAGCCCAATTGGGCCAAGGCACACCGGCTGCTGATGCCCGCGTTCGGCCCGATCGGCGTGCGCGCGATGTTCGGGCGCATGGAGGACATCGCCGAACAGATGCTGCAACGCTGGGATCGGTTCGGCCCGGACGCGGTGATCGACGTGGCCGACAACATGACCCGGCTGACCCTCGACACGATCGCGTTGTGCGCGTTCGACTACCGCTTCAACAGCTTCTACCAGAACGAGATGCATCCCTTCGTCGCAGCGATGGTGGGCGCCCTGGCCGAAGCCGGTGTGCGTGCGCGTCGACCGGACCTGGCCAATCGCCTGCTGGCGCCGGGCCGGCGCCGCTACGAGGCCGACCTGGCGATGATCCGCGGCGTCGCCGACACCTTGATCGCCGAGCGCAGGGCCGACCCCGCCGCGGCCTCGCGCGACGACCTGCTGAACCTGATGCTGTACGGACGCGACCAGATCACCGGCGAACCGCTGTCGGACGAGAACATCCGCTATCAGCTGGTGACCTTCCTGATCGCCGGCCACGAAACGACCAGCGGTCTGCTGTCGTTCGCACTGTACCTGCTGCTGCGCCATCCGACGGCGCTGGCGCAGGCGCGCCAGGCGGTGGACGCCGCGCTGGGCACGCAGCCGCCGCAGGTCGAGGACCTGGCCAAGCTGCGCTACATCGAACAGATCCTGCAGGAAACCCTGCGGCTGTGGCCGACCGCACCGGCGTTCGCGGTCGCCGCGCGCGAAGCGACCACCTTGGCCGGCCGCTATGCGGTGACGCCGCAGGACACGCTGCTGGTGCTGATTCCCACCCTGCATCGGGATCCGAAGGTATGGGAGGAACCGGAAGCCTTCCGCCCGGAGCGCTTCGCGCCCGAGGCGGCCGAACGGCTCCCGCCCAATGCCTGGAAACCGTTCGGCAACGGCGTGCGCGCCTGCATCGGGCGCGGCTTCGCGATGCAGGAAGCGCAGCTGGTGCTGACGATGATCCTGCAACGTTTCGACCTGGACATGGTCGATCCGAACTACCAACTCAAGGTCGCCGAAACCCTGACCCTGAAGCCGGACGGCTTCCGCATCCGCGCGCGCCGCCGCGCCGATGTCGCGGTGCGCGCGCGCAGCGCGCTGCCGACGGCGCCGCAGAAACCGCTGGCGCCTGCTGCGACGTCGGTCCCCGCCGGCACCGCATCGGGCACGCCGCTGCTGGTGCTGTACGGTGGCAATTCCGGCTCGTGCGAAGCGTTCGCGCAGCGCATCGGCGGCGATGCGGCCGCGCAAGGGTACGCACCGGTGGTCGCGCCGCTGGACGAGCATGTCGGGCGCCTGCCGCGCGACGGCGCGGTGGTGGTGGTCACCTCCTCCTACGAAGGCCAGCCGCCGGACAACGCGCGCCGCTTCGTGGACTGGATCGACACCCTGGCGGCCGGCGATCTGGCCGGCGTGCGCTACGCCGTGTTCGGATCGGGCAACCGGCAATGGGCGCGCACCTACCAGGCGATTCCGAAACGCGTCGATGCCGCACTGGAGGCGGCGGGCGCCACGCGCTTCAGGCCGCGCGGCGAAACCGACGCCGGCGGCGATTTCTTCGGCGGCTTCGATGCCTGGTCCGCCGGGCTGTGGACGGATCTGGGGCAGGCACTGGGAAAGGCCGCGCTGGAGCAGACCGCGCACGCGCTGGAGGTGGACATCGTCCCCTCCGCCCGACTCGACGCATTGCGCCTGACCGAACTCGACCAGGGACGCATCGTCGACAATCGCGAACTAGTCGACATGTCCGCACCGTTCGCACGCTCCAAGCGTCACATCGAGATCGCGCTGCCCGACGGCATGCGCTACCGCACCGGCGACTATCTGGCGGTGCTGCCGCGCAACCCCGCCGCGCAGGTCGAGCGCGTGCTGCGTCGCTTCGGCCTCGCCAGCGATACGCAGGTCGTCATCGGCCAGCGTCCTGGCTCCGCCTCCAGCCTGCCCAGCGGCTATCCGGTCGCGCTGGCGCAGGTCCTCACCGACTACGTGGAACTGGCGCAACCGGCCACGCGCGCGCAGATCGTGCAGTTGGCGGCCGCCACGCGCTGCCCGCCCGATCGCGACGCGCTGGAAACGCTGGCCGTCGAGCCGGCCTACACCGACGAGGTGCTCGCCAAGAAGACCAGCCTGCTCGATCTGCTGGAGCGCTTCCCCGCCTGTGAGCTGGCGCTGGGCGCATTCCTCGGCGCGCTGCCGGCCATGCGCGCGCGGCAATACTCCATTTCCTCCTCGCCGCTGCGCGACCCGGCACAGTGCTCGCTGACCGTGGCCGTGCTCGACGCACCGGCGTTGTCGGGCATGGGGCGACGCCGCGGCGTGGCCTCCACCTACCTGGCCGGCCTGGATGCGGGCGCGCTGGTGTCGGTTGCGGTGCGGCCGTCGCAGGCGAGCTTCCACCCGCCGGAAGATCCGGCCACGCCGATCATCCTGGTCTGTGCCGGCAGCGGCATCGCGCCGTTCCATGGCTTCCTGCAGGAGCGCGCGATCCAGAAGGCCGGCGGCCGCGCCGTCGGCGAGGCGTTGCTGTTCTTCGGCATCGACCATCCCGACGTCGACTGGCTGTACAAGGACGAATTGCGACGCTGGCAGGACATGGGCGTGGTCGATGTGCGCCTGGCCTGCTCGCAAGCGCCGCAGGACGGCGTCGCCTATGTCCAGCACCGCATGTGGCAGGACCGCGAGCGCGTGTCGGCGTTGTTCCAGCAAGGCGCCACCGTGTTCGTCTGCGGCGACGGCGAGCACATGGCGCCGGCGGTGCGTGACACCTTCGTACGCATCTATCGCGACAGCATGGGCGTCGGCGCCGACGCGGCCAACGCCTGGGCCGATCGGATGGAACGCGAACACGGCCGCTACGTGGCGGATATCTTCTCGTGACGGTGCGGCGGTCTGAGGGACAGCAATGGCGGCGGCCGCCCGCGGCTGTGGTCGTCCCGGGCGGTCTGGCGTGCAGCCAGGCACTGGCGGCGTTCGTCCGTGCCATGCGCGCCCACGCAGGAGCGTCCAGATGATCAGCAAGACCATCGCGTGCCTCTGGTTCGACACCACTGCGCTGGAGACGGCCACGTTCCACCTCGAGACCTGCGGCGGCAACTGAGGCAGGCGCACACGCACGCCTGCGCCGCGGACGCGTAACCTTCCCCTCCCACATGCATCGCCTGGATCGCGCCTCAATGGCCAACCCCTACTACCGCGGCCCCGTCAGCGACCATTTCGACGGCGTGCGCTTCTTCAACCCGGGCCAGCCCACTATCGACAACGGGCTGGGCAAGGTCCTGCGCTGGAAAGCCGCCATGGGCGCCGTGCGCTGGCCCGCGCAGGTCCCGGTGACACCCGCGGTGCCGGCGCAGCGGCACGACGGCCTGCGCATCACCATGGTCGGCCACGCCACGCTGCTGATCCAGGCCGGTGGCCTCAACCTGCTCACCGACCCGGTGTGGTCGCAGCGTGCGAGCCCCTCGCAGATCGCCGGGCCCAAGCGGGTGACGGCACCAGGCATCCGCTTCGCAGACCTGCCCCCCATCGATGCGGTCCTGCTGAGCCACAACCACTACGACCACTTCGACCTGACGACCTTGCGCAAGCTGCACGACGCGCACCATCCCCTGTTCGTGATGCCGCTGGGCAACGACGTGCTGTTGCGCAAGCGCGTTCCCGATGCGCGCATCGCCACCGGCGACTGGCATGAGCGGCTGCCGATCGGCGACACCGCGACGGTGACGCTGACCCGCGCCAACCATTGGTCCAGCCGTGGCATCGCCGACCGCAGGATGGCGCTGTGGTCCGGCTTCTTCATCGAGACGTCGCGGGGGTCGGTGTGGTTCGCGGGGGACACCGGCTATGGCGATGGCGCCATCTTCCGCGAGATCCGCGATCGGCACGGCGCGCCCGACGTGGCGTTGATCCCGATCGGGGCCTACGCGCCGCGCTGGTTCATGGCGCCGCAGCACATCGACCCCACCGAAGCGGTGCGGATCTTCCAGGACACCGGCGCGCGGCACGCGCTCGGCATCCATTGGGGCACCTTCCAGCTCACCGACGAAGGCCGTGAGGCGCCGCGCGAGGCGCTGTCCGCGGCACTGCGCTTGGCGGGCATCGCCGCCGCCGGCTTCGTCGCCGCCGAGCCCGGGCAGGCGTTCGACTTCGCCGATTCCGCGCCATAGGGTTCGCGCACCGCCATCGCCCGGCGAGGCGCGACGTTCGCTCGCCGCGCTACGCCAGTAGTCGCGCGTGGAGCCCGGCTACACTCCACGCCCCACTCTTCCGGAGACCCGCATGCGCGACCTCAGCCCCCTGCCTACCATCGCCCTGGGCCGCTACCGCCACTTCAAGGGCGGCGAGTACGAGGTGCTGGGCGTGGTCCGCAGCAGCGAGACGCTGGAGCCGCTGGTGCTGTACCGCCCGCTGTACGGCGACGGCGCGATGTGGGTGCGGCCGTACCCGATGTTCGTCGAGCAGGTGGAGGTCGACGGCGTGCGCCGCCCGCGCTTCGCGCCGATCGACGCGGCGGCCTGAGCGCGCGGCCGCCACGTCTGACGCGACGCGCTAGCGCTTGGACGCGCTGTCCACGTCGCTCTTGGTCGCGGCGTGATCCTGCGCCGGGCGGTTGCGGTTCTTCTTGGCGCGCGTCACCAGATACAGCATCGCGGCGATAAGCAGGACGAACAGTCCGGCGACCCAGGGCATCAGCGTGGTGTCCATTCGACACTCCAATTCGGTTGCACAGCGGTCACCAGACCACACACGCAGTGAAGGCCTTGGCTAGCGCGCGAGCGGAGTCGGCACCACCCGCGCATCGCGAGCGCACGACGACCGGATTCATCGGTCGGTCCTGACCCGTTCGATCAGCGCCCCTGCGACGGCCTTCGCGCCAAGCGGCATTACTCCGGTCGCAGCCCATCGCACTCCACACGCCGCGATCGCCTCGCTGTCGAGGCCTGGAACCTGGAAGAGGCACTCGCGGCACACGGCGCACCACCCGAGCGGCACACGCCTTCGGGGCGCAATGGCGTGCCGGCTGGCGCGTCGCCATCCCTGTCGTGCGCGCATCGAACCCAACCGAGGCGCGTTGACATACGCCCTGTACGCAAATAACGTACACCGCGTATGTGAATGAGATATCCCCGTGCACCAGCGCCGCAGCCGCCGCGAGATGATCGAAACCACCCGCGCCAGCCTGCTGGCCGCGGCGCGGCAGGCGTTCGCCACGCACGGCTTCGCGCATACCTCGATGGACGTGTTGACCGCCGAGGCCGGCCTCACCCGCGGCGCGCTGTACCACCACTTCGGCAGCAAGGACGGCCTGCTCATCGCGGTCATCGAGCAGATCGAGGCCGAGGTGGGCCTGCGCCTGCAGGCGGTGTCCGACGCGGCGCCCACGCCGTGGGACGGCTTCCGCCGCCGTTGCCGCACCTACCTGGAACTGGCGCTGGAGCCGGAGATCCGCCGGATCATCCTGCAGGATGCGCGCGCCGCCTTCGGCGACGTGCCGCCGGCCGCGCAGTCGGTGGGGATCGCCGCGCTGCAGGCGGCGCTGGAAGCCTTGATCGCCGCCGGCACCGTGGCGCCGCTGCATGCCGGGGTGATGGCACGCATGCTCTACGGCGCGATCACCGAGGCGGCGTTCTGGATCGCCGAGCCGGATGCCGACCTGCATGCGCGGCTGGCCGATGCGCTGGACGCGCTGGACCGGCTGCTCGACAGCCTGCGCGCGCGCTGAGCGCGCCGCGTCTCTTCTTCGCCTCCCACCCAGGACCACGCACATGCACTGGCGCAACACGGCACAGCGCTTCGGCGCCCTCGCCAAGCTGTTCCACTGGACCACCGCCGCCGCCTTCATCGGTGCGTATGCGGTGGTGTACTACGTCATCTGGTTCATGGACGACACCTCGGACACGTCGTTGCCGGTGCTCAACCTGCACTGGGTGCTGGGCCTGCTGGTCGGGTTCCTGGTGCTGCCGCGGCTGCTATGGCGCTGGCTGGACGTGCAGCCGGACGATCCGCCGGGTTCGGCGCTGGAACAGCGGCTCGCGCACCTGGCGCACTGGGGCCTGTACGCGCTGCTGATCGTGATGCCGCTGACCGGCTACATCGGCACCGGCGCGCCGACCGACCTCGGCCTGTTCCGCATCCCCGGCTTCAACGAGACCGCGCTGTTCGCCTGGATCAGCCGCACCTGGCACCTCAGCTGGGAGGCGTTCGAAGCGCCGATCGACGTGGTGCACCACTTCATCGGCAAATGGATCGCCTGGGTGGTGGTGCTGCTGCACGTGGCTGCGGCGCTGTTCCATCACTGGGTACGGCGCGACGATGTACTGACCCGCATGCTGCCGTGGCGCGTGGCGCGTGTGCGCGGCAACGTGTCGCGCGCCTGAGGCAAAGCGCGCCTAGCGTCGCTCCGGCACCTGCGCCGCGCGGGCCACGGCCTCCCCCGACGCCAACGGCCAACGCACCTCGAACCGCGTCCCGCTGCCGGCGGGCAGGCACAGCGCATCGCCGCCGTGCGCTACCGCAATCGCCTTGACCACGGCCAGGCCCAGGCCGCTGCCGCCGCTCTTGCGCGAGCGCGACGGATCGCCGCGGCGGAACGCGTCGAACACGCGCGCGGCGATCTCCGGGGCGATGCCGGGGCCGGTGTCTTCCACGAACAGCACGCACTGGTCGGCCTGCACCTGCACGCCGACCCGCAGCGGACCCGGCTCGGCGTAGTGCTGCGCGTTCTCCAGCAGCGCCATCAGCGCCTGGCGGATGCGCACCGCATCGCACAGCACCGGCGTGCGCAGCGCCAGCGTGGGTTCCAACACTAGCCCGCGCGCGTCCAGGCTGGCGGCGAACGCATGCAGCACCGCCTCCACTTCCTGGACAAGATCGGCCGGTGCCGACTGCAATTCCAGATGCCCGCTGTCGGTGAGGCTGAGCACGCGCAGGTCCTCGATCAGCCGGTTCAGGCCTTCGACCTGCCGCAACAGGCTCTCGAACGCGGCCACGTCGGGCGCGAACACGCCCTCGGCCAGGCCTTGCAGGCGCCCGCGCAAAATCGTCACAGGCGTGCGCAGTTCGTGGGCGACGGCGGCATTCCAGAATGCACGCTCGCGGGTCATCGCCTGCAGGCGATCGGCCATGGCGTTGAAGTCGCGCACCAGTTGCGCGGTCTCGCCCAGCGCATGCGCGTCCATGCTCGCGCGCGCATGCAGATTGCCCTGGGCGACTTCGCGCAGGCTGTGCGCCACCGAATTCAACGGGGTCAGGATGCGCCGCGACAGCCGCACCGCCACCGCCACCGCGATCGCCACGGCCAGCGCCGCGGTGGCGCCCATCCACATCATCTCCACGCGCGACGGCACCCAGGTGTCGGAGATGCTGTCCGGCTGGTAGGCCACCGCCACCGCGTAGAACACGTAGGAGCCGACCACCGACAGCAGGATGATCCACAGCGCCAGCGCGCCCAGCGACAGGATGACCTGGCGGCGCAGCCCGGTGGCGCGACTCATGCGCCGGTTCCGAACCGATAGCCGACGCCGCGCACGCTGGCCGGCGTGCCCTGCACGCCCAGCGCCTCCAGCTTCTTGCGCAGCTTGCTGATATGGCTGTCGATGGTGCGCTCCTGGGTGTCGCCTTCCGGCAGGCAGGCGTCGAGCAGTTCGGCGCGGCTGAACACCCGCTTCGGTGCACGCATCAGCCGCACCAGCAGCTTGAACTCGGTGAGCGTGAGGTCCAGCGTGTGCCGGTCTTCGCCCACGCGCACGCTGGCCTCGTGCTGGTCCAGGTCAACATGGAAAGCGCCCACGCGCAGGCTACGCGCCTCCTCGGCGCCGTTGCCGCGGATGCGCCGCAGCACTGCCTGCACCCGCGCCACCACCTCGGCCGGATTGAACGGCTTGACCACGTAGTCGTCGGCGCCCAGGCGCAGGCCCATCAGCTTGTCGATGTCCTGGTCCAGTGCGGTGAGCATGATCACCGGCGTTTCGCCGCGGTGGCGCAGTTCGGCCAGCACCTTCCAGCCATCCACCGCCGGCAGTTGCACGTCCAGCAGGATCAGGTCCGGATCCAGCGCCAGGTGCAGTTCCAGCGCGGCGCGGCCGTCGGCGGCGTGGGCGGTGCGCAGCCCGCTGCGCGCCAGGTAGGCGATCAGGATCTCGGCGATCTCGCTCTCGTCTTCGGCGATCAGGACCAGCGGCGCGGACGCGGGCGCGGTGGCGCCCGGAGAGGAAACGGACATGGCGTGGCGGCGAAAGGCGCATCGGCCCGGACGGGCGCGGATCTCCATCATATCTCCACACAGCATCGAACGCCGCGCAACCCGCGGCCGCGACCATGCGCGGCTTTGGCGTCGCCGTATCCGCGGCGGCAGCGACGAGGCACGAGGCATGGGCATGCGGCAACAGGTACGGACTCTGGGAATCGGTGGCGCGCTGGCGTTGGCCCTGGCCGGCTGCGGCGGTGGCGCGCCGCCGCAGGCGGTGGCCGCGCCGGTGCAGGTCACTGCGATGACCCTGCGCCCTGCGCCGATGACGGTGAGCGTGGACCTGCCCGGGCGCGTGGCCGCGGTGCGCAGCGCGCAGATCCGTCCGCAGGTCGGCGGCATCGTGCAGCGCCGCTTCTTCGAGCAGGGCGCCGATGTGCGGCGCGGCGATGCGCTGTTCCAGATCAACCCGGCACCGTTCAAGGCCGAGATGGACACCGCCGCGGCCGCACTGCATCGCGCCCAGGCCGCGCAGGTGCTGGCCGACGTGCAGCATGCCCGGCTACAGCGGCTGGTCGAATCCAGCATGGTCAGCCGGCAGATGTACGACGATGCCGTCTCGCAGCGTACCCAGGCCGCCGCCGCGGTCGCCGAGGCCAAGGCGACGCTGTCACGGCGGCGCCTGGACCTGGCCTTCGCCACCGTCGATGCGCCCATCGACGGCCGCATCGACCAGGCGCTGCTCACCGAGGGCGCGCTGGTCTCGCCCAGCGACAGCGCACCGATGGCGGTGATCCAGCAGATCGACCAGGTCTACGTCGACGTGCGCCAGTCCGCCGCCGACCTGGACCCGCTGGACCCGGCCGCCGCCGGCGACGGCCTGCCGGCGCAGATCCTCGACCGTAGCGGCGTGCCCTCGGGGCTGAGCGGGCGTGTGCTGTTTTCCGGCATCAACGTCGATGCCGGCACCGGCGACGTACTGCTGCGCATCCTCGTCGACAATCCGCAGCGGCGCCTGCTGCCGGGCATGTACGTGCGGGCGCGGGTGCCGCGTGCCCACTACGCGCAAGCGCTGCGCGTACCGCAGCAGGCGGTCACCCATGTCGGCAAGCATGCGCAGGTGTGGGTGCTGGACGCCAACGCGCGCGTGCGCAACGCGACGGTGCAGCTGGGCGAACTGGTGCAGGGGCATTACCGCGTCGTCGCCGGCCTGCAGGCCGGGCAGCAGGTGGTGGTCGAAGGCATCGACCGGCTCAGCACCGGTACCAAGGTGAAGGCACGCGCGTGGCAGCCGCCGGCCGTCGCCACCGCGGCCGCGGACTGAGCAGGGGACGCCGCCATGCCGCAGTTCTTCATCGAGCGCCCGGTCTTCGCCTGGGTGATCGCGCTATTCATCGTGCTGCTCGGCACCCTGGCCATCGGCCAGTTGCCGGTGGCGCGCTATCCCTCGGTGGCGCCGCCGTCGGTGTCGCTGATCGCGTCCTACCCCGGCGCCACGCCGCAGACCCTCAACGACTCGGTGGTGAGCCTGGTCGAGCGCGAGCTGTCGGGGGTCAAGAACCTGCTGTATTTCGAGTCCACGGTGGACACCTCGGGCAGCGCGCAGATCACCGCCACCTTCAAGCCCGGCACCAATGCGGAGCTGGCGCAGGTGGACGTGCAGAACCGCATCAAGGCGGTGGAGCCGCGCCTGCCGCAGGCGGTGCGGCAGAACGGCCTGCAGGTGGAATCGGCCGCGTCCGGCTTCCTGATGCTGGTCGGCCTGACCTCGCCCGACGGCCGCTACGACGAAGTGGCGCTCAACGACTACCTGGCGCGCAACATCGTGCAGGAACTGCGGCGTATCGACGGCGTCGGTCGCGTGCAGCTGTTCGGCGCCGAGCAGGCCATGCGCGTGTGGGTGGACCCGGACAAGCTCGTCGCCTACGGCCTGACCATGACCGAGCTGGCGCAGGCAATCGAACAGCAGAACGCGCAGATCGCGCCCGGCCGCCTCGGCGACGAGCCGGCCGTGCGCGGGCAACGCCTGACCGTGCCGCTGACCGTGGCCGGGCAACTGACCACGCCCGCGCAGTTCGCTGCCATCGTGCTGCGTGCCGACAGCGGCGGCGCGCGGGTGACCCTGGGCGACGTGGCGCGGGTGGAACTGGGCGCGCAGTCCTATGGCTTCTCCAACCGCGAGAACGGCGCCGCCGCCACCAGCGCGGCGATCCAGCTCTCGCCCGGCGCCAATGCGGTGCGCACCGCGCAGGCGGTGAAGGAACGCCTGGCGGAACTGGCCGCGAGCATGCCGACGGGCATGACCTATTCGATCCCGTTCGACACTGCGCCGTTCGTGAAGCTCTCGATCAAGCAGGTGCTCAAGACCCTGCTCGAGGCGATGGTGCTGGTGTTCCTGGTGATGTACCTGTTCCTGCAGAACGTGCGCTACACACTGATCCCGGCCATCGTCGCGCCGATCGCGCTGCTGGGCACCTTCGCGGTGATGCTGCTGGCCGGCTTCTCCATCAACGTGCTGACCATGTTCGGCATGGTGCTGGCGATCGGCATCATCGTCGACGACGCCATCGTGGTGGTGGAGAACGTCGAACGGATCATGGCCAGCGAAGGCTTGCCGCCGCGGGAGGCGACGACCAAGGCGATGCGCGAGATCACCGGCGCGGTGGTCGGCATCACCCTGGTGCTGACCGCGGTGTTCATCCCCATGGCCTTCGCCAGCGGTTCGGTGGGCGTGATCTACCAGCAGTTCACCCTGGCGATGGCGGTGTCGATCCTGTTCTCGGCGTTCCTGGCGCTGACCCTGACCCCGGCGCTGTGCGCCACCCTGCTGCGTCCGGTCGCACCCGGCCATCACGCCAAGCGCGGCTTCTTCGGCGAGTTCAATCGTGGCTTCGAGCGCCTGGCGGGCGGTTATGCCACGCGCGTGACATGGTTGCTGCGACGCGGCGGGCGGGTGATGGCGGTGTTCGCGGCGCTGTGCGTGGCGCTGTTCTTGGCGATGCGCATGCTGCCCTCGGCGTTCCTGCCCGAAGAGGACCAGGGCTACTTCATGACCTCGATCCAATTGCCCACCGGCGCCACCAGCGAGCGCACCTTGGACGTGGTCAAGGCGTTCGAACGGCACGTCGCCACGCGCCCTGCGCTGGCCTCCAACCTGGTGATCCTCGGCTTCAGCTTCTCCGGCTCGGGCACCAACGCGGCCATGGCCTTCACCATGCTCAAGGATTGGGACCAGCGCGACGGCGCCAGCGCGCGCGACGAAGCCGAGCGCGCGCAGCAGGCGATGGCCGCCTTGCCCGAAGGCACGGTGATGAGCCTGCTGCCGCCGGCCATCGACGAACTCGGCACCTCCTCCGGCTTCACCGTGTACCTGCAGGACCGCGGCAACCGCGGCGAGGCGGCGTTGATGGCCGCGCAAGCACAACTGCTGGACCTGGCCGCGCACAGCGACGTGGTCAGCGATGTCTATGCCGACGGCCTGCCGCCGGGCAAGAGCATTCACCTGGAGATCGATCGCCAGCAGGCCGAGACCATGGGTCTGTCGTTCGCCACGGTGAGCAATACGTTGTCGGCAGCGATGGGCTCGCTGTACGTCAACGACTTCCCCAACGCCGGGCGCATGCAGCAGGTGATCCTGCAGGCCGACGCCGCGTCGCGCATGCAACTGGACGACGTGCTGGGCCTACGCGTGCGCAGCGACAGCGGCGGCATGGTGCCGCTGCGCGAAGTGGTGCGCGCCAGCTGGACCGACGCCCCGCAGCAGTTGATGCGCTTCCAGGGCTTCCCGGCCGTGCGCATCGCCGGCGGCGCCGCGTCCGGCGTGTCCAGCGGCGCGGCCATGGCCGAGATGGAACGGCTGGCTGCGCAACTGCCCCCCGGCTTCGCCGTGGCCTGGACCGGGCAATCACTGCAGGAGCGGCAGTCGGCCGCGCAGGCGCCGCTACTGATGCTGCTGTCGGCGCTGGTGGTGTTCCTGGTGCTGGCGGCGCTGTACGAGAGCTGGTCGATCCCGCTGTCGGTGCTGCTGGTGGTGCCGCTGGGCCTGCTCGGCGCGGTCGCCGCGGTGATGCTGCGCGGCCTGCCCAACGACGTGTTCTTCAAGGTCGGGCTGATCACCATCATCGGCCTGTCGGCGAAGAACGCCATCCTCATCGTCGAGTTCGCCCGGCAACTGCACCGCGACGGCCAGGGGCTGGTCGAGGCGGCGACCAATGCCGCACGGTTACGCCTGCGCCCGATCCTGATGACCTCGCTCGCCTTCGCCCTGGGCGTGGTGCCGCTGATGCTGGCCAGCGGCGCCAGCGCCGAGACCCAGCACGCCATCGGCACCGGCGTGTTCGGCGGCATGGTCAGCGGCACCGTGCTGGCGATCTTCTTCGTGCCGGCGTTCTTCGTCTGCGTGGTGGGGCTGCAGGAGCGGGTGGCACGCTGGCGTGCGCGACGCGGCGGCGATGCGTCAGCCGAGAATTAGACCGGCGCTGCCGCTGCCATTGCGGCAGTCAATTGTCGTGCAGCCGCGACAAGCGAAGCCGAAAGCCGACTGACACCCTCCGTCGTCGGGACTGAAGTCCCTCCCACAGTGCAGTCCTCCGACAAGGCGAGTGCCGCACCTGTGGGAGCGGCTTCGGCCACGACGCGACCAGGCATGACGAGAAGGTCGTCTCCCACCGGTGCGCAGCATCGTTCGCATCCACACCGCACCGTCGATCGCCGTCCTCACTCCATCCGGCACAACGGCACTTCGCCCGGCCGCAAGGTCAGCACCCGCACGCCGCTGGCGGTCACCGCCACGGTGTGCTCGAACTGCGCAGAGAGCTTGCCGTCGCGCGTATGCACCGGCCATTGCTCGGGCAATGCGCGGATCGCCGCGCGCCCCTGGTTGAGCATCGGCTCGATGGTGAACACCATGCCCTCGCGCAACTCCAGGCCGGTGCCGGCGTGCCCGTAGTGCAGGATCTGCGGTTCCTCGTGCATGGCGCGGCCGATGCCGTGGCCGCAGTATTCCTTGACCACGGTGTAGCCATGCGCGCGCGCATGCCGCGCGATGGCGTGACCGATGTCGCCCAGCCGCGCGCCCGGACGCACCGCGGCAATGCCCTTCCACATCGCCTGGTACGCGGCCTGCACCAGCCGCCGCGCCGGATAGCCCACCTCGCCCACCAGGTAGGTGGTGCTGGAGTCGGCGATGTAGCCGTGCTTCTCCAGGGTGATGTCCAGATTGACGATCTGCCCGTGGCGCAGCACATCGTCGGCCGACGGCACGCCATGGCAGACCACGTCGTCGATGGAGGCATTGAGCACGAACGGGAAACCGTACTGGCCCTTGCTCGCGGGCCGTGCGCCCAGTTCGTCCACGATCATCCGTTCGACGAGGTCGTTGAGCTCCAGCGTGCTGCGACTCAGCAAGGACATCCCGTCCAGCCGTGCGAACACCTGCGCCAGCAGCCGCCCGGACTCGGCCAGCAGCGCCAGCTCGTCCGGCCGCTTGATCACGTGCGCCCCGGTGTCACCGCCTGCGGCCGCACCCCCGCCGCACGCAGCTCGCGCGCCACGATGTCCTGGAACGACAACTCCGGGTTCATCTCGCACAGCATGCCGACCTTGATCCAGAAATTGGCCTGCGCGTTGATCGAACGGCTGGTCACGGTGCAGGCGCGACGCAGTTGGTCATGCAGGTCGTCGTCGATGTTGACGATGCCCATGGTGGCTCCCGATGCGATGAATATATGCATCGTATACGTTCCATATATTACCGACAAGCCAGCACTCCGCTAACGGCGCAATGCACCGCGTCACGACCCGAGCAGCGTTGGCCACCACGTAGGCCGCCTGCCAGATACCAGGGAACCTTCAAGCGGCAGAGGAAGCGCATCTATGGGCGCGGCTTCGTCCGCGACGAGGCATCCCCTGTAACGCCCGTCGCCGAAGCCGCTCCCATGGCAGCGGATCGTTGCCGTTGATCGGCGCCGCCGCATGTTTCCTGGCGTCGCCCGATCTCAGGAAGTGAGACGCCGCAGCCGCATGCTTGCGCGCTACCCGCTGCTGCCCTGGCCGCCCTGGCTGCAGGACAGCCAGAAGCGCACATGCGCTGACGTCAGCATCCGCCTCCTCGCCCGGCCTGCCTGGGCCAGGCCGTGAATGGCGCCATCCGCACACGCGGCGCGCCCTGCCCAGTGCGGACATGCGGTCGTCGCCCCCCCTCCCCTCGCGGGATTTCTCCATCGATGGATCGCACCATGCTCAAGGCACGTATCGGCGACCTGTTCGCCAGCCACGCCCACGTCTACGCGAATGCGGTCAATTGCGCCGGCATCATGGGCAAGGGCATCGCGCAGGCGTTCAAGCGGCGCTACCCGGCCATGTTCGAGGACTATGCCGTGCGCTGCCGCGAAGGCCGCGTGCGCATCGGCGAACCTTATCTCTATGCGGAAGCCAGCGGCACCCGCATTCTCAACTTCCCGACCAAGCGCCACTGGCGCTCGCCATCGCGGCTCGAGGACATCGCCGCAGGGCTGGACTATCTCGCCGCGCATCTGCGCGCATGGGACGTGCGCAGTCTTGCCCTGCCGCCGCTCGGCTGCGGCAATGGCGGACTGGCCTGGGACGATGTCGGCCCGCTGATCTACCGCACGCTGGCGCACCTGCCGGTCGACATCGAGGTCTACGCACCGTACGGCACGCCGCTGGCGCAGCTCGAGCCCGCCTTCCTGTCGCAGCCGGCAAACGCCTCGGCCGAGGGCACCGGCAAACGCACGGCGACCCAGCCGGGCTGGGTCGCGATCATGGAAGTGCTGCGGCGGCTGCAAACCCGGCCGGAGGCGCGGCCGGTCGGGCGCACCCTGTTCCAGAAGCTCTGCTGGGCCATGACCGAACTGGGCGTGCCGACCGGGCTGACGTTCGGCAATGCCGGCCGCGGACCGCGCCAGGGCGACGTCCGGCCGATCCTGACCGACCTGGCCAACCGCAACTGGCTGCACGAACAGCCGCAGGGACGGACGATGGCGCTGCACGCGTCGCCGCAGTACGACACCGAGCATGCCCGGTTCGCTGCAGCGTATGCGCCCTACGAGGCCGAGATCGCCAAGGCCGTGGACCTGTTCGCGCGCATCAGGAACACCGACCAGGCCGAGGACATGATGACGGTGTTCCAGGCCGCGCGCCGCCTGCAGGCGGCGCATCCCGGGCAGGCGCTCCATGCGCAACAACTGCATGCGCATTTGCTAGCTTCCAGAAACACGGCCGATTCCGAACAGACGCCACAGGCGCTGGCCGAAGCGATCCGCATGCTGGTGGCGCTGGACTGGATACGCTGGAACTGAAGGCGTGCCAGTCGGGTGGGATCAGCGCGGTTCCGAGCCGAAAGTCAGGCAGATCGCTTTTTCGTTCCACATGGCCTCTGCATTCCGGCCGCCCAGGGTGCCGCGCCTGCCGCCCCACTTCGGCAGCGGCCGGCGCCAGCGCTGGGTACCGCATCACGCAGAATCACTCCACCCACCTGCCAATGGTCGGCACAGCATGCGATCAGTCAGAAACTCACGCGCCACACACTGTTGCCGACATCGTCGGCGATCAGCAGCGCGCCATCCTTGTCCTGCGCCAGGCCGACCGGGGCACCGAACAACTGCGACTCGTCTTCCGAATGGAAGCCGCTGACCACGGTCTGCGGCGGACCGGCGGGACGGCCATGCTGGAACGGCACGTAGACCACCTGGTAGCCGCTGAGCGGCGAGCGGTTCCAACTGCCGTGCTCGGCGACGAACGCGCCTTCGCGGTACTTGGGTGGCAGCGTCTCGCCGCGGGTGAACCACAGGCCTAGCGCCGCCACATGCGAACCCAACGCATAGTCCGGCTTGATCGCCTTGGCGACCAGGTCGGGCCGCTGCTCTTTGACTCGCGTATCCACGTTCTGCCCGTAATAGCTGTATGGCCAGCCGTAGAAGCCACCTTCCTGGACCGAGGTCAGGTAATCGGGCACCAGGTCGGCGCCGATCTCGTCGCGCTCGTTGGCGATCGCCCACAACCTCCCGGTCCGCGGCTCCCACTGCAGCCCGGTGGGATTGCGGATGCCCGAGGCGAAGATGCGGCTGCTGGCCGAGGCGACATCCACCTCCAGCACGGCCGCGCGGCGGTACTCCACGTCCAGCCCGTTCTCGCCGATGTTGCTGTTGGATCCGACGCCCACGTACAGCTTGCGTCCGTCCTGGCTCGCCAACAGCGCCTTGGTCCAATGGTGCTCGATGGTGCCAGGAAGATCGGTGAACAATGTGCCGGCCGCGCTGATCTGCGTCTGGCCGGCGACATAGGGAAACTTCATGATGGCGTCGGTGTTGGCAACGTACAGGCTATCGCCGATCAACTGGACACCGAACGGCGAGTGCAGGCCCTGCAGGAACACATGCCGCTCCCATGTGCCGTCAGCGGCTCTGCGCAGCAGCGTGATGCGGTTGCCGCCCTTGGCGCTCTTGCCGGAGCGGCCCTGGATCAGGCCGGCGATCAGTTGCTTGGGCGTGGTGACCGGCTCCATGCCCGGCGAGTTGGATTCCACCACCAGCACATCGTCGTTGGGCAGCATGTACAGCTGGCGCGGATGCATCAGGCCGCCGGCGATCTTCTCGATCTTCAGCCCGGCCGCCACCTTGGGCGTTTGTCCCTCTTTCCAGCCCACGCCCTCGGGAACCTGCATCGGCGGCAACAGGAAATTCCTGGCTTCCGGCAGCGGTGGCGCGTTGCCCGACTGCTGCGTCGGTTCGAGCGCGGCCTTGCCACCGCAAGCGGCCAGGGCGATCGCGCAGGCCAGGGCCACGGCGGACATATATAGGCGCTTAGCCATGGACATACTCCTCATGCAAGGGACGGCGAATGGCGATGAGGACATGCCCGATGGCAAGCAGCACCACCGTGACGACCGAGAGCCAGAGCCCCGCAGGCACCACGGCATACGCATCGCGGCTATGCACGAAGGAATTGAAGATGGCGGCGACGATCGCCAGCAGGTTCAACCAGAAGTCGAGCCGCTCCACCGGCAGTGCAGAACGTCGCGCGGTGATCCAGACCTGCACCAGATTGATCAGCCGCGGCACGATGGCGATGACCAGACCGATCGCGATCAGCCAGGCGGCCGCCTTGGTCCACAGGATCACGCCAGTGCGGGCGTAGACGACGTCGAAGATCAGCGCGGCGACGAAGCAGCCGAATGGAATGGGATTGAGTAGGCCATAAAGGGCATTGGCCACGACGGAACGGCGTGGTGCGGGTGCGGTCTGCGGATGCATGAGACAGCTCTCGACGAAAGGAGGGAGGAGGCGAATCGCCCAGTCACCGTGGGACCGCGGAACACTCCGCTCCGGTGACGCGACTCACTATCTGCCCCTCCACGTCTAGAGGGTGTCGCGATCGGCTAGCGCCCCTTCGCCGCGATCCGCACGCCGCTGCTCTCGCGTACGCACAACGTCACTGGCGCGATGGTGCTGCGTGGTGCGACGCCTGCCTCCCGTTGTGCGAGCACCAGCTGCGCCGCCTGGCGGCCGCGGGCGCGTGGTTGCGCAGCGAGCGTGGTCAGCGCCGGCGTGCTCACCGCGGCCTCGGGGATGTCGTCGAAACCGGTGATCGCGAAGTCCAGGCCCGGACGGATGCCGCGCGCGAGCAGGCCCAGCATCAGGCCCAGCGCGACTGTGTCGTTGTAGCAGACCGCCGCGGTGGGCGGCGCGTCGTGGGCGAACAGTTCACCGTGGCGTGCGGCCGCTTCCAGGCGATTGGGTGCCGACTCGATCAGCCACGCCGGGTCGACCGGCAGCTTGGCCTGCCGCATCGCCTGCGCGTGACCGGCGCGACGCTGCCGGCAGGAACTGGAATCGGCATGGCCGCCGTAGAACGCGATACGACGGTGGCCGAGCGCGATCAGATGCTCGGTGGCCAGTTGTGCGCCGCGCTGGTTGTCCAGGCCGAGAAAGCCCCAGTCGTCGGCACCGGCCAGTTCGCGATTGAACAGCAGCACGTTCGCGCGCGCATCCAGCACCGTGTGCAGTTCGGCGGCGTCGCTGCCCTCGGCCGGCGACAGGATCACCCCGGCCGGGGTGTGTTCCATCAGCGAGCCCAGCACCGCCTGCTGCCGCGCGGGCGATTCGCCGGTGCTGCCGAGCAGGGTCACGTAGCCCTGCTCACCCAGCGCCTCGTCCACGCCGGCGGCGAATTCGGCGAAGAACGGGTTGGCCAGGTCGTTGATGACCAGGGCCACGCAGGTCGAGGTGCGCCGACGCAGGTTGGCGGCGCCGCGGTTGTAGACGTAGCGCTGCCGTTTCAGTTCCGCTTCCACCCGCGCGCGGGTGTCGGCATGCACCAGCGGGCTGCCGCGCAGCACCAGCGAGACGGTGGCGCGCGAGACGCCGACCGCCTCGGCGATGTCGGTGACGGTCACTACCCGCTGACGGTCGCGCGCGGCGGCGACCGGTGCGGTCTTTGCGGCCTTTTTCGCCTTGTCCGCATGCTCCGCCGCAACCGGCGCCGCCTTGCGCGCGGCGACCTTGGCAGCGTTGGAGCCTGCGGATCCGGTTCCGGGTGGACGCTTCTGGCGCATCGGATCGATTCCCTTCGGGCGAGGCGCCCAGCCTAAACCATCGGCTGCGCGCGCCTGCCGCGAGACGGCACGGACTCAGCGCCAGCCCAGGCTGGCGGCGGACGGCGGCGCCGCGCACGGCGACACCGGCAGATCCTGCGGCTGGGTCCCCCACCCCTGCGGCTGCGGCGCATCGCGCAGGTCGAAACGCAGGCGGCCGCCTTGATGCAACTGCGCCCAGTCCAGCCACACCGGCGCGTGCGCGCGGCCATCCAGCGACACGCCACCGACGTAGCGCAGCTTGCCGTCACCGGCCTGCGGCGCGTCGATACGCAGCGTGCGGCCCGGCCCCACGTCCAGTTCGACACGCGAGAAACGCGGCGCGTGCAGCAGGAACTGCCCGGTGCCCGGCACCGCCGGATACAGGCCCATGGCGCTGAACAGATACCACGCCGACATCGTGCCCAGGTCGTCGTTGCCGGTGACGCCGTTCGGCGCATTGGTGAACAACGTCTGCGCCGCATGCAGCACGGTGCTGGTCTTCCACGGCTGGCCGATCAGCGTGTACATCCACGGCGCGTGCAGATCGGGCTCGTTGTTGGGGTTGTAGCGGAACTGGCTGTAGTAGCTGTACGGCCCCACCACCCATTCCTTGCGCGCAGCGCCGGCCGGGTCGGCCAGCAGCGCGTCGTAGGCGAAGAACGCGTCCAGGCGGCGCGCGGCCTGCTCGGGCCCGTGCATCGCCTCCACCAGGCCCGGCACGTCCTGTTGCGCCAGCCACTGGTACTGCCAGGCCGTGCCTTCGTGGAAGCCGTGCTGCGAGCGCGGATCGTAATGCCCATCCGACGGCGTGTACCACGCGCCATCTTCGGTGCGCGGCCGCGGGAAGCCGGTGAAACCGGTGTCCGTGTCGCGCACGGACGGATCCCACACCGTCCGCCAGTTGCGCCCGCGGCGGTTCAGCACCGCCGCGTCCTCGGCGTGGCCCAGTGCGCCGGCCATCGTCGACAGCGCGCAGTCGGCCAGCGCGTACTCCAGCGTCGCCGAGCCGCCATGGTGCGGGTCGACGTCCATGCCCTTGGACGGGAACGCGCGGTCGTACTGCACGAAACCCTGCGCCAGGTAGTTGGCGTTGCCGGACCGCCCGGCGTGCCGCGAATTCAACGGCGGCATCTCGAAGGCGTTGCGGCGCAGCGCGGCGTAGGCCTCGGCCTCGCGGCCCTGCAGCGCGCCGAAGCGCCACAGGTCGACCAGGAACGGCGTGACCGGATCGCCGGTCATCACGTTGCTCTCGAAGTTGGCATAGCCCCAGCGCGGCAGCCAACCGCCTTGCGCGTTGATCGCCAGGATCGAACGGCCGATGTCCGCGGCGCGCTGCGGCTTGAGCAGGGCCAGCAACTGGTTCTGCGCGCGGTAGGTGTCCCACAGCGAGAAGAACTCGTGGTACGTCCAGCCGTCGGCGTGGTGGATGCCGTCGTCGTAGCCGCGGTAGCGGCCATCGGCGTCGCTGCCGGTCAGCGGCTGCAACAGGGAGTGGTACAGCGCGGTGTAGAACACCACGCGGTCGTCGCCGCTGCCGCCGCGCACGCGCACGCTGGCCAGTTCCTTGTCCCAGGCCTGCTGTGCACGGGCGCGCATGGCGTCGAAGCCGAGCAGGCGGCCATTGGCCATGCCCTCGCTGCGCAGGTTGTTGCGCGCGCCCTCGGCATCCACGTGCGAGATCGCCGAGATGGCGGTGACCGCACGGCCCTTGCTCAAGTCGAAGGTGAGCCACGCGCCGCTGGGCTTGCCCTCGCCCTCCATGCCATGGCGCGATCCCGGCACGCCACCGGCCTCGCCCCAGGTGCCGAAGGCCTTGAACGGGCGGTCGAACTCCAGGCGGAACCAGGTGGTGTACTGGTGGCCGCCGCAGAAGCTCTGGGTGACCAGCTTGCCTTCCACCACGCGGTCGCCGACCACGATTAGCGTGCTGCCGGTGACCGTGTGGCGGGCGTTGGCCTGGCCGATGTTGACCAGCACGTGGCCGTCGCCCGAGGTGGAAAAGGTATAGCGCTCGGCCGCGGCGCGGGTCAGCGCAGTGGCTTCGGCGTCGATGCCGCCGTAATCGGTCAGCCGCACCTTGTAGTAGCCGGCCTGGCCGCGCTCGCCGTCGTGCTGGTAACGCGCGCCGTAGCGGGTATGGTCGAACGCCTTCGGATCGGCCGTATCGAAATCGCCGCCGGGACCGATGCGCCCGGTCACCGGCAGCACCGAGACCTGCCCGCCCTGCTCCCAGCAGCCGGCGCCGGACAGGAAGGAATGGCCGAAGCCGCGGATCTGCGGGTCGTCGTAGCGCCAGCCGGCGTAGTGCGCACCGATCGGGCTGACCTGGATCATCCCGAACGGGGCGGACGCACCGGGAAAGGTGTTGCCGTCGTCCTTGCTGCCGATGAAGGTGTTGACCTCGGCACTGGGCCGCGGCGCGGCGGCAAGCGCGGGCGTGACCAGCAGCAAAGACAGGGCGAGCGTGCGCAGCACGCAAGGCAGCAGGGACGACGTCATGCGATGGGATCCTGTGGTGAACGGCTGCGTAAACGCGACGGCGCAGTCGTGGACGGCGAAAACGGTAGCCCGGCCGTCGCCGGACCGTCGCGCCCATGCCGTCCGCCGCGCGGCAGGCATGGGCACGACACACTGCAGCCTAGAACTTGTAGGTCAACCCAAGGTACGCCAACCGGCCTGCGTAGCCACCTGTGTAGAAGCGTGCCCGGGTATCGTCGCCCAGGTGCTGGCGCGACTCCTGCTTGGTCAGATTCAGCACCGACGCGGTGAGGCTGAGCGCTGGCGTGATGTTGTATGCCGCGTTCACATCGATCTGGTAGTACGGCTCCTCGTAGACGTTCAGCCCGTTGACCAGGCCCTGCACCAGCTCGCCGCGACGGTTGTACGAGGCGCGCAGCAGCAAGCGGTCGGTCTCGTAGAACACGGTGAGGTTGGTCTGGTTTTTGGCGCTGCCGGGCATGGCGGTCTTGCCGACCTCGGTGCCGTCCTCCAGCCGCACCGCCGCCTTGCTGGCATCGTTGTAGGTGTAGTTGAACTGCACGCCGAGCCCTGAAGGCAGCGTGTGCTGCGCGTACAGCTCCACGCCCTGCGACACCGCATCCTGGCCGCCGGCCTGGGTGCTGTAGTTCTGCACCGTGACCGCCTGCCCATTGATCATCATGTTCACGTCGCTGACCACGTCGACGGCGAAGTTCTCCACGTTCTTGCGGAACAGCCCCACGCCGGCGACCGAGCCCGGCTGGAAGTACCACTCCAGCCCCAGGTCGAACTGGGTGGCCTTGTACGGCTGCAGGTTCTTGTTGCTGCCCGAGCCGTACCAGCCCTGCTCGCTGGCGCCGCCGGTCAGGCGCCGGTCGGCCACGTACTCGGGGCTGTAGTACTCCAGGCTGCCCGGCGCGGCGATGTCGTTGTAGCTCGGCCGCGCGATCACCTTCGACGCAGCAGCGCGCAGCAGCAGGTTCTCGGTCAGGTCATAGGCCAGGTTGAAGCTCGGCAGCACGTCGGTGTAGTTGCGGTCCAGGCCGCTGACCACGAACGACTCGTTGCGCTGCTGCGTGTCCGACAAGCGCCAGTAGCCCTCGGTGCCGCAGTAGGTATCGGCCGGCGCGCCGGTGGGCATGGCAGCGCCCTGCTGGCAGGCCAGCGGGTTGCCGTCGGCGCCGTCGAAGAAGTAGTCGTTGTAGGCGGTCACCTTGTCGGTGGAATCGGCATGCTGGCCGGTGCGCGCCACGCGCACGCCGACGTTGCCGCGCAGGCGTTCGGTGTGGAAGTTGAGCTGCAGGTAGGTCGAATAGATCTTCTCGTCGACGTTGTAGACGAAGTTGTCTTCGCTACGGGTCTGCATCGCGCCGTAGGTGTTGTTCAAGTAGCCGATGTAGCCGGGGAAATTGATCGCCGGGAACGCGCTGGATCTCACCCCGCCGGCGAGGTTGTTCATGGAAAACAACAGATCCGGCGAGAACTGCGTGGCCAGCGCGTTGCAGCGCCCGTTCCAGTAACGGTTGTTGTAATCGCTGGGGTCGGTGCCCGGGCACACCCAATAATTGTTGCCGGTGTTGCGATGGACGCCGCCGTCGCGGCGCTTGAGGCCGAACTGTAGCGAGTCGAAGAAATCGCCGTCGATGTGCCAGGTGGTATCGATCTGCGCGTACTGCTGCTGGTTGGTGTTGCGGGTCCAGGACGAACTGGTCGAACCCAGGTCGACCTGCAGGAGGCCGTCGCGCAGGTTCTGCATCAGCTCCGGCGAAAAGGTCATGGACGGCGTACCGGTCAGGTCCCAGGCGCTGGCGAAGTTGCCGTTGCTCCAACTACCGTCGGCGTTCTGGCGGCGCGGCTTGATCGGCAGAGAGAACTGCAGCTCCGGCCCACCCTTGGCCCAGGTGCGGCCGGCCTTGAACGCCACGTCCACCTTCTCGCCACGCCATTCGCCGCCCAGGTCCACCGTCTGCGACAGCGATTTTTCGATGTTGTAGCTGCCGGTGATCTGCGGCGTCGGCACCGTGCAGTCGTCCGAGCCCCAGCCGCCGGGCGGCAGGCCAGCCGCAGCGGCCTGCGCCTCGCTGCAGTAATACGCCTTGCCCGGATGCAGGCTGTAGTCGGCACCGGTGACGATGGTGCCGCTGGGATCGAAGCGCAGCCCGTCGAGCAGGCGGCCGCCGCGCCAGTTGCCGTCACCGTAATAGCGCGCGATGTTCCACTCGGGAATCTTGATGGTGTTGGTCTGCGAGTTCTGCGACAGGTCGAAGCGGAAGTAGTTCGCGGTCAGGGTCAGGTCGTCGGTGGGCTTGAACTGGAAGGTCAGTTGGCCGCCCTTGCGCTCGCGCTCCTCCTGCTTGACGTCCAGGCTGACCGCCGTTGGCATCATGAAGCGCGTGTAGTACTTGCCGTTCTGATCCCAGAAGCCGGTGCCGCCCCACCAGTTCGAATTGAAGTCCGACGGATTGCCATTCACGTCGACCGCCGGGCCGCCTTCGTCGCGGCCGTACCACTGCCAACTCTCGGTGCTGGCATTCAGCGTGCGCGCAGTGCGCTTCTGCTGCGTGTAGCCGACGAACACGCCGAAGCGGTTGTCCTTGTCGTGCCATGAGTACGAGCCGGAGAACTGGCCGTCGGTCTTTTTGCTGGTATCCGACCACACGCCCTCGGCGGAGACGAAGCCGGAATTGGGCTCCAACTCCAAAGGACGCCGCGTCTGCAGGATCACCGTGCCACCGATGCCGCCCTCGTCGATACGCGCTTCCGGGGTCTTGTACAGTTCCGCACTGCCCAGCAGGTTCGACGGCAGCAGCGTGTAGTTGAACGAGCGCGTCGGGTCGCCGTTGGACTCGGCGGTGGCGATGTAGTTGCCGTTCAATTCGGTGAGCACCAGCTCCGAGGACAGGCCGCGCACGCTGACGTTCTTGCCCTCGCCGCCGTCGCGGCTGATGACCACGCCGGGCACGCGCTGCAGCGCGTCGGCCACGTTCTTGTCGGGGAACTTGCCCACGTCCTCCGCGGTGATCACGTCGACCACGGCGTTGGCGTTGCGCTTCTGCTCCAGGCTCTTCTCGATCGCATAGCGGTAGCCGGTCACCGTCACCGCGTCCAGGTTCTTGGCCTCCAGTTCGGCCTGACCCGAGGGCGCCGACGCGGTGTCGGCCTGCTGGGCGAACACGGTGGTGGAGGCAGCGGTCGCGCACAGCGCGATGGCGATACCGGCGGACAGCGTGCTGCGCTTGCGCGCGGATGGCATGCACTTCATTTCAATCATCCTCTCCCAAAGATTGATCGGCTGCGCGAGTACGGCCACCGCGCAATCCATGGATCGAGCAGCCTCCGCGTCGCTGTAGAAAGCATCCGGCGCCGTTGCGGCGAGCCGGCCTTGCGGTTGTTCCCCCTCTGTCCTGCAGCAACTGAATTGGATCGTTCTAATGCAGCGGAAAACTTAAGTACCACAGCGTTCCTCGCAACGCATGCTGCCGCGCAACAGGTCTCTAGGGCAGGACGTGTCCTCCGCAACGTGCGCGCGACAGCACGCGTACGCTGCGTCGCCGCTGCCTCACGGCGCGGCCTGCCGCGTCACCGGCTTCAACAGCTCGATCTCGGCGAGCGAAACGCCTTCGCCCGCATCCAGACGCAGGCGGTACGCGCTGTACGTACCAGGCTTGGCGATGCGGAACGGCCGCAGTTGCCGCGCCCAGGCAAAGGCCTGCGCGCGTCGATGATCCAGCGTGGTCCATGCGCCGTCGGCGCCGCGGCCCTCCAGCGTCCATGCCAGGCCGGACAGTGCGATGTCGCCGCTGGTCAGCGTGTAGTGCGTGGCGCGCTGCGCCGTCGCGAAGCGCAGGTCGACGCTGGCACCTGCCGGCAGCGGCAGCGCCGTCGTCGCATCGTCGTCGATCAAGACCGTGGCCTTGGGCTGTCCCTCCAGCGACACCGCAACGGCCTGCGACGCCACATCCTCCAGTCCCTGCGGCGCGCTGCCCGACGGGGTCAACGATGGCGGCAACGTGTCCGCGCCGCTGCCCCAGCGCGAGGGCGTCGCACCCATCACGAACTCCAACGTGGCGCCGTCGGCGATGTCCTGGTGGCGCAGCCAGGCCTTGTTCCATGGCTTGCCGTTGAGCGTGAGCGACTGCACGTACACATTGCGCGCACTGTTGTTGCGCGCGATCACCACCAGCTTGCGGCCCTTGCCGAGATCGACCTCGGCCCGCGGAAACGCCGGCGAGCCGATCACGTACTCCGGCGCACCCATGCGCAGCGGATACAGCCCGAGCATGGCGAACAAGTACCACGCCGACATCTCGCCATTGTCCTCGTCGCCCGGATAGCCCTGGCCGATCTCGCTGCCCAGGTACAACCGGCGCAGCACCTCGCGGGTGAGGCGCTGGGTCTTCCACGGCTGTCCCGCCGCCACGTACATCCACGGCAGATGGTGCGAGGGCTGATTGCTGTGCGCGTACATACCCATGCGCACGTCGCGTGCCTCGGTCATCTCGTGGATGACGCTGCGATAGCTGCCGGCGAAGCGCTTCTCCGCGGTCTCCGGCGTGGCGAACAGCTCGTCCAGCCGCGCGGCCATGGCGTCCTCGCCGCCCAACAGCGTGGCCAGGCCCGCAGCGTCGTGCGGCGTGGTGAAGGCGAAGGTCCAGGCATTGGCCTCGGTGTAGTCGCCGCCCCACACGCGCGGATCAAACTTCGACGCAGGCGTGCTCCACTGGCCAGCCGGCGTGCGCCCGCGGAAGAAGCGGGTGGCGGGGTCGAACAGGAACACATAATCGGTGGCCCGCGCCCGGAAGTACTCGGATTCCTCGCGGTAACGCTGCGCCTGCTGCGGATCATTTTCCTGTTGCGCCAGCGCCTGCCCCATCTGCGCCAGGCCGAAATCGTTGAGCGCGCCCTCCAGCGTCCACGACAGCCCTTCGTGCACGTCGTTGGCCGCGTAGCCGCGGTACATCGAGTGGGCCAGGCCCTTGCGGCCGACATTCGACACCGGCGGCACCACCGTGGCATTGCGCAGCGCCGCCGCATAGGCCTCGTGGGCGTCGAACCCGTGCACGCCCTTCAGCCAGGCATCGGCGAAGGCCACATCGGAACTGGTGCCGACCATCAGGTCCGCATAGCCGGGCGATGACCAGCGCGCCACCCAGCCGCCATCGCGATACTGCTGCAGGAAGCCATCGATCATCGCCCCGGCCTGCTCCGGCGCGAACAGCGCATACGCCGGCCAACTGGTGCGGAAGGTGTCCCAGAAGCCGTTGTTGACGTAGACCTTGCCCGGCAGGATCGGCGCCGAGGTGCGCTCGGCATCGCCGCCCATGTTGTCCTTGGACCAACTGTTCTGGTCGGCATGCCGCCAATCCGGATGCGCCGCATCGCCGACGTTCTCGTGGGCGATGTTGGGATACAGGAACAGCCGATACAGATTGGAGTACACCGTGACCCGCTGGTCGTGGCTGGCGCCTTGCACCTGCACCCGCCCCAGCACCGCATCCCACGCGTCCTGCGCACGCGACCGCACCAGCTCGAAGCCGGCGTCGCCGATCTCCTGCTGCAGATTGCGCTGCGCCTGTTCCACCGAGATCAGCGAGGTGGCGATACGCATCACCACGGTGCGATCGGCGCCCGGCGCGAACTTCACGTAGCCGGTCGGACGCCCCGTGGCGATCTTGCCACTGGCGGTCCAGGGACGGTCGAAGCGCGCATACACGAACAGCCGCGTGGCGCCGTTGGACAGCCCGCTGCGTGTATCCGAGTAACCACGCAGGGTCTGCGTCGCCGCATCCAGGGTCAGCCCACCGCGCGCGTCGACATTGTCGAACAGAAGATTGGCGTCGCCCCCCTCGGGAAAGCGGAAGCGGAAAATCGCCGCCCGCTCGGTCGGGGCCAGCTCCGCACGGATACCGTTGTCGAAGTCCACCCGGTAAAGATGCGGGCGCGCCTCCTCGTGGTCGTGACTGAAAGACAGCGCGCGCTTCGCGCGATCCGCCTCCGGCACGCCGCGCGTGGATGACGGCATCACCTGGAAGGTCTGGCGATCGCCCATCCATGGACTGGGCTCATGGCTGATCGACAGCGCCTGCAAACGCGGCCGGTTGTCGTCGCCATTCTGTTCGTTCCAACGGTACAGCCAACTCAGCGTCCCCGCATCGGTCGCCGGCACCCAGAAATTGAAGCCATGCGGCATCGCCGTGGCCGGGATGTTGTTGCCGCGCGAGAACGTGCCATTGGACTGCGTTCCGCGCGTAGTCACCACCTCGTCGCTGGGCCGCCGCGCCGCCTGCGGTGCTGCCTCGCGGCGCACCGCGACATCGTCGATCCAGCCCGACGCCACCTTGCCGGCCCCAGGCTGTACCTGCAGCTCGATCGCACGAACGCGCTTGCCGCGCAACGCCGCCACATCGCCCAGCCGCACCTGTTTGAACGCCCACTGCTGCGGATACAGCGTCTTCGACGCCGCCTGCCCCGCCCCACTGACCAGCGCACCGTGCTGATCCTCCACGCTCAACTCGGACAAGCGGCGGCCATCGTCGAACAGCAGATCCACCGCCACGCCGGTCGACGCCACCGTATCGCCATCGACGATCTCCGGCAGCACCATCCACGACAGCACCGTGTCCGGCTCCACCGACAGATCCACCGCAAACAGCTGCACGTGCCCGGCCGCAGTGGCGCGATAGTGCAGCGCATGCAGCCCGGTGTAGCCCATGCCGGCCTTGGCCGCGTAAGGCTGTTCGGGTCCGTTGCCGATCGCAACCTGCACGCTCGCTTTGTCTGAATGCGTGGCCGATGCAGGCGCAGGTTCGCCCTGCTCGAAGGAAGACGCGAAGCCAGCATCGGCCGCGCATGCCGCGCCGGTGCCGGCGCACAACAGCGCCGACGCCGCGACGGACGCCAACCACCGGCGCGAAGACTCGGGCAGGTGCGCAAAGCGCGGGCGGATTGACATGGCAGGCTCCCCAAACTCTCTCGGTCGGCTGTGCCGCGACGCGTGGCGTCACGCACCTCCGGTGGCAACGGCGCGCAGTGAAGGCACGCAGCGTGGACCGGATCGACCCGAGGGATCGCCGCTCGAGTCCGCTCCCGACGCAGCGTCACGACCGCATCGGCATGCGGATACGACGACGAGCGTCAGCAAACTCGTAGCACACGATTCCTACCCGCCGTTTTCCCCGGATGCGCTGCATCAACGGCTTTGGATCGATCCAACGCGGTTAGATGTAACACGCCTGTTGTGGGGTTGCATGCTGCTTCGCAACAGTTCGTACGCGTATCGATACGCGATCCAGCATCGATCGCGTTACGTCGAATACGAAGAGGGATGAGGCTGGACCGTCACGCGACCAGGAGCGATTGAAGGCGATGGAGCGCCCTGGCTAACCGACGATCAACGGCTAAACTGGCAAGCGCTGGATCGCTCCACAAACACAGGGGTTTCAAATGAAAATGGCCACACTCGCACTTTTGACTGGACTGCTGGCAACGTCGAGCGCACTTGCCGACACAACACGCTGCTCGACGGACTCGTACGGCAACACAACGTGCCGCGGCGACGACGGAAGCGTGACTCGCACCAGCAAAGACTCCTACGGCAATACCACAACCCGTGACGACCAGGGCAACGTGATTCGCTGCTCCTCGGACTCGTACGGCAACAAAACCTGCCGTGGTGACGACGGAAGCGTGACGCGCAGCAGCACGGACTCCTACGGCAATACCACGACCCGTGACGACCAGGGCAACACAGTTCGCTGCTCTTCAGACTCGTACGGCAATAAGACCTGCCGTGGCGACGACGGAAGCGTGACGCGCAGCAGCACAGACTCCTACGGCAATACCACGACCCGTAGCGATTAGGGCAACGTGGTTCGCGGCTCGGCAGTCGACGCGTCGCCGAGCCGCTGAGCCATTCGATGCCGGCGGCAACGCCGCGATCCAGGTCTCACTCAACCGTCATTACGATCTTGCCTTGGACGTGCCCACGCTCCGCACGCTCGTGCGCCTGCCGCGCCTGCGACAGGGCGAAGGTGCTGTCGATGGCCACGCGCACCGTGCCGGCGTCCAGCAGTGCCGCGAGTTCGCCAAGTTGCGCGCCGCTGGAACGCACCTGCGTGGTGGACACCGTCACGCCCAGTGCCGCCGCCGCATCGTGCCCATCGAAGCCGAGCGGGAAAATAGGGAACAGTGCACCGCCACGCTTGAGCGTGGGCAGGAACTTTCCGGCGCCGGCGCCGCCGACCGCGTCCACCACCAGGTCCACGTCGTGCAGCACGTCCTCCGGCGCCGTCTTGGTGTAGTCGATGAAGGTCTCCGCGCCCAACACGCGCACGAACGCCTCGTGCTTGCCGGAAGCGACCGCGATCACGCGCGCACCTTGCCACCTGGCCAGTTGCAGCGCGAAGTGGCCGACGCCGCCGGCCGCCCCGTTGACCACCACGGTCTTGCCCTGCAATGGCACCGGCGCATGCGGCATGGGCTGCAGCGGATTGGCCACGTCGTGGCCCTGCGCGATCAGGAACTGCCACGCCGTCAGCAACGACATCGGCGCGCCCGCGGCGTGCACGTGGTCGATCCCCGTTGGCTTCAGCGCGACTTCGGACGCAGGAGCGGCGACGTATTGCGCATACGCCTGGCTGCCACCGGCCAAGCCGCTAGGAAAACGCACCATCGCGTACACGGCGTCGCCTGGCGAAAACCCGTCAACATCCTCCGCCACCGCCGCGATCACGCCCGAGACATCCGTGCCCAGGACCAACGGGAACGCCACCGGCGGGCGCCATTCCGGCGGCAGGCGGCTGTAGCCCTCGCGCAGATACAGGTCGGGCGGGTTCAGCCCGGCCGCATGCACCCGGATCAGCACCTCGCCCGGCTGCAGCACGGGCGTGGGCGCGTCCTCGTAATGGAGCACCTTGGGGCCGCCGAACGCCCGCTGGCGGACCGCTTTCATGGTGCGCGGCGTTTCTTCGGAACTGTGCATGGCGTATCCTGATCGGAACAGTGCTCCGAATATACGGAGCACCGCTCCACTTGTAAAGGACAGCATGCGCGCTGACGCCCAGAAAAACTACCAACGCCTGCTGGACGTGGCCCGCGAAGCCCTGGCCGAGACCGGCGCGGACGCTTCGCTACGCGACATCGCGCGCCGCGCCGAAGTCGGCCTGGGTACCCTGTACCGCCACTTCCCCACCCGCGAAGCCCTGCTCGAGGCGCTGCTGCGCACCGACTTCGAGGACCTGGCGGCGAAGGCCGACACCCTGCGCACGGCAGCAGCCTCGGACCAGGCCCTGCTGGCCTGGCTGGAGGAAATCATCGCCTTCACCCATCGCCAGCGCGGCATCCTCGCCCCGATGATGTCCGCCATCGAAGACG
Organism: Xanthomonas sp. F4; assembly: GCF_011761895.1. Lineage (NCBI taxonomy): Bacteria > Pseudomonadati > Pseudomonadota > Gammaproteobacteria > Lysobacterales > Lysobacteraceae > Xanthomonas > Xanthomonas sp. F4. The sequence continues at coordinate 211,032 of NZ_JAASQX010000003.1, read as the reverse complement.
AGTCCTCCGCGCTGCACGCCTCCTGCGTGCAGCTGCGCGCCGCGGGTGCCGCGCTGCTGGCGCGGGCACAGGCGGATGGCAAGGCCCGCGCCGACATGGACGGCGATGAACTGTTCGACCTCATCGCGGCGCTGGCTTGGCTGAGGGAACAGCCGTCGCATGCTCGGCGGTCCGAGCGGCTGTTCGAACTTGTGGCTGGGGCGATCCTTGCGCAACGCGCAACACCTCCGACGACGTCACCGGCTCGGAAGCGGTAAGCAACGCCGAGCGCCGACTCCACGCGCTCGACTTCTTCGCATTTATCGCCGTAGCGAGAACCGATGCCGCGCGGCAGAGACGATCAGGCTTTAGGCGCGGGGAACAGCGCGGTGTAGCGCCGCTGCATTTCCTCTGGCGTCACCGTCTCGATCGCATGGCCGATCAGCCAGCGGTGGCCGAACGGATCACGCACCGTCCCCGAGCGCTCGCCGTAGAAGTGGTCCTGCATGCCGCGCTCGAGCGTGGCGCCCGCGGCCACCGCGTGCGCCACCAGCGCGTCGGCATCGTCTACATGCAGGTGCAGCGTGACCGGGGTGGCGCCCAGGTGTTCCGGGCTGCGCACCCCCATCCCTGGATACTCTTCCGACAGCATCAGCGTGTGCCCGTCGAGATCCACCTCGGCATGGCCGATGCGGCCATCGGGCTCGGTGAGGCGGAACCGTTCGCGCGCGCCGAACGCGCGGGCGTAGAACGCCATCGCGGCGGCGGCATCGCGGACGCACAGATAGGCATAGAGCTCGTGGATGGCCATGGCGACTCCTGAGGTGGACGATGCGCTCCATTCTGGGTGCCGGCGCGCGCGGCGTCTTGTAGCCATTTGACCTGCGCCGCGATCAGCGCGGCACGTGGCGCGGCGCGGCGGGGTCAGCCCGCAGTCGCCAGGCGGACGGCGTCACCCCGGCCACGGCGCGAAAGGTGTTCGCCAGGTGCGCCTGGTCCGCGAAATCACTGGCGGCCGCGATCTCGGCCCAGCCCAGCACCCCGTCGCAGGCCAGTGCGAGCGCATGCGAGAAGCGCTGCAGCCGCAACCACTCGTTCGGCGCCAGCCCCGTTGCCTGGCGAAATAACGCAATGCAATGCCGATGGCTCAACCCGCTGGCGCGCACCATCGCGTCCACGCGCATGCCTGGATGCCAGGGACGCAGCACAACGCCCGCCAGCGCCGGGTGCAGCGCCGCAGGCCGGTCACCGGCACGCCCGGCCAGCCAGCGCTCGAAGACCGCGAGCCGCGCCGGGCCGTCATGGCAGGCATGCAGCGTCGCCAGCAGCGCATCGACCTCGCCGGCAGGCACCAGACATTCCAGCGGCGTGTGGTGCCCCGCCAGCGCGGATTCGGGTACGCCGAGCAGAACCGCGGCCGCCCCGGGCCGCAGCATGGCGCCGACCGAGACCGACGGTTGCGAGACATCGCGCACGTGGTACTCCGTGCGCACGCCACCGGCCACCGCATGGCCCAGGCGATGGCCGCACAGGTCGGCCGCATGGTCGAAGACCTGCAGCGGCGCGCCGCCAACGCGCACCGCGATATGCGTGGCCCCGGTCGGCAGCACGTGCTCGCGCGCAAGCGCCCGCACCACCGACGGGCCGGTCGCAGGGTCGTGCGCCCAGACCGAGGCGACTAGGCCGCGCAACGCCGGAATGGGAAGCCGATGAACCGAAGCCATGCGGTGATGCTACGCCTGGTTCGGCGTGGGTCGATAGCCCCTGCCGAACCGCACACCGCTGGTTGCGAATGCGCCGCGACACAACCCATCCGTTCGCGCGCATTGCATCGGCGAACCGATCTCTCACCGGGTCTCGTACAGCATCGCCATTGCAGGCGGCGCCCGCACCACTGGCCAGAAATGAATGCGGGCGCTGACGGCCCGACGCGCCTCTCTATTCGGCCGTCATCACGATCTGCCCTGGATATGTCCTTGCTCCGCGCGGTCGTACGCCTGTGCGCCTGCGGCAACGCGAAGGTGCTGTCGATGACCACGCGCACCGTGCTCGCATCCAGCAGTGCCGCGAGTGCGCCGAGTTGCGCGCCGCAGGAGCGCACGTGGAGGTGGCACCGTCACGCCCGGCGCGCCGCCGCAGGGTCGTCCATCGAAGCCGAGCGGAAAGATGGGTAACGGCGCGCCGCCGCATGTATGCGTACGCAGGAACCTGCCGGCGCCAGAGCCGCCGATTGCATCCAGCGGCGCATCGACCTCGCCGGCAGCGTGTCGTACCCTGCCAGCGCACCGTCACCGCCCGGTGGCGACCGGCCTTCGTCCGCCGCTGTCGTGACTTAGTGGGCGGCTCTGCTTGCCTGGTTGCGCAGCGATCACGGCGTGATAGCACTGATTGCTGCGCCGCTGATCGGCAGCCAGCGGCCGATCCGACAGCCCGGTGCCGACAACGGGGGTAAAGACGCGCCTACAGCGCCGCGCGCAAGACATCCTCAGCGCAGCGCGCCCGCGAGCAAGGCGTGCTGGGCCACGAGATGCCGCTGGAATCGGTCGGCGTAATCGTCCGGCACCGCGGAGACGACGCTCGGCCTGTCCGCGAGCGCTGCCCGCCAGGAGGAGACCCGCGGCAGGCCTTCGAAGACCGACCGCGAAACCGGCGCGCGCAGCACGTCGAAATAGCGGAAGACTGGCGCGAACGCCGCATCGACCATGCAAAACGCCGGTCCCATAGAATACGGCCCGTCGTGCAGTTGGCGTTCCAGCCGCAGCAACTTGTCGCGGAACGCGGCGCGCGCGGCGTCGGCGGTCGCGGCATCCTTGGCGTTGAGGAACTGCCACGCGTCGCCGAGCGCTGCCGTCCCGAACTCCACCCAGGCGCGCTGCTGGGCGCGCGCCAGCGGGTCTCCCGAGAACATCGGAGCACCCGGCTGCGTCTCTTCCAGGTATTCGCAGATCGCCATGCTTTCGAACAAGACCACGTCCGGGCCGCCCGGCAGCCGGACCTGCAGCAGCGGCACCTTGCCGGTCGGCGACAGCGCCAGGAACCACTCCGGCTTGGCGGCCAGATCCACCTGCACGCGCTCGAACGCCACGCCCTTTTCGAGCAGAACGATCGCCGCGCGCTGCACGAACGGACACAGCGGATGACTGACGAGTTTCAAGGAAGGAAGCGACATAACGATCTCTGCAGGCAACGCGAAGAGGGCGACCCGGCCGGGCGCAGCGCGCCCGGCCAGGCCTGCCGGCGATCGGTGACCGCCGCGATCACAGCGTGCGGCCGCCGTCGACGATGAGTTCCGTCCCCACCGTCCAGCGCGACTCGTCGGAGGCCAGGTACACCACCGCCTTGGCGATTTCCTCCGGCGTCCCGAAGCGGCCCATCGGGATGCTCGCGGCAATGTCCTTGTTGACCTGCTCGCGGTACGCCTCGGGAATGCCCAACTTGTCGTACAGCGGCGTCTCGACCGGGCCGGGACTGACCGCATTGAAGCGGATGCCGCGTCCGAGCAACTCGCTCGAGAGGGTCTTCGTCATGTTCAACAACGCCGCCTTGGTCGCGCCGTACACCGACGAGTTCGGCATGCCCACGTGGACGTTGACCGAGGCGTTGAACACCACCGATGCCGGCGCGGCGAACACCGGCAGCAGCGCCTGGACGAGGAAGTACGGGCCCTTGACGTTGACGGCGAAGGACGCATCGAACGCCTCCTCGGTCCAGCTTTCGGCCGGCGCCCAGACCGACACGCCCGCGTTGAGGAACGCGATGTCGAGCTGTCCGAAGTGCGCGCCGATCGTCTGCGCCAGCTCCTTCTGCGCCGCGACGCTGGCCGAGTCGGCGCGCAGCACCAACACCTCGTCGCCGAGCGTGGCCTTGGCCCTGGCGATGGAGTCGGGGTTCACCCCGGTGACGATGACGCGCGCGCCCTCGGCGAGAAACTGCCGGGCCGTTTCCAGGCCGATGCCGCTGGTGCCGCCGGTGATGAGAGTGCGCTTGCCTGCTAGACGGGACATGGTGTGTTCCTGTGGTTGCGGTGGGCCGGCCACGCTGGCCGGCCCTCGATGGAGACGCAGCATGCGCCTATGCCGTCGTTGCCATAAGCCGACGCATGCGCATAGCATTCATGCCGATTGCGCATGATTGAGGCAGACCGTGGACCGCTTCCTGCTGATGACCTGCTTTGCCCGCGCCGTGGAGACCGGGAGCTTTTCCGCCGCCGGCCGCGACCTGGGCATCGGCCAACCCAATGTCAGCCGCCACGTCGCCGCGCTGGAGGACCACCTGCGCACGCGCCTGTTGCACCGCTCCACACGCAAGCTCGCCCTGACGCCGGAGGGCGAGCGCTACTATGCCGAGGTCCGCCGCATCCTGGACGCGGTGGACGAGTCCGAGACCTCCCTGCGCGCGGACGTCAAGCCGACCGGGCTGCTGCGCGTGGCATGCCCCACGGCGTTGTCGCACACCTACGTCATGCCCCTCGTTCCCGGCTTCCTGCAGCGCTTTCCGGACATGCAACTGGACCTGCAGATCAACGACCGCTTCGTCAACCTGCTCGACGAAGGCGCCGAGCTGGCCATCCGCATCGGCCACCTGGAGAGCAGCGCGCTGCGCGCACGGCGCATCGGCGCATTCAAGCGCGTATGCGTCGCCAGCACCGACTATCTGGCCAGGCACGGCGTCCCCCAGGTACCGCAGGACCTGGTCCATCACGAGTGCGTGCTCTACACGCTGCTCGCCTCCGGCGCCACCTGGCGCTTCAGGGACGTGGAGATTCCCGTCAGCGGCCGCATCCGCGTCAATTCCCCCGAGGCCTCGCGCGCGTCCGTCAGCGCCGGCCTCGGCATCGGCATCGGCCCGGAGTGGCTGTTCGAGGACGGCCTGAAGTCCGGACGTCTCCAGACCGTGCTCGGCGCCTACGCCGCCCCCTCCGTGCCCATGCACATCGTCTACGCGGCCAATCGCCTGCTCCCGAAGCGCGCCGCCGTTTTCATGGACTTCATCGCCGCGGCGTTCTCGGAGATTCCGCAGCTCAACACATAGCGCGATTCTGCGGGCGCGGTTCTAGCTTCAACGCCTCGCGATGGATGGCCCAGGGAGCCACGCTAACGGCACGCCCCCATCCCTCACTCGCCCGTCGTCTGCTGGACGTGGTCAGCGAGGTCCAGGCCGAAACCGGCCACCGGGGCGATCCTTGCGCAGCCCGCACCGTCTCCGACGAGAACGTCGGCGCGGAAACGGTAAGCGCCGAGTGCTTACTCCCTGCCCTCGACTTGTTCGGAGACCAACGGCTCGCCGCGCGCAGCACCGCGGTCGCCTGCGCGCGCGTACTGCGTCGGTGGCTGTCCGACGTGGCGGGCGAACGCGACGCTGAAGGTGCTCGCGGAGCTGTAGCCGACGCGCTCGGCGATCGCGGCGATACCGAACTCGTTGCGGCGCAGCAGGTCCTTGGCCAAGGCCATGCGCCAGGCGAGCAGGTATTCCATCGGCGCTACGCCCACGGTGCGGCCGAAGCGCTCGAAGAACGCCGAGCGCGACAACGCAGCTTCCTTCGCCAAGGCCGCCACCGTCCACGCGCGCGTGGGCTGCGCGTGCATCGCGCGGATCGCCGCGGCCAGGCGCGCATCGACCAGCCCGCGCGCCAGGCCCGGCGACGCCGCCGTGCCCGCGGCCGAACGCAGTGCTTCGATCAGCAGCACTTCCAACAGGCGCGCGAGCACGACCTCGCGCGCGGGCCGCGCCTCGCGCGACTCCTCGCTCACCAACTGCACCAGCGTGGCGAGCCGTTGCTCGCCGTGCACATAGACCATCTGCGGCAGCAGCGAGACCAGCAGCGCCGCATCCGGCGAACCGAAACTGCAGTGGCCAGCCAGCATGCGCAAGTCGGTGGGGCCTTCCTGCATGCCGATCCGGAACACGCCGTTGCCCAGTGCAGTCGGAATCGTCTCGGCCACGTCCGCGTGCGGCGCCAAGCTGGACATCGTGATGCGGTAAGCCGCGGGCACCAGGACGAAATCGCCCGGCTGCAGCAGGATCGGCGCGCCGTCATCGAGCGCCATGTGGCAGCCGCCCTCCAGCACCGCGCAGTAGAAAGGCTGCCCGGCATCGGAACGCCGGATGCGCCAGGCACCGGCACCGACCACGTACTTGGAGAATCGGGCCGCCGGCTGCAGCAGCGTGACCACCTCGGCCAGGGGATCCACCATCGCTGGACGCTCGCAAACGAATCAAGGACGCTGGATCGTAGCGAGTACGGGGACCGCAATCTATCGTGACTCCTCGTCCACGAGCAAAGGCATTCCCTTGAAGACCGTCCTGATCACTGGCTGCTCCTCCGGCTTCGGCCTGGAAACCGCACGCTATTTCCTTGCCCGCGACTGGCGGGTGCTCGCCACCATGCGCACCCCGCGCGAGGACCTGTTGCCGCCATCGGCACAGTTGCGCGTGCTGCCGTTGGACGTCACCGACGCGCAGAGCATCCGCGTGGCCGTCGAAGCGGCCGACCCGATCGACGTGCTGGTCAACAACGCCGGCTTCGGCGCGCCCGCCCCGTTCGAGTTGATGGACATGGACACCGTGCGCGCCCTGTTCGACACCAACACCTTCGGCACGATGGCGCTCACCCAGGCCGTGTTGCCGCAGATGCGCGCACGCGGCGCCGGCGTCGTGGTGCACGTCACCTCCAGCGTGACCTACAAGCCGCTGCCGCTGGTCGGCGTCTACCGCGCGGCCAAGGCCGCGGTGAATGCCTTCACCGAATCGCTGGCGAGCGAAGTCGAACCGTTCGGCGTGCGCGTGCGTCTCGTACTGCCGGGGTCCTCGGGCGAGACGCGCTTCCGCGACACCGCGCGCACCCGCCTACGCGGCATGGACCATGCGGTCTATGGCGAGTTCATGCGCCGCACTCTCGCACGGATGGCCGAATCCACCGGCCCGGGGACGCGCATGCAGGACGTCGCCGAAGCCGTGTGGCGCGCGGCGACCGATGCGTCGGCGCCGTTGTATCTGCCGGCTGGGGCGGATGCGGTGCAGTGGGCGGCGGAGGCGGGGTGAGTTGGCGACTGCCTCAGGCGCGTCCGCATGACGCGCCTGGCGATTGTGGGATTTGCTGGAAACCCATAAGCGATGTCCTCGGCCTACTGCATCGGTACCGATGCCTTCGGGCCTTGGCCTCCTTGGCACAATCACCGCACTTTCCGCGGTGATTGGGGCGGCGAATCGCCGCAGATCGTCCGCATTGCCTACCGGGACGGCCGACGCCCCCACCGTATGAAGAGGCGACCTCCGTCCAAGGGGCTGGCATGTAGCGACGACGCGACCGGCACCACGCCGTCTCCATCGTCAAGCGCTTCGGCTCACGCCGGCCGCCCCGGCAAAGCCACCTCCAAAACCAGGCGGCTACGGCGCCGCCTTGCACCTGCGTCGCTTCTTCGCCGCAGGCGGCGGCACCGCCGGCGCAGCCGTGATCAGCAGGGCGCCATTGGCCATCGTGACGCGTACCTTGTCACCCACCGCGAAGCCGAGGCCTTCCAGCCACAGGCCATGCAAGCGCAGGCTGGGCACCTGCCGCCCGACCCGCATGCCATTGCGTTCCACATCGTAGTAGCGATAGCCGATGGTGCATTGCGTGGGCCGGCGCGGGACCGAGCGCCTGGGCGCGGCGACCTCGTCGGCATCGGGGCACACAGGCGGTGCCGACGCTGCACCAGGCATCGGTTCGGCGGCAATCGCGTCCAAGGGGTCGGGAGATTCGAGCTTGAGCCAGCAGGGGTTTGCCTTGACGGCGCGGCGAGGGGATTTGGTCTTTGAACGAGCGGCAGCACTACCGGACATGACGTCCTCCATTTAAGTGGGAGTCGCCAAGTGATTTCGGGAGACCAAACCCGGCCGCGGAATTTGCCGTAGCGAATAGATAGTTGCTCGATCCAAAGAAGCTGTCAACGCTTAAAACAGAACGTCTGTAGCTGCAGGAAATCGCGCCTTGCGGACTAAAGTCAACCTGACCCCAATATCGGCGGGATGGGTACCACTTATGCGCCTTAGCGTCGAACTCGTATACTAGCTTCGACGCAGGTGTTCCCCGCTGCGCAAAAATCGAGATGATCCTAGCGGCTTGCGCGGCGCCCTGAGATAGCCCTTCATGCGCCGCGTAGTTCAACGCAACATCACTCCCTCGAATCAGGAAACTAACTTGGCAGCCGTTTTGCCGGCTCTCTATGCAGATGCACGGGGCTTTGCGTTCGCTTGCGCTTGCGACCACTCGCTTCAGCCAAGCGTGCAATCCGGAATACAGCGCCTTGCCTGCCTCAGTTGCGAACCCCTTGACGAGCGGATTCCATACGAGGATGGCGAACGGAAGCCCAATTCGAACGAGTTCAATCAGCGTCTCACCAGCGTTGTGAGATAGCGGAGTCCTGGCCACAGGAACCGGTGCGGTTGAGGCAATTTGGTCGATCCATGACTCAGGCACATCTCGCGGATCGCTCGCGACTTGAATGTACAGGTCATTGTCTAGCTCCGGCAGTGTGCTGGCATCAGGCGCTGATATTTCACCAAGCCCGACGTCAGCGAACGTCTGAACCAGGTCACGGTTGTAATACCCTAGAAGCGCAACCACGAACCGCTCACCCTGAGGACCGACGAAACTAGCGGCCTCAAGCACATCACCAACGGGCCGCCCCGGGTCGTGATCGCGCAGTAGCGGTATTGGATCGCGCGTTAGGGCGTTGAGCAAAGACGCAGGGTGCGCCTCGACCAAGAGCGACCCGTCTGCGGCGCGGGCGTCCGTCCAGATGACACCCGGCACCAACTGCCCATAGATGCCTCCCCCATGCCTGGTTATTGCGCTTTGCACCCAAACTTGCGCCTCAACGGTGCCGGCTAGGAGATTCGACATGCTGTCCGCCTCAAGATTGTTAGGAGTTTCCTCGGCGTGACTCCGCCGACAAAGCGGGACTTTACAGCCTCCACCCACTCAGTATTCGCACAACCCGATGAGTGTGGTGCCAGATCCGGCAAACGGATGCGGCCGCCCTCTTCGCATCGGCTTGAGGCACACTGCTCTGCACACCCGATGAACCGCCGTCATGACCCCCCTAACCCAGCAAACGATTGCGTTGGTTACTCAGCAGCTAAGGGAGGTGGGCGAGCTAATTGGCGCGATGCGACCGCCCCTCAAACCACCCGGTCGGCCACAGTGCGCGTTGTTCCTGACGATCGCGGAGCAGTTCGAGGCGACGGTGCGCCTAGCGCAGGCCGGTCTACTCACGCACAGTGCGGTCCATGTCCGCTCGATGTTGGAAGCGCTGGCCGACCTGTACCTCTTAGCACGGGACGTTGAACACGTCGACAGGATGAAGCACAAGCAGCTACACGGGGAGAAAAGCTTTTACGACAGCATCCGTGAGGCTTTACAGGACGATGTTCGAAACATGATCGATACCCGGCTCGTGGAGGTGGAAAAGAGGTACGCCCCCCTACATGCCAGGTTCAAGAGAAAGCGTAGTCAAGCAGATACCTTTGCTGCCGCCGACTTGAGGGTCTTAATCGGACCGTACACGCTCCTGTGCAGCTATGCGCACAGCGATCTGACAGCACTGGCGCAAAGGCATCAAGGCCAACATGGAATGGCCCACAGGGCAGAAGTGCCTAACGAAATTGCTTTTCTAATACTCTCGTTGGCAAGCATGGCACTCATGCAGGCCACGCTGCCAATCAAGGAAATTGCCAAATTTCCAGATGGGAAATTCGACACTCACTTCCAATGCATGGACCGGCTCTATGGAAAACTCATGGAGCTGCGCCCAGCGAAGGGCATCAAAGCAGACTGATAGAAAGCCGCTCATGGGCGGCTTTGGTTGATTGGCCGGATGCTTTTGTGAGCAACCGTGTATTGTACGTCGGCAAACCTCAGGGTCAGGTTCACTTCCACTTCTTTTCAAGAGCAGACCTACCAAACCGTACCTTACGCAACTCGGACAGCACGTTGGTATCGAGCATGTAATCACGAGAGATCAGCCGGCCGGACTCCAATCGTCACGCGCGTCAGCTCAACCTCAATCTCCGCGACGCCCGGCATCGCCAGTGCATCGGCAATGTTGCGCCGCTGCTTGGTCAGTCGTTGATAGTCTTCGAAGCTCAACAGCACGTAGGCAGGCTTGCCGCGATCCATGATGAACACCGGGCCGCCCTTGGCAGCCTTCTTCGCTCGCTTCACGTCCTGGCTAAGCTCCGAACTGGATAAGGTTTTGATGGTCATAAGGCACCTCCCATATCAGCTGAGTGTAGTTGCGTCACTACAACCCTGATTAATGAGCTTCGCCGTTACAGAACGCTGTCATCGACACTACGCGGACCGTCGCAACGCGCTTAGCTAGCGAGCTTGAGGCAGTGCTGGGATGACCCTGAGCACGATAGCGATGATAGCTAATTGCTCCACGTGTCCTGCATCGTAGAGCCCATGATGGAGTACGGATGGGTGGACTACTACGTCTACGGACAGGCATTTATGGGTGACGTTTCGGAAGCGAAGCTACTCGTGGAAGCCGGCGTGCACCAATGGGGCACGGCAAAGAAGCCTGCTCGCCATCTGGCAGTAATTCGCAGCTAACCTTTAAAGCAAACCCCATCGGAGCAGACTCAAGTCTCTCCACAACGTCTTAGTCAGGCAAGTTCAATTCGCGCTGATCGCCCTCAGTGATAGCCCCTGAATCGAACCCATCCACAAGTTTGACAGCACGCGTCCGGATGTGACCACCCTGCCTCAATCGCTCGCAATACTTATAAAGAGTATTGCCATCCTCAGTGAGTATGAAGCCGATGTCCTCATGACTGGCTTGCGCGATCAGCTTGACATCATCCCGCACCACTGGACGCGAGTCTCCAACATCGCGCGGCGCAAGTTGGTTCCAGATATTCGCAGCTTTTTGTCCATGAGGAATGTTGAAGTTCAAAGGGCGGAAATTTCCCAGTGGCAAGTCAGTGATGGCTTGCTTAATGCCGAACTCCGAAGCGACGATAGCCGAAAAATACATCGGCACGTTACTCTGAAGCATATGGCGATAATACTGCACTGCCACCAGATGATTCGGTCGCCGGGAGTCGACTAAGGTAATCAAAAAACTGGTGTCCAAAATGGCCGATGCACTCATCCGTGACCGCCCCGCAATTCTTCTAACCAGTTGTCGGGAACGTCAGCCCACACCTCTGTTCCCTTCTTCACCAAACTGGCGAACGCGGCTTCATCCCAGCGTGGCTGATTGGCATCGAAAGCCAGCAACGTCAAGTTACGCAACTCGCCAGTTCGCAAGTTTTCCTCAGCAGCTACACGAAGCAAAGCAGGCTTGTAAACCCGGTTCCTTTCTTCACCGGATATCAATTCCTGGGTAGCGGCGATGGTAAAAGTTTGGCCTGTATCCACCTTCAGGTGGATGTTCGGCCTGATCGTCCCGCCCATGTCCATCACCGTGCCGCTTAGGAACTTCTCCGTAGGCATCCAGACAGATTCCACCTGATTGCGAAAGTCGCTAGCAGAATCCACCCGAATTGTCACGGCCTTATTTTTGTCAGCCACTACATAACTGCGATGCGGGTTCTTGCGTGCGGAAGCCTGCCAACGCTCCACTACGGCGGCGCGCTTGGGGTCGAGCGAGCCAAGTTCAGAGGGGTTTTGCAAGCGTACCAAGTCGGCCCACAAGCTAGTAGCGGCGAGCAATCCACTGGCTACGATAGCGAGTGATCCATCCTCAATGGAGACAATAACTTGTCCTGGATCAACATCTTTCTTAGAACCCTTTAGGAAATCCTCAACCTCGCCTCGGAACTGCCCCAAGAGGGAGAGCGGAACATACGACGGCCCGACCTCAGCATCATTGATGCGATCGTTCAGGGCAAAGCGAAGGGAATCCAAAGGCTCCATAGCTTGGGATTGTAGCTCTCCACGTTCTCAACACGAGCGATTGCCATGCGTAGCAATCATTAGCCCCAAAACATAGCAAAGGCCTGGGCGCGACGCGCAGACAGAACCCGCCGTCGAGCTAGCTTGAACAACCGGACACCGCGATTGGCTGCAAGCCATTGAATTTCCTGGTGGGCCCACCAGGATTCGAACCTGGAACCAAAGGATTATGAGTCCTCTGCTCTAACCGTTGAGCTATAGGCCCGGATGCGTCCGGAGCGGGCGGGCGATGCGTCGGCCGCCGGCTTGGCGCCTCTGGCGTGCATGCAGAGGAAGGCGCCGAGGCGGGCGTGAGTTTACCGGTCGGGGTGGTGGGCTGTCTGCCCGGGGTGGTAGACGGGGGCGAGAATTTCTCTCGGCCTTGTGGGCGCAGCGAACTGAGCGCCAGGGACTGCACCTGATCGGTGCTGATCCCTGGCATCTCGTGTGGTTGCAGCTCAGGTGCTGACAGTGGGTCGGGAAAGCGTCGGGACTGAAGTCCCTCCCACAACAGCCGGCTTCTCTCCGAACAGCCGGCTCTTTTCGCGCTAGCCGCGGCCCCTTCTGCTTTCTCGCCCTACTCCTCCACCCCAATCACCAGCACCGCCAGCGGCGGCACGGTCAGCACCAGCGACGCCGGATGCCCATGCGCACCGACGTTCTCGGCGCGTACGCTGCCGCCGTTGCCGGTGTTGCTGCCACCGTAGATCTCGCTGTCGGAGTTCAGCAGTTCGCGCCAGCGGCCGCCGCGGGGCACGCCGATGCGGTAGCCGTGGTGCACCTGCGGGGTGAGGTTGGCCACCACCAACAGTGGGGTGTCGCCGCTGCGGGCCTTGCGCAGGTAGGCGAACAGGCTGTTGCCGGCGTCGTCGCCGATGACCCAGGCGAAGCCTTCGGGTTCGTCGTCGCGGGCGTGCAGCGCGGGGTGCTCGGCGTAGAGGCGGTTGAGGTCGCGGACCAGGCGCTGGATGCCGCGGTGGTTCGGTTGGTCGAGCAGGTGCCAGGGCAGCGCGGCGTCATGGTTCCACTCGGTGGGCTGGGCGATTTCGCAGCCCATGAACAAAAGTTTGCGCCCGGGGTGGGTGTACATGTAGCCGAGGTAGGCGCGCAGGTTGGCGAAGCGCTGCCAGTCGTCGCCGGGCATGCGCCCGAGCAGGGAGCGCTTGCCGTGCACCACTTCGTCGTGGGAGATGGGCAGCATGAAGCGCTCGGAATACGCGTAGACCATGCTGAAGGTCATCTCGCCGTGGTGGTAGCGGCGGTAGATCGGGTCCAGTTCGATGTAGTGCAGGCTGTCGTGCATCCAGCCCATGTTCCACTTGTAATTGAAACCCAGGCCGCCATGGGCGAGGTCGGCGGTGACGCCGGGCCAGGCGGTGGATTCTTCGGCGATGGTCATGGCGCCGGGGGCCTGGTCGGCCACCACCTGGTTGAGCCGGCGCAGGAAGGCGATGGTCTCGTAGTTCTCGCGGCCGCCGTGGATGTTGGGCACCCACTCGCCGGCGTTGCGGCTGTAGTCGCGGTAGAGCATGGAGGCGACGGCGTCCACGCGCAGGCCGTCGACGTGGTAGCGCTGCAGGAATTCCAGCGCGCTGGCGATCAGGAAGCCGGACACTTCGCGACGGCCGTGGTTGTAGATGAGGGTGTTCCAGTCGCGGTGGAAGCCTTCGCGCGGGTCGGCGTGTTCGTACAACGCGGTGCCGTCGAAATGGGCCAGGCCATGCGCATCGGTGGGGAAATGCGCCGGCACCCAGTCGACGATGACGCCGATGTCCTCGCGGTGGCAGCGATCGACGAAGCGGGCGAAGCCTTCCGGGCTGCCGAAGCGCGCGGTGGGCGCGAACAGGCCCAGCGGCTGGTAGCCCCAGGAGCCGCCGAATGGGTGCTCGGTGACCGGCAGCAGTTCGATGTGGGTGAAGCCCATGTCGGCCACGTAGGGAATCAGCCGTTCGGCCAGCGCGTCCCAGTCGAGCAGGCTGCCATCTTCGGCGTGCATCCACGAGCCGGCATGCACTTCGTACACGCTGATCGGGGCCTGCGGGGCGTGGCGGCGCGCGCGCGTGGCCATCCAGGCGTCGTCGCGCCACTGGAACGGCGCCGGGTCGGCGACGATGGAGGCGGTGCCGGGCGCCAGTTCGGCCTGGCGCGCGACCGGGTCGGCCTTGGGCGGCAGCTCTTCGCCGCGCGGGCCGCGCAGGGCGAACTTGTAGCGCGCGCCGGGACCGACGCCAGGCACGAACAGTTCCCACACGCCGGCCTGGTGACGCAGGCGCATCGGGTGGCGGCGCGCGTCCCAGCTGTTGAAGTCGCCGATCACCGCCACGCGCGAGGCATTGGGTGCCCACACCGCGAAGCGGGTGCCCTGCTCGCCGTCGACCTCGACCACATTGGCGCCCAGCGCATCGGCCAGGCGCAGGTGATGGCCTTCGCCGATCAGGTGCAGGTCGAAATCGCTGAGCTGCGGGCCGAACGCATACGCGTCGGCGGTGTCCTGCTCGCCGCCGGGCCAACGGATGCGCAGGCGGTAGCGGCCCTCGTGCGGCAGCTCGGCATGGAAGAAGCCCTCCGGTCCTTGCTGCAGCGGCACTTCGCTGCCGTCCTCCAGCACCGCGACCACCGCATCGGCACCCGGCTGGTAACTGCGCAGCACCCGCGCATTGCCGAGGCGATGCACGCCCAGCACGGCGAACGGGTCGCCGTGACGGGCAGTGGCGAAGGCGCGTTGCGTCGCGTCGTCCCAGACGTGGACGGCATCACTCATCGAATCGACTCCTGGGGCGCGGGAAAGCGGTCGAGTATGCGCAACAATCCCTGTATGGGCACCATGATCCATGCCGGGCGGTTGGCGGCCTCGTAGCGAATTTCATAGCAGGCCTTCTCGATCAGGAAGAGCAAGGTGGTGGCCTCGAACGCGGCCGGCGCCACCCACGGGTGCGGGCTGGCGTCGAGCACGCCGCGGTAGGCGGCGAGGAACGCAGCGCTGGCGCGACTGCGGAAGGCGGCCAGGAATGCTTCCTGCGCGGTGTCCAGGCCGGCACCCACGCGTGCGGCGGTGCCTTCCTCGCCGCGGGCGGAGACTTCGCTGGCGTAGTCGAGCGAGCGCAGGAAACCGGCGACGTCGTGCAGCGGGCTGGCCTTGGCGCGGCGTTCGTCCAGCGACTTGGCCGGCTCGCCTTCGAAGTCGATCAGTACCACGTCGTCGAAGGCGACCAGGATCTGGCCGAGATGGAAATCGCCGTGCACGCGGGTCAGCAGCGCGCCGGACAACAGCGACGGCGCCTGCTGCAGCCAGGCGTCCAGGCGCGCGCGCTCGGCCAGCAGGCTGTCGACTGCGGCGTGTTCGGCCGGATCGTCGTTGGCCTCGCGATGCGCCAGCAGCGTGTCCCACATTGCCTGCACCTCATGCACCACGCCGTCCACCACCTGCTGCGCGGCGGCCGCGTCCACCGGTTGCGGCACGAACGCGGGCGCGTCGGTGGGCTGCGCCAGCAAGGCATGCAGTTCCGCCAGGCGCCGCCCGACGATCGCCGCAAAGGCGTCGTAGCTCGCCACGATTTCCAGCCGCGCGGCATCGTCCTGCGCGGCGTCGTATTCCTCGGCGCTGCGCGACAGGTGATCCAGGGTCCAGCGCCAGGCATCGCCCTGGTTGCGCACGAATCCCTGCAGCAGCGCGAGCGTGGTCTCGCTGCCGTCGGCCTCGACACGGGCCACATGGCCCAGCAGCGGCGCGGCGTTGGCGTAGCCGAGCGCGGTGAGGCGTTCGCCGATCTCGATCTCCGGGTTGATACCGGCCGACACGCGCCGCAGGAGCTTAAACACCGCCGCGTCGCCGACGATCAGCGAGCTGTTGCTCTGCTCGGCCGATAGCCAGCGGATCTCCGGATCGTTCGGAATGTCCACGCGCTGCAGCGCGGGCGTCGGACAGAAGCGGATGCGCTCGGCGTCCGAGGCATCGCCGGCCTCGCCGTCCACGCGCAGTTCCGCGCGGTCGCGCAGCGCGGCCAGCATGCTCAGGGTGAAGGGTTTCAGCGCGAAGGCGTCGGTGAGGTAGCCGACCTCACGGCCATGGCGCACGCGCGCCAGCGCCAGCTGCTCGGCCAGCACGCTCGGCTGCTCGCGCTCCCACACGATGCCCAGCGGCAGGATGTAGCGCTCGTACGCGCCGTCGTCCAGTTCCGCCTCGATTTCCAGCAGGGTCAGGCCGTCGCCGCCGGACAGGGGCGTGCGCCGCGCGATACGTACGCTGCGCAGCGCGCGATCCTTGGCCGCGAACCAGCGCCGGGTAGACAGCCACGCCGGCAGGATGTCGCGCTCCAGCGTCGGCAGATGCGGCTGCAGGCCGGCACTGTCGACCGTGCTGCGCAGCACCAGGGTCTGGTAGTCGGGCAGCGGCACCGGCGCCGGCACGTGCCAGTCCGGCAGGGTGGCATTGCCGACCAGTTGGAAAGCGTAGAAGCCGAACGCCGGCACAGTGAGCAGATAGGTCAGGCGCCCGATCGGCGGGAAGCTGCCGCCGCCGAGGATGTCCACCGGCACCCGACCCTCGAATTCGGACAGATCCAGCTCCACCGCCTGCAGCGTGTGCGAGAGGTTGGCCACGCACAGCACGGTCTCGTCCTCGTGGCAGCGCAGGTAAGCGAGCATGCGGCGGTTGCCGGGATACAGGAAGCGCAGCGCGCCGCGGCCGAAGGCGCGGTAGCGCTTGCGCACCGACAGGATGCGCCGGGTCCAGGTCAGCAGCGAGTACTGGTCGCGTTGCTGCGCCTCCACGTTCACCGCCTGGAAGCCGTACAGCGGGTCCATGATCGGCGGCAGTACCAGCGCGGCGGGATCGGCGCGCGAGAAACCGCCATTGCGGTCGATCGACCATTGCATCGGCGTACGCACGCCGTCGCGGTCGCCGAGATGGATGTTGTCGCCCATGCCGATCTCGTCGCCGTAGTACAGCACCGGCGTGCCGGGCATGGTCAGCAGCAGCGAGGTCATCAGTTCGATGCGGCGGCGGTCGCGCTCCAGCAGCGGCGCCAGGCGCCGGCGGATGCCGAGGTTGATGCGCGCGCGGCGGTCGGCGGCGTAGGTCTGCCACAGGTAGTCGCGCTCGGAGTCGGTGACCATCTCCAGGGTCAACTCGTCGTGGTTGCGCAGGAAGATCGCCCACTGGCAGCTCTCCGGGATCTCCGGGGTCTGGCGCATGATGTCGGTGATCGGAAAGCGGTCCTCGCGCGCGATCGCCATGTACATGCGCGGCATCAGCGGAAAGTGGAACGCCATATGGCATTCATCGGCGTTCTCGCCGAAGTACTGCTGGGTGTCCTCCGGCCACATGTTGGCCTCGGCCAGCAGCATGCGGTCCGGGTATTCGGCATCGAGCGTGGCGCGGATGCGGCGCAGGATGGCGTGGGTCTCGGGCAGGTTCTCGTTGGAGGTGCCGTCGCGCTCGATCAGGTACGGCACCGCATCCAGGCGCAACCCGTCCACACCCAGGTCCAGCCAGAAGCGCATCACTTCCAGCACCGCCTCCAGCACCGCCGGGTTGTCGAAGTTCAGGTCCGGCTGATGCGAGTAGAAGCGGTGCCAGAAGTATTGGCCGGCCTCCGGATCCCAGGTCCAGTTGGACTTTTCGGTATCGCAGAAGATGATGCGGGTGCCGGCGTAGTCCTGGTCGCTGTCGGACCACACGTAGAACGCGCGCTCCGGCGAGCCGGCCGGTGCCATGCGCGCACGCTGGAACCAGGGATGCTGGTCGGAGGTGTGGTTGATCACCAGTTCGGTGACGATGCGGATGCCGCGCGCGTGCGCCTGCTCCACGAAGCGCTGGAAGTCGGCGATGCTGCCGTAGTCCGGATGCACCGCCATGTACTCGGCGATGTCGTAGCCATCGTCGCGGCGCGGGCTGGGATAGAACGGCAGCAGCCAGATCGTGTCCACGCCCAGGTCGGCGATGTAGTCGAGCTTGGAGATCAGCCCGGGGAAGTCGCCGATGCCGTCGTCGTTGGAGTCGAAGAACGACTTGACGTGCACCTGGTAGATGATCGCGTCCTTGTACCAGCGCGCATCG
The DNA here is from genome assembly GCF_011761895.1 of Xanthomonas sp. F4. NCBI lineage: Bacteria > Pseudomonadati > Pseudomonadota > Gammaproteobacteria > Lysobacterales > Lysobacteraceae > Xanthomonas > Xanthomonas sp. F4. The sequence goes on along the minus strand of NZ_JAASQX010000003.1, from coordinate 193,072 downwards.
CCGGCGGGTGCGCGCGGCTCGAGTTGGGGGGACGACGGCGCGGCGACATTCATGCAGTGGCTCCGGCGCGGATGCGCCACAAGGCGAACGGCCGCGACGGATCGAGGCGGATGTGTTGGGTCTTGCCGTGCCAGGCGAAGTCGTGGCCGTCCCACAGGTCGCGCACGGCGACGCTGGCGTGATCGGGCAGGCCCAGTTCCCACAGCGGCACTTCGATCTGCGCGTTCTGCGGCGCGTACGGGTCCAGGCTCACCGCCACCAGCACCAGGCTGCGGCCACGGGCCAGGTGTGCGGCGTCGAGGAACTTGCCGAAGTACAGCACCTGGTCGTTGTGGGCGGTGTAGAAACGCGTGCCCAGGTGCGACTGCAGTTCCGGATGCTGGCGGCGCAGCAGGTTGAGGCGGGTGATCTCGTCGACGATGTCGCCCGGCGCGCGCTCGGGCCACACGCGCAACTGGTACTTCTCCGAGTCGAGGTATTCCTCCTTGCCCGGCAGCGGCGTGGCCTCGCACAGCTCGAAGCCTTGGTACATGCCCCACAGCCCGGACAGCGTGGTCGCCAGCGCGGCGCGGATCAGATGCCCGCTGCGCCCGCTATGCTGCAGGAACAACGGATTGATGTCCGGGGTGTTGACGAAGAAGTGCGGGCGGAAGCATTCGCTGGGCACGCCGCTGTTGAGTTCCTCGATGTAGGCCTGCAGCTCGGCCTTGTGCTGACGCCAGGTGAAGTAGGTGTAGGACTGCGAGAAGCCGACCTTGGCCAGCCGGTACATCGGCTTGGGCCGGGTAAAGGCCTCGGACAGGAACACCACCTCCGGATGACGCCCACGCACCTCGGCGATCAGCCATTCCCAGAACGGGAACGGCTTGGTGTGCGGGTTGTCGACGCGGAACAAGGTGACGCCCTCGTTGACCCAGAACAGCACCGCATCGCGCAGCGCGTTCCACAGCGCGGGGACCGCGCCGCTGGCGTAGAAGTCGACGTTGACGATGTCCTGGTACTTCTTCGGCGGGTTTTCCGCGTACGGGATGGAGCCATCCGCGCGCCAGGTGAACCAGTCTGGGTGGTCGCGCAACCAGGGATGGTCCGGCGCGCACTGGATGGCGAAGTCCAGCGCCAGTTCCAGGCCGTGCTCGGCCGCGGCCGCGCGCAGGCGGCGAAACCCTTCCAGCCCGCCCAGCTCGGGATGCACCTCGGTATGCCCGCCCTCGGCCGAGCCGATCGCGTACGGGCTGCCAGGCTCGCCCGGCTCGGCGCTCACCGCGTTGTTGCGGCCCTTGCGGTTCTTCTCGCCGATGGGATGGATCGGCGGCATGTACAGCACGTCGAAACCCATCGCCTGGATGTGCGGCAGCCGCGCGATCACGTCGTCGAAAGTGCCGTGACGCTGCGGATCGCCGCTCTGCGAGCGCGGAAACAGTTCGTACCAGCTGGCGAAATGCGCGGCGCGGCGTTCGGCCTCGACCCGGAAGGTCATCGGGTACTCGGTGCGGAACGGCTTGGCATCGGCGCGCGCCATCGCCTCGGCGGTGTCGGGTTCGAGCAGCAGTTGCGCTTTCTCGGCCAGGTCGCTGGTGCGGGCGATACGCGTGGTGATGGCCTTCAGCCGGGTGGCCAGCGCGCCGCGGCTGCGGCCGCGCGCGGCCTCGACCTGGGCCAGCGCTTCCTGCACGTCCACCGGCAGCAGCGTACCGGCGGCGCGCTTCTTTTCCAGGTCGGCATGGGTGGTGGCGTAGACGTCGCGCCAGGCCTCGATGCGGAACTCGTAGCGGCCCAAGCGCTGCAGCGGGAACTCGCCACGCCAGCGGTCGTTGCCGAGCGCGCGCATCGGCGTGCTGGACCAAGTGCGTGCATCGGCGGCGCGCCACAGCAGCGCCACGGCGATGCGATCGTGGCCGTCGCAGAACGCATCGGCCTCCACACAGATCCGGTCGCCGACCGTGCGCTTGACCGGGAACCGGCCGTCGTCCACCGAGGGCGTCACCGACTCGATGCACACCCGCGCCTCGCCGGCGGCAACCTCGGCCGGGGTGCGGGCGCGCGCCGCGGTCAGCACCGGGCGCGCCGGCAGGCTGCGATAGATGCGGACTTCGCCCGCTTCCAGGGTGCCCCCCTGCTCGCCCTGGATCGGTTCGCCGTGGTCGCTGAGCAGGCCCTCGCTGTCGCCGAGCAGGCGCAGCAGCGCCGGGCCCGGCACCGGCAACAGGTGGTCGCGATCGCTGTTGAGCAGCACCAGCCACGGCGCGGCATCCAGCGGCTCCACCGCCACCGCGGTCAGGGCGCCGTCGCGCAGCAGCGGACGCAAGCGCAGCGCCGCGTTGGCATCAGGCAGCGGCGCTGCCGGCGTGGACGCGTCGCTCTCGGACAGCGTGTGCTGCGCGTGCCCGGGCTGCGCGTGCTCCGTCAGGATGTCCTGCGCAGCGATCGCCCAGGCGTCGCCGAACGCGGCCGCCAGACGCTGCCGCTGCGCGCGCGACAAGGGCAGCGCGGAGGCGACAGGCGCATCGGCATCGACGGTGGCGACCACGCGGCGCGCCAGCGCGCGCAGCGCGCTGTCCTCGTCGAAGAACCAATCGCCGCGGCCGTCCCACCAGGCCAGCGAGGAAAACGCGGCATCGAAGCCGGCACCGGCCAGGCCGCGCAAGGCGTCCAGGCCCAGCCCGGGCGTCCACGCCAGCAGCCGCGCGTGCGGCGCCTGCGCATGGACCTCGCCGATCAGCGTGCGCCACAGCGCAGCCGGTACGCGCTGCGGCTGCAGTACACGGAAACCGGCCACGCCGCTATGCAGCCAGTCGAGCAGGCGCGTACTCCACCACGCTGCCAAGCCCGCCCCCTCCTCGGCGGAGGCGAAGCGGCCCTGGGCGATGTCCGGCGCCGCGCGTTCGGCGCGTGGGTCCGGCAGGGCCGAGCTCCGCGCGCGGAACCAGTGCGGATGTTCCTGCAGCAGACCGCTGCCGCCGCCGATCTCGTCGATGCGCAGATCCAGCAGCACGCGCAGCCCATGCTGTTCTGCACGTTGCAGCCATTGCCGCAGCTGTGCCAGCCCGGCCGCGTCGTCGGCGGCGGGGTCGTGCAGACGCCCCTGCGCATCCTGCGCGAACGGACTGGGAAGGACGATGTGATCGCAGCCCTGCGCCTGCGCCGCCGCCATGGCCGCGTCCAGCGCGGCCGCTTCGTGAGAGGGAAAGGGGGACAGCAGGCAGACATGCATTCGGAAGATCCCGTTCGACGAATGAGAAAGGACACGTCGCCTCTGCGCGCCGTTGCCGGCAACGCGGATCGCGCCGTCGCATGGCAACGGCGCCGGAACGGGATGGGCCTGCACGCTGTCGCGCTCCAGAGATCGCAACGGTGCCGGCGCACCCGGTCCGCGCGATGCGATGCAGCTGCGTCACAAGACCACGAACGCCGCAAATGGAATGTGTGGATGACATTAAATGCGCGTGCATGTGATGCGACACGCTGTGCCGGGATGTGGCGGCGCACGCTCCGCGCCGCCACGCACCCCGCTAGATGCAGCAAAAAATTCACGCGAGGCTGACGCTCCCGCGTGAGTCGCGCACCGAATCTGCAGCAACGGACGCAGAGGGCTGGGCCATCATCCAAACGCAGATGCGCGCCGGCGCAGCTTCGAAGCAACTTTGAACCTGCTTCCACCACACTCAAGCCGGGTGCCGCTGGCCCTGTAGGAGCGGCTTCAGCCGCGACCGAGCTTGACCGGGAACGCCTCGTCGCGGCTGAAGCCGCTCCTACAGGACATCTCCCGGAATAGGTGGAGTGCCCTTCATTCGCTCATCGAATAGGCGCGCTCGGCGCCAGCCGCGGCCCAGGCGGTGTTCGGCGTGGCCTGCAGGGTGAAGCGCAGTTCGCCACCGGCCATGAGTTCCTCGTGGCGCAGGAACGCGCGATTCAGCGGGCGCCCGTTGAGGGTGACGCCGCCCACATAGGGATGCGCATCGTCCAGGCCGTCGGCGATCACCGTGAAGCGCTTGCCGTTGGGCAGCGCCAGCGTGGCGCGCGGCAGGAACGGGCGGCCGAGGATGTACTGGTTGCTGGCCGGCGCCACCGGGTAGAAGCCCAGCGCGGTGAACACGTACCAGGCCGACATCTGCCCCATGTCGTCGTTGCCGGCCAGGCCGTCCGGACGCGCCGCGTACTGGCTGCGCATGATCTGCTGCAGGCGCGCCTGGGTACGCCACGGCTGCCCGGCGTAGGCATACAGATAGGCGACGTGGTGGCTGGGTTCGTTGCCGTGCGCATACCAGCCGATCAGCCCGGTGATGTCCTCCATGTGCGCGAACACCTTGGGATCGACCTTGGCGTCGAACACCTGGTCCAGCCGCGCCAGCAACTTGTCGTCGCCGCCATGCGCACGCGCCAGGCCGGCCACGTCCTGCGGCACGTACCAGGAGTACTGCCAGGCGTTGCCTTCGGTGTAGTCGGTGCCGTAGCCGCTGGCGTCCGGATCGAACGGGGTGCGGAAGCTGCCGTCGCGCTTGCGCGCGCGCATGAAGCCGGTGTCCGGATCGAAAGCGTTGCGCCAGTTGCCGGCGCGCTTGGCGAAGGTGGCGGCGACCTCGGTGCGGCCCATGTCCTGCGCCATCTGCGCGATGGTCCAGTCGTCGAAGGCGTACTCGAGGGTCTTGGAGGCGGCCTCGCCTTCCTCGTCGATCGGTACGTAGCCCAGTTCGCGGTACTGGGCGATGCCGTCGTAGGGCCCGTAGTCGGCGCTGGCCACCATGGCCTTGAGCGCGGCATCGGTGTCGTAGCCGCGGATGCCCTTCATGTACGCGTCGGCGATCACCGGCACCGCGTGGTAGCCGATCATGCACCAGGTCTCCAGGCCGTGGAACGCCCACACCGGCAGCACGCCGTAAGGGCTTTCGCGCTGGTGCGCGAGCAGCGAGTTGACGATGTCGTTGGTGCGTTGCGGCGGCTGCACGATGGTCAGCAGCGGGTGCAGCGCACGATAGGTGTCCCACAGCGAGAACGTCGAATAGTGGGTGTAGCCCTGCGCCTGGTGCACGGCGTTGTCCGGCCCGCGGTAGCGGCCGTCGCTGTCCATGAACAGGGTCGGGCCGAGCAGGCTGTGGTACAGCGCGGTGTAGAACTGGGTGCGCTGGGTGGGCGGCGCGTCGACGTCCACCGCGCCCAGCGCCTGCGCCCATTGCGCACGCGCGGCGCGACGCACGCCGTCGAAATCCCAGCCCGGCACTTCGGCGTCGAGGTTGGCGATGGCGCTGTCCTCGCTGACCGGCGAGATCGCCACCTTGACCAGCAGCGGCCCGCGCAATGCGTTGCCGAAGTCGAACGCCCCCACCAGCTGCCGGCCTTCGATCTGCGCGCGCTGGGTGGGGTCGTTGTCGCCCGGCGGCGGGAAGCCCTTGTAGGGAATGTCTTGCTCGGTGTTGTGGAAGGCGTGGCCGCGCAGCGGCTGCGAGAAGCGCAGGGCGAAGTACAGCTGCCGCCCCGGCGCCCAGCCGCGGGTCTCGCGGAAGCCGGTGACGGTGCCGTCGGCGCGCAGGCGCAGCCGCGACCAGCTGATCTTGCCCGGGTAGTCGTACAGGCTGGTGCGCAGGTCCAGCAGCACGTGCGCCGGCTGGCCGGCCGGATAGGTGTAGCGATGCACGCCGACGCGGGCGCTGGCGGTGAGTTCGGCGCGGACCTTGTAGTCGTCCAGGGTCACCGCGTAGTAGCCCGGCTCGGCGCGCTCGTCGTCGTGGCGGAAGCGCGCGCTGTAGCCGCTGCCGGGCGTGTCCGGGTCGCCGCGCTCCAGCCGCACCGTGCCGCTGATCGGCATCAGCAGCACGTCGCCCAGGTCGGAGTGGCCGGTGCCGGAGAAATGCGTATGCGAGAAGCCGACCAGGCTGCGGTCGTCGTAGCGGTAGCCTGCCGCCCAGCCGTAGGCGTCCTTGCGCGGCTGGATGCGCGTGTCCGGGCTCAGCTGGACCATGCCGAACGGCACCGTGGCGCCGGGATAGGTGTGGCCCTCGCCGCCGGTGCCGATGAAGGGATCCACCGCCGCCACCGCACGCTCGCCCACCTTGGCGTCAGGTGCCGCGACGGCGGGCGCGGTCGGCCACAGCGCGGCCAGCAGCAGTGCGGCGGCGCCGCTCAGCATCCTCGAGCTGCGCATGGCAGGCTCCCCAGATCGAATCGATCCAAACCGATAGCACAAACCCGCTGCGATGCCTTGCTGCACTGCAAAATGCGGATCGAATCACGACGGCGCAGGATGAGCGACCTTTTGAACCGGTCTAATGCGCCGTGGCGCCGTCTCCTGCCGACAAACGCGTCACCGTGTCCGACATCGCCGCCGCCTGTGGCGTGTCGCGGGCGACCGTGTCGCTGGTGTTGCGCAACAGCCCGCTGGTGCACGCGGACACGCGCGCCCGGGTGGCGGCGGAGATCGCCCGCCAGGGCTACGTCTACCACCGCGGCGCGGCCAGCCTGCGCGGCCGTGCGTCCAATGCGGTGGCGCTGGTGGTCAACGACCTGGCCAATCCGTTCTTCGCCGAGTTCGCCGGCGGCGTGGATGCGGCGCTGGCCGAGGCCGGCTACGTGATGCTGATGGGCAGCACCGGCGAGTCGCCGGAGCGCCAGCAGACCGTGCTGGCCTCGCTGATCGAGCACCACCCGGCGGCGATGATCCTCTCGCCCACCGAGAACACCGACGCGGCGCGGCTGCGCCAGTTGCTGGGGCCGCGCCTGCCGGTATTGCTGTTCAACCGCGCGCTGGATGGCGACTGGCCGCTGCTGGCGCTGGACAACCGCCGCGGCGCGCGCCTGGCCACCGAACACCTGCTGGCGCAAGGGCACCGCGCCATCGCCTTCTTCGGCGGCCACCGCCAGTCCAGTTCCTGCGCCGAGCGCCGCGCCGGCTACCGCGAGGCGCTGGCCGCCGCCGGCATCGCGGTCGACCCGGCGTGGCTGATCGAATGCGCGCCGACCCGGCTGGAAGCCGCGCGCCAGGCCGGCGCGCTGTGCGCGCGCGACCCGCTGCCGACCGCGCTGGTCTGCTACAACGACGTCGTCGCGCTGGGCCTGGCCAGCGGCCTGGCCGAACGCGGCCGCGTGGCCGGCCGCGACTACGCGCTGATCGGCTTCGACGACATTCCCGAAGCCGCCGTCGCCACCCCGCCGCTGTCCACCGTCGCCGTCGCCCCGCGCGAACGCGGCATGCAGGCCGCGCGCCTGGTGCTGGACGCGCTGCGCCACCGGCAGGCGTTGCCTGCGCTTACCATCGCCCCCGCCCGGCTGTGCCTGCGCGCCAGCAGCCGGGTCGCCCTCTCGCCCGTTCCCGGAGTCGCTGCATGAGCCGTCGCCCGCTGTCCAACACCGCCGCCATCGCGGTGGTCAGCATGATCTTTTTCACCTGGGGCGGCCTGACCAGCCTCAACGACGTGTTGATCCCGCATCTGAAAGCCGTGTTCCAGATGAACTACGCGCAGTCGATGCTGATCCAGTTCACCTTCTTCGGCGCGTACTTCCTGATGTCGGTGCCGGCCGGTGCGGTGGTGTCGCGGGTCGGCTACAAGGCCAGCATCGTCATCGGCCTGGTGGTGGCGGCGATCGGCGCGGCGATGTTCTACCCGGCCGCGCGCCTGCCCTCCTACCCACTGTTCCTGACCGCGCTGTTCGTGCTGGCCAGCGGCATCACCTTGCTGCAGGTCGCGGCCAACCCGTACATCAGCCTGATCGGCGCGCCGGAGAAGGCGCCGAGCCGGCTCAACTTCGCGCAGGCGCTGAACTCGCTCGGCACCACCGTGTTCCCGTGGCTGATCGGTCCGCTGATCCTGGCCGGCGCGGTGCTCGGCGCCGACCAGCTGGCGGCGATGAATCCCGCGCAGTTGTCCGCCTACCGCGTCGAGCAGGCGCGCTCGGTGGAAATCCCCTACCTGATGCTGGCCGGCGGCCTGCTGTTGCTGGCGGTGTTCGTGCTGGTGATGCGGGTGCCGTCGCTGCGCGAGGACAGCGATTCCAGTGCCGAGTCGCATCACAGCTTCGCCGACGCGCTGCGCCACCCGCACCTGCTGTGGGGCGTGGTGGCGATCTTCATGTACGTGGGCGCGGAAGTGTCGATCGGCAGCTTCCTGATCAACTACATCTCCGGTCCCACCACCGGCGGTCTGACCGAGGCCGACGCCAGCGGCTACCTGCCGTTCTACTGGGGCGGCGCGATGGTCGGCCGCTTCGCCGGCGCGGCGCTGCTGCAGTTCGTCCCGGCGCGCAAGCTGCTGGCGACCTTCGCCGGCATCGCCTCGCTGCTGCTGATCGCCACCATGCTCAGCACCGGCCATGTGGCGATGTGGAGCGTGATTGCCATCGGCCTGTTCAACTCGATCATGTTCCCGACCATCTTCACCGTGGCCATCGAGCGCCTGGGCGTGCTCACCAGCAAGGCCTCCAGCCTGCTGATCATGGGCATCGTCGGCGGCGCCATCGTGCCGCTGGCGCAGGGCGCGCTGGCCGACGCCATCGGCATCCAGCATGCCTTCGTGATCCCGCTGCTGTGCTACGCCTACATCGTCTGGTACGGCCTGCGCGGCTCGCGCCTGTCGCCCGAGCTGGCGGCGGCCGCGCCCACCACCGCGCCGACCGCGCGCGTGATGCATTGATCCGCCGATCCGTTCCCGGCACGGCTGCGGCCCACGCCGCCGCCGCGCGCCGCCGTCTTCTCCTCCCTCACACAGTTCGCCAGCCGACCGCATGAACCTGCCCGCCACGCCCCTGCCCGACTTCGCCGACGCCGCCGTCCTGCGCGCGCACATCGCCGACACCATGGCCTTCTACCATCCGCGCGCGATCGACCCGGCGGGCGGCTTCTTCCACTACTTCCGCGACGACGGCAGCGTGTACGACGCCGGCCATCGCCACCTGGTCAGCAGCACCCGCTTCGTCTTCAACTACGCGATGGCGGCGATCGAGTTCGCCGATTCGGCGCTGGCCGCCGAGTACCTGGACGCCGCGCGCCACGGCCTGCGCTACCTGCGCGAGGTGCACCGCGATACCGCCAGCGGCGGCTACGTGTGGACCCTGCGCGACGGCGTGGCCGAGGACCGCACCCAGCACGCCTACGGCGCCGCCTTCGTGCTGCTGGCCTACGCCACCGCGAAGAAGGCCGGCCTGGACACCGATGCGTGGATGGACGAGACCTGGCAACTGCTGGAAACCCGCTACTGGGATGCCGCCGCCGGCCTGTACCGCGACGAGGCCACCCCGGAGTGGACGTTCTCCAGCTACCGCGGCCAGAACGCCAACATGCACCTGTGCGAAGCGCTGATCGCCGCCTACGAGGCCAGCGCCGAGCCGCGCTACCTGCAGCGCGCGCTGCTGCTGGGCGACCACATCACCCGCCGCCAGGCGGCGCTGGCCGGCGGCCTGGTGTGGGAGCATTACGACGCGAACTGGCAGGTGGACTGGGACTACAACCGCGACAACCCCAAGCATCTGTTCCGGCCGTGGGGCTTCCAGCCCGGCCACCAGGTCGAGTGGTCCAAGCTGCTAGTGCTGCTGCACGGGCATCTGCAGGCGGCCACCGGCACCGCGCCGGCGTGGCTGCTGCCGACCGCGCGCCGCCTGTTCGATACCGCGCTGGCGCACGGCTGGGACGCGCAGCATGGCGGCATCGTCTACGGCTTCGCCTCCGGTACCGAGGAAGCGCCGGTGGTCGGCGTACCCGATGTGTCCGCAGCGCCGACCTACTTCTGCGACGACGACAAGTACTTCTGGGTGCAGGCCGAAGCCATCGCCGCCGCGTCGCGACTGCTGGCCGCCACGGGCGACGCCACGTATCGCGACGCCTACGACAAGCTGTGGGCGTATTCCTGGGAGCACCTGGTCGACCACCGCTACGGCGCCTGGTTCCGCATCCTCAGCCGCGACAACCGCAGCTACAGCGACGAGAAGAGCCCGGCCGGCAAGACCGACTACCACACCATGGGCGCTTGCCACGACGTGCTGGCGGTGATGCGCGGTAGCAAGGCGTTCGCCTAAGCGGATGCCGTTGTAGGAGCGGCTTCAGCCGCGACTCGGCGTTCCCGGTAAAGCCCGGTCGCGGCTGAAGCCGCTCCTACAAGGGATGCAGCGCTCCGTTCGATCCGGCATCTGCGCCCACAAAAAAGCCCCGCACATGGCGGGGCTTTTTCGTTGTCGCGAACCGCGCTCGATCAGTCGATGTCGAGGAAGCTGCGCAGCTGCTCGGAGCGGCTCGGGTGACGCAGCTTGCGCAGCGCCTTGGCCTCTATCTGGCGGATGCGCTCGCGGGTCACGTCGAACTGCTTGCCGACTTCCTCGAGGGTGTGGTCGGTGTTCATGTCGATGCCGAAGCGCATGCGCAGCACCTTGGCTTCCCGCGGGGTCAACCCGGCCAGCACGTCGCGCACGGTCTCGGACAGGTTGATGTTGGTGGTGTTCTCGATCGGGGACTCCACGTTGGTGTCCTCGATGAAGTCGCCCAGATGCGAATCCTCGTCGTCGCCGATCGGGGTTTCCATCGAGATCGGCTCCTTGGCGATCTTCATCACCTTGCGGATCTTGTCCTCGGGCATGTCCATTTCCTTGGCCAGCTCCTCCGGCGTGGCCTCGCGGCCGTACTGCTGGAGCATCTGCCGGGAAATGCGGTTCAACTTGTTGATCGTCTCGATCATGTGCACCGGGATGCGGATGGTGCGCGCCTGGTCGGCGATCGAGCGGGTGATCGCCTGGCGGATCCACCAGGTGGCATAGGTCGAGAACTTGTAGCCGCGGCGGTACTCGAACTTGTCCACCGCCTTCATCAGGCCGATGTTGCCTTCCTGGATCAGGTCGAGGAACTGCAGGCCGCGGTTGGTGTACTTCTTGGCGATGGAGATCACCAGGCGCAGGTTGGCCTCGACCATTTCCTTCTTGGCCTTGCGCGCCTTGGCTTCGCCATAGGCCATGGCGCGGCTGATTTCCTTCAGCTCGGCCAGGCTCAGATAGGTGGCCTGCTCCACCGCGACAGTGGCTTCCTGCTCGGCGATGATCTGGTCCTTGACGTCGCGCAGCGCCGACGACCACTTCTGCTTGCGCTTGAGCGCATCGTCGACCCAGGCCACGTTGGTCTGGTTGCCTTCCCAGGAACGGATGAAGTCCTTGCGCGGCATGCGTGCCACATGGGTGGCCAGATGCAGCACGCGGCGCTCGTGATCCTTGACCTGGGCCATGGTGTCGCGCAGCTTGCGCACCAGCACGTCGGTCAGCGGCAGCGGCAGCTTCAGGGTGACGAACACCTCGGCGATGTCATTGCGCAGCTTGGTGACGACCTTGTGCTCGGCGCCGTTCTTGGCGTGGGCCTTCTTGAACTTGGCGTATTCGGTGGCCAGCACCTCCATGCGCCGCGCGACTTCGGCCGGGTCCGGGCCGGTCGGGCCGGCATCCTCTTCGGCGGTATCGACGTCGTCGTCGTCGTCATCGTCGGCATCGGCATCGGCGGCGCTGTCGTCGTCGGACACCGCAACCGGCGGCGCCGGCTCTTCCTCGACCAGGTCGTTGAAGCCGACCACGATCTCGGCCAGGCGCTTCTTGCCTTCCTTGTGCTGTTCGTAGTCCTCGAGCAGGGTCTCCACCGCCAGCGGGAACGCGCCCAGCGCGGCCTGCACCTGGCCGAGGCCTTCCTCGATGCGCTTGGCGATGGCGATCTCGCCTTCACGGGTCAGCAGTTCTACTGTGCCCATCTCGCGCATGTACATGCGCACCGGATCGGTGGTACGGCCACCCTCGGTGTCGAGCGCGGTCAGCGCCGCGGCGGCTTCTTCGGCCGCGGTGTCGTCGACTTCGCGGTTGCCGGTGTTGCCGTCGTTGAGCAACAGGGTTTCGGCATCGGGCGCAACTTCATGGACATCGATGCCCATGCCGTTGATCATGCCGATGATGTCTTCGATCTGTTCGGGATCGACCAGATCGTCGGGAAGGTGGTCGTTGACTTCCGCGTAGGTCAGATAGCCCTGTTCCAGGCCCTTGCTGATCAGTTGCTTGATGTCGGATTGCTGGGCAGGACGTTCGTTGGCCATGAGTGCTCGCGCCACCGGCAGGTAGGTGAATGAGTGAACCTAGCATTATAACAGCCCGGACCGCCGCTTGCCGGACGAGGAGCCTGAATGGCTCCGCCAGGAACGCGCCGGCGTCTACGGCCGGAGCAGGAAAGTGACCGGGCCGTCGTTGACTAGGCTGACGATCATATGGGCACCGAAGCGGCCGCTTTCCACCCCTGGCGGGTGTTGCGCGCGGCACAGCTCCAGCAATCGGTTGAAGCCGCGTTCAGCCTCGGCCGGCGGCGCCGCCGTGGTGAAACTGGGCCGCATCCCCGAGCGCGTATCGGCGGCCAGGGTGAACTGACTGACCAGCAGCAAGCCGCCACCGGTGTCGCGCAACGACTGGTTCATGCGCCCACTCGCATCTGAAAACACCCGGTAGCCGAGCAGGCGCTCGGCCATGCGCCGCAGCTTGGCCTCGTCGTCGCCCGGCTCCACCGCCACCAGCGCCAACAGGCCGGGCCCGATCTGGCCCACGACCTCGCCATCGACGCTGACCGAGGCCTGGGTGACGCGCTGGATCAGCGAGAGCATGGCGGTGGGGCCGGGATTGGGGATTGGGGATTTCGCATTGGTCGCGCCCGACGAACGGTTGCGATCGTGCGGCATCATCGCCGAACCGACGGGATTGAGAAAGCGACGAAGCCGCAGCCGGCGCGATCCTCGATGCCGTTCGGGCGGGTCCGACGCGCCGAGCGGATAAACTGGGTCGATGAAACCTGCGACGCTCGCTTCCCTGCTGTACCGCTGCGCCGCCGCCGTGGCGCGCCTGCCGTGGCCGTGGCTGCGCCGCCTGGCCGATGGCCTGGCCGGGCTGTGGCTGCGCCTGGACGCACGCGAGAGCCGGGTGGTCCGGCGCAACCTGGAACTGGCCTATCCGGACCTGCTGCCCAGCGAGCGCGTCGCCCTGCAGCGCGACGTGCTGCGCTCGACCGCGCGGCAGGCGGTCGAGACCCTGCTGCTGTGGACCCGGCCGCCGGAACAGAATCTGGCGCGGCTGCGCCTGCGCCATGGCCAGGAGCTGTACGACGCGGCACTGGCCGCTGGCCGCGGGGTGATCGTGGCCGCGCCGCATTTCGGCAACTGGGAGCTGCTCAACCAGTGGCTGGCCTCGCGCGGCGACATCGCCATCGTCTACCGCGCGCCGGAGTCGGCGGTCGGCGACGCCTTCCTGCAGTTGGTGCGCAGCGGCGAGCGGGTGCGCCAGGTGCGCGCCGAGGGCCCGGCGGTGCGGCAGCTGTTCAAGACGCTGAAGGACGGCGGCGCGGTCGGCATCCTGCCCGACCAGCAGCCCAAGGCCGGCGACGGCGTGTTCGCCCCGTTCTTCGGCGTGCCGGCGCTGACCATGACCCTGGTCAACCGCCTGGCCGAGCGCACCGGCGCGACCGTGCTGTTCGCCTGGTGCGAGCGGGTCGGCAACGACCTGGAGTTCGCCCTGCACGTGCAGCCCGCGCCAGCGGACATCGCCGATGCCGACCCGCTGCGCGCGGCCACCGCGCTCAACGAGGGCGTGGAGCGGGTGGCGCGGCGCGATCCGGCGCAGTACCAGTGGACCTACAAGCGCTACACGCTGCGCCCGGACCCGGCCGAGCCCAATCCCTACGCCACCGAGCGCCATCCGCACTAGAGCGGCGAAGGCGCTCGCCCCCGGGCGAAGCCGGCGCTAATCGTCGTGCGGCTGCGCCGGGCCGGCGAGGATGCGCTGGTAGAACGCCAGGTCCAACCAGCGCCCGAACTTGAAGCCGGCCTCGCGCACGGTGCCGGCATGCACGAAGCCCAGTTGCTCGTGCAGGGCGATGCTGCCGGCATTGCTGGCGTCGATGCCGCCGACCAGCACGTGCACGCCGCGCGCCTGCGCGGTGTCGACCAGCGCCTGCAACAGCTGCCGGCCCGCGCCGCGGCCACGATGGTCGCGGTGCACGTAGACCGAATGCTCGACGCTGTACTTGAACGCCGGCCAGGCGCGGAAGGTGCCGTAGCTGGCGAAGCCGAGCAAGGTGCCGTCGGCGTCCTCCAGGCCCAGCACCGGGAAGTTGCCGGCGCGCTTGGTCGCGAACCAGGCCGCCATGCTTTCCGGCGGACGCGGCCGGTAGTCGTACAGGGCGGTGGAGTGGACGATGGCGTCGTTGAAGATCTCCAGGATCGCCATGGCGTGGCGCGGTTCGGTGCAATCGACGAGCTGCATGCGGGGGCCGGAGCGGACGCGATGGCGCACAGTAGCAAGCAACCGGCGGCGCGTGCACACCCCACCCGCACCGGCGTGTTGCCGCAGACGGCGCATTCGGTTGCATCGGCGGCGCGCACACGCGGGCACAGTGCGTTCCATCGCCTGCGGGCTGGCGCGTCAGGCAAAGCGCGCGACAATGGCGCCCGGGCGCCATCAGCGCCCACCGGCACCGCGCCGGCGCCGCCGCGACCGGACGCGGCAGCCTTGAAGCGGCGCCGCCGATCCCCATCTGGAGTCGTGCATGACCAGCCCCACCGCCCCTTCCGCGCACGCCTTCGGCGATCCTGCCGCGATCCGCAGCGAACGCGCGGCATCGGAGTTGCGCGCCGGGCGCCCGGTGCTGCTCGAGGACCGTGCCGGCCACGTCCGTGCGGTCATGGCGCTGGACAGCAGCACCGAACCCTCCTATCGCAGCTTCGCCCAGGCCACCGGGCAGCGGCACTACCTGTTCGTGACCCCGGCGCGCGCGCAGGTGCTGGGCCTGGACGCGCCGCAGGGCGCGCGCATCGCCCTGGCCGGACAGTCCTACGACGCGCTGGCGGCGCTGGCCTACCTGCGCGACGGCCCGCTGCCGGCGCACTGGCTGCCCGGCGACGCGCTCGATGCCGGCGCCGCCGAGATCGCGCGCCTGGGCCTGCTGCTGCCGGCGATGGTCGCCGCGGAACTGGGGGCCGACAGCAGCGCCTTCCAGGGCTGCCAGGCGCTGCAACTGGACGATTTGGAACACGGCTGCGCCCTCGCCGCCTCCGACAGCTACACCCTGGTCACCCGCACCCAGGTGCCGCTGCGCGACCTGGGGCCCGGCGAATTCGTGGTGTTCCGCGGCGGCGTGGCGCAGCGCGACCAGGTCGCGATCGTGATCGGCCAGCCCGATCTCGGCGCGCCGGTGCCGGTGCGCGTGCATTCCTCCTGCCTCACCGGCGACCTGTTCGGCTCGCTCAAGTGCGACTGCGGCGACCAGTTGCGGCATGGCCTGGCCAAGCTCAAGGCGCTGGGCGGCGGCGTGCTGCTGTACCTGGACCAGGAAGGCCGCGGCACCGGCATCGCCACCAAGATGCGCGCCTACGGCTACCAGCACGACGGCCTAGACACCATCGACGCCGATGCGCAACTGGGCTTCGGCGCCGACGAACGCCGCTACGGCAGCGCCGTGGCGATGCTGCGCGGGCTCGGCATCGGCCGCGTGCGCCTGCTCACCAACAACCCGTCCAAGGCCGAGCGCCTGCGCGCGGCCGGTATCGAGGTGACCGAGCGCATCCCGGTCACCGGCACGATCACCGCCGAGAACGAAGGCTACCTGCGCACCAAGGCGGCCCGCGCCGGCCACGCGCTGGACGTGGACGCGCTGCTGCGCGCGGCGCGCTGAGCCCACGGCGCGGAACGGCGCGCCACACCACACCCCTGGATCGCGCCAGGAACCGCGCGGCGGGCAGCGCACGCCCGCCAGCGGCGCGTTAGGATCGCAGGCCACGCCGCGCGCCCGCGCCCGCTCGCCCCGAGACCCCGACGTGACTGCACCGCCACCCATGGACGACTCCCCCACCGTGCCTGCGCCCAGCGCGCCCGCCACCACGCCGGCGCCCGCGGAGTGGCCGCCGGCGGACTGGCAGCCATTGCCGTTGCGCGGCGCTTGGCTGGCCGCGCTCGGCGGTGGCTGCATGCTCGGGCTCAGCCTGGTGGTCGCAGCCGCCATCGTCGGCCTCAGCCTGCATAGCCTTCATGCACTGGCCCTGGGCGCCGTGGCGGCGGCAGTGGGCAGCCTGTGCGGTGCCTGGATCGGCTTCGTCCGCCACCGGCGCATCCGCTGGCGGCTGACTGTCCAGGGCCTGGACGTGTTCCGCGGGCGCCTGTGGCAGAGCGAGACGCACGTGCCGATCTCGCGCGTGCAGCACCTGGACCTGCGCCGCGGCCCGCTGGAACGCGCCCTGCGCCTGGCCACCCTGGTCGTGCACACCGCCGGCACCCGCCATACCGCGGTCGCCGTGCCCGGCCTGGACCAGGCCGACGCCGAACGCCTGCGCGAGCGCCTGGCGCACCAGCTCGACCACGACGACGACGCGCTGTGAGCGGCGGCGCCGACTCCGAACACACGGCACCGGTGCGGCGCCTGCATCCGTGGTCGTGGCTGTTCGTGTTGCTGCAGCACCTCAGGCATTTCCTGCTGCCGTTGCTGGCGCTGCTGGTGTTCGGCAGCCGCGACGGCCACCGCGATCACGCCGATCACTTGGTGATGCTGGCGGTGTGCAGCGGGCTGGTGGCGGTGTCGCTGCTGCGCTATCTCACCTACCAGTACCGCATCGGCCGCGACAGCCTGAGCATCCGCAGCGGCTGGCTGGAACGCAGCCTGCGCGAGATCCCGTTCGCGCGCATCCACAACGTGGTGGTGCACCAGTCGTTGCTGCACCGCCTGTTCGGCGTGGCCGAGGTGCGCCTGGAGTCGGCCGGCGGCACCAAGCCCGAGGCGCAGATGCGGGTGCTGCGGCTGGACCAGGCACTGGCGCTGGAACAGCAGATCCGCCACCGCGCGCCCGCCGCCGACACGACCGCCGCCACCGATACCGACGCTGCGCCCGCCGCCGCGCCGGACAGCGAACTGCTGCTGGCGCTGCCCACCGCCGAGGTGCTGCGCCAGGGGCTGATCTCCAACCGCGGCATGGTGGTGCTGCTCACCGCGTTCGGCGCTACCTACCACCTGTTCCCCGAGCGCATGATCTCCAACGCGATCGAGCACTACGGGCGGCAACTGTTCGGCTACGCCACGCACCTGCAACTGGGCTGGATGGCCGGCACGGTCACCTTCGCGCTGATGCTGGCGACGCTGTTGCTGCTGATGCGCGCGTTGTCGATGGGACTGGCGCTGGTGCAGTACCACGGCTTCCGGCTGAGCGAGAGCGAGCGCCGGCTGACCGTGGAACGCGGCCTGCTGACGCGGCTGCGCAGCAGCGTGGCGCGGCGCCGGATCCAGGCCTGGACCCTGCACGAGAGCGTGCTGCAACGGCTGCTGCGGCGGCGCAGCCTGCATATCGAGACGGCGGTGATCCAGGCGCACCACGGGCACGACCACGCCCTGACGGAACTGGCGCCCCTGGCCACCCCGGCCGCCTGCGATGCGCTGCTGCAGCGGCTGCTGCCGCAGATCGCCTGGCCGCCGGCGCACTGGCACGGCATCGCCACGCGCTGCTGGTGGCGGCTGTCGCTGCCGGCGCTGCTGCTGGTGCCGCTGCTGTGCGCGGGGCTGTGGCCCACGCTCGGCGCGTGGGCCGCGCTGGGCCTGCTATGGCTGCCGTGGTCGGCGTTCAAGTCCTGGCGCCAGGCGCAGCGCATGGGTTACGCGCTGGATGCGCGCTACGTGGCGGTGCGTGGCGGCTGGTGGCGGCGCTGGTGGCGGCTGGCCGAACTGGACAAGTTGCAGGCGCTGCACCTGAGCCGTTCGCCGCTGGACCGCTGGTGCGGCACCGCGACGCTATGGCTGGACACCGCCGGCGCCCGCCACGGCGAACCGCCACTGCGTATGCGGCTGCTGCCGGACGCGCAGGCACGGGCGCTGTACCGGCAACTGGGCGACGCGCTGGCGCAGCGGCGGCCGCGCTGGTGAACGCGCGCGGCGCTGCGGCGCGTCAGCGCGCGCCGCGGCCCCAGTAGCCGATGCGGCGACGGATCTTCAGCTTGCGCCACAGGTTCAACGGTTTGCGCCGCGGGTTGCGCGCGCCCTCGGCGACGAACTCGTCGATCGCACGCAGCACGCGCTCGCTGGACTGGCCGTCGCGGTAGGGATGCAGGCCATCGGCGAACTCGCGGATCGCCGCCATCAGTTCCGGCGGCCGTTGCAGCGCGCGGCGGATCGCAGGCTCGAACTGCGCCGGATCGTCGATGTCGATCAGCTGCGGCCCCGGGCGACGATTCTTGAACGTCACCACCGGCTTGTAGGTGAGCAGGAACTCGTTGAGCGCGGACGAGGTGTCCGAGCACATCATGTCCACCTGCGGGAACAGCTCCAGGATGTTGTCGTTGTCGGCGAAGTGCAGGTACTCGCTCTCCAGCGCGCGGTAGCGGGCGACCATCGCCGGGTCCATCTTCGGATGGAAGGTTACGATCCAGCGCCATTCGCCGCTGCGCGAGAGCCGCGCGACTTCGTCGTAGAGGATGCCGGCCGCGCTCCACGACGGCGAGAACGTGGAGTGGTACAGGATCACCGGCGGCTGCCGCACCGGCGCCAGCTCCGCGCCGATCTCGCGCATGAACGGATCGATCTTGGGGAAGCCGGTCTCCTTGACCGCGAAGTGGCCGAGCTTGCGCGCCAGCGCACCGAACGCCGCGGTGTCGCGCGGGCCGGTGGTGCAGTACAGGTCGAAGAAACCGCGCACGTAGATGTGCCGCGGCTTGCCGGCGTCGAAGCCGTGGAAGGTCTCGACCTTCACGCCCGGGAAGAAATGCGGCACCGCGTTGCTGGAGGTGATCACCGCATACGGATTCCACGCCAGCACCTCTTCCACCGTCGCCAGGTGGCGCTCGTCGGCGCTCAGATCCTCGGCGCCGGGGCCGTCGAAGAACCACGCCGCCTCGTCGCCGCGCGCGCGGATCGCCGCCTGCAGCGGGCGCAGGATCGCCAGCGCGTAGCGCTCGGATCCGTACAGCAGATAGTGCTTGCTCATCAGTGCTCCAGATCGTGCCGTTGCAGTTGCGCCCGCGCCTGTTCCACCGAGGCCGGGTTGATCTGCATTTCGTAGTAGCGCATGCGCTTGTACAGCGCGTAGCTGGCCGCGGTCTGCGCCACCACGAAGCCGCGCCAGCCGTCGAGGAAGGCCAGCCGCAGCAGATAGTCCTTGAGGAAGGCGCCGGCGAACACGAACGGGCTCTGCCACATTCTCACCGGCTTGCGCTTGTCGCGCCAGCCGAGCGCCTTGAGTTCGGCGTAGCGCAGCACCTTCAGTTGCTTGTGCACCAGGGTCGGGTTGTGCAGATGGTTGAACGGCGGCGCGAACTCGGCGCTGGCGCCGTCGAAGCGCAGCGATTCGTGCACCCGCGCATCGCTCCAGCGCGCGCGGCCGCGGTGGTACAGCCGTGCCAGGCGCTCGCCGACCATGGGTTTGTACCAGCGCATCGGCGCGCCCATGTACCAGGTGCTGCGGCGCAGCCACACCGCATCCACGCGGTCCTCGGCGAGCAGCTGCGGCAGCCGCGCCAGGCACTCGGCACGCAGCGCGTCGGACAGGAACTCGTCCGCGTCCAGCACCAGGATCCAGTCGTGCGCGGCCTGGGTGGAGGCGAAGTTGCGCTGCGGGCCGAACCCCAACCAGGCCTGCTCGACCACGCGCGCGCCGTGCGCGCGGGCGATCGCCACGGTGTCGTCGGTGCTGCCGCAGTCCACCACCAGCTTGTCGGCGGCGAACGGCACGCTGTCCAGACAGCGCGCGATGTTGGCGGCCTCGTTGTAGGTCATCACCACCAGGCTCAGCGGCAGGGTGGTCGCGGCGGCGTCGGCCATGGCGCGCGGTATCCGGAAGTCAGGCGCGGTGCCGGCGGCCGGCGCCAGGCGCCGCGCCGCCCGGCGATGCGGGACCGGCAGTCTACCGGCTTCGCGCGGCGCCTTCAGCGCCCTGGGCCGGCTCCGCCTCGCGCGCGGCCAGCCCGATCAGCACGCCGACCAGCGACACATAGAAACCGGTACTCACCTGGTGCGCGAACATCGACTGGGTCATGCCGCACAGGACGTAGGCCGCCACCACCATGATCCCGGCCGCCGCGGCGCCATGGAAATGCGGCTGCGGCCGGCGCCGGTACAGGCGCAGCAGCAGCCACAGCGGCACGCCGTACACCAGCAGGATCAGCACGGTGCCGGGCAGGCCCTGGGTCGCGCTCCACTCGGCCAGATCGTTGTGCGCATGGCCGAGGTGGCAGCGCTCGACGAACGCCTTCCGGCAGTCAGGCAGGCGCAGCATGGCGTTGTCGAAACGGCCCACGCCGACCCCGACCACGGGGTGCTCGACGAAGGTCGCCGCCGCCACCTGCAAGCGTTCGATGCGCGCGCCGGCCGAGGAATCGCTGTCGCCGCGCTCGTAGCGCTGCACGTCGTGATGCAGCTCGGCCAGGCGGGTCTGCTTGGTCAGCGCCGGCACGCTCAGCACCAGCACCGCCGCCAGCGCGGTGCACGCGCCCAGGATCATCAGCCGCGTCGCGCTGTCGCGCCAGCGCAGGCACAGGGCACTGGCCACCAGCAGCAGCAGCACGCCCAGCCACACGCCGCGGCTGCCGCTGAGCAGGATGACGATGCCGCCCGCCACCACCGCGGCCACGGCCCACGGCCACTGTCCACGCGGCCGGCAGAACACCGCCAGCACCATCAGCATCAGCACCACGTCGGCCAGCACGATGGCGTTGGTCCAGCCCTCGGCGCGCGGTTGGCCCTGCAACACCTGCACGCTGGCCAGCACCAGGGCAGCGAGGATGCCGAACAGCGCGCCCCACCACAGCAGGCGCTGCGGCGGCCGCAGCGCATAGGTCCACAGCGCCGCCCACGGCAGCACCAGGAAGCGGGTGCGGTTGTCGATGTCCTTCAGCGGCTGGCCGAAGTACAGCACCGAGCACAGCGACAGCCCGATCACCAGCAGCGCCAGGATCCACAACCAGCGCACCGACGGCTGCATCGGCGCCACCGCCTGGCGCAGTTGCGGCAGTGCCAGCAGGCTGGTCACCAGCAGCAGCAGGCCGAACGGCAACAACCCGCTGGGCATGCTGATCACCAGCGCCGGCAGGCACAGCAGCGCAAGCGCCGCGCCACGCTCGGCCAGGGCCTGGCGGGAGGACGCGGAAACGGCGTGGCGTGGCGCGATGGGCTGGGACATCAAGGAGGGAAGGCCGTGGGGATGGGGTGGTCGGCGATGATCCGGGGCGCTTCCCTAACCCGGCCTGACCTGTTCGCGATCGGCGCCGCGGCTGGCTGGCAAGGCCGGCGGCGGGGTCTCCCCGAGCAAGTCGGCCACGGCCGCGCGCAGGCGCTCGCCGAACTCGCGTCGGCGCGCCTCGAAGAAGCCGCGCGCGGCGGTGCCCAGCGCATCGCACTGCATCGGCGACAGCGCCAGCGCCTGCGCCATTGCCCGCTCGAGGCCGGCGGCCTCGATCCGGTAGCGCACGCCGAAATTGTCCGGGCCCTCGCCGACCGGATCGATCAGCACGCCGCGCTCGGCGCTCACCAGCTCGTTCATCGGCGCGCCGTTGGTGGTCACCACCACCGCGCCGACGCTCAGCGCTTCCATGATGTAGTGGCCGAAGCCCTCCACCTCGGACGGGCACAGGTGGAAGCGGTGCGCGTTCTGCAGCCGCCGCAGTTCCTGCTGGTCCAGGTAACCGGTCAGGTAGTCGATGTTCTCGGCCTCGATCGGGTGGGACTTCTTTGCGCTCTGCACCACGGTCAGCCGCGGCCACTCGGGGTGCCGCGCCCAGGTCTGCAGCAGCAGCGCGGTGCCCTTGGCCGAACTGCGCCCGGCCACGTGCAGGCAGGCGCGTTCGCGCGGTACCTCAGGACGGTAGCAATCGTCGCTGCAAAAGCCGATGAAGGCGCTCGGCGCCATCGTGGAAAAACGCTGCTCGGCCTGGCGGGTCTTGCACAGCACCTGCGCGAAGCGCGGCAGGCAGCGCAGCCACTTGTGCCGGAACCATTCCGGGTTGGGGATCAAGGCATTGCGCAGGCCACTGCCCAGGCAGCGCGGATACACCCGTTCCAGGAAGATCTGCAGGTCGGCGCGCCCGAACAGCAGGCTGCGCAGGAACAGGCGCAGTTCGCGCAGGCGGTTGGCGATGCGCACGGTGCCGAAACCCAACACCTCGACGCGGTAGCGGCCGGTTTCCCGCAGCAGGTCGGCGACCACCTGCAGGTCGCGGCTGAGGCCGCCGCCATTGTCGCGGCTGATGACCCGGATCAGGCGTGGCGGCACGCGTGCCCCCCGGCCCGCGCGGCACGCTGGCCTTCAGCGGCACCCGCGCCACGCAGCCGCAACGCGCGGGCGCGGCTCATTCGAGGCGATCCTTGTCCTGCTCGCGCAGGCGATCGAAGTCTTCCTGCGTGGCCACGCAACGGCCATGCACGGCATTGGCCGGGACCAGCCACCAGTTGCGTCGGTTGGATACGCCGGCCAGGACACTGGCGTGACGGTCGACGCAGCCCAGCATCGCCGCCTCCTGCACCAGCAGCCAGCGCCGCTGCGGCGCTTGCGCCTGCCAGGCGATGCCACGGCGCAGTTGCTCTTCCCACGGCACCACGAAACCGAAGGTCGTCGCGGGGCGGTCGGCCATCAGCAGGTTCTGCTCCTTCCAGGCGACCAGGCCGAGTTCGGCATCCGGGCCGATGCGGCGCCCGACCGACTCCATCACCCCGCGCGCGGAACTGGACATGTTGATCAATGGGTACACCAGCAAGCCGGCCATCGCCCAGACCATGGTCAGGGTCGAGACCGTCGCCAGTTCCGGGCGGCGCCGCGCGAACATGGCCAGGCTGGCCACGCCCCACAGGCCGATCGCCAGCAGGACCCAGGCCAGCACCTGCACCGTGGCCAGGTCGATGCCGCGGTCTTCCATCATCCGCACGCGGAAGCCATGCCCCAGCAAGATCGCCGTACCGACGCCGCCGAGCGCCAGCGTCAGCAGCGCGGTGAACGCCAGCAGCAGGCGCTTGACCCCGGTCTTGCGCAACAGCCCGGGGATCAGCGGCCCCATCGCCAGGCACAGCATCGGCAGCGCCGGCAGCACGTAGACATCGCGCTTGCCGGTCGGGATCGAGAAGAACAGCACCACCAGCGCCCACCAGGCCAGCGGCAGCAGATAGCGCGCATCGCGCCGGCGCAGGCGCCGCGCCCAGGCGGGGATCGCCCACGGCAGCGCCAGCAGCACCGGCAGCCACATGCTCGGCATCACCCCGAAGAAGTACAGCGGCCCGTGCGCGTGGTCCCAGGACTTGGCGTAGCGCCCGGCGGTCTGCCGGAACAGGATGTCGTTGAGGTAGGCGTGGTACTCGGGCGCGTTGCTCGACAGCGCGGTGACCACCATCGGCACCAGCCAGATCGACACCGCCGCCAGGAACGCCAGCGGCCCCAGCCAGAAGCGCGCATCGCGCAGGCCGACCCGCACACCGCGCCAGTGCGCCAGCGACGCCGCCGCGGCCGGCAGCAGCATCAGCAGCGCCAGCACGCCCACGCCCTTGGTGATGGTGCCCAGCCCGGCGGCGAACCAGCCCAGCCCCCACAGCCGCCAGTCCGGCCCGCGCAACAAGTGGCGTAGCAGCGCGTAGTTGGCCAGGGTGATGAAGAACACCACCAGCGGGTCGATCTGCGCCTTCTTCGCCTGGTAGGTGAAGTGGAAGGCGAACAGCAACGCATAGGCCGCGTACATGCCGACGCGACGCGTCCACAGGCGCCGGCCGAGGTCGTAGACGCAGGCCAGCGTACCCAGCCCGGCCAGCAGCGACGGCAGCAGGAACGCCACCCGCCAGTTGCCGAACAGCGTGTAGAAGCTGGCCTGCAGCCACATCAGCATCGGCGGCTTGTCCGAG
This sequence comes from Xanthomonas sp. F4, assembly GCF_011761895.1. Taxonomy (NCBI): domain Bacteria; kingdom Pseudomonadati; phylum Pseudomonadota; class Gammaproteobacteria; order Lysobacterales; family Lysobacteraceae; genus Xanthomonas; species Xanthomonas sp. F4. Next base: position 169,251 of record NZ_JAASQX010000003.1, on the reverse strand, counting down.
TACAGCTCGGTGCCGCGGTGCGGGAACAGCCAGTTGCCACTCTCCACCATCTGCTTGGCGACCAGCGCGAAGCGCGGTTCGTCGGCCGGGTGCGGATCGCGCAGGCCCAGGCCGGCGCCGAGCACCAGCACGGCCAGGATGGCCAACAACCAGAACTCTCGGGAGGCGCGGGTCTTCAGCATGGGAAGCGATGATACCGGGGCCGGTTCACGCCGTCTTGCGGAACCGCGCGTAGTAGAAGCCATCGCAGTCCTGCTCGCTGGGGAAGCGCTGGCGGCCGCCACCGGAGGCATGCCCGCAGGCCACGCCCGGGTCCTCCAGCGCCGCGCCGGGTTGCCGCGCCAGCAATGCCTGCACCTGCCGCGCATTCTCGTCCTGCAGCAGCGAACAGGTGGCGTAGACCAGCACCCCGCCCGGCCGCAGCACCTGCCAGGCGGCGTCGAGCAGGCGCGCCTGCAGCGCCTGCAGCGCGATCACGTCCTCGCGTCGGCGATGCAGCAGCACGTCCGGCTGGCGGCGCACGATGCCGGTGGCCGAACACGGCGCGTCGAGCAGCACCGCGTCGAACGGCTCGCCATCCCACCAGTCCTGCGGCTGCGCCGCGTCGGCGACCTGCAGGTGCGCCTGCGCACCGGCACCGGTGCGCGCGAAGGTCTCGCCGACCCGCGCCAGGCGGCGCGCATCCACATCCAGCGCGGTCAGGCGCAGACCGGGATCGCGTTCGAGCAGGTGCGCGGACTTGCCGCCGGGCGCCGCGCAGGCGTCGAGCACGCGCGCGCCCGGCGTCGGCGCCAGCACGTCGGCGACCTGCTGCGCCGCGCCGTCCTGCACCGAGACGCGCCCGTCGGCAAAGCCCGGCAGGGCGCTCACCGCCATCGGCGTGTCCAGGCGGATGGCATCGGCCAGCAGCGGCGACGCCTGTGCGGCGATGCCGGCCGCGGCCAATTCCTGCAGATAGGCGTCGCGGGTGCCGCGTTGGCGGTTGACCCGCAGCCACAGCGGCGCCTGCTGCTGGCTGGCGGCGAAGATCGCCTCGGCCTGCTGCGGCCAGTCGGCGTGCAACGCGTCGCGCAGCCACAGCGGCCAGCCCGCGTCGGCGGCCACCGCCGGCAGCCCGTCGCGCAGCGCGCGCCGCAGCAGCGCGTTGACTAAGCCGGCCTGGCGTGGCCGATCCAGCGCGCGCGTCGCCTCCACCGTCGCCGACAGCGCCGCGTGCGGCGCCAGGCCCAGCGCATCGAGCTGGGCGAAGCCGGCCAGCAGCAGCCCGCGCAGTTCGGCGTCGCGCTGCGGCAACTGCTTCTGCAGCCACATCCGCAGCGCCGCCTCGTAGGCCGGGCGGCGGCGCAGCACGGCAAAGCAGATCGCCTCCACCAGCGCGCGGTCGCGCGAATCCGGCAGGGTCGGCAATGCCGCGGCCAGTTCGGCCTTGAGCGAGCGGCCGCGGTCGATCACCGCCGTCAGCACGCGGGCGGCGACCACCCGCGGGGCCACGCCCGGCGGCCACGCAGCGATGGGCGTCATGGTCATCGGCAGACGCTCCAGGACGCGTCATCCGTTCGCGCGCATGCCGCTTCGTGGTTGCGCGCGGGGATGACGGAGATGCGCGAAGCGGTGGCCCGCCCACACCTCAGCGAGGACGCGGCCAAGGCAGCGCCCGCCTGGCCCAACGCGGCGTACGCAGGCATGGCCGACGCCTCAGGCCAGGACCGGCAGGTCGCGGCGTGCGTTGAGGTAGTCGGCGGCGGTGATCGCCTTGCCGCCGTCGCGCTGCAGCACGCGCAGGCGCAGCGCGCCCTGGCCGCAGGCGATGTCGATGCCCTGCTTGGACGCGGTCAGCACCGTGCCCGGCGGTTGCCCGTGCGCCAGGTCCAGCGCGATCGCGCCGCGCACCCGCACCCGCTCGCCGGCCAGCATCGCCTCGGCGACCGGCCACGGATCGAAGGCGCGCACCTGCCGCGCCAGCTGCGCCGCCGGTTGCTGCCAGTCCAGCCGCGCCTGCGCCTTGTCCAGCTTGTGTGCATAAGTGACGCCGTCCTGCGGCTGCGGCTGCGCCACCGGGCGCAGGCCGGCGCGCAGCAGGCCCAGGCCGTCGGCCAACACCTGCGCGCCGAGCGCGGCCAGGCGGTCGTGTAACTGACCGCCGGTCTCGTCGGCACCGATCGGGGTGCGCTGCGACAGCAGCACCGGGCCGGTGTCCAGCCCCGCTTCCATCTGCATCAGGCATACCCCGGTCTCGCTGTCGCCGGCCTCGATCGCGCGCTGGATCGGCGCGGCACCGCGCCAGCGCGGCAGCAGCGAGGCATGCACGTTCCAGCAGCCATGGGTCGGAATCGCCAGCACCGCCTTGGGCAGGATCAGCCCATAGGCCACCACCACGATCAGGTCCGGCTGCAGCGCGCGCAGCGCCTGCAGCGTCTCCGGCGCGCGCAGCGTCTGCGGCTGCAGCACCGGGATGCCGCGCGCCACGGCTTCAAGCTTGACCGGCGACGGGGTCAGCCCGCGGCCGCGCCCGGCGGGCCGGTCCGGCTGGGTGTAGACCGCGACCACTTCATGGCGCTGCGCAGCCGCGCGCAACGACGGCACGGCGAAGTCCGGCGTACCGGCGAAGACGAGTTTCATGGAGGCAGGGAACCGGGAATGGAGAATAGGGAATGGCAAAGCGCGAACCCGGAAAGGTCACGGGGACCGCGCTTACGATTCCCGTTTCTCCATTCCCGAATCCCGGCTTTCAGGCCACGTGCTTGCGCGCCTTGGCCAGCTTCTTGCGCACCATTTCGCGCTTGAGCGGGGACAGGTAGTCGACGAACAGCTTGCCGTCGAGGTGGTCCATCTCGTGCTGCACGCACACCGCCAGCAGGCCGTCGGTGCTCAGTTCCTGCGGCTGGCCCTGGCGGTCCAGGTAGCGCACGGTGATGGCGTCGGCGCGGGTCACGTCGGCGTAGATGCCGGGGACCGACAGGCAGCCTTCCTGGTACACCTGTTCGCCGTCGCGCTGCACGATCTGCGGATTGATGAACACCTGCGGGTCGTTCTTTTCCTCGCTGACGTCGATGACCATGAAGCGCTTGTGCACGTCCACCTGGCTGGCCGCCAGGCCGATGCCAGGCGCGTCGTACATGGTCTCGAACATGTCGTCGAGCAGGCGTTGGAAGGCTGCGGAGGTGACCTCGGCGGCGTCGACCGGCACCGCCTTGGTACGCAGGCGCGGATCGGGGAATTCGAGAATGGGGAGCAGGGCCATAGCGGTACCCAAGATGGGGGCGCCGGACGATTCGGCAAGACCTGCGGATTCTACCCGTTTCTGCGCCCGACGCTTGCGCCCGCACCAGGGTTCTGCACTATAGTGCGCGAACCTGTTGGGGAATCAGGCTCCGCGCTCATGTTCAATCGACTCCGTACGGTCGTCGCCGTGGCGATGCTCACCGTGGCGACCTACGCTGCTTCCGCCAGCATGGCTGCCGAACACCCCGACACCTACGTGGTGCGCAAGGGCGATACGCTGTGGGACATCGCCGGGCGCTTCCTCGGCAAGCCCTGGCTGTGGCCGGAGATCTGGCAGGCCAATCCGCAGGTGCACAACCCGCACCTGATCTACCCCGGCGACGTGCTCAGCCTGGCCTACCTGGACCGGGTGGCGCACGCCGAGGTCAAGCCGGGCCCGCGCCAGGACGCGCCGATCGACGCGATCCCGCTGGCGCAGGTGGAGCCGTTCCTGAAGAACCTGCGCGTGGTCGACCGCATCGACAACCTGCCGTACGTGGTCGGCACCGAAGACAACCGGCTGCGCGCCACCGACGGGCAACTGGTCTACGCGGTCGGCCTCGGCCAGGCCCAGACGGGGCAGCGCTACGCCGTGGTCCGCCCGACCGTGCGCTACCTGCTGCCCAAGCTCAGCGACGACCTCGACGCCGAAGGCCGCAGCATCCCCGGCAGCGGCAACCTGTGGCAGACCTTCGTGCCGCCGGACAAGCGCCGCGAGTCTCTCGGCTACGAACTGGCCCAGGTCAACATCGGCACCGTCGCCCGCGTGTCCGCCGACGGCCGCCAGGCCACCGGCCTGCTGCTGCAGGACAACGCCCGCGAAGTGCGTGCCGGCGACCGCCTGATCCCGGTCGAGGCGCAGCCCTACGACCTGCAGTTCGTGCCGCATCCGCCGTCCGAGCAGGCGATGGCAGCCGGCCTGCGGGTGCTGGCGGTGGCCGACGCCTTCAGTGCGGCCGGCCCGCGCGACGTGATCGCCATCTCCGGCGGCCGCCGCGAAGGCATCGACAACGGCACCGTGGTGTCGCTGTGGCGCCATGGCACCCGGGTCAACGACCGCGTGCGCCACCCCAACACCTCGCGCGCGGACGACGGCTTCACCGGCGGTAGCGGTTCCACCGTGGCGCTGCCGGACGAGTACGCCGCACACGCGATGGTGTTCCGCACCTTCGACAAGGTCAGCTACGCGCTGGTGATGGACGGCATCAAGCCGACCCGGATCGGCTACGACGTCAAGCACCCGGACGCACGCTGACCCATCGCCGAGGCATCCCCCTACAGCGATTGCAGACGGCGCCCGAGGGCGCCGTCTGCGTGTGCGGCCTAGGCTGGGCGCATGTCCAGTCCGGCCACCGCCCCCGTCCACACACCCACCGATCCGGCGCTGCTGCGCCTGTCGCTGGCCGGCGGCGCCAGCGCCCCACGCCGGCGGCTGCTGGAACAGCACGGCAGCCCGGCCGCGGCGCTGGCCGCCGGTCCTGCCGGCTGGCATGCCGCCGGCCTGGATACAGCGCAGATCGCCGCCCTGCAGCGGCCCGACCGCACCGCGCTGGAAACCGCCGAGCGCTGGCTGGCGCAGCCAGGTCGGCACCTGCTCGGCTGCCACGATGCCGACTACCCCGCCCTGCTGCGGCGTACGCCCAACCCGCCACTGGCGCTGTATGTGGACGGCGACCCCTCGGTGCTGTGGCACCCGGCCGTGGCCGTGGTCGGCAGCCGTGCGCCCAGCGCCGGCGGCCGCGACAACGCCTATGGCTTCGCCCTGGCCCTGGCCGCGGCCGGTTTCGCGGTGACCAGCGGCATGGCCAGCGGCGTGGATGCCGCCGCGCACCGGGCAGCGCTGTCGCGCGCGGACGGGCTGACCGTGGCGGTGGTCGGCACCGGTCCCGACCTGGCCTACCCGCGCCAGCACGCCGCCCTGCGCAGCCAGATCGCCGAACGCGGCGCGGTGGTCAGCGAGCATCCGCCCGGCACGCCGGCGCGGGCGGGCCATTTCCCGGCACGCAACCGGATCATCGCCGGGCTGAGCCTGGCGACCCTGGTGATCGAGGCCGCCACCCGCTCCGGCGCGCTGATCACCGCGCGGCTGGCCGCCGAGGCCGGGCGCGAGGTGTTCGCCCTGCCCGGCTCGATCCACAACCCGCTGGCGCGCGGCTGCCATCGGCTGATCCGCGACGGCGCCGGGCTGGTGGAAAGCGCCGACGAAATACTGGCAGGCGTTGCGGCCCTGGCCGCCGAACTCGCCGACGCCTTGCGCGGGCGCCTGAACGCCCCCACACAGGGAACCAGCATCGCGCGCGCCGCCGCACCGGCCTTTCCCCATCCCGACTACCAGCGCTTGTGGCAGGCGCTGGGCCACGACCCCATCTGTATGGATTCAGTGATCGCACGCAGCGGATTGACGGCCGCAGCGGCGTCCTCCATGCTGCTGGCCATGGAACTGGATGGCTACGTGGCGGTCGAACGCGGTCGTTACACCCGCAAACCCTAGTTTCTTCACCTCCACAGCGTCTCGCGACGCAGGCCGAGGGGCAATGAAAGAGAGCATTCTGGATGTCCTGCTGTACCTGTTCGAACACTATTTCAGCGAAGACGCGGATCCGGTCCGCGACCGCGACTCCCTCCAGAATGGCCTGATACAGGCCGGTTTCAGCCCCACCGAGATCAGCAAGGCGTTCGACTGGCTCGACGCCCTGGCCGACCAGCGCCCGGCCGTGGCGCAGCCGCGCATCGATGGCCCGATCCGCATCTACCACGGTCCGGAGCTGGACAAGCTCGACGTGGAATGCCGTGGCTTCCTGCTGTTCCTGGAGCAACACGGCATCCTCGACAGCGACCAGCGCGAACTGGTGCTGGACCGGGCCATGGCCCTGGACCAGGACGAGCTGGACCTGGACGACCTGAAGTGGGTCGTGCTGATGGTGCTGTTCAACCAGCCCGGTGCCGAGGCGGCGTACGCGTGGATGGAAACGCAGATGTTCGTCGACGAGCCGGAGCCGGTTCACTGAGCCGCTGACGGTCGCGCACGGATGCACGAAGACACCCCCTCCCCGACGCTCTGGTACTACGTCGATGCCGCACGCGAGCGGCACGGCCCGCTGCCGGCGCCCGCCTTGCTGGAACGCCTACACGACGGTCGCCTGCAGCGCGAGACCCTGGTCTGGCGCGAAGGCCTGCCGGAGTGGCGGCCACTGCACGCGGTCGCCGCCGAGTTGGGCCTGCCCGACGCGCCCGCTCCGCCCCCCTTGCCGCCGCCGCTCCAGGCAGCCGCTCCCGCGGGCCCGGCTGCCGTCGCTGCGCCACGCAGCGGCCCGTCCGGCTGCGCGATCATGGTCATCGTCGGCGCGGTCGGCGGCGTGCTGCTGGTCGCGTTCCTGGGCATCGCCGCCGCGATCGCCCTGCCCGCCTACCAGGACTATCTGGCCCGCGCGAAGGTCGCGCAGGCGCTTGGCGACCTGGCGCCGCTGAAGGACCAGATCGCCGCGTTCGCCGCGCAGGAGCACCGCTGCGCGGTGAACGGCGACACCGGCTTCGGCACCCCGCAGAGCTATGCCGGTACGTCCATCGCGCAGGTGCGGATCGGCCGCTTCGACAACGGCCACTGCGGCCTGGAAGCCACGCTGCGCCTGCCCGAGCACAAGCGCCTGGATGGCAAAGCGCTGTGGCTGGACTACGATGAGCGCACGTCCGCCTGGAACTGCAGTTCCGATCTGGACGACCGCGACCTGCCGGTCCACTGCCGCGGCGGCTGACCGGCGCACCGTTTTCGACTGGAATTCCCGGGGAAAAGAATGACTGAGTGGTACTACGCCGATGCGGCGCAGCAGCGCCATGGGCCGCTCGCGGCCGCCGACCTGCAACAGCGCTTCCAACGCGGCGAGATCGGGCTGTCCACCCTGGTCTGGCGCGAAGGCCTGAGCGAATGGCGCACCCTGGCCGAGTTCGTCGACGAACTCGGCCTGACCCAGGCGCCAGCCCCGGCCCCTGCGCCGGTCCTCTCGGAGGCCGGCGCAGAAGTGCCGCCGCCCGCCCCGACCCCGGCCGTGCCCGACGCCTGGACCGCCCCCGCCGCGGCGACATCGCCCTACGCAGCGCCCAGCGCCGTGCTCGACGGCGGTGTGCGGGTGGTCGGCGGCGGCGAGGTGGTGCAGGCCGGTTTCTGGAAGCGCGTGGCCGCCTACCTGATCGACGCGTTCCTGGTCGGCATCGTCGCCAACGTGATCCAGTTCGTGGTGATGTTGGGCTTCTTCGGGATCAGCGGCTTCGGCAAGCAGCCCGACTTCGCCACCGCGGCCGGCATCGTCATGCTGCTCCTGCTGTACCTGCTGCCGATGGCGATCTCGGCGCTGTACTACGGCCTGTTCCACGCCTCCACCAAGCAGGCCACGCTGGGCAAGATGGCGGTCGGCATCAAGGTGGTGCGCACCGACGGCAGTCGCATCACCGTGGCTCGCGGCGTCGGCCGCTATTTCGGCTTCATGCTGAGCAGCCTGACCCTGGGCATCGGCCTGCTGATGGCCGCCTTCACCGAGCGCAAGCAGGCCCTGCACGACATGCTCTGCGACACCCTCGTGGTGGACAAGTGGGCCTACACCGACCACCCGGAATGGCAGCAGCGCAAGCTGGGCACGGTCACCGTGGTCATCCTGTCGCTGTTCGGCCTGCTGATGGCGGGCGTGGTGCTGCTGGTGGCGCTGGCGATCGGCATGGCCGCCAAGGGCGGCTGGCACTGAGTCCGGCAGGCCCCGGGAGCCGCGCTGCCGCCTGCACGGCGGCCCGGCCGGCCCGCACCGGCTTGACAGTGGGCGCCGGACATGCCCACTAATAAATAAGCGCCGTAGCTGAACGCCCGGGGGTTCCGCCCCGGGCGTCGGCTTCTCTGCCAGACCGCAACGCTTCACTAACCGGAGCAATTGCGCCACCCTACCGCCCCCAGGGCGTCCGCCCACGCCCATCGAAGCCCAACCCGCCATGTCCAAGCACCTGCTCATCGTCGAATCGCCCGCCAAGGCCAAGACGATCAACAAATACCTCGGCAAGGATTTCCACGTCCTGGCCTCGTATGGGCACGTGCGCGACCTGATCCCGAAGGAAGGCGCGGTGGATCCGGACGACGGCTTCGCGATGCGCTACGCGCTGATCGACAAGAACGAGAAGCACGTGGAGGCCATCGCCAAGGCGGCCAAGGCGGCCGAAGACATCTACCTGGCGACCGACCCGGACCGCGAGGGCGAGGCGATCAGCTGGCACATCGCCGAGATCCTGCAGGAGCGCGGGCTGCTCAAGGGCAAGCCGCTGCACCGGGTGGTGTTCACCGAGATCACCCCGCGCGCGATCAAGGAAGCGATGGCGCAGCCGCGGCAGATCGCCGGCGATCTGGTCGATGCGCAGCAGGCGCGCCGCGCGCTGGACTACCTGGTCGGCTTCAACCTGTCGCCGGTGCTGTGGCGCAAGGTGCAGCGGGGTCTGTCCGCCGGCCGCGTGCAGTCGCCGGCGCTGCGCATGATCGTCGAGCGCGAGGAGGAGATCGAAGCCTTCATCGCCCGCGAGTACTGGTCCATCGCCGCCGACTGCGCGCATCCCTCGCAGCACTTCAACGCCAAGCTGATCAAGCTCGACGGGCAGAAGTTCGAGCAGTTCACGATCACCGACGGCGACACCGCCGAGTCCGCGCGCCTGCGCATCCAGCAGGCCGCGCAGGGCGCGCTGCACGTCACCGACGTGGCCAGCAAGGAGCGCAAGCGCCGCCCGGCGCCGCCGTTCACCACCTCCACCCTGCAGCAGGAAGCCTCGCGCAAGCTCGGCTTCACCACCCGCAAGACCATGCAGGTCGCGCAGAAGCTGTACGAAGGCGTGGCGATCGGCGACGAAGGCACGGTCGGCCTGATCTCGTACATGCGTACCGACTCGGTCAACCTGTCGCAGGACGCGCTGGCCGAGATCCGCGACGTGATCGCCCGCGACTACGGCATCGCCTCGCTGCCGGACCAGCCCAACGCCTACCAGACCAAGTCCAAGAACGCGCAGGAAGCGCACGAAGCGGTGCGCCCGACCTCGGCGCTGCGCACCCCGTCGCAGGTGGCGCGCTTCCTGACCGACGACGAGCGCAAGCTGTACGAGCTGATCTGGAAGCGTGCGGTGGCCTGCCAGATGATCCCGGCCACGCTCAACACCGTCAGCGTCGACCTGTCGGCCGGCAGCGAACACGTGTTCCGCGCCAGCGGCACCACCGTGGTCGTCGCCGGTTTCCTGGCCGTGTACGAGGAAGGCAAGGACAACAAGAGCGCCGAGGACGAGGACGAGGGCCGCAAGCTGCCGGCGATGAAGCCCGGCGACCGCGTGCCGCTGGAACGCATCCTGGCCGAGCAGCACTTCACCCAGCCGCCGCCGCGCTTCACCGAAGCGGCGCTGGTGAAGGCGCTGGAAGAGTACGGCATCGGCCGTCCCTCGACCTACGCCTCGATCATCCAGACCCTGCTGTTCCGCAAGTACGTGGAGATGGAAGGCCGCAGCTTCCGCCCGTCCGACGTCGGCCGCGCGGTATCCAAGTTCCTGTCCAGCCACTTCACCCAGTACGTGGACTACGACTTCACCGCCAAGCTCGAGGACGAGCTCGACGCGGTCTCGCGTGGCGAGGAAGAATGGATCCCGCTGATGTCGCGCTTCTGGGAGCCGTTCAAGGAACTGGTCGAAGACAAGAAGGAATCGGTCGATCGCGCCGAAGCCAGTGGCGCGCGCGAGCTCGGCACCGACCCCAAGACCGGTAAGCCGGTGAGCGTGCGCCTGGGCCGCTTCGGGCCGTACGCGGCGATCGGCAGCACCGCCGAGGACGCCGAGGACAAGCCCAAGTTCGCCTCGCTGCGTCCGGGCCAGAGCATGCACACCATCACCCTGGAGGAGGCGCTGGAGCTGTTCCTGATGCCGCGCAGCCTCGGCCAGGACAAGGGCGAGGAGGTCAGCGTCGGCATCGGCCGCTTCGGCCCGTTCGCCAAGCGCGGCAGCGTCTACGCCTCGCTGAAGAAGGAAGACGATCCCTACACCATCGATCTGGCCCGTGCGGTGTTCCTGATCGAGGAGAAGGAAGAGATCGCGCGCAACCGCATCATCAAGGAGTTCCCCGGCAGCGACATTCAGGTGCTCAACGGCCGCTTCGGCCCGTACATCAGCGACGGTAAGCTCAACGGCAAGATTCCCAAGGATCGCGAGCCGGCCTCGCTGAGCCTGGACGAAGTGCAGAAGCTGCTGGAGGAAACCGGCAAGCCGGTGCGCAAGGGCTTCGGCGCCAAGAAGGCCGCCGCCAAGAAGGAAGCTGCGCCGAAGAAGAGCGCAGCGAAAAAGGCCGCCGCCGACACTGCAGCCAAGCCGGCAGCGAAGAAGGCAGTCAAGAAAGCCGCGAAAACCGCCAAGAAAGCGGTGAAGAAGGCAGCGAAGAAGACCGTGGTCAAGGGCGGCTGAGCCGCTCTGCGGATGGCCCGCCCAGGGCGGCCCGATGCGCCCCTCGGATAGTACGAGCGCGGTCTCCGAGCCGCCTTCTCGCGGTGCCCAAGGCGTCTCTCAGCGCCTGAAGAACCGCGACACCGCGGTTTTTCCGTGGGGGGCTTCAGCCCCGACGCGTTATAGGTAAGGCGTCGGGGCTGAAGCCCCTCCCACAGAAAAGCGGCGAGCCGGAGACTTGCGAAAATCCCGAGTCCCGCCCAGCCGACCCTCATTGTCCTTAGACGACGACGTGCCGCATGATGCGCGCATGACCGACCTGTCCCTGAGCCATGCCGTCGCCGTCCTGCGCAAGGGCGGCGTGATCGCCTATCCCACCGAAGCCGTGTGGGGCCTGGGCTGCGATCCGCACGACGAGACCGCCGTGACCCGCCTGCTGCGGATCAAGCAGCGGCCCGTGGACAAGGGCTTGATCGTGGTCGCTGCCGAACTGGATCCGCTGCGCCCGCTGCTCGACCTCTCGGCCTTGCCGGCGGACCGGCTGGCCGCGGTGCTGGCCAGCTGGCCGGGACCGCACACCTGGATCCTGCCCGCCGCCGCGCACGCACCGCCCTGGATCACGGGCGCGCACCAGGGCATCGCCGTGCGGATCAGCGCGCATCCGTTGGTGGCCGCCCTGTGCCGCGCCTGGGGCGGCGCCCTGGTGTCGACCAGCGCCAACCGCGGCGGCGAGCCGCCGGCGCGGCAGCGCAGCGAGCTGGATCCGCTGGTGCTGACCGATATCGACGGCCTGATCGATGGCGAGACCGGCGGCCTGGCCCAGCCCACCCCCATCCGCGACGCCGCCAGCGGCGAGATCCTGCGCGCCTGAGGCGCTGGCCTCCGGCGCGGGACGCCGCCGTCCCCTGCATTGACGCCTTGCGGCAATGGCGCGTTCGATCGACCTGAGCGCTTCGCGCACCCGGACCCTCACCCCAACCCCTCTCCCGGTGGGAGAGGGGCTTCGGCTTTTCCCTTCTCCCTCGGGACCATGGCCCCCCTTCTCGGGGGAAGGTGCCCCGCAGGGGCGGATGAGGGTACGGGCGCAGCCTCGGATAGAAAGCTCAGCGTGGCGCTTCGCGCCCGCACCCTCACCCCAACCCCTCTCCCGGCGGGAGAGGGGCTTTGGCTTCTCCCTTCTCCCCTCGGGACCATGGCCCCGTCTCGGGGGAAGGTGCCCCACGGAGCGGATGAGGGTACGGGCGCAGCCTCGGATAGACAGATCAACGCGTCGGCACTTCGCGACGCCATGAGTCCCGAATCCCAACACCCACCACCCTTTCCCTGGCCGCCCAAGGCGCGCAAGATGCGCGCATGCGCCTCCTTCTCCGCCCGTTGCTGCTGCTGAGCCTGTCGCCCTGGATCGGCGCCGGCTGGGCGCAACAGACGCAGACGATCAGCAGCGATGGCAGCAACACGTCGGTGCGTATCTACCGCTGCATCGCCGCCTCCGGCGCGGTCAGCCTGCAAAACGCCCCCTGCGAGAACGCGCGCCAGCAGCAGGTGCTGGACATGCAGCGGCCGCGCGACCCGCCGCCGCGGCCGACCACCACCATCAGCACCGATCCGGCACGCGCGGAGGCCTCCCCGGCGCCGCTGCCGCAGCGCGAACTCCGCATCGTCACCGTGCAGCCGCCGCAGCCGATGTACGAGTGCGTGACCCCGGAAGGCGCGCGTTACACCAGCGACGACAACGCCGGCAATCCGCGCTGGGTGCCACTGTGGGCCTATGGCTACGCCGAAGGCCCGTACGCGCGGCCGTCCGGGCGTGGCCCCGATGGCCGTCCGCCCGGCCCGCCGGGACCGCCTCCGCACGGTGGCCCGCGCCCGCCCGGACCACCGCCGCCGGGGGTGGCCGCCGGCGCCGGCGTGATCGTGCCGGCCGGCAGCACGATGATTCGCGACACCTGCACGGCACTGCCCGAGCAGGAAGTCTGCGCACGCCTGAGCGACCGCCGCTGGGAACTGATCCGTCGCTACAACAGCGCGCTGCAGAGCGAGCGCCGTGCGATGGAAACCGAACAGCGCGGCATCGATGCGCGCCTGGCGCGCGACTGCGGCGGCAGCTGATGCGCCGCGCCCTCTGCCTCGCCGTGGCGCTGAGCTGCGCCGGCGCCGCGTACGCCGAACCGGTGGTGTTCTATCGCTGCACCGACGCGCAGGACAACCTGACCATCCAGAACGCACCCTGCCCCAAGGGCATGCGCCAGCAGAAGAAGGTCATGCAAGGCGTCAGCAGCGCCGCACTGCCGAGCACGCTCGCCGCCAAGCCTGCTTCATCGTCGCCTCCGAGCACCAAGAGTGCCGCCACGCCTGCGGACGCATCGGCCCCGGCCGACACCACGGCTGCTGTACCGCCACCGCCACCAATGCTGCCACCGCCGCCGCTGTACACCTGCACCACGCGCGAGCAGCAGTCCTACATCGGCGAGGTCGCCGAACCGCCGCCGCGTTGCGTCCCACTGAGCACGACCGACCTGGACGGCGGCCCCAACCAAGCCGGTGGCAGCGCCTGCGAAGTGCTGCGCGACCAGTGCCAGCCACTGCCCACCGAGCAGCTGTGCGAGGCCTGGAAGAGTTACGTGGCCGAAGCCGAAACGCACTGGCGCTTCGCCGTGCCCGATCATGCCGAGGCGCTGCACACGGAGTTCGAACGTCGCCAGCACCTGCTCGAGGGCAGCAACTGCGGTGCGCCGGATCAGCCTGGGCCGGAGCGGACGACCTCGCCCTGACGCGGTTCAGTCGCATCCGCCGCGGATGGGCGCGGCGCTCGCCGCCATGGCCGGTCCACCACCATGAGCGCGCACATCTTTGTGGGAGGGACTTCAGTCCCGACGACGCATCGCGGGACGTACCGCGCAGCGCCTTTCGCCTGGTGCCCCGCGCGCGACCGCCATGCAGCGACTGAACCGCTAGAACCCGTAGCGCAAGAAGCCACCGTCCACCGCGATGCATTCACCGGTGCTGTAGCTGGCCACCGGCAGGCACGAAAACCGTTCCACCACGGAGAGCGTGCACGCTTGTGGGAGGGACTTCAGTCCCGACGACGTATCGCCCGAACGAACTGCGCAGCGCCTTTCGCCTCGCGCCCTGCACGCGCGCAACCGCCATGCAGCCGCTGAACCGCTAGAACCCGTAGCGCAAGAAGCCACCGTCCACCGCGATGCACTCACCGGCGCTGTAGCTGGCCGCCGGCAGGCAAAGAACCGGTCCACCACGGTGAGCGCACACACCTTGTGGGAGGGACTTCAGTCACGACGACGTATCGCCCGAACGAACTGCGCAGCGCCTTTCGCCTGGCACACCGCGCACGCAGCCGCCATGCAGCGACTGAACCGCTAGAACCCGTAGCGCAAGAAGCCGCCGTCCACCGCGATGCATTCGCCGGTGATGTAGCTGGCCGCCGGCAGGCACAGGAAGCCGACCGCCGCCGCCACTTCCTCCGGTTCGCCGATGCGGCGCATCGGCGTGCGCTCGATCACCTGATCGTAGTAGTCCGGGTCCGACAGCGGACCGGAGGTACGGCGGGTGCGGATGTACCACGGCGCCACCGCATTGACCCGGATACCGTCCTCGGCCCATTCGGCGGCGAGGTTGCGGGTGAGCTGGTGCAGCGCCGCCTTGGTCATGCCGTAGGGCGCGCCGCTGCGCACATGGGTCAGCCCGGACACGCTGCCGACGTTGACGATCGCCGAGGCCGCATGCTGCGCCAGCAGCGGGTGCGCGTAACGCGACAGTTCGAACGCGGAGAACAGGTTGGTCTCGAAGATGCCGCGCCACTCGTCCTCTGTGTAGTCCACCGCGGCCTTGCTGACGTTGCCGCCGGCGTTGTTGATCAGCAGGTGCAGGCCGTCGGCATGGTCCTCGACCCAGTCCAGGATCTCGCGGCGGTCCTCGTCGTCGGCGACGTCGGCGGCCAGTGCCAGGATCTCGCGCTCGGGAAAGGCCTCGCGCAACTCGTCGCGCGCCGCTTCCAGCGCATCGAGGTCGCGCGCCACCAGCAGCAGGTCGGCGCCGAACCCGAGCAGTTCGCGTGCGATCGCCAGGCCGATGCCGGCGCTGGCGCCAGTGATCAGCGCGGTCTGTCCGTCCAGCCGCCAACGATGCTGCATGCGCGTGCCTGTGTGCTCACATGGGAGGCGTAGGATGATACCTCCACCCTCGAGGAGGTCGCCGCCATGTCCGCACCACTGCGCAGGATGACGTTGGCATTGCCGCTGCTCGCAGTGCTGGCCGCATGCAAGCCGACGCCGCCGCAACCGCCCGATGCACCGCCACCGCCGAAGGCCAGCGCGTTGCGCACCGCCATCGCCCAGCCGCTGGACCGCGCCAAGCAGACCCAGGCCACGCTCGACCGCGCCGCGGCGGCGCAGAACGCCGCGCTCGACGCCGCCACGGCGCAATGAAAAACGCCGGCCACTGGGGCCGGCGTTGCAGGGATCAGGCGACGCGCCCGCGAGGGCGCGCCGCCATCGGCTCAGTGCCGGCTCACAGACCGCAGAAGCAGTAGGCCAGCGCCTTCACCGGCGCGCCCGGACGGGTGTCGGCCGCGTCCTTGACGAAGCGCAGCTGGGTGTCCAGCTCCGGCATGCTGCGCGCCAGCAGGGCATGGCCCAGCGCCGAGTCGCTCAGCATCCACACGCCCAGGCGGCTGCCGGCGAAACCGCCGACGAACTGCGCGAACGGCGTGGCCGGCTTCTCCACATAGCGCACCCGGTACTTGTCCGGGCCGCCCAGCTTGGCGCGCGCAGCGGCATCGGCCACCGCGTCCTTGAAGCCGCCGAACGCGTCCACCAGCCCGCGCTCCTTGGCCTGCGCACCACTCCACACGCGGCCACGCGCGACCTGGTCGATGGCCTCGACCGACTTGCCGCGCGCCTGCGCGACCTTGCCGGTGAAGTCGGCATAGCCCTTGTTGATCACCGACTGGATCAGTTGGCCCACTGCCGGATCCATCGGCCGGGTCACGTCGAACGCGCCGGCGAAGCGGGTGGTGCCCACGCCGTCGGTATGCACGCCGATCTTGTCCAGGGTGCGGGTGATGTTGGGGATCATGCCGAAGATGCCGATCGAGCCGGTGATCGTCGACGGGTCGGCGTAGATGCGATCGGCGTTCATGCTGATCCAGTAGCCGCCGGACGCGGCCAGGTCGCCCATCGACACCACCACCGGCTTGCCGGCGGCCTTCAGCGCCACCACCTCGCGGCGGATCTGCTCGGAGGCGAACACTTCGCCGCCGGGCGAATCCACCCGCAGCACCACCGCCTTGACCTCGTCATCGTCGCGCGCCTGGCGCAGCAGCGCCGCGGTCGACTCGCCGCCGATGCGGCCGGCCGGCTGTTCGCCGCCGCTGATCTCGCCCGCGGCGACCACCACCGCCACCTGCGGCCGCGAATCCACCGGCGAGCGGCGCAAGTCCAACTGCTGCAGGTAGCCGTCCAGGTCGACGTTGCGGTAGCCGGTGTCGGCATCGTCGTCGGCCACGCCGCGCTTGGTCAGCAATTGCTCGACGTCCTCGCGGGTCTTCAGGCCGTCCACCAGCTTCTGCTGCAAGGCGAACTTGGCCAGGTCGCCACCGGCGGCGGCCACGCCCTCGGGCATGGTGTCGATGCCGGCGGTGATCTGCTCGGCGCTGAGCTTGCGCGCCTTGGCGATGTCGGCCACGTAGCGCTGCCACACGTCGTTCATCCAGAACAGGTCGGCTTCCTTGGACGCCGGCGAGGCCGCGTCGAGCACATAGGGCTCGGCGGCGGACTTGTACTCGCCGACCTTGAACAGGTGCACGTCCACGCCGAGCTTGTCCTGCAGGCCCTCGCGGAAGTACTGGCGGTAGCGGCCCAGGCCTTCCAGGGTCATCGAGCCCATCGGGTCCAGGTAGACCTCGTTGGCCTGCGCGGCCAGCAGGTACTGCCACTGGTTCAGATTGTCGCTGTAGGCAACGATCTGCTTGCCGGAGCTGCGCAGGTCCTGCAGCGCGCGCTCCACCTCGCGCATCGAGGCGAAGCCGCTGGGCTGCAGCTTGTCCAGACGCAGCGCCACGCGCTCGATCTTCGGATCGGTCTTGGCCGCCTCGATCGCGCGCACCAGGTCGCGCAACTGGATCTCCTGCGCGCCCTTGTCGTTCATCGCCTTGGCCAGCGCGCGGCTGACCGGGTCGGCGCTGAACTGCTCGACCAGCTTGCCTTCCGGCGCGATCAGCAGCGTGGTGCGGTCGCGCAGCGTCTTGGCGCCGTCGCCGCGCGCCATGGCGAACACCATCACCAGCAGGATCAGCAACAGGAAGCCGAAGAACACCAGGTTGAGGATCAACCGGCGGGTGAAGTTCATCACATCCCACAGGCCGACGAAGAAGTTGGCGACGGGGCTGCGACGCACAGGTTGGTTCATGGAAAACTCCGAAGGGAAGGCGTCTTGCGCCTGCGCAGCATACCGGCTGCGTCAGGCGCCGCACATGCGTCTGAAGTCAGGGGGTCGCCGACGCGGCCAGCAACCGCGCGCTGCTCCAGCGGAAGCGCGCGCCCATCATCACCGCGGCCGCGGTCAGGCCCAGGATCAGGCCGATCCACATGCCCTGCGGTCCCCAGCCCAGCCACAGGCCGAGGCCGGCGCCCAGCGGCATGCCCAGGCCCCAGTAGGAGCACAGGGCCAACAGCATCGGCACGCGGGTATCCTTGAGGCCGCGCAGCGCGCCGGCCGACAGCACCTGCAGGCCATCGGGGAACTGGAACGTGGCCGCATACAGCAGCAGCGTGGAAGCCAGCGCCGCCACCGCCAGGTCGCTGGTGTAGACACCGACGATGGCGTCGTGGCCGAACAGCAGCACCAGCGCCGACAACGCCTGGGTGCCGAGCACGATCGCATAGCCGGCCCAGGCCGCACCGCGCACGCCGACCGCGTCGCCGGCACCGGCGGCGCGGCCGACCCGCACCGTGGTCGCCTCGGCCACGCCCATCGGCACCATGAAGCACAGCTGCGCGACGTTGATCGCGATCTGATGCGCGGCCGCCGGCACCTCGCCGAGCCGCGCGATCAGCAATGCGGTGACGATGAACAGGCCGCCTTCCATCAGGATGGTCACGCCGATCGGCAAGCCGGTCTTCAGCAGCCCGACGATCGCGTGCAGGTCCGGCGCCTCGAACTGCGCGAACAGGCGCAACGGCGCAAAGCGCTTGGAACGCGCCAGGTAGATCGCGAAGCACAGCGCCTGCGCCCACATCATGATCGCCGAAGCCATGCCCAGGCCGCCGGCGCCGTGCTCGCGCAGGCCCCACAGGCCGAAGGTCAGCGAATAGCCGAGCGGCGCCAGCAGCAGCAGGCCGCCGAAGCCGAGCAGCATGGTCGGCAGGGTCCAGTGCATGCCTTCGCTGAGGTAGCGCATGCAGAAGTACAGCACCAGCGCCGGCACGCCCCAGCGGATCGCAAGCAGGAAGTCGCGCGCGCCGGGCACGATCTCCGGGGCGATGCCCAGTTGCGGCAGCGCCATCGGCATCACGCTCAGGAACGCGAACATCAGCAGGCCCAGGCCCAGCGACAGCCACAGCGCCTGGCGGAACAGCGGGCCGATCTGCGCATGGCGCCTGGCTCCGTCGAGCTGCGACACCGAGGCGGTCAGGGCGATCAGGGTGCCGATCGGGATCATCATCGGCAGCCACAGCAGGGCCGTGCCGACCGTCACCGAGGCCAGTGTGCGGGTGCCGTGGTGGCCGGCGATCACATTGTCGACGAAGCTGATCAGGCCGGTGGAGACGTGCCCCAGGACCAGCGGCAGGGCGAGCTGCGCGGTGCTGCGCAGTTCGCGGCCCCGGACCGTGGCCGGGGTGGAAGACGAAAACATTGCAAGACTCTGGCGATCTCGCCACTGCGGCCGCGCAGACAGCGCCGGACACCGGGTGGCGGAGGCCGCGCATTCTACCCGCTGCGGCGGATCACTGCAGAAGAGCCGGGACCCGGGGCCCGGGACCGGGGACCCGGAAAGCCCAAGCGCCGAACCCGCGGCTCAGCGCGCGGCGCGCTGCTTCAACCAGGCCCCGCGGCTGTCGGTGCCCTGCGCCAGCAGGTCGCGGCGCAAGGCCGCGCGGTCCTGCGGCGGGGTGCGTTGCGACAGCAGCGCCAGATGCTCGCGCTGGTCCGCCGGCAGGCTGCGCAGCAGCCCCAGCAGCGCCTGCCGCTGCGCCGCGGGCACGTAGCCCAGCAGCGGCTGCAGCGCCCAGAACTCGGCGCCCAGTTCCGGCCCGAGCAACCAGCCGTGGCGCTCCAGCGCGTCCATCTCGGCAAACTGCGCGTGCAAGCTGTGCTGCTGCTCGATCGGCAGGCCGGCGAAGGCCGTGGCGACCTGACGCAGGCGCGCCTGCGCCGCCGCCGGCAGCGCGTCCCAGGCAGCCTGGCGCGCGCGTAACTGCGCCGGGGTCAGCGCCGGTGGCGTGTTCGCCGCTGCGGCGGGCGCGATGGCCGGGGCCATGGCAGCGGCCGGCGGGTTTTCGGCGGCCTCGGCCAGCTCGGCGGCGCTGGGGGCGCTGCGCTCGATCCGCGGCGGTGGCGCGCCGGCCGCGTACCACGCGTAGAAATCCAGGTCGTAGATCGCCGGCTCCGGCAGCGGCGCCGGCGGTTCGGCCGGCAGCGGCGGCGCGCTGGCGGTGTCCGATTCCGGCGGCAGCACTTCCACCTGCACCGGGCCGGTATCGCCCAGCGCCAGGCTCGCGTCGCTGCCACCGGCCGCGGTGGCGGCACGGGAACGGTGCCACGGCAGGCGGTCCCAGAACACGGTACCGACCAGGGCCAGGACCACGACGGCGATCACCGCTCCGGCCAGGCGCGTGCGCAGGGCCGAGCGCGCCCCGCGGCGGCGCGGACGTGCGGCGGCAGCAGCAGGGGCAGCGGCCTTGGCCGGAGTCGGTGCCGGCGAAGCGATGCTGCCGGCGATCGCCGCATCGCGCAGTTGCGCCAGGGCCTGCAGCCGTGTCGGCGGCAGGTCGCGCAGGCACTGTTGCGCCGCATCGGCCAGCGCACGCCAGCCCGCCGCATCCGGACGCCCACCGGCGTCGCGCGGGCAGGCCCGCGCCAGCGCCTGCTGGTAGTCCTCGGTGGACAACTGCAGCACCTGCGCGGCGAGCGGCTCGTCCAGCCCGGCAACGATGCGCAGCAGCAGCGCCAGGCGGTCGGCCGGCTGCAGGGTACGCAGATGCGCCAACGGCGCCGGCCAGGCGCCCTCGGCGGCATCGGCCTGGCGCAGGGTCGGCACCGCGCCGAGCAGCTTCCAGAATCGCAGCGGCCAGTCGGCCATCGGTAGCGCCGCGGCGTGGCTGCGGAACGCCCGCATCGCCGCCGCCAGGGCCGGCGTGCCGCGTTCGGGCCGGCCGCTCTGCAGGTCGGCCAGGACCGCGGCGCGGCGTTCGATCCCGCGCAGGAACGCGGCCAGGGCGGGCGGTGCGGCCACGCCGTCGGAAGGGGACGTGGCGGTCATCGGAACTCCATCATCGGCGCGATGATAGCGAGACAGCCGCCACACCGCGCGCTTGACAGCTGCGCCCCGATCGGCTCATCCACGGCCACGGCGGCGGCAGGTTGTGCACAGCGCCAGGATTGGCCTGGGACAGGTCTTGTCAAGCCCCCCGGCAAACCATGTTGCATTCGTGTTTCACGGCCAACTTGTTGTTTTATAAAGAACAAATGCGATTGGCGCTTTTTTGTCCAACTCGTTGCAGAGGCTTGTGAGTCCGTCTTCACGGCGTGGAGCATGCCGGTCATGCACAGCTTTATCCACAGCACGTGTGGATAAATTCGATTCTCCAAGCGGGGCAGCTATTTACGACCGGTTTATCAGTTTGCGGGCAGCAATCGCACGCAACTCCTGGCGCCCGGGACGCGCTTGCGGCGACCGCTAGACTAGGTGGATGCCCTCCCCCGCCGCCACGCTCCGCGTCGCCCTGCCCGTGCCGCTGCCGCAGCTGTTCGACTACCTGCCACCGCCCGGCGGCACGGTCGCCGACGGCGATGTCGGCCGCCGCGTGCAGGTGCCGTTCGGCAACCGCGAACTGAGCGGCGTGGTAGCGGCGATCGGCCAGGTCGAGGACACGGAGGGCCTGCGCGCGGCACTGGCCTGGCTGGACCCGGCGCCGCTGCTGCACGGCGAACTGGCCGAGTCGCTGCGCTGGCTGGCGCGCTACAGCCACGCGCCACTGGGCGAGGTGCTGGCCACGGCGCTGCCGGTACCGCTGCGCCGCGGCGAACCGCTGCCCGACACCCACGCCTGGGCCTGGCGCCTGACCGAGGCCGGCGCCAGCCACCGTGCCCGCCCCGGCACCCGCCCGCACCGCTTCGCCGCGCTGCTGGCGGACGGCGCCATGGACGAGGACCGGCTGGACCAGGCGATGGACGACTGGCGCAGCGCCGCGCGGGCGCTGGCCAGGCGCGGCCACGCCGAACGCATCGCCGTGCCGGCCAGCATGGCGGCGCCGCAACCGCAGCCCGGGCCGGTGCCCAACGCCGAACAGCAGGCCGCCATCGACGCGGTGGTCGCCGCCGCCGGGTTCGCCCCGTTCCTGCTCGACGGCGTCACCGGCAGCGGCAAGACTGAGGTCTACCTGCAGGCCATCGCCGCCTGCCTGGCGCGCGGCCGCCAGGCGCTGGTGCTGGTGCCGGAGATCGGCCTGACCCCGCAGACCCTGGCCCGCTTCCGCGCCCGCCTGGGGGTGCCGGTGCATGCGCTGCATTCCGGCCTCAACGACAACGAACGCGCCCGCGTCTGGGCAGCCGCGTGGCGCGGCGAGGCGCAGGTGGTGGTCGGCACCCGCTCGGCGGTGTTCGTGCCGCTGCCGCAGGCCGGGCTGATCGTGGTCGACGAGGAACACGACGGCAGCTACAAGCAGCAGGACGGCATCCGCTACCACGCCCGCGATTTCGCCCTGGTCCGCGGCAAGGCGCTGGACGTGCCGGTACTGCTGGGCAGCGCCACGCCGTCGCTGGAGAGCCTGCACAACGCCGCCGGCGGCCGCTACGCGCACCTGCGCCTGACCCGCCGCGCCGGCGACGCCAAACCGCCGACGGTGCGCGTGCTCGACGTGCGCAAGCGCCCGCTGCAGGACGGGCTGTCGCCGGAGGTGCTGGCCGGCATCGGCACGGCACTGGCCGAGGGCGGCCAGGTGCTGGTGTTCAAGAACCGCCGCGGCTATGCGCCGGTGCTGCTGTGCCACGACTGCGGCTGGACCGCGCCGTGCCAGCGCTGCAGCACCCCGCTGCACGCCACGCCGATGACCGTGCACGCCGGCGGCCGGCGCCTGCAATGCCACCACTGCGGCGCGCGCCAGCCAGCGCCGCTGGCCTGCCCGGACTGCGGCAGCCTGGCCCTGCAGCCGCAGGGCATCGGCACCGAACGCCTCGAAGAACGCCTGGTGCAGGCGTTCCCGGACGTCCCGGTGCTGCGCATCGACCGCGGCACCACCCAGCGCCGCGATGCGCTGGAGACGCAGCTGGCCACGCTCGGCAGCGCCCCCGGCATCCTGGTCGGCACGCAGATCCTGGCCAAGGGCCACGACCTGCCGCAGCTGAGCCGGGTGGTGGTGGTGGGCATCGACGAAGGCCTGTTCTCTGCCGATTTCCGCGCCAGCGAGAAGCTGGCGCAGCAGTTGATCCAGGTCGCCGGGCGCGCCGGCCGCGCCGCGCGCCCGGGCGAGGTCTGGCTGCAGACCCACCACCCCGCGCATCCGTTGCTGCAGACCCTGGTGCACGGCGGCTACCACGCCTTCGCCGCCGCGGAGCTCGAGCAACGCGAGGCCGCGGGTTTCCCGCCGTTCGCGCACCTGGCGCTGCTGCGCGCCGAGGCCATGCAGGTCGAACACGCCAACGCCTTCCTCGCCGCGGTGCGCGCGCTGCTGCCGGTGCAGGACGAGGTGCAGCGCTTCGGCCCGATGCCGGCGCCGATGCCGCGCCGTGCCGGTTTCCAGCGTACCCAGTTGCTGCTCTCGGCGAGCACGCGGCGCGCACTGCACGCATTGCTGGACGCGGCGGTGCCGGCGATCCACGCGCTGCCGCAGGCACGGCGCGTGCGCTGGTCGCTGGATGTGGATCCGCAGGATCTGTACTGAGGCGGCGACGCGTCCTGCAAGACACCACTAGAGCAACGACGCGTCGCCGAGCGATTGATGTGACCGTCGTGCATGGCAGACCCTGGCCTGCAGGCGCCCGCAACGCCCTCGGGTTTCGCTCAACCCGCCAGGCCCAAGGCGTCGACCACCTGCGCACGCAGCGCGGCGCTGTCGCCTGCTTCCACGCAACGCCACGCGCCGTCGTCCGCGGACAGGCCGCAGGCGGCGGTGGCGATCACCGGCTTGCCCAGCGCCATGGCCAGCAACAGGCCGCGCGGCTGCTGTTCGATCCAGGCCGGCAGCAACACCAGCGTGGCCGCGCGTACGCCCTCGGCCATCGAGGCGACCCGCTGCACCGCAATGCCGTTCCAGAAATCCGGCGTCTCCTGCGCGCCGGGCGGCAGCAGCAACAGCACCGGCAAGCCACGCACCGCCTCGCGCAGTTCGTAGGCGCCCTTGCGCGCCAGCGCCGAGGCCGCCAGCAGCACCCGCGGTACGGTGTCCGCGTTGACGGCCGCGTGCTCCGCCGCGGCCGCCGTTAGCGCCGGCCGTCGCCATTCCAGCGCGAGACCGCGGCTGCCGGCCAGCGCCAGCAGTGCGCGGTGCGGCGTGATCCAGTGCCGCGCCTGTGCCAGTGCCGCACGCTCGGCCTCGACCAGCGCCGGATCGGCGCGGAAATCGCGCAGGGTGGGACTGTGCGGATGCCGCTGCGCGGCCACGTCCAGGCGCGCCTGCAGCAGGTGCATCGGCAAGGCGGTCATGCACACGTCCCAGCGCCGCCCCTGCAACTCGCCGGCCATCCACAGCTCCGGCAGCAGACTCTGCGGGACCACCAGATCGACGTCGCGCGCTGCCAACCGGCGCCGCAGCGCCTGCAGACGGATGCGCTGCGCACGCAGGCGCGCCTGCGGCAACGGCATGCCGCGCCACAACCACCAGCGCCGCGCCAGCGCCGCGTGCAAGGTCGCGACGCTGGTACGCGGCAGCGCCAGCACCCGGTCGCCGGGCTGCTGCCGGCGTCGGCGGTCCTCGGCGAACTCCGGCCAGTCTTCGTCGACCAGCCACGTGCTGCGGTGCAGGCCGTCGGGGACCGCCGGCGAGTGGCGATGGCAGGCGCTGCGGCCGCAGCGGGTGCAGTCGTTGGCGGCGTCGATGCCGGCCGGCGCGGTGCGTCGCTGCAGCGGCGGCAACGGCAACGCTGCCGGCATCGCGGCACCGCCGCGGATGCGCACGTGCAACGCCTCGCCGTCCAGCCATACCTCCAGCCGCCACGGCGCGGCGGCGCGCAGGCGCAGGTCCACGTAGTTCCAGAACACCACCGCATCACGATCCCGCTCGGCCAAGGATCCGGCAATCACCTGGGTGTGGCGGTGCCGCTCGACGATCTCCAGGCCCTGCCGCAGCGCGGCGTCGTAGATCGCATTGGACAACTGGCACAGGCCGCCGCCGATCGACGGCACCAGGCAGCCCTCGCGCAGTTCGCGGCCGGCGACGAAGCCGCGGCGGCGGGTGGCGCGGCCGAGCTGGCGCCAGAAGCTGAAGGTCGCACCGGCCGGTACCTCCACGCCATGCAACGCACGCGCGGCCAGCCGCAGGTTGTGGATCTTGCCGGCCACCAGTTGCGGCGCGGTCTCCTCGCTGGCGGGCCACAGCGCGGTGACCGATTCGGCGGAGGTGCCATCGGCGATCGCCAAGCCGCCATCGCGGCGATGCTTGCGTGGTCCGTCGCGCAGATCGCGCAGCGCGCGGCGTCCTTGCAGCGCGCGGGTCTTGGCCCAGAACAACAGGCTGCGCCAGCGCGACGGCAACGGCGCCTGCGGCGACACCGACACACGCGATTTCACTGTCGCTGACATGACCGTGCGTCCTCCGTGTCGCTGACCGCGCTTTGCATCGCGCTACTATACGAGCATGCAGGTCCGGCCCTCGACGATCGCGCAGCGCCCCACTGGCCGCGCGCGTTTCCGCGGATCGGTGCGCCACGCGCGCTTACGACCGCCACGCCGACATCGGACACCTCCGCTCCCCTCCCCCTCCTGGAGTCCTGCATGGACGACACACGCGTGCCGCACCTGATCGTGGTCGGCGGTGGCTTCGCCGGCTTGTGGGCCACCCGCGCCCTGGCCAAGACGCCGCTGCGCATCACCCTGATCGACCGCCGCAACCATCACCTGTTCCAGCCGCTGTTGTACCAGGTCGCCACCGCCGGCCTGTCGGCGCCGGACATCGCCGCGCCGCTGCGGCAGATCCTGCGCCACCAGGACAATGTCGAAGTACGACTGGGCGAAGTCGTCCACATCGACAAGCTGGCGCGGCAGGTGCGCCTGGCCGACGGCCAGGCGCTGGACTACGACTACGTGCTGGTCGCCACCGGCGCCACCCACGCCTATTTCGGCCACGACGACTGGGCGGCGCATGCGCCGGGCCTGAAGACCCTGGACGACGCGCTGCAGTTGCGCCGGCACCTGCTGCTGGCGTTCGAGCGTGCCGAAGCGGAAACCGACCCCGCCGCGCGCGCGGCCTGGCTGAGCTTCGCCATCGTCGGCGGCGGCCCCACCGGCGTCGAGCTGGCCGGCACCCTGGCCGAGATCGCCCGGCACACGCTCAAACACGAGTTCCGCCGCATCGACCCGGCCGAGGCACGGGTGCGGCTGATCGAGGCCGGGCCGCGGGTGCTGTCCTCGTTCCCCGAACACCTGTCGGCCAAGGCGCAGAAGCAGTTGGAAAAGCTCGGCGTGGAAGTGCTGACCGGGGTGCCGGTCGCCGAGATCGACGCCCATGGCTATCGTCTCGGCAGCACCTTCGTGCCGGCGCGCACCGTGGTCTGGGCCGCCGGCGTGGCCGCCTCGCCGCTGGCGAAGACACTGCAGACGCCGCTGGATCGCAGCGGCCGCGTGCAGGTGCAGCCGGACCTGAGCGTGCCCGGCCATCCGGAACTGTTCGTCGCCGGCGACCTGGCCGCGGTGCAGCAGGCCGACGGCCGTCCGGTTCCCGGCGTGGCACCGGCGGCCAAGCAGATGGGCCGGCACGTCGCCGACACCCTGCGCCGACGGCTGCGCGGCGACACCGCCAGCGTGCCGTTCCGCTATGCCGACTACGGCAACCTGGCCACCATCGGGCGCATGGCCGCGATCGTGCACCTGGGCCGGCTGCAGCTCTCCGGCGTGCTGGCCTGGTGGTTCTGGCTGGCCGCGCACGTGTTCTTCCTGATCGGCTTCCGCAACCGCGTGGTGGTGCTGCTCAACTGGGCCTGGGCGTACTGGAGCTACCAGCGCGCCGCGCGGATCATCCTCGGCGATCCGCCGGCAGCGGAGGAAACGCAGGCGCAGGCCGCGCCGCCCGCGGACAGGTGACACTGCACGGTCGGGCTGCGATCCTAGCCGGCCTTTTTGCTGCAGCGCAGTGCCCGTCTTGGCGACCTTCCTGTTCCTGCTCGACCTGCTGGGCACCTTCGTGTTCGCGATCAGCGGCGCCACCGTCGGCGTGCGCCATCGCCTGGACCTGTTCGGCGTACTGGTGCTGTCGTGCGCGGCCGCGGTCTCCGGCGGCATCGCCCGCGACGTGCTGATCGGCGCCACCCCGCCGGCAGCGCTGGCCGACGTGCGCTACCTCGGCGTCGCCTGCCTGGCCGGGTTGCTGGCCTTCTACCGTCACCACACGGTCGAGCGCCTGCGCAATCCGGTGCAGATCTTCGACGCGATGGGCCTGGCGCTGTTCGCGGTGTACGGCACCAGCAAGGCATTGGCGTTCGGCCTGGGCCCGCTCAGCGCGCCACTGCTGGGCATGCTCAGCGGCATCGGCGGCGGCATCGTCCGCGACCTGCTGGTGGCGCGTACGCCGGTGGTGCTGCAGGCCGAGCTGTACGCGGTGGCGGCCCTGCTCGGCGGCGGCGTGGTCGCCGCCGCGCAAGTGCTGCACCTCCCGCAGCCCTGGGGCCTGGCGGTGGGCGCGGTGCTGTGCTTCGGCCTGCGCTTCATGGCGATCCGCTACGGCTGGCACCTGCCGGTGGCGCGTCCGCCGGAGTCCTAGCCCAGCGTCACGCGCGCGCAGTTGCGCTTGCGCACTCGGCAGTCGCCGCTCCACGGTGCCGCCCAGAGACAAAAGAAAAGGCCCGGCAGTGCCGGGCCTTTCGTGCGTTGCTACTGACCGCCGCAGGCGACTCAGGCGACGAACAGCGCCTTCATCTTCTTCAGCGCATTCGCCTCGATCTGGCGGATGCGCTCGGCCGACACGCCGTACTCGTCGGCCAGCTCCTGCAGGGTGATCTTGCTGTCGGCATCCAGCCAGCGGCGCTTGATGATGTCGCGCGAACGCGCATCCAGTTCCGCCAGGCCTTCGCGTAGCAGCTGCAGCTGGTTGTCCTCGCTGTCGGCGCGTTCGTAGGCCTGCGAGGGATCTTCCTCGTTGGCCATCAGATACGCAGCCGGCGACGGCGGCGCGTGGTCGTCGTCCTCGTCGGACGGCGCATCGAAGCCGATATCGCGACCGGACAGGCGCGACTCCATCTCCATCACCTCGCGCTCGGACACGTTGAGGTCCTTGGCCACGGCGGTGACCTCGGCCGCGTTCATCCAGCCCAGGCGGGTCTTGGACTTGCGCAGGTTGAAGAACAGCTTGCGCTGCGCCTTGGTCGTGGCGACCTTGACGATGCGCCAGTTCTTCAGGATGTACTCGTGCATCTCGGCGCGGATCCAGTGCACCGCGAAGCTGACCAGGCGCACGCCCATCTCCGGGTCGAAACGCTTGACCGCCTTCATCAGGCCGATGTTGCCTTCCTGGATCAGGTCGCCCAGCGGCAGGCCGTAGCCGTTGTAGCCGCGGGCCACGTGCACCACGAAGCGCAGGTGGGAATGGACCAGTTCGCGGGCCGCGTCCAGGTCTTCCTGGTCGCGATACCGCACCGCCAGTGCGTGTTCCTCGTCGGACGTCAGCACCGGGATCTGGTGCACGGCGCCGATATAGGCATCCAGCGAACCGAGCGGACTGGGGATCGGGAGGTTGTTGGCAACCAATGCGTTGGAAGTAAGAGTCTGGCTCATAGGGCTCATCTTAGCAGTCTACTAATTGGACTGCTGGGTACAGTAAAAAGTTCCTGTGTTCTGTTTATGCAACATATGAATCAGGAATGACACTGCATCACAAGCCGGTGAAACAATCGGGACGCATCGTCATCCCGTTCTCTGACCGCCAAAGTAGCAGCCGGTTCGCGAAAATGGCGTCCACGCCAGGCGACAGCGGCGTGCCGTCCAACCGGGGTTCAGGCGCCGCGCAGCGCCGCCTCCAGCTCCGCGCGCGGCGGCAGGCTCCAGTCGATCGGGGTCGCGCCGCGCCGCCGCAGGTACTCGTTGGCAGCGGAGAAATGCTTGCAGCCGAGGAAGCCGCGGTGCGCCGAGAGCGGCGAGGGGTGCGGGGCCTTGAGCACACGGTGGCGGCGGGTGTCGATGACCTTGCCCTTGGCCTGGGCGTAGCTGCCCCAGAGCAGGAACACCAGGCCCTCGCGCTCGCGGTTGAGGGTTTCCACGACGTGGTCGGTGAAGCCCTCCCAGCCCTTGCCCTGGTGCGCGCCGGCACGGCCTTCCTCCACCGTCAGCACCGCGTTGAGCAGCAGTACGCCGCGCTGCGCCCACGGCAGCAGACAGCCGTGGTCGGGCCGGCGGATGCCGAGGTCGTCCTCGATCTCCTTGTAGATGT
This sequence comes from Xanthomonas sp. F4, assembly GCF_011761895.1. Taxonomy (NCBI): domain Bacteria; kingdom Pseudomonadati; phylum Pseudomonadota; class Gammaproteobacteria; order Lysobacterales; family Lysobacteraceae; genus Xanthomonas; species Xanthomonas sp. F4. The sequence continues at coordinate 140,746 of NZ_JAASQX010000003.1, read as the reverse complement.
TCAGCAGCGACGGCGGCACCGGCACCCCCGGCAGCACCGAGAAGCACAGCCCGTGCGCCTGGCCGTAGCCGTGGTACGGGTCCTGGCCGAGGATCACCACTTCCACCCGCTCGAACGGGGTCGCATCGAAGGCGGCGAAGATCTGCCGCCCCGGCGGGAACACCCGCGCGCCGGCGGCCTTGCGCTGGCGCAGGAACGCGGCCAGTTCGCGCATCTCCGGGCGCAGCAGCCAGTCGCCGACCTGCGCCTTCCAGGACGGCTCCAGCTGGATCCGGCTTTCGTCTTCGTTGTTGCTCATCGTTTCCAGGCTCGGGACATCACATCGGTCAGAAGGTCACCGCGATCTCGTCGAGCCGGGCCAGGCGCAACTGGAACAGCACCTTGGTGACCAGCAGGCGCTCTTCGATCGGTTTCTGCACCAGGTCGTTGGCGCCGGCGCGCAGCAGCTCGGACTGGGTGTGCGGATTGCTGTCGCCGGTCATCACCAGCACCGGCATGCGCCGCTTGCCGTAGGCGAAGTCGACGCGGATGCGCTGGACCACGTCGCGGCCGTTGAGCTCGCCCTTCAATGTGACGTCGGTCAGCACCAGGTCGATACGGCGGGTGGTGCGGCCCAGCGACTCGGCGGTGAGCAGGGCGAACGCGTCCTCGGCGCTGAGCACGTGCACCACGTGCAGGTGCTGGCGTTCGAGCATGCGCTTGGTCGCCTCGGCCACCACCCGGCTGTCCTCGACGTAGAGGACGGTGGCGCCGGCCACCGGCTGCGGCTGCACGTAGCCGCGGATGAAGGTGGCCAGCGCCTCGTGGCCAAGCGCCTTGTCGAAGTAGTCGGTGACGTACTCGGTGAAGCGGCGTTCGACCAGATGCTGCTGGGCGTCGCCGGAGACCACGATCACCGGCACGTAGGCCTGCCCGGCGGCTTCGCGCACGCTGCGCGCCAGGGTCAGGCCGTCGCCGTCGGGCAGCCCCAGCGAGGTGGTGACCAGATCGACCGGACCGGCCTCCAGCGCGGCGCGCGCCTCGGCGATGCTGGCGCAGCCGACCACGGTCACGTCGGGCAGTTCGCGGTGCAGCACGTCGGCGATCAGCTTGCGCACCAGCTTGGAGCCATCGACCACCATCACCCGGGGGGCGGCGCTGATCAGATGCTTGAGCTCGTGCCCGGCCATGTGCGCCTCAGGTGTCGGTGGGCCGCGTCTGGCGCAGGAAGTGGCCGGTCACCAGCCAGGCGCCGAGCCAGCCCAGCAGCAGGGTGCCGAGCAGGACGAAGCCGGCATGCAGTGCGTCCAGCCCATGCAGCACGAAATGGCTGCCGTAGCTGTCGGCCAGCGCCGCCAGCGGCTGGCCCAGCGCCATCCCCGAGGCGGCGAGCAGGCCCAGCGCCAGCACCCCGGCGCCGAAACCGTACCAGGCGCCCAGGTACAGGAACGGGCGGCGGATGAAGCCGTCGCTGGCGCCGAGCAGCTGCAGCACGCCGATCTCCTCGCGCCGCGACTGGATGTCCAGGCGCACGGTGTTGCCGACCACCAGCACCGCACCGGCGCCGAGCAGCAGCGACAGCACCTGCACCAGGCGTTCGCCGAAATGCAGCCAGCCGTCCAGGCGCTTGCGCCACAGCGCGTCGTGCTGGACCAGATCGGCCTGCGGCAGCGCGGTCAGCGCGGTCGCCAGCGGCGTGTCGTCGGCCGCGGCCGGGGTGACGATCAGCAGCGTCGGCAGCGGGTTGTCCTGCAGCGCGTCCAGCGCCTCGCCGAGGCCGGCGCTGTCGCGCAGCTCGGCCATGCCCTCGGCGGGCGTGCGCAGCGTTACCGCCGCCACGTCGGCGCGGCCGCGCAAGGTCTGCGCCAGCGTCTGCGCCGCGGCGGCGTCGACGTCGGTCTTCAGGAACACGTTGATGTCGCGCGACTGCTGCACGCTGCCGGCGAACTGCTTGAGGTTGTCCAGGGCGATCGACAGGCCCAGCGGCAGGGTCAGCGCCAGCGCCATCACCGCCATGGTCAGCAGCGTCGCCCACGGCTTGCGCATGGCGCGGCCAAGGCTGTAGACGATGCTGTGCAGGTGGTGGTCCCACCACACGCCCAGCCGCGAGGGCGCTGCGGCGCCGGCGTTGCGTGCGCTCATTCGGCCAGGTCCTGCGGGGAGATGTCGTCGATAAGGCGGCCGTGGTCCAGGATCAGCACGCGCTTGCGCATCTGCTTGAGCAGCGCCAGGTCGTGGCTGACCACCAGCACGCTGGTGCCGCGCGCCGGCAGTTCGGCGAACAGTTGCATGATTTCCGCGGCCAGGGTCGGATCGAGGTTGCCGGTGGGCTCGTCGGCGACCAGCAGCCGCGGTTCGCCGACCATCGCCCGGGCGATGCCGACGCGCTGCTGCTCGCCGGCCGACAGCTGCGACGGCAGCGCCTTCTCGCGGTGGCCCAGGCCCATGCGCTCGAGCACCGAGCGCACGCGCTTGCCGATCTCGGCACGGCGGGTGCCGCGCAGGATCAGCGGCAGCGCCACGTTCTCGGCGATGCTGCGGTCGGTGAGCAGGCGGTGGTCCTGGTAGACCACGCCGACCTCGCGCCGGTGCAGCGGCACGCGGCGGCCGCGCACCTTCAGCAGGTTGCGCTCGCCGAACAGGACGGCGCCGCGCGAGGGCCGCTCGCTCAGGTGGATCAGCTTGAGCAGGGTGCTCTTGCCCGCACCGGAATGGCCGGTGACGAACAGCATCTCGCCCTCCTCGACCTCGAAGCTGACGTCCACCAGCGCCGCGTGGCCGCCGGCGTACTGTTTGCTGACATTGTCGAACCGCAGAACGCTCATCCGGCGATTATGCCGGAGCGGCCCGGGTGTTCGTCCACCGCGCGCGTCGCACGCGGCGGACGGCCGGTCCGGATCAGGAGCTGGAGACCAGCGAGCGCAGCTTGCGGCCCAGGCGGGTCAGGAACGAATCGTTCTTCGCCGCCGCACTGCGATCGGCCTGGCGCGCGGCCTTGACCGGGGTGGCCACGACCTGCACCGGCTTGGCCGGGGCGGCGGTCGCCGGCGCGGTGCTGCCGTTGCCGGCCGGTGCGCCCTCGGCGCCTTCCAGCGGACGTCCGCCGCGACGGCGGCGGCGCTTGCGCGGCGCACGCTCGCCCTCGACCGCCGGCACAGCACCCTCGGCCGGCGCAGCACGCGGCGGCTTGGGAGCGGGCGCCGGCGCGGCGGCGGCCGGCGCGCTGCCGTCCGCGGCGGCGGTGCCGGCGTCGGCCGGACGCGGCGTGCGCGGACGCCGCGGCTTGCCGTCGGCGCTGCGCGAGGACTCGCCACGGCCGCCCGGGCCGCTGCGGCTGCCGCCGGGCTTGCCGCGACCGCCGCCACGACGCTGTTCGTCGGCCTCGCGCTGGGCACGGGCCTCACGGAAGATCTCGCCGATGCTCTGGTCGTCGTCATCGGCCTCGGCGGCCTCGCCCTCCACCACCGCACGCGGGGTGCGCGGCAGCGCCACCAGCAGCTCGGCGGTGACCGGCTCGACCGGGATCTTCTGCTCGATGTAGGCCTCGATGTCCGGCAGGCTCATCGCGTAGCGCTCGCAGGCGAAGCTGATCGCGTCGCCCTCCTCGCCCAGCCGCGCGGTGCGGCCGATGCGGTGCACGTAGTCCTCGGCGTCGAACGGCAGGTCGTAGTTGTAGACGTACTTGACCCCGTCGATGTGCAGGCCGCGCGCGGCCACGTCGGTGGCCACCAGGATCTCCAACTGGCCCTTCTGGAAGCGGTTGAGCAGGGTCTCGCGCTTCTTCTGCGGCACGTCGCCGGACAGCACGCCGACCCGGTAGCCATTGCGCTCCAGCGAACGCGCCACCCGCTCGACGAACGCCTTGGTGTTAACGAACACCATGGTGCGCGCGCCCTCGCTGCGCGACAGCAGGCCCAGCAGCAGGGTCAGCTTCTCCTCGTCGGAGGGGAAGTAGATGCGCTGGCGCACCCGCGCGGCGGTGATGCTCTCGGTCTCGACCACGAGCTTTTCCGGCTCGTTCATGTGCTCGTAGGCCAGCTCCAGCACGCGGTGGCTGAGGGTGGCCGAGAACAGCAGGGTCTGCCGGGTGCCGCGCTCGGGCATGCGCCGCAGCAGGAAGCGGATGTCCTTGATGAAGCCAAGGTCGAACATGCGGTCGGCTTCGTCGAGCACGCAGATCTCGCAGGCGTGCAGCGACACCACCTTGTGCTGCTTGACGTAGTCGATCAGGCGGCCGGGGGTGGCGATGATCACGTCCACGCCCTGCTGCAGCAGTTCGCGCTGCTTGTCGTAGTCCACGCCGCCGTACACCAGGGCGAAGCGCAGGCCCAGCTCGGAGCCGAACTTCACCGCATCCTTGTGGATCTGGATGGCCAGTTCGCGGGTCGGGGCCAGGATCAGCGCGCGCGGATCCTCCGGTTTGCGGTCGGCCAGCGCCGGGCGGCTGAGCAGGCGGTTCATCACCGCCACCAGGAACGCCAGGGTCTTGCCGGTGCCGGTCTGGGCCTGGCCGGCCACGTCGCGGCCGGGAAGGGCCACCGGCAAGGTCAGCGCCTGGATCGGGGTACAGCGGGTGAAGCCGGCGCTTTCGAGGCCTGCGAGCAGCGCGGGCTGCAGTTCGAACGCGGAAAAAGTCACATCGGTCAGCGGTTTGTCGCTCATCATTCCATCTTCGTGAGGCCACCCCGCCCGAAGCGTAAGGTCGCGGCTTGCATCGGTCCCGGCAGCGTCGCACACTGGCGTCTTCCATGCCGGGTCGCGCGACAGGGGGAATCCCTTGAGTTCGCCGCGCAATGCCCCAGTTTACCGCAATGCGGCGGCCACCCGGTCCGGCCAGTCGCATTGGCCCAGGAGATACCCCAAGTGAGCGACAAGGTCCTTTACGTCGGCGACGCCGATTTCGATGCCACGGTGCTGCAGTCCGACGAGCCGGTCCTGGTGGACTTCTGGGCCGAGTGGTGTGGCCCGTGCAAGATGATCGCGCCGGTGCTTGACGACCTCGCCGACGCCTACGACGGCCGTCTCAAGGTCGCCAAGGTCAACGTGGACGAGAACCGCGCCACCGCGATCAAGTACCACGTGCGCTCGATCCCGATGCTGCTGCTGTTCAAGAACGGCCAGATCCAGGCCACCCAGATCGGCGCCGTCGGCAAGGGCCAGCTGACCCAGATGATCGACAAGACCCTGGGCAGCAGCGCCGCCTGACGCCCGCAGCCGGCACCGCTCCGCAACCGGAGCGGCGCCGCGGCAGTCCCGTCGGCGTTCATCGCCGGCGGCTGAATCGCCCACAAACGCCTGCTTGCCGTGCTTGCGTGGCGGTGATAGTGTCGATGCATCCGGTGGCATTCGCACACCGCACCCCCTCTGGAAGATTCTCTCCCAGACCTCCTCCCAACCCCGTATGCCCCCACGCTGGGCGCTCGCACTCTTAGCGAGGAACACCACTTGTCCGATCACACCATGTCCGAACCCGGGAGCGCCGACGCCCCCGCCGAGAAGCGCGTGCGCAAGCCGCGCGTCAGCAAGGCCGCAAGCGGCGCGGAAGGCGCCGCCGAGCACGGCGCGCCGGCGCAGCCGAACTTGCCGCTGAACCCCGCGCCCGTCCAGGCCGAAGCACCGCGTCCCGCAGCGCCGGAGTCGGCCCCGGCCGCGAGCGGCGGCCAGAGCCACGGCGGCGGCGACGCGCCGGCCCATCAGGGCGGCGGCCAGGCGTCCGAAGGCGGCGAACCGCGCGAAGGCCGTGAGCCGCGCGACGGCGGCGGCAACCGCTTCAACAACCAGAATCAGAACCAGAACAACCAGCAGGGCAACCGCCGCGATCGCTTCCGCAATCGCCGCGACCGCGACCGCAACCAGCGCGGCGGCGACCGCTTCCAGGACAACGGCCTGCCCAGCGACAACGGTGCCAACGAGCCGTTCGTGCCGCGCCCGCACGCCAACGTGCCGGAAGGCTTCCCGATCTACTCGCTGAGCGACCTGAAGAAGATGCCGGCGCAGAAGCTGCTGGACATCGCCGAGCAGCTCAACATCCAGGACGGCGTGGCGCGCGCGCGCAAGCAGGACGTGATCTTCGCCCTGCTGAAGGTGCTGACCCGCCACGGCGAAGGCGTCGCCGCCGACGGCGTGCTGGAAATCCTGCCGGACGGTTTCGGCTTCCTGCGCGCGGCCGAGGCCAGCTACCTGGCCGGTCCCGACGATACCTACATCTCGCCCAGCCAGATCCGCCGCTTCAACCTGCGCACCGGCGACCACCTGTCCGGCCGCATCCGCTTCCCGAAGGACGGCGAGCGCTATTTCGCGCTGTCGATCGTCGACACCATCAACGGCGAGCCGCTGGAAGCGAGCAAGAACAAGGTCCTGTTCGAGAACCTGACCGCGCTGTTCCCGCGCAAGCGCTTCACCCTGGAGCGCGGCAACGGCTCCTCGGAAGACATCTCCGGCCGCATCCTCGACCTGATGGCGCCGCAGGGCAAGGGCCAGCGTGCGCTGATCGTGTCCCCGCCCAAGGCCGGCAAGACCATGCTGATGCAGCAGGTGGCCACGGCGATCACCACCAACCATCCGGACGTGCACCTGATCGTGCTGCTGATCGACGAGCGCCCGGAAGAAGTGACCGAAATGCAGCGCACCGTGCGCGGCGAGGTCATCTCCTCGACCTTCGACGAGCCGGCCGCGCGCCACGTGCAGGTCGCCGAAATGGTGATCGAGCGTGCCAAGCGCCTGGTCGAACACAAGAAGGACGTGGTGATCCTGCTCGACTCGATCACCCGCCTGGCCCGCGCCTACAACAACGTGGTGCCGTCCTCCGGCAAGGTGCTCAGCGGCGGCGTCGACGCCAACGCCCTGCACCGCCCGAAGCGCTTCTTCGGCGCGGCGCGCAACGTCGAGGAAGGCGGCTCGCTGACCATCATCGCCACCGCGCTGGTGGAAACCGGCAGCAAGATGGACGAGGTGATCTACGAAGAGTTCAAGGGCACCGGCAACAGCGAAGTGCACCTGAACCGCCGTATCGCCGAGAAGCGCGTGTACCCGGCCATCGACATCAACCGCTCCGGCACCCGCCGCGAGGACCTGCTGATCGAGCCGGAACTGCTGCAGAAGATCTGGATCCTGCGCAAGCTGCTGCATCCGATGGACGAGATCGCGGCGATGGAGTTCCTGCTGGACAAGATGAAGAACACCAAGTCCAACGACGAGTTCTTCGGTTCGATGAAGCGCTGAGTCCAGGCGCCGGTTCGACCGCAACGCCCCGCTTCGGCGGGGCGTTCGCGTTTGTGGCGCCGGCACTGCGCCGCCCCGCGCCTGACGGGCGCGGGGTCCGACGGTCTTTCGACGTGGGCGCGGGTGAGATGGGCGCCAGTCGCCCCGCCGCGTCCGCCACCATGCCCACTGCCGCCGATACCGCCATCAGCAAGGTCGCCCCGGTCACCCTCGGCTTCTGGGTGATGAAGAGTTGCGCCACCACCCTGGGCGAGACCGGCGGCGACCTGCTGTCGATGACCCTGGACATCGGCTATGCGCTGAGCAGCGTGCTGCTGCTGGCGGTGTTCCTGGTCTCGCTGTGGGCGCAGCTGCGCGCACGCCGGTTCCAGCCGTGGCGGTACTGGTGGGTGATCCTGACCACCAGCACCGCCGGCACCACGCTGTCGGATTACATGGACCGCAGCCTGGGCCTGGGCTACGCGCAGGGCGCGCTGCTGCTGGTCAGCCTGCTGGTCGCGGTACTGGCGAGCTGGTGGCTGTGCGAACGCAGCCTGTCGGTCGAGCGGATCGGCAGCGGCCGCGCCGAGGTCTTCTACTGGCTGGCGATCCTGGTCTCCAACACGCTGGGCACCGCGCTGGGTGACTACCTGGCCGACAGCTCGGGGCTGGGCTTCGCCGGCGGCGCATCGCTGATCGCCGCGCTGTTGGCGGCGATCGCCCTCGCCTATGCGTTCACCCGCGTCTCGCGCACGGCGTTGTTCTGGGCGGCGTTCGTGCTGACCCGTCCGTTCGGCGCCACCCTCGGCGACTTGCTGAGCAAGCCGGCCGGCAAGGGCGGTCTGGATCTGGGCACGATCGGCGCGTCGGTGCTGCTGGCCGCACTGTTGCTGGCGGTGCTGGTCGTGTCGACCCGGCGCCGCGGCGGCGATCGCCGCGCGGCGCGCTAGCGTCGGCCGGTCGTTGCCAACGCGGCCAGCTTGGCCGTGCCTGCGTCCAGGCGCACCTGGCCGCCGCTCAGCCGCCCTGCAGCGGCTGCAGCGGCGTCAGCAGGCGCGGGCCGGTGCCGTCGGCCATGTACACGCCGCCGGCCGGCAGCAGGTCCGGCGAGAAGCCGGCCGCATCCTGGCTGGTGATCCACGGCGCACGCTGGCGCGGGCCGGGCACGTAGCTCGTCCAGCGGCCGTAGGACGACGACGCGTCGCGGCGAGTATCGCTCAGCGCGTAGTTGACCGGCACGCGCACGGTCCAATAGGGCGCATCCACGTCCTTGCCTTCGCTCGGCGGCCGGAAGGTCCATTTGCGGGCCGCGCCCAGCGCGCTCTTGCCCAGCACGTCGCGCAGTTGCTGCATTTGCTGTTCGGACGCCACCACACGCAGGTTGACCTGCTCCACCGCGGCATCGGCGACGCGGCCATCGCGGCCCACCTTGAGCACCAGGTACGCCGAACCCGCGGCACCGACGCTGTAGGCCGCTTGCGGATAGGCCGGCGGCTTCATCTGAATCGAGGTCACCACGCTGCGATCGCTGGGATCGTAGTGGCTGAAATCGGCGCCACGGATCTCGACCTGGTAGTCATCGCCCTGCAGGCGCTTGGCGATCAGCCGCAGGGTCATCGGCGTGCGCGCCGGCACTGGCTTGCCATCGCGCAGGCCCGGCGCGAACGTCCACTGCATCACGGTGCTGCGGACGAAGCCGACCACGCCCTTGGGCAAGCGCTCCTGCTGGTCCAACGCCAGCGCCGACACCTTGCCGCTGGGCTCGATGTCGATCGTGCCGCTCACCAGCATGCTGCTTTCGATCTGCTTGCGTACCGCGCCGGGCCCGACCCCGTCGGCGGCGACGGCGGCGAACGCCAGCAGCAGCAGCGAGACCATGGCGCTCCAGCGCCACCACGAACGGAGGGATCGACGGTGCATCGTGCATTCCTTGCTTGAGATGAGGCGCCGATTACAGCGCACTGGCGGCTGGGCGGCAACTCAGGCCAGGCGCAGCGCGTCCGGGTAGGGCGGCGCGTCCGGATAGTCGTCCTCGCGCAGCCGCGTCTGCAGGTCACGCCACCACTGCGGATCGAACAGTTCGCCGTGGGCGTGGCGCACCGCCTCCAGCGAGGCCGCGGGCAGGCCCATGAACATCGCAAAGCGCTCCGGGAACACGTCGCGCGGGGCGACATGGAACCAGGGTTCGGCGGCCATCGCCTCTTCCTCGTTGCGCGGCTGCGGCCAGTCGCGGAAGTTGCAGTCGGTGACCAGGCACAGCTCGTCGTAGTCGTAGAACACCGCGCGGCCCTGCCGCGACACGCCGAAGTTCTTCAGCAGCATGTCGCCGGGGAAGATGTTGTTGCGGGCCATATCCTTGATCGCCTGGGCATAGTCCAGCGCGGCCTCGCGCGCGGCCTCGGTGCCCTGCTCGCGCAGGTACAGGTTCAGCGGGCGCAGGCGCCGCTGCACGTAGCACAGCGCGACGATCAGGTCGTCGCCGTCCTCGCGCAGGCTGCGTGCGCAACCCTCCATCAGTTCCTGCAGCAGCGCCGGCGCGAAGCGCGCACGCGGGAAGCGCAGCGAGCGGTACGGCTGCGCGTCGAGCAGGCGGCCGACGCGATCGAGGTTGAACACCAGCGCGTATTTCTCTTCGACCTCTTCGCGGCTCATCGTCTTCGGATAGGCGAAGCGGTCGCGGATCAGCTTGAACACCAGCGGATAGCTGGGCAGGGTGAACACCGCCATGACCATGCCCGGCGTGCCCTCGGCATGCACCAGCTGTTCGTTGGGATGCGCCTGGAAGTGCCGGAAGAAGGTGCGGAAGCGTTCGGTCTTGCCCTGCTTGGCGCGGCCGAGCATGGTGTACAGCTCGTCGATCGGCTTGTGCGGCAGCAGGCTGCGCAGGAACACCACCGCATCGCCGACGGTGGACAGATCGGCCTGGAAATAGCTGCGCGAGATGCCGAACAGCTGCGCCACGTCGTTGCGCTTGGTCAGCACCGCTTCGGCGCGGAGGCCCTGCGCGTCGTTGACCAGGGCGATCACGCACGGCGAGAAGCGGTGTTCGCCGAACACGCGGCCGATCAGGTAGGCGCGGCGTTCGCGGTAGAACACGGTCTCCAGCAGTTCGATGCCGCGCACCGGGTTCTCGCCCCAATGCGCCAGATCGTCCTGTAGCCGCACCGCGATGGCCGCCGCGCAGCGCGTGCGGTGCGCGTACGGCACATCGAACCGGTAGTCGCCGAGCACGCGCACGAACGCGTCCACGGGCCGCGCCTCGGACACCACGTAGTTGTGCCGCGCCACCGGGTGGGTGATGGCGTCGGTGGGCTCGATGTCCAACGCCACGAACTCGATCTGCGCATCCACGCCCTGGGTACGGAAGAAGCGCCGGGTCAGGGTGTTGTAGAAGGTCTTGTACAGCTCCTGGTCGATCAACCCATGCAGTTGCGCGGCGAAGCTGTCGCGAACCTGCGCCCACAGCGTGCGGTCATGGGCCTGGCCGAGCAGCAGCGCGCGCAGGCGCAGCATGCACTCGCCGATGCACTGGTCGTACAGGGCGATGCGTTCGACCGCATCGTTGCGCGCAGCGTTCCAGTCGCGCGTCTCGAAGCGGCGCCGCGCGCGCCGGGTGATCTCGGCGAAACGCGCATGGTAGTCCTCGAATGCGTCGTGGATGCCGCGTGCCACCGCGATAGCGGCGGGTTGGGGGCATGGGGAGACGGGCGCGTCGTGGGTCTCGGTCATGGGCCGCAGTCTACCCGCAGCGCCCCACCGTGCCCCGGCGCGCACGGCGCTACCGCGCCCGCGGTGCCAGCACGATCTGTCGCACGAACCGTCATCGGCACGCAACACACGCGTCAATGGCACGTCGTCATCGGCCGCCAGACTATGCCGATTTCGTCATCCCGGCCGCTCGCCGACCCGGCTCCCATCGCCCCCTCTTTCGTCCGGAGTTCCTTTGAATCGCCTCACTCACCGCCACCTGGCGACCGCCATTCTGGCCCTTTGCGCCGGCGATGCCGCCGCCGCGACGTCCATGCCGGCGGAACCTGCCGACACCCCCAGCACAACCCTGGACAGCGTGGTGGTGACCGGCACCCGCGGCGCCAACCGTACCCAGTTCGGCACGCTGGCGCCGGTGGACGTGATCGACGCGCAGGAGATCCGCGCGGTCGGCAGCGCCGACCTCAACACCGTGCTGGCGGCGCTGGTTCCGTCCTTCGTGGTGCAGCGCCTGCCGCTGGCCGACGGGCAGATCTTCGTGCGTCCTGCCACATTGCGCGGGCTCTCGCCGGACCAGACCCTGGTGCTGGTCAACGGCCACCGTTTCCACCGTTCGGCCCTGCTCGGCGCACGCGGCGCGCAGGCGCCGGACCTGGCGCAGATTCCGGTCACGGCGATCAAGCGCATCGAAGTGCTGCGCGACGGCGCCGCCGCACAATACGGCTCGGACGCCATCGCCGGCGTCATCAACATCATCCTCGACGATCGCATCGGCACCGAGATGGGCGCGGACATCTCCAGGTACAGCGCAGGCGATGGCCTCGCCCGCACCTATTCGCTCAAACGCGGCTGGGATCTCCGCGATGGCAGCCTGGTTGCGTTCGCCGAACACAGCGCCTCCGATCCCACCGACCGCGGCGTGCAGCGCGCCGACGCGATCGCGTTCCAGGCCGCGCACCCCGGCGTTGCCGTCCCCGACCCGGTGCAGCGCTGGGGCAAGCCGGAACAGCACAGCACGCATCTGGGGATGAACCTGGATGTGGCGCTCGACGACAGCGTCAACCTCTACGGCTATGCGTTGTTCAACGACGGCAGCGGCGTTTCCGACTTCAACTGGCGCAACCCCGATACCAACGCCTCCATCTACAAGACCACCCCGGCGTTTCCCGGTTTCGACCTGCGCCGCGTGTACCCGGCCGGCTTCACCCCGCGTTACGGCAGCGACTACCGCGACGCGCAGACGCTGGGCGGCCTCAAGGGCGCCTTCAACGAGCGTTTCAGCTGGGACGTCAGTGCCGCCTACGGCATGAACCGGATCGCCTATTCGCTGGGCGATTCGATCAACGCCTCGATGGGACCGGGCAGCCCGACCGCCTTCCACCTGGGCTCTCTGCAGCAGCGCGAGGTCAACCTCAACGCCGACTTCGTCTACGCGCTGCCGCTGGCGATGCTGCAGGACCCGGTGAACATCGCCTTCGGCGCCGAGCGCCGCAACGAAGCCTATTCCATCGGTGCCGGCGATCCCGCCTCCTACGCCATCGGCGCCGGCGCGCGCTACGGGCTGGCGCCGAACGCCAATGGCGCCCCCGGCTTCAGCCCCCAGCAATCGGGCAGCTGGGACCAGACCAGCTACGCCGCCTACGTGGACGTGGAAGCGCCGCTGACCGCGCGCCTGAGCGTCGGTGGCGCGGTGCGCTATGAAGACTTCTCCAGCTTCGGCAGCACCCTCAACGGCAAACTGTCCGCACGCATGGAACTCACCTCGTGGCTGGCGCTGCGCGGCGCCTGGTCCAATGGTTTCCGCGCGCCCACGCCGGCGCAGTTGTACAGCACCCAGATCACCCAGGGCCTGGACACGGTGAGCCTGCAGGTCTTCAATGCGGGCCGGCTGTCGCCGCAGGACCCGATCGCCGTGGCGCTGGGCGCCAAGCCGCTGAAGCCCGAGGAATCCGATTCGCTGAGCCTGGGGCTGGCCTGGCAGGCGCCGATCGGGCTGTACGGATCGCTGGATCTCTACCGGATCGCGGTCAACGACCGCTTCAGCACCTCGGCCAGCTTCGCGGTGCCGGCCAATCTGCCCAACCCGATGCACTACACGTCGGTCAACTATTTCACCAACGACTTCGACACCACCACCGAAGGCGCGGACCTGGTGTTCGGCTACCAGCATGCACTCGGGCCCGGTCGCCTCGGCGCCACCGTGGCCTACAACTACAACCGCACCAAGGTCGACGGCGGCAACACCGCCGTGGCGGCCAATCCGACTCAGCGCATCCTGTTCGAGCAGCTGTTGCCGCAGCACAAGGGCAGCGTCGGCCTGACCTGGGACCAGGGACCGCTGCAAGGCCTGTTGCGGGTTCGCTACTACGGCGCCTGGACCGACAGCAGCGGCAACAGCACCGGCGACATCTTCCAGCGCTTCGGCGCGATCGCCCTGCTCGACCTCTCGGCCACCTATGCGCTGAGCGAACGTCTGTCGCTGCGGATCGGTGCGGACAACGTGCTCGACACGTATCCGGACAAGGCCACCTTCCAGGCCAGCCGCGGCCTGGTGTATTCGCGCAACGCGCCCTACGACACCGACGGACGCAACGTCTATGCACAACTCCGCCTGCGCTTCTGATCGGCCCGACCCGCGGCGGCGCGCCCTGCTCGCCGCCGCGCCGATGCTGCCGCTGCAGGACATGCTGCGCCAGGTCGGCAGCCAGGCGCTCGCTGCGCCGGGCGCGATACCGGCAGCACCGACAGGCATCGCGCCGCGGCGCCTGGCGCAGGACGAGGGCTACTGGGCGCAGGTCGCCGCCGCCTACGACGTGGACCGGAACGTCGTCGCGCTGGAGAACGGCTATTGGGGCGCGATGTCGCAACCGGTGCTGCGCACCTACCTGCAGCGCGTGCAACAGGTGAACCGCGACAACGCGCATTACGCGCGCCTGCAGTTCCCCGACGACTACCGAGCCTTGCGCGCGCGCGCCGCCACGGTGCTGGGGGTGGCGCCGGGCGAGCTGGCGCTGACCCGCAACGCCACCGAATCGCTGCAACTGCTGATCGGCGGCTACAACCGCCTGCGGCAGGGCGATGCGGTGCTGTTCGCCGACCTGGACTACGACGCGATGATTGCGGCGATGAAGTGGCTGCGGCAGCGCCGCGGCGTCGAGGCGATCGGCATCGACCTGCCGGAACCGGCCACCCGCCAGAACCTGATCGACGCCTATGCGCAGGCGCTGCAACGCCATCCGCAGGTGCGGTTGATGCTCGTCACCTGCATCAGCCATCGCACCGGCCTGGCGCTGCCGGTCGCCGAGATCGTCGCCATGGCACGGCAGCGCGGCGTGGACTGCATCGTCGATGCCACCCAGGCAGTCGGCCAACGCGATCTGCGCCTGCCGGACCTCGGCGCGGACTTCGTCGGCTTCAATTTCCACAAGTGGATCGGCGCGCCGCTCGGCGTCGGCGGGTTCTACATTCGCCACGACCGCATCCCCGACATCGACCCGCAGATGGGCCAGGAGGGCCCGGCCGACAGCATCGACACCCGGGTGCATACCGGCACCGTGGATTTCGCGGCCCTGCTCGCCCTGCCGGCAGCGCTGGATGTGCACGAGCGCATTGGCGCGGCCAACAAGCAGGCACGGCTGCAATTCCTGCGCGACCGCTGGGTGCATCGCGTGGCCGACCTTCCCGGCCTGCAGATCCTCACCCCCGAGGATCCGCAGCTGTACGGGGCGATGACCTCGTTTCGCCTGCGCGGGCAGAACAGCGAACAGCAGAACGCCGCCCTCGCACAGCGCCTGCTGCAGCAGTTCGGGATCATGACCACGATGCGCAGCGGCGCGGCCAGTGGTGCCTGCGTGCGGGCCACGCCGGCCCTGTTCACCCGTGTGGAGGAACTGGACCGCTTCGCGCAAGCCCTGCGCCGCATCGCCGGCTGAAGCGGCCGCGCCGCGACCCGGCGCCATGCACCCGCCACCGCGCGCGGCGGTGGCGGGTGCGATCCGGGCGCGTCAGGCCGTCAACGTCGCCAGCGCGTCGTTGAGCGTCTTGCTCGGCCGCATCGCCTTGCCGACCAGCTCCAGGTTCGGGCGGTAATAACCCTGGATGTCGACCGGCTGGCCCTGCACGCCGTTGAGCTCGGCGACGATGGTCGCTTCCTGCTCGGCCAGCTGCTTGGCCAGCGGGGCGAAGCGCGCCTTCAGCGTGGCGTCCTCGTCCTGCGCAGCCAGCGCCTGCGCCCAGTACAGGGCCAGGTAGAAGTGGCTGCCGCGGTTGTCCAGCCCGCCGACCTTGCGCGAGGGCGACTTGTCGTTGTCCAGGAACTGGCCGTTGGCCTGGTCCAGAGTGCGCGCCAGCACGCCGATGGCGGCGTTGTGGTGGCGCTGGCCCAGGTGCTCCAGCGAGGCGGCCAGGGCCAGGAACTCGCCCAGCGAATCCCAGCGCAGGTAGTTCTCTTCGACGAACTGCTGCACGTGCTTGGGCGCCGAGCCGCCGGCGCCGGTCTCGAACAGGCCGCCGCCGGCCATCAGCGGCACGATCGACAGCATCTTGGCGCTGGTGCCCAGCTCCATGATCGGGAACAGGTCGGTGAGGTAGTCGCGCAGCACGTTGCCGGTGACCGAGATGGTGTCCTCGCCCTTGCGGATGCGCTGCAGCGAGAACGCGGTGGCTTCCACCGGCGGCAGGATGCGGATGTCCAGGCCGTTGAGGTCGTGGTCCTGCAGGTAGCGCTCCACCTTCTGGATCATCAGCGCATCGTGGGCGCGCTGCGGATCCAGCCAGAACACCGCCGGGGTGCTGCTCAGGCGCGCGCGCTCGACCGCCAGCTTGACCCAATCCTGGATCGGCGCGTCCTTGGTCTGGCACATGCGCCAGATGTCGCCGGCTTCCACCGCATGCTCCAGCAGCACCGCGCCGCCGGCATCGGTGACGCGCACGGTGCCGTCGGCGGCGATCTGGAAGGTCTTGTCGTGGGAACCGTACTCCTCGGCCTTCTGCGCCATCAGGCCGACGTTGGGCACGCTGCCCATGGTGGCCGGGTCGAACGCGCCGTGCCGCTTGCAGTCCTCGATCACCGCCTGGTACACGCCGGCGTAGCAGCGGTCCGGGATCACCGCCTTGGTGTCCTGCAGCTTGCCCTCGGCGTTCCACATCTTGCCGGAGTCGCGGATCATCGCCGGCATGGACGCATCGACGATCACGTCGCTGGGCACGTGCAGGTTGGTGATGCCCTTGTCGGAATTGACCATCGCCAGCGCCGGGCGCTGCGCGTACAGCGCCTGCAGGTCGGCCTCGATCGGCGCGCGCTGCGCCTCCGGCAGGCTGGCGATGCGCGCGTACAGGTCGCCGATGCCGTTGTTGGCATCGAAGCCCACCTGCTTGAGCGTGGCGGCATGCTTGTCCAGCACGTCGCGGTAGAACGCCTCGACCACCACGCCGAACATGATGGGGTCGGACACCTTCATCATCGTCGCCTTCAGGTGCAGCGAGAACAGTACGCCCTGCTGCTTGGCATCGGCGATCTGCGCCTGCACGAAGGCGGCCAGCGCGCGCTTGCTCATCACCGCCGCGTCGATCAGCTCACCGGCCTGCACTGCGGTCTTTTCCTTCAGCACCGTCACCGTGCCGTCCTTGCCGACCAGCTCGATCTTGACGTTGCCCGCCTGCGCGATCAGCGCCGAGCGCTCGCTGCCGTAGAAATCGCCGGCGTCCATGTGCGCCACGTGCGACTTGGAGTCGGCGCTCCACGCGCCCATGCGGTGCGGGTGCTTGCGTGCGTAGTTCTTCACCGAGGCCGGCGCGCGGCGATCGGAATTGCCCTCGCGCAGCACCGGATTGACCGCGCTGCCCTTGACCTTGTCGTAGCGCGCCTTGGCGTCCTTCTCTTTCTCGTCCTTCGGTTCGTCCACGTAGTCCGGCAGCGCGTACCCCTGCTGCTGCAGTTCCTTGATCGCGGCCTTGAGCTGCGGCACCGAGGCGCTGATGTTGGGCAGCTTGATGATGTTGGCTTCCGGCGTGGTCGCCAGCTGGCCCAGTTCGGCCAGGTCGTCGGCGATGCGCTGGTCCTCGCGCAGGTAGTCGGGGAACTGCGAGATCAGGCGGCCGGCCAGCGAAATGTCGCGGGTCTCCACGGCGATGCCAGCGGTGCCGGCGAACGCGGAAACGATCGGCAGCAGCGACTGCGTCGCCAGGTACGGGGCTTCATCGGTGAGCGTGTACAGGATCTTGGGCGTATTCGACATGACGCGACGGATGACCTCTGGCAGGGGGGAATAGGCAGCACCGACAGTACGGCGGCGTATGTTTTCTTGTAGGTTTCGCGATGCCGCCAAACGCGGACATCGGCCGTCCATTGTCGCGTGTCTGCCGGCTGCGGGCAAAGCGCGGGGTGTGATGTGCTGTCGGCAAGCGCTACGCAACTCGGCATCCGTCGGGCGACCGATCTGGCGCCGAATCCGCGGGGGCGTGCATGCTCGATGGCTGTCCTGCGCGACAGCACAGGACATCGCGCAACACACCGTGCTGTACACGACATCAGCCAAGCCGCTATGCAGCGGTCACGCACCCCCTCTCCGCACGGGATGCGTGTCTTCCAGCGTGGCACGCCGATGTGGGCGGCCTGCGCTGGGACGCTCCCATCGCACCATGCATAAAAAAGGCGCAGCCTCGCGGCTGCGCCAGCGTGCCGCACGTGCCGGGAGAGAGGCGGCGCGTGCGACGCGTGACCGGGACTCAGCCCAGGATCACTTCACCTGGAACGTCTGCGGCGTTCCCGCCGCCTGGCCGTTCACGGTGACCTCGGCCTTGTACTGGCCGGCCGGCCAGCCCTTGGGATTGGTGAACTCGAAGTTGGTGGTGTCCGCACCGCTGGTATTGAGCGTTTCGGTGCGCTCGCCGGCGGTCTGGCCGTCCTGGAACACCAGCTTGGCGCCGACGTTGGCATTGGTGGCCGAGCCCTCGGTCTTCACCGAGACGATGATCTTGTCCTTGCTGGCGAGCGTGGTCAGCGGCGCGACCGACTTGTCCGCGGCGGCGGTGTTGCCGACCGCGACGGCAGCGACATTCACCGCATTGGCACCCGCAGCGGCCGGCGCCGGCTGTTCCGCCGGGGCCGCGGCCGGACCCGGCATCTGCTCGGTGGGGGCGGACGAGGTGGGATCGGACGACACGTGCTGTTCCTGCTCCTGCTTCTTGCAGCCGGCCAGCGCCAGTGCACCCACCAGGGCGATCAGCAGCGGCGAGAACGAGGACATCGAACGGGTTTTCATAGGGACGGGACTCCTGTCGGAAGAGCGGGAATTGGCAATGAGGGCGGGTCAGGCGCCGGCGGGCAGCTTGAGCGTCTGACCGGGATAGATCTTGTCGGGGTCGACGAGCACGTCGCGGTTGGCCTCGAAGATGCGCGTCCAGGCATTGCCGTCGCCGTAATGCAATTTGGCGATCTTGGACAGCGAATCGCCGGGCTTGACCACATACACCTGCTGCACCTGCTCGGCCGTGCTGTCCACCTTGCTCTGCACGTCGGAGAAATCCGCCTTCTGCACGACGTCGGCGGTGGTATCCACCTTGGCGGTGACTGCCGAGAAGTCGGCGCGCTTGTCGCTGTTCATCGCGTGGCTCCCTGCGTGATAGGACGCTGCCACGGTGTCACAGGATTTGTTAAAAAAAGATAGCGCGGCCGTGAACCGCGCGGACGCGGTTCAGGCGCGTAGCGCGCAGCGCATGTGGCGACACGTATTGTCATTCGAGCGATTCGGGACACATGCGCGGGGCGCGCGTCGCAGGCACGCTCAGCAATCCGATCGCATGCGGACCGCAGGCACAGCATGAGCCGTGCCATGCGGCGAGTACGTCGCCGCGCCTGCCTACTGGCGCAGATCGCGCAGGAAGCTCAGCGGTTCGGCCACATCCGGAGTGGCGCGCCAGGGATTGATGTCCAGGCCGCCGCGGCGGGTATAGCGCGCCTCCACCTGCAGCGACTGCGGGCGGCAGCGCGTCATCAGGTCGTGGAAGATGCGCTCGACGCACTGCTCGTGGAAACCGGCATGCTCGCGGAAACTGATCAGGTAGCGCAGCAGGCCTTCGCGATCGATGCGGCCGCCGCGATAGCGCAGATGCAGCGAAGCCCAGTCCGGCTGGCCGGTGACCGGGCAATTGGACTTGAGCAAGGCGCTGGTGAGGGTTTCCTCGACCACGTCGCCGGCGGTAGCGGACAGGAAGTCCGGACGCGGCGGGCCGTAGCAATCGATGGCGATGTCCAGCGCGTCCAGCGACTCGCCCTCGCCCAGCGTGTCCATCGGCGGCAGGCCGAACTCCATCGCCACGTCGGCGCCGGCGCGCGCCGACAGGTCGGTGACGATGCAACTGCGCAGCGCTTCGGCGCTGTTGAAGCGCATCGCGTTGAGCGAGTTGAGATAGAGCTTGAGCGACTTGGATTCGATCAGGTTCGGCGAGGCGCACGGCACCTGCAGGGTCGCGGTGGCGACACAGGGCTTGCCCTGCGCATCGAGCCAGCTCAGTTCGTAGGCATGCCAGCGGTCCACGCCGAAAAACGGCAGCGCCGCGGGGTCGAGACCGATCTCGCTGCGTGCCGCGGCACGCGGGATGGGAAACAGCAACGCGGGATCGTACTGCGACGGGTAGGCGACCTCGCGGCCGAGGCTGGAATCCTGGGGGGTGTTCATGCGCTGCAGTGTAGCGGGGGCGTTCTGGCTGGGAGGTGTATGGGGCGGGGATTTGGGAGTGGGGATTCGGGGTTGGCAGAAGCGAAATCGCGCCTACTGGTATCGAGGTGCTTGCGTCGATTCGGTGCTTCGCGCGTCGCGGCGGAAGCCGCTCCTACAGCTGCAGGGCTCGCAGCAGGCGCGATGAGCGTTGTGGGAGGGACTTCAGTCCCGACTGCTGCCGAAGCAGCACCTCGGTTCAGGCTTCATGCGTCGCGACTGAAGTCGCTCCTACGGGGAGCGATCGAGCACGGCTCTTGTAGGAGCGGCTTCAGCCGCGACAGCCTTCCCGGTAAAGCCTGTCGCGGCTGAAGCCGCTCCTACGGGTGTCCATCCATGCCGGACATGTGAGCGATTCCGCCTACGCCGCTGCACCCACGCCCTTGCGAATCCCCACTCCCCACTCCCCAATCACTGCTTCAAGTAATCCAACGTCACCTGCAGCATGGCGCGCAGGCCGACGTCCAGGGCGGTCTCGTCGAGCAGGAACTGCGGCGAGTGGTTGCTGGGCGCGGTCGCCGGGTCGATGCCGGGGGCGGTGGCGCCGACGAAGAAGAACATCGACGGCACCTGCTGCGCGTAGTACGAGAAATCCTCCGCGCCCATCTGCAGCGGCGGTTCGTAGACGTTGCCGGCGCCCACCACCGCCTGCAGGCTGGGCAGCATGCGCGCGGTCAGTGCCGGGTCGTTGACCGTGGCCGGGTTGCCGTCCTGGTCGGGCACGTGCGCTTCGGCCTTGGCGCCGTGCGCGGCGGCGGTGTGCTCGGCCACGGTCTTCAGGTCGGCGAAGATCTGCTGGCGCATGCCCTCGTCGAAGGTACGGATGGTGCCGACCATCTCCACGTCGTCGGGAATGATGTTGTAGCGGATGCCGCCCTTGATCGCGCCGAAGCTGAGCACCGCCGGTTGCTTGGACAGGTTGGCGCGGCGGCTGATCACCGTCTGCGCGGCGCCGATCAGGTCGGCGCTGGTCACGATCGGGTCGATGCCGTTCCACGGCGCCGAGCCGTGGGTCTGGCGGCCGATCACCTTGATGCTGAAGCGATCCGAGGCGGCCATCAGCGGGCCGCCGCGCACCGCGATCTTGCCGGCCTGGACGCTGGAGAACACGTGCAGGCCGAACATCGCCTGCGGCTTGAAGTCGCGGAACAGGCCTTCCTTGAGCATCAGCGAGGCGCCGCCCTCCTCGTTGCCCGGCGCGCCCTCCTCCGAGGGCTGGAACACCAGCATGACCTCGCCCGGCAGCTGCGCGCGCATCGCCACCAGCGCCTCGGCGACGCCGAGCAGGATCGCGGTATGCGCGTCGTGGCCGCAGGCGTGCATCACCCCCACGGTCTCGCCGCGGTACTCGCCAGTGGCCTTGGAGGCGAACGGCAGGCCGGTCTGCTCGGTCACCGGCAGCGCGTCCATGTCAGCGCGCAGGGCGATCCTCGGCCCCGGCAGCGCGCCTTTGACGATCGCCACCACGCCGTGGTGGGCGATGCCGGTCTGCGGCTTCAGGCCGAGCGCGCGCAGCCGCTCGGCGACCTTGGCGGCGGTGCGCTCCTCGCGGTTGGACAGCTCCGGGTGCTGGTGGAAGTCGCGCCGCCACTCCACCACCTTGGCCTGCAGCTTGGCCGCGGCGGCCGTCACCTCCGGGCGCTCGGCGCTCTGCGCCCAGGCCAGGGCGGGGACGGCGAACAGCATCGCGGACAGCAGGCGGGACAGGCGCGGCATGGCAGGGCTCCAGGTCGGGACGCAACGGGCGTTCAGTCAATGTAGTGCATCGGCGGCCGGCCGGGGGCGGCCGTGGATCCCGCCGCGGGGAAAAAACCCTTGCGAATCCGTGTCAACCGATGCGCCGCCGGTGCGTTGCGAGAGCGGACGACCAGCCTTGCCCACCCGCGGGGCCTGTCCCTTCAGTCATGGTCCAATCGCAACGCGCCGGCGATATGCTTCCTCGCTCGTCACCAGCCACTGCGGGAGGGCCCTCCACCCCGCCTCGCCACAGGAGTTTCCCCGGATGTCGCGTTTCTGGAAGATTGCGCTGCTGATCCTCGCAGCGGTGGCCCTGGTGGTGGTGAGCACGCGCTTCATGCGCGGCGGTGGGCATCACAAGGGCGGCGGCGCCGGCGACGGCATGGGCGACGACAGCGATGCCACGCCGGTTCCGGTAACGGTGGTCGCCGCGACCAGCCAGACGGTGCCGATCTACGCCACCGCCACCGGCACCGTGACCGCGCTGAGCACCGTCACCGTCAACCCGCAGGTCAGCGGCCAGCTGATGAGCCTGAATTTCCGCGAAGGCCAGGAAGTGAAGAAGGGCGAGCTGCTCGCGCAGATCGACCCGCGCTCGCTGCAGGCCAGCTACGACCAGGCCGCGGCGAGCAAGCGCCAGAACCAGGCGCTGCTGGCCACCGCGCGTTCCACCTTCCAGCGCTCCGACTCGCCGGCCTACCGCCAGTACGTGGCCAAGACCGACCTGGACACCCAGCGCAACCAGGTGGCGCAGTACGAAGCGGCGGTCGCCGCCAACGACGCGCAGATGCGCGCGGCGCAGGTGGAGCTGCAGTACACCCGCATCCTCGCCCCCAGCGACGGCATCGCCGGCATCCGCGGGGTGGACGTGGGCAACATCGTCAGCACCAGCAGCAGCATCGTCACCATCACCCAGGTGCATCCGATCTACGTGATCTTCAACCTGCCGGAGATCCAGCTGCAGGACGTGCGCCAGGCGCAGGCGGCGGCGCCGCTGCCGGTGGCCGCGCTGGACCGCACCGACGCGCATCCGATCGCCAGCGACGGCCAGGTCGACGTGATCGACAACCAGATCAGCGCCGACACCGGCACCTTCAAGGTCCGCGCGGTGTTCCCGAACGACGACCGCGCGCTGTGGCCGGGCCAGTTCGTCAACGTGCGCCTGACCCTGCGCACCGTGGCCGACGGCGTGGTGGTGCCGACCCAGGCGGTGCAGCGCGGCCCCAACGGCGACTACGTGTACGTGGTGCAGGCCGACAACACGGTCAAGATGCAGACGGTCAAGCAGGGCGCGGAAGTGGGAGACAGCCAGGTGCAGCTCACCGAAGGCCTGAAGGCCGGCGAGCGGGTGGTCACCGAGGGCCAGTTCCGGCTCAAGCCCGGCACCAAGGTGACCGCGCTGAAGCCGGGCGAGGCGCCGCCGGAGCCGACCGAGGCCGAGCTGAAGGCCGCCGAAGGCAAGCAGCAGCAGCGCGGCGGCGGACGCCGCGGCGGCGGCGGGCCGCGCTGAGCGCGCTGCGCCAGCAGGCGACGGTAGCCGTGCCGAGCCCGCGTGGCCGGCACGCGCCGGGTCGCCCGCTGGCGGCGGCGTTTCCGTCCCACGTCGCGATCGCGGCACGGGGTCACGGCCGCCGCTGATTCCGCCGTCTTTCCCGGCGCCGGCACGGCCGCGCCGGACTCTCACCAGCAAGGATCTTCCCCGTGGGCTTTTCGACGATCTTCATCCGCCGCCCGATCGCCACCACCTTGCTGATGGCAGGCGTGCTGCTGCTCGGCATCCTCGGCTACCGGCAGCTGCCGGTGTCGGCGCTGCCGGAAATCGACGCGCCCAGCCTGGTGGTGACCACGCAGTACCCCGGCGCCAACGCCAGCACCATGGCCTCGCTGGTGACCACGCCGCTGGAGCGGCAGCTCGGGCAGATCTCCGGGCTGCAGATGATGACCTCCGACTCGTCGGCCGGGCTGTCCACGATCGTGCTGCAGTTCGCCATGGACCGCGACATCGATATCGCCGCGCAGGACGTGCAGGCGGCGATCCGCCAGTCCACCCTGCCCTCCTCGCTGCCCTACCAGCCGGTCTACAACCGGGTGAACCCGGCCGACGCCGCGATCCTCACCCTCAAGCTCAGCTCCGACACGCTGCCGCTGCGCGACGTCAACAACTACGCCGACTCGATCCTGGCCCAGCGCCTGTCGCAGGTACCGGGCGTGGGCCTGGTCTCGATCGCCGGCAACGTGCGCCCGGCGGTGCGCATCCAGGTCAATCCGGCGCAGTTGTCGAACATGGGCCTGACCATGGAGGCGCTGCGCAGCGCGCTGACCCAGACCAACGTCAACGCGCCGAAGGGCTCGCTCAACGGCAAGACCCAGTCCTACAGCATCGGCACCAACGACCAGCTGTCCAGCGCCGCCGAGTACCGCGACACCGTCATCAGCTACAAGAACGGCGCACCGGTGCGGCTGTCGGACGTGGCCAAGGTGGTGGACGGGGTGGAGAACGACCAGCTCGCCGCCTGGGCCGACGGCAAGCCGGCGGTGCTGCTGGAAGTGCGCCGCCAGCCCGGCGCCAACATCGTGCAGACGGTCGAGCAGATCCGCGCGATCCTGCCGCAGCTACAAGGCGTGTTGCCGGCCGGCGTGCACCTGGACGTGTTCTCCGACCGCACCGAGACCATCCGCGCCTCGGTGCACGAGGTCAAGTTCACCCTGATCCTGACCATCGGCCTGGTGGTGGCGGTGATCTTCGTGTTCCTGCGCCGGCTGTGGGCCACGGTGATCCCGTCGGTGGCCGTGCCGCTGTCGCTGGCCGGCACCTTCGCGGTGATGGCCTTCGCCGGCATGTCGCTGGACAACCTGTCGCTGATGGCGCTGGTGGTGGCCACCGGCTTCGTGGTCGACGATGCGATCGTGATGATCGAGAACATCGTGCGCTACATCGAACAGGGCAAGAGCGGCCGCGAGGCCGCGGAGATCGGCGCACGCCAGATCGGCTTCACCGTGCTGTCGCTGACCGTGTCGCTGGTGGCGGTGTTCCTGCCGCTGATCCTGATGCCAGGCGTCACCGGCCGCCTGTTCCACGAGTTCGCCTGGGTGCTGAGCATCGCGGTGGTGATCTCGATGCTGGTGTCGCTGACGCTCACGCCGATGATGTGCGCCTACCTGCTCAAGCCCGACGCTCTGCCCGAGGGCGAGGACGCGCACGAGCGGGCGGCGGCGGCCGGCAAGACCACGCTGTGGTCGCGCACCGTGGCGCTGTACGAGCGCAGCCTGGACTGGGTGCTGGGCCACCAGAAGCTGACCCTGCTGGTGGCGCTGGCGACCATGGTGCTGACCGTGCTGCTGTACGTGGTGATCCCCAAGGGCCTGCTGCCCGAGCAGGACACCGGGCTGATCACCGGCGTGGTCCAGGCCGACCAGAACGTGGCGTTCCCGCAGATGGAGCAGCGCACCCAGGCGGTGGCCGAGGCGCTGCGCCGCGACCCGGCGGTGACCGGCGTGGCCGCCTTCATCGGCGCCGGCTCGATGAACCCCACCCTCAACCAGGGCCAGCTCAGCATCGTGCTGAAGCCGCGCAGCGACCGCGACAGCCTGGAAGACGTGATGCCGCGGCTGCAGAAGGCGGTGGCCGGACTGCCCGGCGTGGCGCTGTACCTGAAGCCGGTACAGGACGTGACCCTGGACACCCGCGTGGCCGCCACCGAGTACCAGTACTCACTCTCCGACGTGGACAGCGCCGAACTGGCGACCCAGGCCACGCGCCTGACCGAGGCGCTGCGCAAGCGCCCGGAACTGGCCGACGTGGACAACAATCTGGCCAACCAGGGCCGCGCGCTGGAACTGCGCGTGGACCGCGACAAGGCCAGCGCCCTCGGCGTGCCGATGCAGACCATCGACGACACGCTGTACGACGCCTTCGGCCAGCGCCAGATCTCCACCATCTTCACCCAGCTCAACCAGTACCGCGTGGTGCTGGAAGTGGCGCCGGAATTCCGCACCAGCACCGCGCTGCTGAACCAACTGGCGGTGGCCAGCAACGGCAGCGGCGCGCTGACCGCCAGCAACGCCACCAGCTTCGGCCAGACCACCTCCAGCAACTCCTCCACCGCCACCGGCATCGGCGCGCAGAACACCGGCATCACCGTCGGCAGCGGCGGCACGGTACCGCTGGCGGCGGTGGCCGAGGCCAAGCAGTCGACCACGCCGCTGGTGGTCAGCCACCAGCAGCAGCTGCCGGCGGTGACGGTGTCGTTCAACCTGGCGCCGGGCTACTCGCTGTCGCAGGCGGTGTCGGCGATCGAGGAGACCCGCGCGCAGCTGCAACTGCCGCCGCAGTTGCATGCAGAGTTCATCGGCAAGGCCGCCGAGTTCACCGGCAGCCAGACCGACGTGGTGTGGCTGCTGCTGGCCTCGGTGGTGCTGATCTACATCGTGCTGGGCGTGCTCTACGAGAGCTACATCCACCCGCTGACCATCATCTCCACGTTGCCGCCGGCCGGCGTCGGCGCGCTGCTGGCGCTGATGCTGTGCGGACTGAGCCTGTCGGTGGACGGCATCGTCGGCATCGTGCTGCTGATCGGCATCGTCAAGAAGAACGCGATCATGATGATCGACTTCGCGATCGACGCGCGCCGCGAGGGCGCCAGCGCCCACGACGCGATCCGCCGCGCCTGCCTGCTGCGCTTCCGCCCGATCATGATGACCACCGCCGCGGCCATGCTCGGCGCGCTGCCACTGGCGCTGGGCGACGGCATCGGCTCGGAACTGCGCCGCCCGCTGGGCATCTCCATCGTCGGCGGCCTGCTGCTGTCGCAGTTGGTCACCCTGTACACCACGCCGGTGATCTACCTGTACATGGAACGCGCCTCCGAGCGCGTGCGCGCCTGGCGCGAGCGCCGCGCGGCGCGGCATGCGACGGCGGCGGAGGGGCGGGCGTGAAAAGCCGGGAATGGGGAATGGGGAGTGGGGAATCGTGGCGCGCGTGCAGCGTCGGGTTTCAGGACATCCCGCATGGCGTAAATAAGCCGGCAGCGCGCGGACATGCCGCTTTCCGATTCCCGATTCCCCGTTCCCGAGTCCCGGCAAAGTGAACATCTCCGCGCCCTTCATCCGCCGCCCCATCGGCACCGCGCTGCTGGCCATCGGCCTGTTCGTGATCGGCATGATGTGCTACCTGCGCCTGGGCGTGGCGGCGCTGCCGAACATCTCGATCCCGGTGATCTTCGTACAGGCCAGCCAGGCCGGCGCCGACGCCGCGACCATGGCGTCCACGGTCACCGCGCCGCTGGAACGGCACCTGGGCCAGGTGCCCGGCATCGACACCATGCGTTCCTCCAGTTCGGAGGGGAACAGCCAGGTGTTCATGGTGTTCCAGAGCAGCCGCAACATCGATTCGGCGGCGCAGGACGTGCAGACCGCGATCAACGCCGCGCAGGCCGACCTGCCCTCCGGCCTGGCCACGCCGCGCTACCAGAAGGCCAATCCCAACGACGATCCGGTCATCGCCATCGCCCTGACCTCCGAGACGCAATCGGCCGACGAGCTGTACAACGTCGCCGATTCGCTGCTGGCGCAGCGCCTGCGGCAGATCAGCGGCGTGGCCTCGGTGGACATCGGCGGCGCCTCCACGCCGGCGGTGCGGGTGGACGTGAACCTGCGCGCGCTCAACGCCATGGGCCTGACCCCGGACGACCTGCGCAATGCGGTGCGCGCGGCCAACGTCACCTCGCCCACCGGCTTCCTCAGCGACGGCGCCACCACCACCGCCATCGTCGCCAACGATGCGGTGGCCAAGGCCGCCGACTTCGGCCAGGTGGTGATCAGCCAGCAGCAGGGCCGCACGGTGCGTCTGCGCGACATCGCCAACGTCTACGACGGCCAGCAGGACGCCTACCAGGCGGCCTGGTTCGGCGGCAAGCCGGCGGTGGTGATGTACGTGTTCACCCGTGCCGGCGCCAACATCGTGGAGACGGTGGACCGGGTCAAGGCCGAGATCCCGATGCTGCGCACCTATCTGCAGCCCGGCACCAAGATGACGGCGTACTTCGACCGCACCCCGACCATCCGCGCCTCGCTCAACGAGGTGCAGGCCACGCTGATGATCAGCCTGGCGATGGTGGTGCTGACCATGGCGCTGTTCCTGCGCCGCCTGGCGCCCACGCTGATCGCCGCGGCCACCGTGCCGCTGTCGCTGGCCGGCGCGGCGCTGGCGATGCACGTGATGGGCTTCACCCTCAACAACCTGAGCCTGCTGGCGCTGGTGATCGCGATCGGCTTCGTCGTCGACGATGCGATCGTGGTCATCGAGAACATCATGCGCCACCTCGACGAGGGCATGTCGCGGCTGGATGCGGCGCTGGCCGGCGCGCGCGAGATCGGCTTCACCATCGTCTCGATCACCGCCTCGCTGGTGGCGGTGTTCATTCCGATCCTGTTCGCCAGCGGCATGATCGGGGTGTTCTTCCGCGAATTCACCGTCACCCTGGTCGCGGCGATCTGCGTCTCGGCGGTGGTCTCGCTCACACTGACCCCGGCGTTGTGCAGCCGCTTCCTGTCCGCGCACGCCGAGCCGGAACAACCGGGCCGCTTCGGCGCCTGGCTGGAGCGCATGCACGAGCGCATGCTGCGCGTGTACACCGTGGCCCTTGACTTCTCGCTGCGCCACGCGCTGCTGCTGGCGCTGACCCCGCTGCTGCTGATCGTGGCCACGGTGTTCCTGGCCGGCGCAGTCAAGAAGGGCTCGTTCCCGGCGCAGGACACCGGCCTGATCTGGGGCCGCGCCACCTCCAGCGCCACCGTGTCCTTCGCCGACATGGTCAGCCGCCAGCGCCGCATCACCGACATGCTGATGTCCGACCCGGCAGTGAAGATCGTCGGCGCGCGCCTGGGCAGCAGCCGCCAGGGCTCCAGCGCCAGCTTCAACATCGAACTCAAGCGCCGCGACGAAGGCCGGACCGAGACCACCGCCGAGGTCCTGGCGCGGCTCAGCGCCAAGGCCGACCGCTACCCGGACCTGCAGCTGCGCCTGCGCGCGATCCAGGACCTGCCCAGCGACGGCGGCGGCGGCACCAGCCAGGGCGCGCAGTACCGCGTCTCGCTGCAGGGCAACGACAACGCGCAGTTGCAGGAGTGGCTGCCCAAGCTGCAGGCCGCGCTGAAGCAGAACCCGAAGCTGCGCGATGTCGGCACCGACGTGGACAACGCCGGCCTGCGCCAGAACATCGTCATCGACCGCGCTCTGGCCGCACGCCTGGGCGTATCGGTCGGCGCCATCGACGGCGCGCTGTACGGTGCGTTCGGCCAGCGCCAGATCTCCACCATCTACTCCGATCTCAACCAGTACAGCGTGGTGGTCAACGCGCTGCCGGACCAGACCGCCACGCCGGCGGCGCTGGACCGCATCTATGTGCCCACCCGCAACGGCACGATGATCCCGCTGACCGCGGTGGCGCACCAGGTGCCGGGCCTGGCGCCGTCGCAGATCACGCACATGAACCAATACACGACGATGGATCTGAGCTACAACCTGGCGCCGGGCGTGAGCACCGGCGAGGGCGATGCGATCATCAAGGCCACCGTCGACGGGCTGCGCATGCCCGGCGACATCCGCATCGCCGACGGCGGCGGCTTCGGTGTGCAACTGCAGCCGAACTCGATGCTGGTACTGGTGCTGGCTGCGATCGTGGTGGTCTACATCGTGCTGGGCATGCTCTACGAGAGCCTGGTGCACCCGGTGACCATCCTGTCCACGCTACCGGCGGCGGGCATGGGCGCGTTGCTGGCGCTGTGGGTCACCGGCACCGAGCTGTCGGTGATCTCGATGATCGCGCTGGTGCTGCTGATCGGCATCGTCAAGAAGAACGCGATCATGATGATCGACTTCGCCCTGGTCGCCGAGCGCGAGCACGGCAAGACCCCGCTGGAGGCTGCGCGCGAAGCCTGCATCGTGCGCTTCCGCCCGATCATGATGACCACCATGGTGGCGATCCTGGCCGCGGTCCCGCTGGCGGTGGGCCTGGGCGAAGGCTCGGAACTGCGCCGCCCGCTCGGCATCGCGATGATCGGCGGCCTGCTGATCTCGCAAAGCCTGACCCTGCTCAGCACCCCGGCGCTGTACGTGATCTTCTCCTGCCTGCGCGAACGCTGGTACGCCCGCCGTGCGCGCCGGCGCGAGCGCCGGCAGCTTGCTGCGGGGATTCGGAATTAGGGATTTGGGATTCGCAAAAGCGGGTGTCCGTACGGCGTTAGGGCTGGCGTGATCCGCTGTGCCTCAAGCGCTCGATAGAGCCGCCTTTACGAATCCCCAATCCCGACTCCCCAATCCCCGCACCTCAGCCACACCCCTCCACGTAATCCACCTGCGGCGGCAGGCCCACGCGCCAGGCGACGGCCTTGCCGGCCGCGTCGGTCTCGAACACCAGCACACCGGGCTGGCTGGCCTCGCCGCGCACGCGCAGCACCTTGGCGCCCTCCACGTACTTGTGCGGCTGCTCCTCCAGGCGGCCGGCGTACAGCGCGCGCAGTTGCGCCAGGTCCATGCCGACCTTGCCGCCACCCGGTGCGGTTTCCTTGGCGGTGCGCACGTCGTAGCGCACCAGCTTGTCGCCTTCGACCATCAGGCCGAACTGGTTGTTGCCCTTGGCCCAGCGCGGACGCAGCACGTAGCAACTGCTGCCGGCACTGGGCTGGCCATCGAGTTCGCCGCCCCAGGCGGCGCGCGCCTGCGCCACAGGCATGCCCAGGCGCAGATCGCCGTAGCCGTCGATGCGCGCCAGTTGCCGGTCGCCCGCGGCCAGGTCCGGCGGAAGCGCCGAGGCCGGCGCCTGCGCCGGCGGCACGTCGCCGTCGGGCTGGTCGATGTCCGGCGGCGGCAAGGCGCCATCGTCGGCCGCGGCGGGCGCCGGCGCGGATGGTGCAGGAGGCGTGGCCGGCGGCGCGGGCGGCTGCCGGTCGCAGGCCACGAGCGCGAGCAGCAACACCGCCACGCCTGGTTGAATCGGCTTCATCGCACTTCCTCGCTGGACCAGCGCATAGGCTAGCGTGCATGCCATCGCGCTGCACGGCATCACTGCCGCGATGCGCTACCGCGCAGGCGCAGCATCCCGGAAAAAGCGTTCGATCAAGTCGATGGCAAGGCGGCTACCGGGACCGACACGCCAGCGCATCGCACCTGTCATCGGCATTTCACCGCCGCGAGCCAAACTGCGCGCCTACCGACCCCGCCGCCATGCATCCGCGCAAGACCGCCCTCGCCCTTGCGGCACTGCAATCGCACGATGCGCCGCTGGACATGCGCCAGCGACGCGTACTGATCCTGGCCGACGGCCAGCGCAGCATCGAGGAACTGGCCACGCTGGGCGGACGCGGTGCCGATGCGATCGTGCAATCGCTGCTGCAGCAGGGCTACCTGGACGACGGCCGCAGCGTCGCCGCCGCGCCGGTGGCGGCAAGCGCGCCGCCCCCACCCGCCGACCCTCGCCGCGCGCTGCTCAATGCGCGCATGTATCTGCTGGACCTGCTGCAACTGCAGCGCCATCCGGCCTCGCCTGCCCTGCAGGCGCAGTTGCGCGCCGCGCGCGAGGAACACGACACCCTGCGCGCGATCGCGCTGGTGCTGCGCACGATGCCGGAGATGACCTCCGAGCGCTACGCGCAGCGCATCCGCGAGCGCGTGCTGGAGATCCTGCCGGCATCGCTGCACGGCGCGCTGACGGCCGCGGCAGAGGCCGCTTGAGCGCAGCGCCGCCGTCCATGGCGGTGCCAGCGTCGGCAACGGCAACAGCCTGAGCGGCGCGGCCGCGCCGGCGCGTGCTCAGGGCGCGCGGAAGTGCCGGCGCAGGCCCTGCCAGCACTGCTGGTAGTCGCGCTGGCGGTGCGCGGCGTCCAGCGCCTGCGCGGTCGGGCGCAGCACCGCGCGCGTCTCGAACATGAATGCCATGGTGTCGGCGATGACGTCCGGCCGCGACAGGTCGGCCTGCGAGGCCTTGTCGAAGGTGGCCGCGTCCGGCCCGTGCCCGCTCATGCAGTTATGCAGCGACGCGCCGCCCGGGGCGAAGCCGTCGGCCTTGGCATCGTAGACGCCGTGCACCAGGCCCATGAACTCGCTGGCCACGTTGCGGTGGAACCACGGCGGCCGGAAGGTGTGCTGCGCCACCAGCCAGCGCGGCGGGAAGATCGCGAAATCCATGTTGGCGGTCCCGGGCGTATCGCTGGGCGCGGTCAGCACGGTGAAGATGCTCGGATCGGGATGGTCGAAACTGATCGAGCCGATGGTGTTGAAGCGGCGCAGGTCGTACTTGTACGGGGCGTAGTTGCCGTGCCAGGCGACCACGTCCAGCGGCGAATGCCCGATCGGCGCGCGCCACAGGTGGCCCTGGAACTTGGCGATCATTTCGAATTCGCCCTCGTCTTCCTCGTAGGCGGCCACCGGGGTCAGGAAGTCGCGCGGGTTGGCCAGGCCGTTGGCGCCGATCGGCCCCAGGTCCGGCAGCCGCAGCAGGCCACCGAAGTTCTCGCACACGTAGCCGCGCGCGTTGCCGTCGGGCAGCTCCACGCGGAAGCGCACGCCGCGCGGGATCACCGCGATCTCCTGCGGCGCGACCTCCAGCGTGCCCAGTTCGGTGCACAGGCGCAGTTGGCCGAGCTGCGGCACCAACAGCATTTCCGCGTCGGCGTTGTAAAAGAAACGTCCCTGCATCGAGGCGTTGGCCGCATACAGGTGCACCGCCACGCCGTGCTGCGCTTCGGCCGAGCCGTTGCCGGCCATGGCGTACAGACCATCGACGAAGTCCACCGGCGTTTCCGGCAGCGGCAACGGGCTCCAGCGCAACTGGTCCGGCGGCACCGGCCCGCGCTGGAAATCGTTGTGGAACGCGCCGGCGCGCTCGTAGGCGACGAAGCCGCCATGCAGTACCGCCGGGCGGATGCGATACAGCCAGCTGCGGCGGTTGACCCCGCGCGGCGCGGTGAACGCAGTGCCCGACAACTGCTCGGCGTACAGGCCGTGGGCCACGCGCTGCGGCGAGTTCTGCCCGACCGGCAACGCGCCGGGCACCGCTTCGGTGGCGAATTCGTTGCCGAAGCCGGACATGTAGCGATGATGGTCATGCATATGCTTGAGCCTTGGGTATCAAGCCCCTCTCCCACCGGGAGAGGGGTTGGGGTGAGGGTACGGCGCCCCGGTCGCGTCACAAATCGCCTGGATCACGGCATCTTTCGAAAGCAGCACATCGTTGTTCCAGAAGCGAACGATCCGCCAGCCTCGCGATTCGAGCCAACGCGTTCTTGTGACATCGCGTGGTTCGGTGTGTTGCGCACCATCGATTTCGACAATCAGCTTTGCTGACACACAGCAGAAATCAGCGATGTAGGGAGGGATCGGGTACTGCCGCCGGAACTTGAAACCTTGCAACTGCCCACTTCTCAGAGACCTCCACAGTGCGCGCTCGGCATCGGTCATGGTGCGACGTAGCTGGCGTGCGTGTGTCAGCGTGGCTGTGGGTAAAGGCGGCTTGATCGTCATGATCTTTACCGTACCCTCACCCCAACCCCTCTCCCGGTGGGAGAGGGGCTACACCGGCTGTCGGAAGTCTCCGCGATGCGCTGTCAGCGTCTCCTAGCTTTGAGTATCCACTGGCCTTGAGCATCCGCTAGCTGCAGCCTCCACCCGCTGCCAGCATTCCGCCGTCAAAGCACGCCGCGCTTCATCTGGTCGCGCTCGATGCTCTCGAACAGCGCCTTGAAGTTGCCTTCGCCGAAGCCTTCGTTGCCCTTGCGCTGGATGATCTCGAAGAAGATCGGGCCGATGCAGTTCTGGGTGAAGATCTGCAGCAGCTTGCGCTGCTTGGTCTCCGCGTCGGCGTCGATCAGGATCTTGTTGCGCGCCAGCCGCGCCACGTCCTCGCCGTGGTTGGGAATGCGCTGGTCGATCACCTCGAAATAGGTGTCCGGCGTATCCAGGAACGCGACGCCGGCCGCGCGCATGCGCTCGACCGTTTCGTAGATGTCGTCGGTGAAGCAGGCGATGTGCTGGATGCCTTCACCGCGATAGGCGTCCAGGTACTCGTTGATCTGGCTCTTCGGATCCGACGATTCGTTGAGCGGGATGCGTACCACGCCGTCCGGCGCGGTCATCGCCTTGGACACCAGCCCGGTCTTGGCGCCCTTGATGTCGAAGTAGCGGATCTCGCGGAAGTTGAACAGGCGCTCGTAGTAATCCGACCAGCGCTGCATGTTGCCGAAGTACAGGTTGTGGGTCAGGTGGTCGATGAAGGTCAGGCCGAAGCCGGCCGGGTGCTGGTCGGCGCCGGGCACCGGCTCGAACTCGGTATACACCGAGCCCTTCTCGCCGTACTGGTCGACCAGGTACAGCATGCAGTCGCCGATGCCCTTGACCACCGGTGCCGGCACCGCGCGGGTGTCGGCCTTGTCGGCGATGGCTTCGCCACCGTTCTCCAGCACCTTGGCGAACACTTCGTCGGCCGGGTGTTGGAAGCGGATCGCGAAGCCGCAGGCACAGGGGCCATGCGCGGCGGCGAAATTGGCAGCGAACGAATCCGGGTCCTCGTTGACCAGGAAGTTGACCCCGCCCTGGCGGTACACGGTGATCGCGCGCTGGCGATGACGCAGCACCGCGGTGAAGCCCATGCTGCGGAAGTACGCGTGCAACTGCTCGCCCTGCCCGGCCGGCGCGGCGAATTCCACGAACTCGAAACCGTCGATGCCCATCGGGTTCTCGAAGGTGGTGACCTGCATGCCGAGGTTGGCGGGCTGCGACGGATGTTGCGGTTGTGCACTCATGACGCGTCTCCTGGAGGACGGGGGTCGCGGCGGCCGGCCGAAATTTCGGGTGCGGACGGACGCCAGACTCGCGAGAATGGCCGTAGTATCCTCCGTTGTAGTTACAAGTGAAACCACCAGCAAGGTGCAATGCAGCATGACGATCGCCACGCCCGCTCCCACGCCCGACTCGCCCTCCCTGGATCTGGAACGGTTCCTGCCGTACCGGATCAGCGTGCTGTCCAACCGGATCAGCAGCAACATCGCCCGCGTCTACGGCGAGCGCTACGGCATGGCGGTGACCGAGTGGCGGGTGATGGCGGTGCTGGCGCTGTACCCGGGGCTGTCGGCCGGTGAGGTCTCCGAGCGCACCGCGATGGACAAGGTGGCGGTGAGCCGGGCGGTGGCGCGGCAACTGGAGCGCGGTTTCATCCAGCGCGAGACCCATGGCGACGACCGCCGCCGCTCGGTGCTGCACCTGACCCCGGCCGGGGTGGAGGTGTACCAGGTGGTGGCGCCGATGGTGCTGGAGTGCGAACGGCGCCTGCTGGCGCCCTTCAGCGAGGACGAGCAGCGGCTGCTGAACCGGCTGATCGACCGCCTGGCGGCCGAGGGCCTGCCGAGCATGACCGGGCGCTGAGGCGCCGGGGCGCGCGGACTGCGCGCCTTTAAACGCTGTAGGAGCGGCTTCTAGCCGCGACTTGGCATTACTGGGAAAGCCCGGTCGCGGCTGAAGCCGCTCCTACGAAAAGCGCGCGCCGCCGCCGCTCAGGGCTTCGGCGGCGCCCACTGCTTGAGGAAGTCCGAGAACTTCTTGCGGTCGTAGCCCTTGTCCTTCTGCAGGTCGCCGACCACCTGCGAATGCAGCAGCTTGCCGTCGGCATCGAGCACCAACAGGTGCGGGAAGTCGACGATCTTCGGGTACTGCGCCATGAACGCCTCGTTCTTGTTGGCGTCGCTGACGTTGACCTTGACCCAGACGAAGTTGGCGTCGCGGAAGCTGCGCAGTTCCGCATCGCCCTCGATGAAGGTGTCCAGGGTGTGGCACCAGTCGCAGGCCTCGTTGCCCACGTCGAGCAGGATGCGCTTGCCGCCGCGCTTGGCCTCGACCATGGCGGTGTCCAGGTCGTCGGCCGGGTTGCGCTGCGGATCGAACTGCGCGCCCAGCGCCTTGGCCGCGGCGATGTCGGCGGCGGCCGGCGTATTGCCCGAGGCCACCGGCTGGTTGGGATCGGCCACCGGCGGCTTCTGCACCGAGGTATCCAGCGGCTTGGCCGGCGCCGGCGCATCGGGCGGTGCCGCCGTCTGGCCACAACCGCTCAGCGCCAGCACCGCCACCAGGGCAGCGCACATCGTCTTGTTCATCAGCATTGCCACGTCCTCACTTCACACCATGCATCAGCTTGCTGATCAACGGCGCGATCAGGAACAGCACCACGCCGGCGCCCAGCAGCGCCCAGAATCCGAAGGTATACCCGCCCAGCGCGGAAGACACGGTCATGCCGCCTTCGCCGCTGACATGGCTGGCGAAGATGCCGGACAGGTTGTTGCCGATGCCGGTGGACAGGAACCAGCCGCCCATGCCGAAGCCGACCAGCCGCAGCGGCGCCAGCTTGGTCACCATCGACAGCCCGATCGGCGACAGGCACAGCTCGCCCACCGACTGGATGACGTAGACCATGAACAGCGTCCAGAACGGGATCTTGCCGGCGTCGTTGACCAGGCTCGACAGCGCGAACATCAGCAACAGGAAGGCCAGGCCGTTGAACATCAGGCCGAGCGCGAACTTGCGCGAGATCGACGGATTGAAGCGGCCGGCCTTGACCCAGATCCAGGCGATGAGCGGCGCCAGGGTGATGATCGCCAGCGAGTTGACCGATTGGAACCACGCAGTCGGGAAGGTCCAGTCGCCGAACTGGCGGTTGACGATCTCGTCGGCGAGGAAGGTGAAGGAGCTGCCGGCCTGCTCGAAGAACATCCAGAACAGCACGTTGAAGGCGAAGATGATCAGCATCGCGATGACCTTGTCGCGCGCCACCTTGCCGTTGCGGATGCCCTCCACCAGCAGCATGACCGCCAGCGCCACGAACATGGTGCTGAGGATCCACTGCAGCACTTCGGCGCCGGCGGCCAGCGCCAGGTACACCGCCGGGATCGCCACCAGCATGCCCAGCAGCACGTAGACCACGCGCATGCCGCCGGCACCGCCCGGCAACGGCGCGCCGATGCCCTTGAGCTGGCGGCGGCCGAACCAGAACCACACCAGGCTGATCAGCATGCCGATGCCCGAGGCGATGAACACCATCTTGTAGGACGGCATCGCTTCGGTGCCGAACACCTTCTCGGCCAGCTGCTGGGTCAGCCACGGCGCGATCATCGCGCCCAGGTTGATGCCCATGTAGAAGATGGTGAACCCGCTGTCGCGGCGCGGATCGGCGACGCTGTACAGCTTGCCGACCATGGTCGAGATATTGGGTTTGAACAGGCCGTTGCCGACCACCACGGTGGCCAGGCCCAGTTCGAAGATCTGCGGGTTGGGCACGGAGATCAGGAACAGGCCGGCGGCCATGACCGCGGCGCCGACCAGGATCGAGCGCTGGTAGCCGAGCACCCGGTCGGCGATGTAGCCGCCGAAGATCGCCGCCGCGTACACCAGCGCCAGGTAGGCGCCGTAGGTGGCGCTGGCCGAGGCCTGGCCCGTTCCCTGGCCGCCATGGAACTGCGCCACGATGTACAGCACCAGCGCCCAGCGAATGCCGTAGAACGCGAAGCGCTCCCAGAACTCGGTCATGAACAGCATCCACAGGGGACGCGGATGACCCAGCAGGGTCTTGAATTCGGGCGGTTGCGCTGACGGCGGCTGCGGTGAGGCGGGGTGGTTCGACGCGACGACGTCAACGCTCATGCGGTGTTCCCTTGCGTATTCAGGATGGGCTGGGGCGGTGCGTCCGGCCAGGCCGGGCAACGCGCGAGGATCACCGAGCGACGCCGTGGCGTCAAATGCGTGGAGAAGCCGGGACTCGGGACCCGGGGCCCGGGACCCGGAAAAGCGGGACCTCGACGACCAGGGATTCCGGGCGAGAAGGCGATGTCCGCATGCGGTAAGCCAACGTCCACGCGGCACGCCACACGGAAAGACGAAAGCCTCCGACGACGCAGCGCAGCAGGGTCGAGCGGCGTCTGATAGCGCGCTCCATTACGGAGCTTGCGACGCCCCACCCGGGTCCCGGGTCCCGAGTCCCGCGTCCCGGCTCTCCAGCCCCACCGAGGTGCGCACCTCGAACAGTTCCGGGAAGAAGGTCAGCGCCAGCGCCTGTTGCAGGAAGCCGACGCCGCTGGAGCCGCCGGTGCCGCGCTTGAAGCCGATCACCCGCATCACCGTGCGCATGTGGCGGAAGCGCCACAGCTGGAACTGGGTTTCCAGATCCACCAGGTCCTCGCACAGCGCGTACTCGCGCCAGTAGCGGTCGGTGTTCTCGTAGATGCGTTCGAACACCGGGCGCAGCAGCGGGTCGCTGACATGCGGCTGGCGCCAGTCGCGGGCATGGTACGGCGCCGGCACCGCATGGCCGAAGCGGGCCAGGTAGCGCAGGAACTCCTCGTACAGGCTGGGCGCTTCCAGCACCGCCTGCAGCGCCGCCTGGCCCTGCGGGTCGTGGTCGAACACCGGCAGCATCTGCACGTTCTTGTTGCCGAGCATGAATTCGATGGTGCGGTACTGCAGCGACTGGAACCCGGAGGACGGGCCGAGCACGTCGCGAAAGCCCATGTACTCGGACGGGGTCAGGGTCTCCAGCACCGACCACTGCTCGGTCAGCAGGCGCAGCACCTGCTTGCTGCGCGCCAGCACCTTGCGGCACTGCCAGACCTGATCGCGCTGCAGGTGCGCGATCGCCGCGCCCAGCTCGTGCGCCAGCAGCTTCAGCCACAGCTCGGAGGTCTGGTGCTGGACGATGAACAGCAGTTCGTCGTGGTGCGGCGGGTTCGACAGCGGCTGCTGCGCCGACAGCAGCCGGTCCAGGCGCAGGTAGCCGCCGTAGGTGAGCCGGCCTTCCAGGTCGGTATGGATGCCGGCTTCGAGCGGGCGCTGGTTCTGTTCGACGGGCATGGGCGGCAGGGGCGTTCCGGGCCGGCAAGGGTACCGCAGCGACGAATGTCACACATTGGTCAGCACCCTTTGTCAAACTCCGGCACAATCGTCGGCGGCGCTGGGGGCGCCGTCGGTTCATCTGCGTAAGAGCGGCTGACAAAAGGACTGCGCAGCCACCAGGCAGGCGCGGACGGTGCTCGGAATCCTCATGTGCCACTTGCACACTGCGGTTCCTCCGCACCGTCCGCACCCACCTGGCGACTGCTCGCGACGTTTCGTTAGCCACTCTTGAGTCCACGTCTTCAAGGATTGGGGAGATCTTGTTCATGCGAACCATGCTGCTTCGAGCTGCAGTGTTGTCGTGCGCGTTGGGGTGTGCCGGGTACGCCCAGGCGCAGGTGGTCATCAGCCAGGTCTATGGCGGTGGCGGCAACAGCGGCGCCACCTACAAGAGCGATTTCGTCGAATTGCACAACAACGGCAGCGAGGCGGTGAGCCTGGCCGGCTGGTCGGTGCAGTACGCCTCGGCCGCCGGCAGCAGCTGGCAGGTCACTACGCTGAGCGGCAGCATTGCGCCGGGCGGCTACTACCTGGTCAAGCAGGCCGACGGCAGCGGCGGCAGCGCCGCGCTGCCCACGCCCGATGCCACCGGCACCATCGCCATGAGCGGCACCGCCGGCAAGATCGCGCTGAGCAAGAGCAGCGCCGCACTGAGCGGCGCCTGTCCGGCCGGCAACGCCGACTTCGTCGGCTACGGCAGCAGCGCCAGCTGCGCCGAAGGCAGCGCTCCGACCGCCGCGCCCAGCAACACCCTGGCGGTGCTGCGCGGCAACGGCGGCTGCAGCGACAGCGACAACAACAACGCCGACTTCGCCACCGGCGCGCCGACCCCGCGCAACAGCGCCGCGCCGGTCAGTCTATGCGGCGGCGGCAACCAGCCGGTGGCCAGCGTGGCCAACGTCAGCCGCGCCGAGGGCGACAGCGGCAGCAGCGCGTTCGTGTTCACGGTGACGCTGAGCCAGCCGGCCGGCAGCGCCGGCGTCACCTTCACCGTCGCCACCCGCGACGGCACCGCCACCGCCGGCAGCGACTACCAGGCGCTGGCCGCGACCCAGGTGACCATCCCGGCCGGCGAGAGCAGCGCCGAGGTGCGCGTGCTGGTCAACGGCGACAGCAGCAACGAACCCGACGAGACCTTCTACCTGGACATCAGCGGGATCAGCGGCGCGCTGCCGTCCACGCTGACCGCCAGCGGGGTGATCCTCAACGACGACTTCAACCTGGTGCCGATCCACAGCATCCAGGGCAGCGGCGCGCGCTCGCCGCTGGTCGGCCAGGTGGTCGCCACCAGCGGCATCGTCACCGCGCGGCGCAGCGCCGGCTTCTTCCTGCAGACGCCCGACGCCCAGGCCGACGCCGACCCGCTGACCTCCGAAGGCATCTACGTCTACACCGGCAGCGCGCCGCCGGCCGAGGCCGCGGTGGGCAACGCGGTGCGGGTGCAGGCCACGGTGGTCGAATACGTGCCCAGCACCGACCCCAGCCAGCCGCCGCTGACCGAACTGAGCGCGCCGACGGTGCTGCTGCAGTCCACCGGCAATCCGCTGCCGGCCGCGGTCGAGCTGACCACCCGCTTCCCCGACCCGAACGGCGCCTACGACCAGCTCGAGCGCCTGGAAGGCATGCGCGTCAGCGTGCCCAGCCTGACCGTCAACACCCCGACCCTGGGCAACGTCAACGAGACCAACGCCAGCGCGACCAGCAACGGCGTGTTCCATGCCGTGGTCACCGGCCTGCCGCGCGCCTGGCGCACCGCCGGCGTGCAGCAGCCCGACGCACTGCCGGCCGGCTCGCCGGCGGACGTGCCGCGCTGGAACACCAGCCCGCAGGTGATCGCGGTCGGCAGCGCCGGCCTCGGCGGCGAGCGCATCGACGTGGCCGCCGGCTGCACCGTGCTCGGCGTCAGCGGCCCGCTGGACTACAGCTTCCGCCGCTACACGATCTACCCGGAAACCGCGCCCAGCGTGCAGTGCGACGGCGCCGACCAGCCTAAGCCGGCCCCGGCGCCGCAGGCCGACGACGTCAACATCGCCACCTACAACATGGAGCGCTTCTTCGACGACCAGAACGATCCGGCGATCGGCGAACCGGTGCTGACCGCGGCCGCCTACCAGGCGCGCCTCAACAAGGCCTCGCTGGCGATCCGCAACTACCTCAACACGCCCGACATCCTCGGCACCGTGGAGATCGAGAACCTGAGCGTGCTGCAGACCCTGGCCGAGCGCGTCAACCGCGACGCGGTAGCCGCCGGCCAGCCCGATCCGCAGTACGTGGCCTACCTGCAGGAAGGCAACGACGTGGGCGGCATCGACGTCGGCTTCCTGGTCAAGACCGCGCAGGTCGGCGCCGGCATCGCCCGCGTCGAGGTGGTCTCGGTGAGCCAGGAAGGCAAGGCCGCCACCTGGACCGAGCCCGGCGGCACGGTCAGCCTGCTCAACGACCGTCCGCCGCTGCTGCTGAAGGCGGTGGTGCATTTCGCCGACGGCCGCGCGCTGCCGCTGACCGTGGTCGAGGTGCACCAGCGTTCGCTCAACGGTGCCGAGACCGACGACGCCAGCGGCCAGCGCATCCGCGCCAAGCGCCAGGCGCAGGCGGTGTTCCTGGCCAACCTGCTGCAGGCGCGCCAGGCCGCCGATCCCACCGAGCAGTTGCTGGTGATGGGCGACTTCAACGCCTTCGAGTTCAACGACGGCTACGTCGATGCGATGGGCACCGTCACCGGCCTGCCGGCGCCCGACGCGCAGACCGTGGTCGCCGGCGACGGCGCCACCCTGGTCGATCCGGCGCTGTACAACCTCACCCTGCTGTCGACGCCGGACCAGAGCTACTCCTACGCCTACGACGGCAATGTGCAGTCGCTGGATCACATCCTGGCCAACCGCGCGCTGATGCGCTCGGCGCAGATCGCCGGCCTCAGCGAGGCGCATGCGCGGCTCAACGCCGACTTCCCGGCCGTGGCCCGTAACGACGCCAACTCGCCGGCGCGGCTGTCCGACCACGACCCGGCGGTGGTGCTGATCAAGCTCAAGCCGCTTGAGCGCGCCGACCTGAGCCTGCGCGTGAGCGCCGCCAACGCCTCGGTCTACGCCGGCGACACCATCCGCTACAGCATCACCCTGGCCAATGCCGGTCCGGACGCGGCGCGCGCCGCCGCGGTCGCCTTCGCCCTGGATGCAGCAGTGGTCCCGAGCGTCACCGCCGCCCCGGGTTGGGACTGCGCCGCACCGGAGGTGGCCGCGCAGACCGTGGTGACCTGCAGCACCGCGCAGTTCGCTGCCGGCACCACGCCGCGCTTCGACGTGGCGGTGCCGGCCGGTGCCGCCCTGGTCGGGCGCAGCCTGAGCCTGGCCGCGTCGGTGGCCTCGCAGACCGAGGACCCCAACCCCGGCGACAACGGCGGCAGCGCCACGGTGGCGGTGCAGGCGCGTCCGGCCGGCGACCTGGCGGTGTCGATCGACGGCCCGGCCACCCTGCCGTTCCTGGCCTTCTTCGCCGACTACCGCATCGACGTGCGCAACCACGGCAACGCGCCGGTGCAGGGCGCCAGCCTGGAGATCGACGGCAGCACCCTGTCCGCCCTGACCGCGCTGGTGCCGCCGCGCGGCTGGCAGTGCGTGCGGCAGAACCACGGCCTGCGCAGCGCGCGCTTCCAGTGCCGCAGCGGCGCCGACCTGGCGCCGGGCGCCAGCGCCGCGTTCCGCCTGAGCCTGGCGACGCGGCCGCTGCCGGCCGACCGCCAGATTGTGATC
Source organism: Xanthomonas sp. F4 (assembly GCF_011761895.1). Taxonomy (NCBI): domain Bacteria; kingdom Pseudomonadati; phylum Pseudomonadota; class Gammaproteobacteria; order Lysobacterales; family Lysobacteraceae; genus Xanthomonas; species Xanthomonas sp. F4. The sequence goes on along the minus strand of NZ_JAASQX010000003.1, from coordinate 98,732 downwards.
GGCGCCAGCGCCGGCTCGACCTCGGCCGATGCCGACCCCAGCGACAACAGCGCGCGCTTCAGCACGCGCGTGGAGGGGCTGCGCCTGTTCGGCCGCTGATCGCGGCGACGGGTGTGCGCCAAGAAGGGCGTGGTCTCGCGGCCACGCCCTTTTTTGTTTTTGTTGTAGGAGCGGCTTCAGCCGCGACGGCGTTCCCGGTAAAGCCCGTCGCGGCTAAAGCCGCTCCTATGAGATGACGGCGTAAAGCGATGGGAGGCGCCTCGCGCCGCGCGTACACGTGTGCGCTTTCCGTGCTTGCCCGATGGTCTCCTCGCCGACACGCGCAGCGCACCGCGGGCATTGACCACCGCCACCGGTGGACACCCACGCGCACATGAACGGCATGCATCGCAGTGCAACATCCTCGATACCCAACGCCATCAATCCGCAACGCGGCGCGACCACGCTTTTCTTGTGCGGTACGGCATTGCCACGTGCTGCGGTGCACGACGGCTTTTGTGCACGGCTTCCTTAACATGCCGACTCATATCATTTGAAACTTGTTGTCGAGAGCGCCATCGCCATGAGCATCGCCGCCCAGTTCGAAATTGAGTTCCTGCAGTACCTCGACGCGGGCGGCCAGCCGGTCCGCGACGCGCTTCCGGCCGATTCGGCCAACCCGCAGACGCTGCTGGCGCTGTTCAAGCAGATGCTCTACGTGCGCACCTTCGACAGCAAGGCGGTGGCCCTGCAGCGCACCGGCAAGCTGGGCACCTACGCCTCCTGCCTGGGCCACGAGGCCACCCACATCGGCATCGGTGCGTCGATGCGCCGCGGCGACGTGCTGGCGCCCAGCTACCGCGAGTACGGCGCCATGTTCATGCGCGGCGTGCGCCCGCGCGAGATCCTGCTTTACTGGGGCGGCGACGAGCGCGGCAGCGACTTCCAGCGCGATTCCGACGCCGCCCGCGACTTCCCGATCTGCGTGCCGATCTCCACCCAGTGCCTGCACGCCGCCGGCGCCGCGCTGGCGTTCAAGCTGCGCGGCGAGGCGCAGGTGGCGGTGGCCACCTGCGGCGACGGCGGCTCGTCCAAGACCGATTTCTATGCCGCGCTGAACTCCGCCGGTGCCTACCAACTGCCGCTGATCCTGTGCGTGATCAACAACGGCTGGGCGATCTCGGTGCCGCGCAACGCGCAGACCGGCGCGCAGACCCTGGCGCAGAAGGGCCTGGCCGGCGGCCTGCACTGCCTGCAGGTGGACGGCAACGACCTGATCGCGGTGCTGGAGGCGATGCGCCAGGCGCGCGAGCGCGCGCTGGCCGGCCAGGGCGGCACGGTGATCGAGTTCATGACCTACCGCCTGTCCGACCACACCACCGCCGACGACGCGCGCCGCTACCGCGACGACGCCGAGGTCAAGCAGGCCTGGGAACGCGAACCGCTGCTGCGCCTGCGCGCCTGGCTGAGCGCGCAGGGCCTGTGGAGCGAGGAAGAAGAAGCAGCGTGGAAGCAGGAATGCGCGCGCCTGGCCGACATCGAACTCAACGCCTACCTGGAGACCCCGGTGCAGCCGGTGGAAGCCATGTTCGACTACCTGTACGCCGACCCGCCACCGGACCTGCTCGCACAGCGCGCCGAGGCCATCGCCCTGGAGCAGCGCCATGGATGAGCTGAGCCCCCGCCTCGCCGACCACACCGCCGCGCCTGCGGCCGGCACCGCCCACAGCGCCGCCACCGCGCGCGGAGACAGCCCGATGACCAGCACGCCCATTACCTTGATCGAAGCGGTGACCCAGGCGCTGGCCTGGGAACTGCAGCACGACCCGTCGGTGCTGGTGCTGGGCGAGGACGTGGGCGTCAACGGCGGCGTGTTCCGCGCCACCGCCGGCCTGCAGCAGCGCTTCGGCGCGCAGCGCGTGCTCGACACCCCGCTGGACGAGACCACCATCGCCGGGCTCAGCGTCGGCCTCGCCGCGCAGGGCATGAAGCCGGTGGCCGAGGCGCAGTTCGACGGCTTCGTCTACCCGATGGTCGATCACCTGATCTGCCACGCCGCGCGCCTGCGCACCCGCACCCGCGGCCGCCTGCACTGCCCGATGGTGCTGCGCGTGCCGTGGGGCGGCGGCATCCGCGCGCCGGAACACCACAGCGAAGCCAACGAATCCATCTTCACTAATGTGCCGGGCCTGCGCGTGGTGCTGCCGTCCTCGCCGCAGCGCGCCTACGGCCTGCTGCTGGCGGCGATCCGCGAACCGGATCCGGTGATCTACATGGAGCCCAAGCGCATCTACCGGCAGTACAAGGAAGTGGTCGCCGACGACGGCGAGGCGCTGCCGCTGGACGTGTGCTTCGTGCTGCGCGACGGCACCGACGTGACCCTCGTCGCCTGGGGCGCGCAGGTCAAGGAAGCGCTGGAAGCCGCCGACCGCCTTGCCGCCGACGGCATCAGCGCCGAAGTGATCGACGTGGCCACGCTGCGTCCGCTGGACTTCGACACCATCGCCGAATCGGTGGCGCGCACCGGCCGCTGCGTGATCGTGCAGGAAGCCCCGCGCAGCGCCGGCTTCGGCGCCGAGATCGCCGCGCGCCTGGCCGAGCAGTCGATGTACGACCTGGTCGCGCCGGTGCAGCGCGTCACCGGCTACGACACCCACATCCCGCTGTTCCGGCTGGAGATGAAGTACCTGCCGAGCACCGACAAGATCGTCGCCGCGGCCAAGCGGGCGATGGCCGCGGGTTGATATGCAGGCACGTCTGATCAGCGATTACCGCGCCGCCTATCCGCATCCGATCCGCATCGCCGCCGGCGAGCGGGTCGCGCTGGGCGTGCGCGACGAGGAGTGGCCGGCGTTCGTCTGGATCACCGGCGCCGCCGGCACGGCCGGCTGGGCACCGCTGGCCTGGCTGCAGCCGACCGGCGACGGCCATGCCGTGGCGCTGCGCGACTACGACGCACGCGAACTCGATGCCGCGCAGGGCGACACCGTCGTCCTGCATCACGAATACGGCGACTGGTGGTGGGCCGAGCGCGCCGACGGCGCGCAGGGCTGGCTGCCGGCCCGCGACCTGGAACTGCTGGAAGAGACCACATGAGCCAAACCAAGAATTTCAATCTGCCCGACCTGGGCGAAGGCCTGCCGGACGCCACCATCGTCGAGTGGTTCGTCAAGGAAGGCGACACCATCCGGCTGGACGAGCCGCTGGTGTCGATGGAAACCGCCAAGGCGGTGGTCGAAGTGCCCTCGCCGGTGTCCGGCAAGGTGCTGAAGCTGGCCGGCGCGCCGGGCGACATCGTCGTCACCGGCAGCATGCTGGCGCAGTTCGCGCCCGACCCCAACCTGCCGCAGCGCGCCGAAGGCCAGGACACCGGCCATCACCACGGCGGCGCGGCGCCGGCCGCATCCGGCAAGGGTGCCGGCGCGGACACCGCCGCAGCCGACGATCGCGTGGTCGCCTCCGACGACGGCGGCGAACTGCACGACGCCGACAACGCACAGGCCACCGGCGAGCGCGACGATGCCGGCACCGTGGTCGGCGCGATGCAAAGCTCCAACACCGTGCACAGCGAGCGCACCGTGTCGGTCGGCGGCGTGCGCGCGATGCCGGCGGTGCGCGCCCTGGCCAAGAAGCTGGGCGTGGACCTGGGCCGCGTACGCGCCAGCGGCGCCGACGGCGCGGTCACCCTGGCCGACGTCAAGGAGGCCGCGACCGATGGGTCGGCCAAGGCGGATGCGAAGGCGGGGGCGGCTATCGCCGCGACTACACGGCGTCCTGCCGTCGCGGCTGAAGCCGCTCCTACGAACGCCCACACGTCACCCGCCCCCTCCGCGCGCACCCCGCTCTCCGCCGCCGGCAAGCCGATGCGCACGCAGCCGCCGGGCGTGGCCGTGCAAGGCCAGCCCGAGCCGCTGAAGGGCGTGCGCCGCAACATGGCGCGGGTGATGGCCGAGGCGCAGCGCCAGGTGGTGCTGACCACGCTCAACGACGATGCCGACCTGCACGCGTGGACGCCGGGCAACGACACCACCGGGCGCCTGGTGCGCGCGATCGTCGCCGCCTGCCAGGCGGTGCCGGCGCTCAATGCCTGGTTCGACGGCGAGGCGTTGACCCGCACCCTGCACGCGCACGTGGACATCGGCATCGCCGTGGACACCGACGATGGCCTGTTCGTGCCCGCCCTGCGCAACGCCGACATGCTCGATGCGCGCGGCGTGCGCGAAGGCATCAACCGCCTGCGCCAGCAGGTGGAGGCACGCAGCATCCCGGCCTCGGAACTGAGCGGCTACACCATCTCGCTGTCCAACTTCGGCATGTTCGCCGGCCGCTACGCCACGCCGATCGTGGTGCCGCCGTGCGTGGCCATCGTTGCCGCCGGCCGCGCCCGCCATCAGCTGGTGCCGGTGATGGGCGGCGTGGAAACGCACAAGATCCTGCCGCTATCGCTGAGCTTCGACCACCGCGCCTGCACCGGCGGCGAAGCCGCACGCTTCCTGCGCGCGATGATCGACGACCTGGCGCTGTCGGCCTGAGCGCGACGGCCACCTTGCATAGCAACCGTCTTGCCTGACGCGAGACGGTGCATCTGCTGCGCCCGGAGCAGCAGATGCACCACCAGTCTGGGAGGGACTTCAGTCCCGACGCGATCAACAAAACAGCGTCGCGGCTTAAGCCTTTCTGCAGGGGATGGCTCGGACGCCACGTGGAGGCGCGCGTATTTCCTGCGGGCTTCTACACATCGCGAGGTGATAGCCGATGAGCAACTCCAGCACAGCGCGTCGGGGCTGAAGCCCCTCCCACAGTGCAATGACCGGGTGCTACGTGAGTGGCATTGCGTTGCCGATCGCTTCGGCGTGCATTCGGTGCATATCAGGCGACCTGCCTGACACCAGGTAATGCGCATACTGCACATGGAGCAGCAGATGCACCACCAGTGTGGGAGGGACTTCAGTCCCGACGCGACGCACGAAAAGATGTCGGGGTTCAAGCTTTTCTAGCGTGGATGGCTCGGGGCCGCCTAAACCCATCCCTGTATTGCTACGGTCTCCGACAATCGCTGTCCGATCCATCGAGCGATTCGTGCACCGCACGTCGCGGCCGACACCGCTCTCCCAGCACGCGTTCGGACGTACCGCGACGGGCTCGCTGCACGGAGCGGCATCGCATCGCACGCAGGTCGACGTCCGGGTTTCAGGCGGCATGCTGTGATGGCGCGCTGGTCTGCCGCAACGGCGCATCACGCGCCACGCCAGTGTGCAGAGCGCATTCGGTAGTCTTGGAAGACTGAACGAAACCTGTCTACCACGCGACGCAGCGGCGCCGTTATGGTCGTTGCACAGGGGGAGGCACTGCGCCGATCGGCCGCATTGCCCCAGTCGTCATGCCACGTCACAGCGCTACGGCCGCTCCGCTGCCGCGTCGACGTGTCCTTCCTTCTCGCGTTCGAGGATTCCGCTCATGTCCCTGTCGCTTCGTCATCGTCCGTCGGCACTGGTCTCGTCCCTGCTGCTCGCGCTCGCCGCCACCTCCGCCAGCGCCGCGCAGCGCGTGGACCTGCACGCCAAGAACCCGGATACGCTCAGCACCCAGTACCGCAGCGCCGCAGCGCGCGTCGGTGGCATTCCGGCCGCGGCCGCGGTGCGCCATGCCGAACTGATCGGGCTGGATGCCGAATCCGCGCTCACCCTGCTCGGCAGCAGCGAAGATGCCGACGGCACCGTGCACCGCCGCTACCAGCAGACCTTCCGCGGCATTCCGGTGTGGGGCGAACAGGTGATCGTCAGCGAGCGCGCCGACGGCAGCGTGCGCAGCCTGTTCGGCCGCTCGGTGGCCGGGCTGGCCAGCGAACTGCCGGCCACCGCCGCCAATGCCGCCAGCGCGTCGCTGAGCGCCGATGCCGCGCTGACGCTGGCCCGGCGCGTCGCGCTGGGCGCGGCCCAGGCCGAGCGTCGCATCGAACGCGCGCAGGCGCCGCAGATGATCTATCTCGACGACAGCGACCGCGCACACCTGGCCTACGTGGTGTCGTTCTTCGCCGATGCGCCGCAGGGCGGCGCGCCGAGCCGGCCGTTCGTGATCGTGGATGCGCGCAGCGGCGCCATCCTGAAACAGTGGGACGCCCTGACCACGCGTGACGCCACCGGCCCCGGCGGCAACGCCAAGACCGGCCAGTACGAGTACGGCAGCGACAGCATCCACGGTTTCCTGGAGGTGGACGACAGCTGCCGCATGCAGAACAGCAACGTCAAGTCGGTGAACCTCAACGGCGGCAGCTCCGGCACCACCGCGTACCAGTTCACCTGCCCACGCAACACCTACAAGGCCATCAACGGCGCCTACTCGCCGATCAACGACGCGCACTACTTCGGCGGCGTCATCGAGAAGATGTACCGCAGCTACGTCGGCGTGGCGCCGCTGACCTTCCAACTGGTGATGCGCGTGCATTACGGCACGCGCTACGAGAACGCGTTCTGGAACGGCTCGACGATGAACTTCGGCGACGGCAACACGCGGTTCTATCCGCTGGTCAGCGCGGATGTCGCCGGCCACGAGGTCTCGCACGGCTTCACCGAGCAGCATTCCAACCTCACCTACTCCGGCCAGTCCGGCGGTATCAACGAGGCGTTCTCGGACATGGCCGGCGAGGCCACCGAGTACTACCTCAAGGGCACGAACGACTTCAAGGTCGGCACCGAGATCTTCAAGGCCAACGGTGCGCTGCGCTACATGGCCAACCCGACGCAGGACGGCAGCTCGATCGACAACGCCGCCAACTACCGCAGCGGCCTGGACGTGCACTACTCCTCGGGCGTGTACAACAAGGCGTTCTACAACCTGGCTACCACCTCGGGCTGGAACACGCGCTTGGCGTTCGAGGTGTTCGCCCGCGCCAACCAGTTGTACTGGACGCCCAGCACCACCTTCAACAGCGGCGCCTGCGGCGTGCGCACCGCCGCCAGCGACCTCGGCCGCTCGGTGACCGCGGTCAACAACGCCTTCGCCGCCGTCGGCGTGAGCTGCACGCAGTAGTCCCAGCAACCCTGCGGACCCGGCCATCGACAGCGATGGCCGGGCTCGCGGCGATGGAGATCCACAAGGCCGTGCGTTGCGCCGACCCGCGCTGCCGACGGCACGGTGTCGGTGATGATCACGCGAGTGCCGCGCGCAGCACCGACACGGGGCACGCACGTTCGCAACTGTTGTCCGCACGGCGCGGCATGCACCCGCGGAAGCGGCAGCGATAGGCGCATGGGCCGCGCCCGCATGACCACGGCGGTGACGCCATGCCCACGACGGTGCGCTAACGGCGCTGCCCTATACTGCGCACCCAACTCGACGCCCCATGTCCGCATGCCGGCCGTCTGCATTGCGACGCCGCGCGTGCGATCCGCGACGGCAGACGGCGAGGCCCGCCTGTTCCGTGCCCGTTTTCGTCTTCCCTTCCCTGCGCCCAATGCCGCATTCACCGACCGCCACCACCGCGGACGGCGCGGCGCCTGCGTGCAAGCGGATCCTCGGCGCGCAACGACGGCGCCGTCTGCGAGCGCATAGCGCTCCGCACCTGTGCCGCCACGCGCGCGGGGACCGGACCGGACCTTGCCGCCATCGGCGCGCGCTGCCGACGCGATCCGCCGTGGCGATACGGCATGCCTGCGTCACCCGCGTGGGCAGCCCGTTTGCGCCGCGACGGCAGCGCATCCGCTTATCACTTCCCTTCCGATCCGAGACGTCCCATGCATCCCGCCATGTCCGTCGCGCAAGCCGCGCGCGCCGATCTGACCCCGTTCCAACACGACCTGCTCGCCCAGCGATTCGACGCGGTGGACGCGCAGTTGCGGACGCTGCTCGCCGCCGCTGACGCAGCCGGCGAGGCGAGGCTGTACGCGCGGGTCGTGGATGAGACCGGTGCACTGGCGGCCACCCGTCCCGCTGCGCTGGCAGCCCTGCTGGACGCATGGCAGCGACAGGCTCCGGACAGCCTGGCACCGCGGCTCCTGCGCTGCGCCTTCTGGGAGCGACGGGCGCTGCAGGCGCGCGGCACCGGTTGGGCCGACGGCGTCGACGAAACGCAGTGGCGGGGGGTGCGCCTCGCGCAATGGCGCTTGTTTGCAGACGCGCTGCAGTTGATGGTGCGGTTTCCGCTGCCGTGGATCCTCGGCACGCTGCTCACCCGCAGCGTGCAGGCCTTCGGCGAACCGGACTGGTTGACGCACTGGCGGTGCGAGGGCGTGCATCCCAACGACAACGCCACGTTCGATGCGGCGGACGCGCGGGACATCGCGTCCTTGGGCCTGCCCTCCGTGCTGCCCGCGCCACTGCACGCGCCGGACGGGAGGCCAGACACCAGCGACCCCGTGCCGCCGGCGTGGTTCTGGCTGTCGCTGACCCTGGGCCACAGCGGCCATGGACTGGCAGCCTTGCTGTCCTACGCCACGCTGCAGACCCCACGCTGGGGCGGCAGCCGCGAAGAGATCCTGGCGCTGGCCGAAGGGCCCCTGGCCGCCCGCCTCGACCAAGGCGAACGCCACCGTCTGCGCCTGGTCGCCTGGCTCGACGCGATCGACGTGGACAGCATCGAGACCGACGACGCCGAGGCGGTCGCGCAGGCGGTGCAACAAGGGCATGCCTTGTTGCACCGCACGCACGACGACGGTGACCGTGCGCAGGTGCATCTGCAGTTGGCGGAGCTGTACAGCTTCGCCGAACGGCCGGACCAGGCCGTTCCCCATCTGGCGGCCGTCGCCGCGTTGCCGGCGCCGTTGCGCCTGGACGATCACCAACTGCTGCGGGCGTTGCATGCCGCGGTGCAGAGCGGACAGCTGCAGGCCGACTGGTTGGGCACGCTGGCCGCGCGCGGCTGCGCGCAGACGGCGCATGCGGCCGTGCTCTACGGCCTGCTGTGCGATACCGGCTGGGGAGGCGTGCAGCGCGATCCGGCCATCGCCGAGGCGTGGTACCGGCACGCAGCCACGCTTGCACCGTTGCCCGCGCCGGAAGAGGTGTGCCCGTTCAACGACGTCTACTACGCCTTCGACGAACAAGTGCAGCACGGTCCACTGCAACACATGGCCCGCTGCGGCGCCGAGCTCGGCTATCCGGAAATGCAGTTCGCCCTGGGCTATCGCTATTTCGAGGATGAGGACAGCTACGACCCGACGCTGGCGATCCACTGGTACCGGCGTGCGGCCGAACACGGATTTCCGCGGGCCGCGTACAACCTCAGCGTGGTGTACGACCGCGGCATCGAACAAGGCGGTATCGCCGGGCTGGCACCGGATGAACTGGTGCGCCTCTCCAACGACTGCGAGATCGCCTGCCTGGAAGCCACCGCGGCGCTGCCGACGCTGTCAGAACGCGCGAGCCGCCGCGCCAACGCCTGTCTGCGCGGCCTGCGCCACTTCCTCGCCCACCAAGACGACGACCCGGCGCGGATCGAGCGCGTCCTGGGCGTGCTCACCCGGTTCGCGCACGCCGGCTGGGTGGAGGCAATGCGCGGCCTCGGCCACTTCCACGGCACGACCTCCAATCCAGCCTGGCAGGACTTCGACCGTGCGGTGCGCTGGTGCGAGGCGGCCTGCCGGCTGGTGCCGGACGATGCCGACACCCTGGCGCTACGGCAGACCCTGCAGGGCGACGGCTGGCTGGCGAAGCGGCGCTATGCGCGGGCGGCGGCGCGTGCCGCCGAGCGGGCGACCGACCTGCCGCACTGAGCGCGCCTTCGCCAGTCCGCGCGCGGTCGGCGATACTGCACGCCCGCCGTGACCCGCATGGCCTCGCTGCCCGTCTCCCGATGCCGTTCGCTTCCCTCGGTCTGTCGCCCGCGCTGTTTCCCGCCTTCGCCGCCGCGCTCGCGCGCGCCGGCTGGCAGACGCCCACGCCGATCCAGCAACAGGCGGTGCCGCTGGTCATCGCCGGCCACGACCTGCTGACCATGGCGCAGACCGGCTCCGGCAAGACCGCGGCGTTCGCCCTGCCGCTGCTGCAGGCCTGCGCGCAGGCGGCCAGGCCGGCGCGTTCCACCCGCGTACTGGTGCTGGTACCGACCCGCGAACTGGCGGTCCAGGTCGCCGACACCTTCGTCGCACTGGGCCTGGAACTGCCGCGGCGGCCGCGGGTGGTGGTGGCGGTCGGCGGCGTCTCGATCAATCCGCAGATGCTGGCGCTGCGCGGCGGCGCCGACGTGGTGGTGGCCACGCCCGGGCGCCTGCTGGACCTGCTGGAGCAGCGCGCGCTGCAACTGGACGCGGTGGCGCACCTGGTGCTGGACGAGGCCGATCGCCTGCTCGACCTGGGCTTCGGCGCCGAACTGGAGCGGCTGCTGCAGCGGCTGCCGCCGACGCGGCAGACCCTGCTGTTCTCCGCCACCATGCCCGCACCGATCGCCGCGCTGGCCACGCGCCTGCTGCGCGCGCCGCGGCGGATTGGCGAAAACGCCGACGCCGCGCCGATTCCGGCGACGCTGCGCCAGCGCGCGATCGAGGTCGACGACGGCCGTCGCCTGGCGTTGCTGCAGCATCTCCTGGAACAGGAAGCGTGGCCGCGGGCGCTGGTGTTCGTGGCCAGCCGGCGCGATGCCGAACGCGTTGCCACGGCGCTGGCCAAGGCCGGCATCGCCGCGCAGCCGCTGCATGGCGAGCTGGCGCAGGGCCGGCGCCAGCGCACCCTGGACGCGTTCCGCCAGCAGCAGCTAAGGGTGCTGGTGACCACGGACCTGGCCGCGCGCGGCATCGACATCGTCGCGCTGCCGGTGGTGGTGAACTACGACCTGCCACGTTCCACCGCGGACTACACCCACCGCATCGGCCGCAGCGCGCGCGCCGGCGCCGAGGGCCAGGCGCTCAGCTTCGTCGACGCTGCCAGCGCGGCGCATCTGCGCCTGATCGAGAAACGCCAGGGCGTGCGCGTGCTGCGCGAACGCATTCCCGGTTTCGAGCCGACGCAGGCGCCGACCCCGGCCGCCACGCCGGCCGCCGAGGCGGCCGCCTCCACCGGTGGCATCAAGGGCAAGCGACCGAGCAAGAAGGACAGACTGCGCGCGGCGCGTGCGCAGGACGGGGAGCCGCCCGCGAGCGGCTGAGCTGCACCGCGTGGGTCCCGACGCCGCGGGCGCGCCGAGTCGCGCTCAGTCCTCGAACGGATCGTGCTCGCGCTCGTCCTGGCCGTCCGTGGCCCGCGGCGGCCGCGTGCACGCGCGGCTGCGGATTTCCACGTAGAACTGATCGCCGCCGGCGGCGACCAGCGCGTCGACCGCACGCAGCAGCTCGGCCGGCGGCAGCACCGCAGCGGTGGCTTCCTCGGTGCCGAACAGGGTGTCGAAATCCCAGTAGTCGGCGCCGGCCGGCAGGGTCTTGCGGCGCTCGCGGCGGATGTACTTGCGGATGTCGTGCTTGGCGGCGTCGAGCAGGCGGTCGGGATGCTTGCCTTCGATGCGGAGCCGGTAGGTCTTCTTCACTGCGGGAAATCCTGGAAAGGGAATGCGGCCATCGCAAGGCGGCGGCGCGGCGGGCGCACCATGGCGGCGCGTGCGACGGCCGCCATGGTGCCAGAAGCGGCCGCGTGCTGCGGATTGCGCGGATAATCGGCACACGCCCCACGGCCACGCAGGAGCCACCGATGACCGATCCATCCGCCTTCGCGGGATACCGCGTGCTCGTCGCTGGCGCCAGCCGCGGCATCGGCCTTGCCATCGCCGACGCCTTCGCCCGGCACGGCGCGGCGGTGGCGATCTGCGCACGCAGTTCCGCGCCGCTGGCCGACGCCGCCGCGCAGTTGCAGCGCCACGGCCACCCGGTCGCGTCACAGTGCTGCGACCTGGCCGACGCCGCGCAGATCGAGGGCTGGGTGGCGCAGGCCGCCGACGCGCTCGGCGGCATCGACGTGATGGTCAACAATGCCTCCGGCTACGGCCATGGCGACGACGATGCGAGCTGGCAGGCCGGCTTCGACATCGACCTGATGGCCGCGGTGCGCTGCAACCGCGCCGCGCTGCCGCATCTGCGCGGCAGCGGCCGTGGCTGCATCCTCAACATCAGCTCGATCAACGGCCTGCGGCCGACGCCGCGGGTGCCGGCGTACTCGGCGGCGAAGGCGGCACTGAACTACTACACGATGACACTGGCAACGCAGCTGGCGCGCGAACGGATCCGGGTCAATGCGATCGCGCCCGGGTCCATCGAGTTTCCCGGCGGGCTGTGGGAGCAACGCCGCCAGCAGCAGCCCGAGCTGTACCGGCAGATCCGCGCCAGCATTCCGTTCGGCGCCTTCGGCGCGATCGACGACGTCGCCAACGCAGCGCTGTTCCTGGCCTCGCCGCAGGCGCGCTGGATCACCGGCCAGGTGCTGGCGGTGGACGGCGGGCAGTCGCTGGGCGCCTGAGGCAGGTCGCGTGTGCGGCCACGGCCAGTGCGCGCGAGCGCGTGGCGACGAGCGTGGGCTGCACGCGATGCAGTAGTGATGCGACCTGGCGCCGGCGTCGCGCCGCAGACGACCGCTCCTAGGCGGGGCTGCCGCTATTTGCATCGCACACGCAATGCTGCGACCTCGCGCGCCCTCTCCAATCCCGAATCCCCACTCCCCAATCCCGGCTCCTAAACCAACTGCGCCGCATCGATCACCTGCACACCCGGTCGCGGCTGCAGCGCGGCCGCGACCAGCGCCGCGGCGATGCGTTCGGCCGGATTGATCCGGTAGCGCCGCGGCAGCAGCGGCCCGAGCGCCCACAGCACCACGCTGGCCGCGTGTTCACCGCGGCGCCGTTGCACACGCTCGCCGCCGATCAGCCCGGGACGTACCAGGGTCAACGATGGATAGTCGAGCGCGCGCAGGTCGTTTTCCAGATCGCCCTTGACCCGGTTGTAGAACGCCCAGGACTGCGGATCCGCTCCCAGCGCCGAGTTGAGCGCGAACGCCTCGGCGCCGTGCTGGCGGAGCAGCCGCGCGATCGCCAGCGGGTAGTCGTGATCGACCCGACGGAACGCCTCACGGGAACCGGCCTGGCGCATCGTGGTGCCGAGCGCGCAGATCGCCGCCTGCACCTGCCACCACGACGCCTGCGCCGGCAGCGCGTCGAAGTCGAGCACCGGGTTGTGCAGCTTGGGATGGTCCAGCTCCAGCGCGCGCCGGGTCGGTGCGATCACTGCGCTGCAGGCCGGGTCGGCCAGCAACTGGGTCAGCGCGTGGCCGCCGACCAGGCCGGTGGCGCCGGCGAGCAGGATCTTCATGGGGATGTCCTTGGAGACAGGTGGGGGAAGTTCCGACTATCGCAGGCGGAGCGGGAAGGTACTGTCGGGGTGCTTGCGTGGCGGGCATGGGTCCACGAGGCGCTGCGCGCCCTACCCTCACCCCAACCCCTCTCCCGAAGGGAGAGGGGCTATGGCCGCGCGGCTGTTCCCTTCTCCCCTCGGGAGAAGGTGCCCCGAAGGGGCGGATGAGGGTGCGTGCGCCAGCCAGGCATCCACCTTGGATGAGCATACGAGCGCCAGCCCAGGCATCCGTCCTATACGCCAGCGCGCAGCCACACGCACCAGCACAATGCCGTACGGCTGGCGTCCAGGATCCACGAAGCGCTTGCGCGCTCCTACCCTCACCCCAACCCCTCTCCCGGGGGGAGAGGGGCTATGGGCGCGCGGCTGTTCCTTCTTCCCTCGGGAGAAGGTGCCCCGAAGGGGCGGATGAGGGTACGGCCGCAAGCCAGGCATCCTCCCTAGATAAGGGTACGGCCGCCAGCCAGGCCTCCTCCCTAAATGACGGTACGAGCGCCATCCAGGCGCCCACCCCACACGGCAGCCCAGCAGCCCGCTCCCGCACGGTCGCCGCGCCGCAGCAGGTACGCCACAATAGCCGCCCCATCGCGCCGGCCGGCGCGCTGCAACCTGACGAGGAGCGGTTCGATGTTCGTGGTGTGCGGAGAGGCCTTGTACGACATCTTCATCGACGGCTACGCCGGCACCTCGGTCGGGATGACCGCACGCCAGGGCGGTTCGCCGTTCAACGTGGCGATCGGCCTGGCCCGCCTGGGTGCGCCGTCGGCGCTGTTCACCGGCCTGTCCACCGACCCGCTCGGCCGCCAGTTGCGCACCACCCTCGAACGCGAAGGCGTGGCCCTGGACTACTGCATCGACAAACGCGAGGCGACCACCCTGGTGATGGTCGCGCTCGACGGCGACGGCGTCCCCAATTACGCGTTCTACGGCACCGGCTGCGCCGACCGCGCACTGACCGAGTCCGACCTGCCGACGCTGGACGCGCGCGTCGGCGGCCTGCATTTCGGCTCCTACACGCTGGTCGCCGAGACCACCGCCAGCACCTTCCAGGCGCTGGCCGAGCGCGAGCGCGGGCAGCGGCTGATCTCGCTGGACCCGAACGTGCGGCCGACGGTGGAACCGGACATGGCGGTATGGCGCGCGCGGCTGGCGCGCTGGATCGCGCTGGCGCACGTGGTCAAGGTCAGCCAGGAAGACATCGAGTTGCTGTATCCGCAGCAGGATCCGTTCGCCATCGCCCGCAGCTGGCTGCAGCAGGGGCCGTCGCTGGTGGTGATGACCCTGGGCGGCGACGGCGCGGTGGCCTGGCGCGGCGACAGCGAGGCGCGCGTGCGCGGCCGCGTGGTGCAGGTGGCCGATACTGTCGGCGCCGGCGACAGCTTCCAGGCGGCGCTGCTGCAGCAGTTGCCCGACCCGGCCGCGCTGGCGGCGCTGGGCAGCGAGCCGGCTGCGCTGGAGCGCCTGCTGCAGTTCTGCGTGGCCGCCGCGGCCATCAACTGCACCCGCGCCGGCGCCAACCCACCGAGCCTGGACGAGGTCCGCGCCGCGCTCTGAAGCCGACCCACGGCACACACGACATGCGCGCGGCCGGGTTTCCTATGATGGGCCGGCCGCCCACGGCGCCACATCCACCAGGAGACCTGCCTTGATCGAGCTGTCCGACATCGCCGTGCGCCTGGGAATCGCCGCCCTCGCCGGCGCGGCGATCGGGTTGAACCGCGACCTGCACGGCAAACCGATCGGGATCCGCACGCTGGGGCTGGTCGGCCTGGCCACCGCGATGGTGGTGCTGCTGGCCGACCCGCTCGGCAAGGGCGGCTTTACCGACGCCGGCAGCCGCGTCATCCAGGGCATCCTGACCGGCATCGGCTTCCTCGGTGCCGGCGTCATCTATCACACCCAGAAACACGTCCGGGTGCATGGCCTGACCAGCGCCGCCTGCGTCTGGCTCACCGCCTGCATCGGCATCATGTGCGGCGCCGGCCAATGGCAGATCGTGGCCGTGTCCCTGGCCATCGCCTTCGTCATCCTGTTGGTCGGCGGCCGCGTCGAACGCGCCTTGCACGGGCTCCTGGGCGGCAAGCCGCACCATGCCGCGGCCACCGATCAGTCGTCGGACGACGGCCCGCACCAGCCGGGCAAGTAGCTCGCCTCCCTGCTCTTGGCGAGCGCGAGCGCGGTCTCCATGGCGCGTGCGAAGTCGTCCTTGATGTCGCGGCGCCGCAGCCGGCGGCGGAACAGGTCGGCCCACAGGAATTCGCTGAACGGGGTGGTGTCCTTGGCATAGCCGCCCGCACGGCGCACCTCGCCGGCGAGGCTGCGGTAGGGATCGTCCTTCAGGTCGGCGATCGACGTCGGCATGTCCTTGAACGGGCGGCGCTCGCCCTTGGCGTCATAGGGATAGGCCCAGCGGCGATGATCCAGCACGCTCCACAGCGCGGCCTTGTCGACGACGCTGAGGTCGGCGATCACCGTGACCAGGATGTCCTTCACCCCTTCGTCGTGCAGTGCCCGCGCCAGGTGGTGATGGTCCACCACGTAGTACTTGCCGTCCGGCCCCAGCACCACCGGGATCATGTGCTTGCCGAGCAGCTCGGCCTGCTTGTGCCTGGAGGCGTGCGCGCGCCAGCGCTTGCGCTTCTCCTTCACCTCGCGCATGCCCACGGTCATCTGCGTCGGGCGCAAGGACAGGATCGGGACAGGGTGCAGCAGCGGTTCGCGGGAATCGGCCATGCTCGGTCTCGGTGGAGGTGGGGGGCGTGTAGCGCTGTCGACGCTGCGGTAGGCACAACCGCCAGAGTGCCAGTGCCGTGCGCGTCTTGCACGACGTCCGGACACGCGGCGATCTTTCGGCAAGCCAGGCTTGCTCCCCTCTCCCTCCGGGACCACGGCCCCCTTTTCGGGGGAGGGGCCGGGGGTGAGGGTGCGACAGCCAGGGAACCTATTCCCCAGACGCCTCCCTAGCCACCCGACCCTCATCCGCCCCTTCGGGGCACCTTCTCCCGAAGGGAGAAGGGACGGGCGACCACGCCGCCTGAGCACATACTCCCCTCTCCCCCCGGGAGAGGGGCTGGGGGTGAGGGTACGACCGCAATGGAGTCTTCTTCACAGACCCACCACCCGCCCGCTCAAGCGCACGCCGCCGGCGCCGATATCCAGAGCCTGAGCGCCAGCATGGGCGGCGCATTGACTGGGGAGGAGCCGGCCGGCATGTCGGACCAACGCGACGAGCCGCCCATCAGCGGACTGCGCAAACTGCTGTCGCCACGTCGGCGCGAGCCGGCGACGACGGCGGCCGCGACGCTGCCGGCGCGCGCGCATGGACATGGACATGGTCATGGGCACGCGCCCGGCCAAGCGGCGGCGCCTGTGGCGGGCGCAACCGACCCGGCCGCCGCCACCGCCGCGCTGATCCGCCTGTTCCAGCAGGCGCACGAGCCGCAAGGCCTGCTCGGCGCCTTCGCCGATGGCATGGCCTCGTTGCATGGCGAACTGGGCGACATGGGCCGGCGCCTGCAATCGGCAGCGAGCAGCGGCGACTGGCCCAGCTATGGCCGCGCGCTGCGCCAGCTGATCGACAAGTACATTCGCACCATCGACATCGAAGACCCGCTGGCCGGGCCCAGCGACAGCGAGCGCCTGCGCGACCTGCTGCGGCAGACCGTGGCCGGCGCGCTGGCGGCGCTGCTGCACACCCTGCCCGAGCTGGCCGGCGAGGCCGAGGCCAGCGGCGAGGCGCTGCGCCAGTGGCGCCCCGGGCAACCGCTGGAACCGGTGGCGCAGCAGGTACGCGAGTTGTGCCACCAGATCGCGTTGCGCGCCAACGACGGCCAGGAGCAACAGGCGCTGTTGCTGAGCCTGTTCGACCTGCTGCTGGAGAATGTCGGCGAACTGCTCGAAGACACCAGTTGGCTGCAGGGCCAGATCGCGGTGGTGCGCGACCTGATCGCCGGGCCGCTGGACCGCTACTCGATCGAGGAGGCACGCGGCAGCCTGCGCGAGGTGATCTACAAGCAGGGGCTGCTCAAGCAGGGCATCGCCGAGTCCAAGAACGCCATGAAGGAGCTGATGCTGACCTTCGTCGCGGACCTGGACGGCATGGCCGCCAGCACCGGCGAATTCCACGACCGCATCGCCGACTACTCGCAGACCATCCGCGACGCGCGCAGCATCGCCGACCTCAACCGCCTGCTGCAGGAAGTGCTGCAGGACACCGGCCACGTGCAGGAGCAGGCGCTGCGCGCGCGCGACCACCTGATCGCCGCGCGCCAGGAAGTGGACGCGGCCGAACAGCGCATCCTGCGCCTGGAGCAGGAACTGCAGGACGTCAGCGGCCTGGTGCGCGTCGACCAGCTCACCGGCGCGCTCAACCGGCGCGGCCTGGAGGACCTGTTCGCGCGCGAACTGGTGCGCACCGAGCGCAGCGCGCAACCGTTGTGCGTGGCGATGCTGGACCTGGACGATTTCCGCCAGCTCAACGCGACCTACGGCCACCCCGGCGGCGACAGCGCGCTGCGCCACGTGGTGGAAGTGGCACGCACCACGTTGCGCGCCAGCGACGCCATCGCTCGCTTCGGCGGTGAGGAATTCCTGCTGCTGATGCCGGACTGCACGATCTTCGAGGCCAGCGCGGCGGTGACCCGGGTGCAGCGCGCCCTGGCCCAGCGCGCGGTAGTGCACGAGGACCAGCGCGTGTTCGTCAGCTTCAGCGCCGGCGTCGCCCTGCGCCAGCCCGGCGAAGCGCAGGACGCGCTGATCCGCCGCGCCGACCGTGCGCTGTACGAGGCCAAGAAGGCCGGCAAGAACCGGGTGGTTTCGGCCGATTAGCGCCGGCGGTGCCGGCGCGGGATTCGGGAGTCGGGATTGGGGATTCGCAAAGGCAGCAATGCGCGCCGCTGTTGCGAATCCCGAATCTCCAATCCCTAATCCCTACCCCGTACCTTCTTGATGCCCAACACCACGGCCAGCACCACGGCGCCGGCCACGATTCCCACCACGGCATTGCCCAACGCAAGCACCAGGCTGCCCAGGCCGCCGCTCGGGGCGATGCCCTCGATGGCGTGATGCAGCGGGCCGATGCTGTGCACCAGGATGCCGCCGCCGACCAGGAACATCGCCGCCGTGCCGGCGACCGACAGGGTGCGCATCAACCACGGCGCCAGCCACAGGATGCCGCGGCCGATGGTCGCGGCGGCGGCGCCCTTGCGGCTCAGGTACAGGCCCAGGTCGTCGAGCTTGACGATGCCGGCAACCAGGCCGTAGACGCCGGCGGTCATCGCCAGCGCGATCGCCACCAGCACCGCGAGCTGCTGCACGAACGGCACGCCGGCGACCACGCCCAGCGACAGCACGATGATCTCCGCCGAGAGGATGAAGTCGGTGCGGATCGCGCCCTTGACCTTGTCCTTCTCCAGCGCCACCACGTCCACCTGCTGGTCGGCCAGCGCCTGCACCTGCTGCGCATGCCGCTCCGCGTCCTCTTTCTTCGAATGCAGGAAGCGGTGCGCCAGCTTCTCCACGCCCTCGAAGCACAGGAACGCGCCGCCGATCATCATCAGCGGGGTGATCGCCCACGGCAGCCACGCGCTGATCGCCAGCGCCGCCGGCACCAGGATCGCCTTGTTGAGCAGCGAACCCTTGGCCACCGCCCACACCACCGGCAGTTCGCGGTCGGCGTTCACCCCGGTGACCTGCTGCGCGTTCAGCGCCAGGTCGTCGCCGAGCACACCGGCGGTCTTCTTGGCCGCGACCTTGGTCAGCAGCGACACGTCGTCGAGCAGGGTGGCGATGTCGTCGAGCAGGGTGAACAGGCTGGCGCCGGCCATGCGGGGATTCCATTCGGGATGAGCGGCGATTCTCGCCGATTCCGGCATGCGGTGGGCTGCCGGCCGCATCGGTCTCCGCCCGGGTGTATCCCATTACCGGCCCCGCGCGCTGCACAACCTGACGTAACGCTACTTGATGAGGCCTTCCGGCGAGGACGGGAAGATCAATGCGTATGTCGCACCGATCGCCGACGCCGCGCCGAGCACGAGCGACACAACCAACGCGAGCAGCGACAGGCCACGCAACAGCCGCGGCGCCAGCGCCAACAGGACGCGCCCGAGCGCCGCGATGCGACCGCCCGCACCGTGCACGCGCAGGCCCAGGTCGGCGAGCAGGACGAGCGCGGCGACCGGTATGTACATGGCCAGTGCCAGCGCAACGGCCATCAGCGCCACGCCGAGCGCGGAAAACGCGAACGGCAGCATGGACAGCACCAGGCTGGTCACGACGATGCACTGGATCGACACGACGACATCGGTCCGCATCGCGCCCTTGAGCAGCCCGGCGATCCGGGCGTCGTCTTCGGCACCAGGATCGGCCGCCGGGCGGCGCCAGGAGCGTGCCAGCCACTCCAGGCTTTCGTAGCTCTGGTACAGCCCGCACAAGCACAACAGCCCCAGCGTCAGCCGATCCGTGACGTTGTCGTGCGTCCCGAACACCGAGGGCGGCGGCAGCATGGCGTAGAGCGCCAGCAACGCCGGCACCAGCGCCAGCTTGCCCAACAGCGCGCGCCCGAACGCCTTGCCCAGTAGCCACCAGGCGCGGCCGATCGGCGCCGCGGCCACCGCCCGCGCTTGTGCCGGGGCCCGGCGCGCAGTCTCGTCCAGCGCGGACGCCAGCGCACCAAGCAAGGTGAACAGGCTGGTGCGAGCCATGCGCGTTCCTGTTGGAAAGGTCGGCGCCATTCTCACCGAGATCGCGGGCCGGCGCCGCGCGCCACGGCATCACCCGCACTCGGCTACCCTGCGGCCCAGCCCCGCACCGCCAAGGAGACGCCATGGACCAGTTCCTCACCGCGCCCCGCGCCATCGTCGACGACGTGCTCGCGGCCGCCGCCATGCTGCAACCGCTGCTGCTCTCCGAGGCCGACAGCGGCACCCGCATCGTGCTGCAGGCGGAGCGCGATCCGCGCCAGGTCGCGGTGCTGTCCGGCGGCGGTGCCGGGCACGAGCCGGCGCATGCCGGCTTCGTCGGCCCGGGCATGCTCAGCGGCGCCATCGCCGGCGACCTGTTCGCCTCGCCCGGCGTGGAGGCGGTGCTGGCGGCGATCCGCGCCTGCGCCGACGCGCCCGGCGTGCTGCTGGTGATCAAGAACTACACCGGCGACCGGCTCAACTTCGGCCTGGCCGCCGAGCGCGCCCGCGCCGAGGGCATCGACGTGGCCAGCGTGCTGGTCGCCGACGACATCGCCCTGCCCGACGCCGCGCAGCCGCGCGGCATCGCCGGCACGGTGCTGGTGCACAAGTACGTGGGCCATCTGGCGCGCGAGGGCATGCCGCTGGCCGAACTGGCGCAGCGCGGCCAGGCCTTCGCCGACCGCCTGCTGTCGCTGGGCATGGCGTTGTCCAGTTGCAGCGTGCCCGGCCAGCACGTGGGCCGTCGCGCACCGGAACTGGGGCTGGGCATCCACAACGAGCCGGGTGCGCGGCCGGTACAGCCGGGCGCGGTGGAAGAGGCGCTGGCGCTGGTCCTGGACCCGCTGCTGGCACAGGCCGATGCCCGCCTCGGTGCCGACGCGCCGCTGGTGCTGATGCTCAACGACCTCGGCGGCTGCTCGACGCAGGAACTGGGCGTGCTGACGCGGCTGGCGCTGCAGCGCATCGGCGTCGACCGCATCGCGCTGATGCCGCTGCCGGCGGCGCTGATGACCTCGATGGACATGCACGGTTTCTCGATCACTCTGGCGCCGGCCGATGCCGACGTGCTGGCCGCGCTGCAGGCGCCGGTGCAGACCCTGGGCTGGCCCGGCGTGCGCGTGCCGCACGCGGCGCAGACCTTTGCTCCGGTGCTGAAGCGCGACGACAGCCACCGCCATGGCGCGCGCGACGCGCAGTGCGCCGCAGCACTGGCCCGCGTGGCGCAGGCGCTGATCGCCGCGCAGGCGGAGCTGGACGCGCTGGACGCGCGCAGCGGCGATGGCGACGCCGGCAGCACCTTCGCCGCCGGCGCGCGCGCCCTGCAGCAGGCATTGGACACCGATGCGCTGGCGACCGGCGATGACGCCGCACTGGCGCGCGGCCTGGCGGCGACGATCGAACACAGCATGGGCGGTTCCAGCGGCGTGCTGCTGTCGATCCTGTTCACCACCGCCGCCGGCGCACTGGCGGACGGCCGCGACTGGGTGCAGGCCCTGCAGGCCGGCGTGGCACGAATGCAGCACTACGGCGGCGCGCAACGCGGCGACCGCACCCTGCTAGACGCGCTGCTGCCGGCGCTGGACGCCCTGGCGCAGGGCGCCGGCGTGGGCGCCGCCGCGCGCGCCGCACGTGCTGGCGCCGATGCCACCGCACACCTCACGCGCGCTGGCGCCGGCCGCGCTGCCGCGGTGCCCGCGGACGCACTGCGTGGCGTGATCGACCCCGGCGCCGAAGCGGTGGCGCGGGCGTTCGCGGCGTGGGGGTGAAGCGACCGGTCGGGTCGGCCAACGCGGCGCAAGGCAGGTATGGGTAACGAGGGCAGCAGGCATCGTCGGGAACGGCTTTCGCGGCTGAAGCCGCTCCTACGACGAACCCCACATGCGTGGCGTCATCACCGCACACGCACGCAGATTCGCATGCAGTTCAAGGACCATCGCCGGCTGCAGCCTTTGTAGGAGCGGCTTCAGCCGCGACGTGCGTTCCCGGTGAAGCCTGTCGCGGCTGAAGCCGCTCCTACAGATGGCGCCATCGGGGCTGCAATGGGCTGACCGGGTGCACTGTGGGAGGGACTTCAGTCCCGACCCGTGTAGCCCGGATCGCCAGCGCCCTTCGGCACCACGACCCGCGGCCCGCTACTCCGCCGACGCAGCCTCCAGCACCTGCGCCACCGCCTGCAGCGAGCCGCGCACCGAGCCGGGCTGAAGCGTCAGCGGCTGCACCTTGCCGCGCACCACCACCTCCATGCGCTGCGGCACCCCCTGCGCATTGCCGACGATGCGGTAGGTGGTGTCGCCGCGCTCGAAGCTGAGCACGTGCCGGTCCGCGTCGTAGTCCATCGCCTCGCGTTCGGCATCCGGATACAGCAGGTCCACCCGCTGCTGTGCGCCGATCGCCGCATAGAACGGCTTGCTGCTGGCCCCGTCGCCGACATTGGCGAACACCACGATGCGCTTTCCGGCCGGCGCCAGGCGGAACTCGAGCAGGATCTTGCGCTGGCCCACCGCAGTCTCGCCTTCCTCGTCCCACACGTAGTGCATGTCGGGCACGCGCTTGCCGCCACGGTCGCGATACACCGTCTCCTGCTCCAGTCCCGGCCCGTCGCCGCGCGCGTCAAAGACCGTTTCGCTCTCCAGCAGCGGCGCGCCATCGCGGATCGAGTACGTCGCGTACTGGTGCCAGCAGCAGCCGTCCTTGGTCATGGTGTGGATCTCACGCGCCTCGGCATCCACCTGGAACAGGCCACAGTTGCTCTGCGCCAGCTCGGTGAAGCCGGGACTGGCCTCGAAGCCATCGGCGGTCCCCAGATACACCTGGTAGGACGGGCCGTGATAGCAGCTGTTCTGGCCGTCCATCACCGCCAGGTCCTTGATGCCGTCGAAGTTGAAATCGTCGTAGATCAGCACGCTCTGCTCGCCGTACGGCAACTGGTGCACGTTGGCCTTGACCTTGGTGCCCTTGGCATCGGTGTCCACCACCAACTCTGGCGAAGCCACTTCGAGCAGCGGCGTGGCGTTGCCGCGGGCGAATACGCGCACGATCCCGGGCCGGAACACCCCGTCGTTGTCCTCGACCTCCAGCGTCGCGCGGTAGCGGTCGGAAAAGTCCTGCAGCTCGTAGCTGCGGCGCTTGCTGGCAGCAAAGGCCCTGGCGTCGAAATCCTCGCCGGCATAGCGCTGGGGCGCGGCCGCGGCGGTCGCGTTCGCCGACAGGAGCACGGCCAGCAGCGCGCACGCGACAAGGACCGCGGCACGGCAGACGGCAGGGAAAACGACGACGGGCATGGCAGCGCTCCTGGCAGGTGACAGCGAGCTCCCAGAGTAAGCCCGACCGTGGCACTGGAACAGAGGCGGCCGACCGCCTGTGACGTCAGAACAAGGCACGCGCGAAGGCGCGCAGGGCGCTGCGCACCTCGGTGGCGACGCCGGCACCGTCGTCGCCCAGCAAGACCATGACCAGCAGCGCCAGGACCACCGCCGCCACCAGCAGCGCGAGCCGACGTCGGCTCATCGGGCGGCAGCCATGCCGACACCGCGTGCCTGTGCGCGCATCGCGCCGTCGGGCGGTGCGGTCTCCGGCGCATCGCACCGCTGGCCGCGCCGCAAGCGGGAGCACCGACGCGCTCCGCGCGATATCGCCTGTTCACTCCACCGCATTCCGCTTCCGATCCTCGCTATCGCAACGCGGCAGGATACGACGCATCACCATGACGAGGACGCCATCGCAAGCGCCGGGGATAGCGCCGACGGCGGCAGACCATGCGCAAGGCCGGGATCGCGCCTGTCGTATGACAGCGACCATCGCCCCCTTCCCGGCAGCGAATGCAGGCACCTCCCGGCAGCGGCGCCCAGCCGATGCGCGCGGCGGGATTCACCGCGCAACGACCCGGCCATCGCCACACTCGACCGCGCCTACCCTTGCCCGGAGCCCACCTTGAGCGCGACGCCCGACGCGGCCGACACCCCGCACGTGATCGGCGGCCTCAGCCGCCGTACCCAGATCCTGCGCCTGCTGCTGCGCTACCGCAGCTCCGGGGTATTTTCCGGCATGGACATGGAGACCGCCCAGGGCGAGCACGAGCTGCCGCCGGAAGGCACGCCGGAACAGTTCGTCACCGACCTGGAAGCGCTGGGCCCGACCTTCGTCAAGCTCGGGCAGATGCTGTCCACGCGCCCGGACGTGGTGCCGCCGGAGTTCGCCACCGCCCTGGAGCGGATGCAGGAGAACACCGCGCCGATTCCGAGCGAGCGCATCCGCGAGATCGTCGAGGCCGAACTCGGCGTCGGCATCAACAAGGCCTTCTCCGCCTTCGACGACACCCCCCTGGGCAGCGCCTCGCTGGCGCAGGTGCACCGCGCCGCGCTGCGCGACGGCACCCCGGTGGCGATCAAGGTGCAGAAGCCCGAGGTCGCCGCGCAGGTGCGCTCGGACCTTGAGGTGCTGCGCAGCTTCGCCAACGCCGCCGACAAGCTCACCGGGCTGGGCCGGCGCATCCGCTTCGCCGACTGGCTGGCCGAGTTCGGCAAGGCGCTGCTCGCGGAACTGAACTACGAAGCCGAGGCCGAGAACCTGGCGCGTTTCGGCGAGCACCTGCGGCCGTTCCCGCAGCTGTGGGTGCCGCAGCCGGTGTGGGACCTGTGCAGCCGCCGCGTGCTGACCATGCAGCTGGCCGAAGGCGTGCGCGTGGACAAGATTTCCGGGCTGCGCCGCACCGAGCAGCCGATGGACGATCTGGCCGCGGCGCTGGTGCGCGGCTACCTGGACCAGATGTTCGTGCATGGCGAGATCCATGCCGACCCGCATCCGGGCAACCTGCGCGTGCTCGCCGACGGGCGCCTGGCGATCTTCGACCTGGGCATGGTCGCGCACGTGCCGCCGAAGCTGCGCGAGCGCCTGCTCAAACTGCTGTTCGCCGCAGTCGACGGCCGCGGCGAGGAAGTGGCCGAGGAGACCATCGCGCTGAGCACGCGCCTGGAGGACTTCGACGAGGAGCGCTACCAGCGCGAGACCGGGCAGATGATCGCCCGCTACGCGGCGCACGACGCCATGTCCGAAGGCCGGGTGGTGCTGGACCTGGTGCGCATCGCCACCACCTACGGGCTGCGCACGCCGCCCGAGCTGAGCCTGCTCGGCAAGACCCTGCTGAACCTGGAAGCGGTATGCCGCGCGCTGTCGCCGCACCTGGACACCCGCGTGGTGGTCGAGGACCAGTTGCAGCACGTGATGCGCGCGCGGTTGAAGAAATCGCTGTCGGCGGCCAACCTGGCCAGCGAGGCGATGGAACTGCAGGCGCTGCTGCGCGAAGGCCCGCGCCGGCTCTCGGACATCCTCACCCTGGCCGCGGAGAACCGCCTGCAGGTACGCGTGGCCGGCCTGGAGGAATCGCGGCTGATGGAGAGCCTGCAGAAGATCGCCAACCGCGTCGCCGCCGGCATCGTCACCGCCGCGCTGATCCTGGCCTCCACGCAGATGATGCGCATCGACACCGGCACCAAGCTGTTCGGCTACCCGGCGATCGCGATGGTGCTGTTCCTGCTCGGCGTGGTGCTGGGCCTGGGCATCGTGGTCAGCGCGGTGCTGTTCGACCGGCGCATCCGCGCCCGCGAGGAGCGCGGCAGGCGCTAAAGGCCTGGATTGGGGAATCGGGATTGGGGATTCGTAGGAGCGGCTCAGCCGCGACCTGCAGCGCCGGCAGCTGGCGGCCAAAGCCGCTTCGCGCTTTACCAATCCCCAATCCCCAATCCCTAATCCCGGCTCTCCCGCGGCTCACGCAACAGCTTCACTTCCTGCGGCGACTCCAGGGCGATGCCTTCCTCGGCCAGGCGCTCCAGCAGGGCGAAGAACAGTTCGCTGCGGGTGCCGTAGGTGAGCCGCGGCGAGGCCACGTAGGCGAAGCTGTTGAGGGTGACGTGGCCGTTGGCGATGGAGTCGATGAACACCGACGGCGCCGGGTCGTCCAGCACGCCCGGATGCGCCGCGTACAGCTCCAGCAGCAGCGCGCGCAGCTTGGTCACGTCGGTGCCCAGCGACACTGCGAACTGGATCTGCACCCGGCCCAGCGGCCCGGCCAGGGTCATGTTGCGCAGGGTCTTGGTGATCAGTTCGGAGTTCGGCACGATCAGGGTGGAGCGATCGCCGACCTGGATCTCGGTGGCGCGCACGCTGATCCGGCGCACGTCGCCCTCCTGGTCACCGATCTTGATCCAGTCGCCGATCTTGACCGGGCGCTCGGCGAGCAGGATCAGGCCGGACACGAAGTTCTGGGTGATCGACTGCAGGCCGAAACCGATACCGACCGACAGCGCGCTGACCACCAGCGCGATCCGCTCCAGGCCGATGCCCAGCGCGGCCAGCGCCCACAACGCCGCCAGGATGATGCCGACATAGCGCGCCACCGTGCTGATCGAGTTGCGCGAGCCGTCGTCCAGTTCGGTCTTGGGCAGATAGGTCTGGGTCAGCCAGCGATGCAGGTACTGCATGACGCCCAGGCCGAGCAGCAACACCAGCACCGAGCGGACGATCGCGCCCGGGTACAGCACCACCTTGTCGCTGACGCGGATGCCGTCGGACAGCAGCGAGAACCAGTCCGAAACGATCGAGACGTTGGTGCCGAACGGCATCAGCAGCGCGCCGATGCCGATCAGCAGCAGCACCACCCGCAGCAGCGCCGAGGTCAGCACCCCGGCCTGCTCCAGCCTGCTCGAGCGCACTCCGAAGGCACCATTGGCGGCGCGGCCGATGCGGCCTTCGCTGGCGAACAGCCACAGCGCGAAGTCGTCGGCGAAGGTCATCAGCAGCCGCACCGCGCCGACGATCATGGTGATCCAGATGATCTGCCGAGTGATGAACAGGCCCAGGTGCAGATAGCCCAGCAGCGCCGCGAGCAGCGCCACCACCACCGCGACCTTGACCAGCACGCCGATCAGCGCCAGGGCGCCGCCGTGCTGGCCGGGCGGCGGCGGTTGCGCGTTGGCCAGGGCCTGCTCCGCCGCTTCGGCGTACTGGCGCCGGCGCAGCCGCGACAGACTGGTCAGGGTGGCCAGGATGAGCACGCCGTAGACCAGCGCGATCACCCCATCGGCGGCGACGGTGGCCGAATCGCTGGTGCGCGCGGCCTGGTTGATCACCAGCAGCATGCTGCTGAGCCAGGCCAGCGCGGCGGTGGCCCAGGTGTACTTGCGCAGGCGCCGTGCGGTGGCGTCGTCGATCGGGAACAGCCGCCAGCTCGGCTGGTTCGGCAGCAGCACGCTGGCGCCGAGCGAACCCATGAACGCCGCGGCGAAGCTGACCACCACGAAGCCGTTGAGCACTGCGTCCAGGCGCTCCGGCACCGCATCGATGCTGCGCAGCGCTTCGGCCAGGGCCAGCGCGGCCAGGCCCGGGGTCAACGTGCCCAGCAGCAGGAACCAGATCGCCAGGCCCGACCGGCGCAGGCGGCTGCCCGGCGCGCGCGACACCGCATAGCGCTTGCCCAGCCAGCGCAGCAGGTAGCGCAGCGGGAACAGCAGGATCACCGCGATGGCGATGCCGAAACCGAGCGCGCCGCTGCCATGCTCGGCGATCGCGTCCTGCAGCGACTGCATGCCGAGGGTGTACAGCGCCAGCAGCTTGGCCTGGTCGTCGGGAAAGTCGTCGGCGATCTGCTTCCACAGCGCCGGCGACAGCGGCGACGGCGAGCGCAGCGACAGCTCCTGGCTGAAATGCTCGGCGCGCACGCGTTCGATCTCGTCGGCCAGTTGTCGTGCTTCCACCACCATCAGCTTGCCGCGCTTGACCCCCGAGTCCAGGCTGTCGCGCTGCTTGGTCAGCGCCTTGCGTTGCGCGGTGATGTCGGGCGAGTCGCCGGTGGCGGCCGGGCCGAGTTGTTGCAGGCGTGCCTCCACCTGCACCAGCTGCGGCGCAAGGGCGTCCACCGCGGTCTGCGCATCGCTGGCGGCGTCGGAGACCTGCGCGACCAGGTCCTGGAAGGCGGTCTGGTTGCCCGCATCCACTTCCTTGCCGCGCGCATCCTTCAGCGACTTGGCGGCGTTGTCCAGCAGGGTCTGCGGATCCGGCGGCGCATCGTCGGTGTCCTGCGGCTGGGCCGAAGCCACCGTCGCGCACAACCACAACAGCAGCAGGACCCAACGCAACAGGGACGACGAGGACGCGGAACGGGGCAGCAGGCGCACGCAGGGACCGGCACAGGCAAGCGCGGACCACCGCGCGTGCGGCGCACTATACGGCGCGGTGGTTGAACCGGGCCAGGGGTGGGCGCGGCGACTGGTGCGGGCACGCGTGTCGCCTGGGCGCACGGGTGCCTGCCGGCCGCCTGTCGCAACCGAAGCGCGCCGCTCATCACGACGGAAGCCTGGCGTAGGAGCGGCTTCAGCCGCGACGGGCGTTACCGGGAACGTTCATCGCGGCTGAAGCCGCTCCTACGGCGGCAGGCGGGTCGTCGCGACCTGTGCCCGGGCTCACCGCGCGTCCGTCGTCAGCACGATCTTGCCGATATGCGCGCTGGACTCCATCAGCGCATGCGCCTGCGCCGCCTCCTGCAGCGGGAAGCAGCGGTCCACCTGCGGCTTGATCCGGCCCTGCGCCAGCAGCGGCCACACCTGCTGCTCCAGCTCGCGCGCGATCGCCGCCTTTTCCATCACCGAACGCGGGCGCAGGGTCGAGCCGGTGTGGGTCAGCCGCTTGGCCAGCAGCGGCATCAGGTCCAGCTCGCGCACCTTGCCCTGCTGGACGCCGATCTGCACGATGCGCCCGTCCAGCGCCGCGGCCTGGTAGTTGCGCGCCAGGTAGTCGCCGCCGATCAGGTCCACGATCACGTCGGCGCCGCGGCCCTCGGTCAGGCGCATCGTCTCGGCGACGAAGTCCTCCTCGCGGTACAGGATCGCCGCCTCCGCGCCCAGCGCCAGACTGGCCGCGCGCTTGTCGGCCGAGCCGACGGTGCTGATCACCCGTGCGCCGAAGGCCCGCCCCAGCAGCGTGGCGACGCTGCCGATACCGGAGGTGCCGCCGTGCACCAGCAGGGTCTCGCCGGACTGCAGGCGGCCGCGCTGGAACACGTTGGTCCACACGGTGAAGAAGGTTTCCGGCACCGCCGCGGCCTCGGTCAGGCTCAGCGCCGCCGGCACCGGCAGGGCATTGCGCTCGTGCACCACCGCGTACTCGGCATAGCCGCCGCCGGCGACCAGCGCGCAGACCTGATCGCCCAGCCGGTAGCGCTCCACGCCCTCGCCCAGGCCGACCACCTCGCCGGCGAACTCCAGCCCCGGCAACGGCGAGGCACCCGGCGGCGGCGGATAGCTGCCCTGGCGCTGCATCACGTCGGGGCGGTTGACGCCGGCCGCGGCCACCCGCACCAGCAGTTCGCCGCGCCCCGGATGCGGCAACGGCACGCGCACCGGCACCAAGACCTCGGGCGCACCGGGCTGGCGGATCTCGATTGCGGTCATGGTGTCGGGCAGCGCGGCGGCGTGGGTCGGGGACATGGCGGGGTCCTGGCAAGGAGCGCGGCGCACGCAGGCGCAGGCGCGTGGAGGAACCGCGATGATCGACCTTCCGCGCTGAGTGGTCCGTGACGGCGGGCGG
Organism: Xanthomonas sp. F4; assembly: GCF_011761895.1. Taxonomy (NCBI): domain Bacteria; kingdom Pseudomonadati; phylum Pseudomonadota; class Gammaproteobacteria; order Lysobacterales; family Lysobacteraceae; genus Xanthomonas; species Xanthomonas sp. F4. The sequence continues at coordinate 69,232 of NZ_JAASQX010000003.1, read as the reverse complement.
CATTCACCCCGGACCCGGTGGCACGCGTAGGAGCGGCTTCAGCCGCGACAGGCACGACGTAGGAACGTCCGGTCGCGGCTGAAGCCGCTCCTACGGTGCCGCCAAGCTAATCGCCCACCTGCACCGCCTGTGCCGGCCACTCGGTCATCGGTGGCACTGCCGCCTCGACCCGCTGCGGATCCAGCCGCGCCCGCAATGCCGGCAAGGCGATCGCCAGCGGGCAGCGCAGGCGGCCGCCGCAGCCGGGCAACGGCCAGCGCCGCTCGCGCAGGCCGCGGCCATCGAAGCGGTTGGCACGCAGCGCCTGCAACGTCGGCACCACGCTGCGCAGTTGCAGGAAGTCGTGGCCGTCCTGCCGCACCAGTTCCAGCAGCAGCGCGCCGCCGGGCGGATACGCGTCCGGCTGACCGTGCACCAGCGGATCGATGCCGAACAAGCCGGCCAGATGCGCCAAATTGGTGTCGTGCCCCAGCAGCACCAGCGCACGCGTGTCCGCCGGCGCCAGCGCCGCCACCGCCGGCGCTTGCCCGGCCGCCGCCTGCAGCGTCGCCAGCAGGTGCGCGAGCAGGTTGGAGCCGCCGGCGCGTGCCGCCGGCAGCGCACGCTTGCTGTAGCCGAAGGAGGCATTGTGCAGACCGATCAGCCGCTGCAGCGCCGCGGCATCGGCACGCCCCCACGCTACCTGCGGCAGCGGCAGGCCCTGCGCATACTCCAGCATCAGGTTCTCGGCCAGGCTACCGGCGGTCTTCAACGCCTTGGCCGCCTGCGCCGGATCCTGCAGCCGCTGCGGATCGTCCAGGCGCTGCGTCCCCTGCGCGGCGCAGGCCGGGGCGGCGCAGCCGGACAGCACCCGCTGCAACGCGCGCAGGCGCCCGCGGGTGGCCGCGTCCAGGTGCAGCGGTGCCGCGGGCGCCGCGTCGTCCTTGTCCTCGTCCTTGCCGAAATGGAACAGCGGGTTGTTCTGCGTCGTCGGCAACGCCAGGTAGCGCGCCCGACACCCCGGCAGCAACCCCTCGGTAAACGCGGCCGCGCTGTCGTGGTTGCGCGGCGTGCTGTCGGCGATCACCACCGCGCCGGACGTGGCGCAGTCCGGCGCCAGCGCCGCCGTGGTCAGCCAGCGCTGCCGGTAGCGCGCGCCCAGCGCCTGCATGCCGGCGGCGCCGTGCGCCGTGAGTTGGCCCGGTGCCACCGGCCAGTGTGGCCAGGGCTGTGCGGCGTACTTGGCCAGGTCCTGTGGCGATTGCGTCGGTGCGCGCACGCCGTGGCGCATCACCGCGATGGTCAGGCGCACCTCCGAGGCGGTCGATGCCGCGTCCGCCTTGGGCGATGCGGCCGCCGGCCAGGCGACGCTGGCGACGCATAGCAACGCGGCCAGGCGCCATCCGCTGCGCACGCGTGCGAATCGGGAAGCGGACATGGCGGGCCTCAGAACTTCAGCGACAGGTCGAGGAACACGCCGCGCCCGGCCAGGCCGAAGTACAGCGGCTGGTTGTCGGAGGACCGGGTGCCGGCGTAGCCGATCAGCGCATGCCGGTTCAGCAGGTTGTTGACGTCCATGCTGATCGAGTATCCATTGAGACCGTAGGGCCCGTGCGTGCTGCGGTAACCCAGCGCCGCGTCGAGGCTGGCGTAGCCGCCCAGGCGCTGGTCGTTGCCGAACACGGTGGCACCGCTGGGCATGGTGGTGTTGTCCACGCCGTACTGCGCGCCCACCACCTTTTCCATCAGCGAGCCGAAGTAGCCGGTGCCGCTGTTGTACAGCAGGCCCATCGCTGCGGTCACCCGCGGCGTGCCGGCCACCTGGGTGCTGCTGTGCTTGTAGGTGGCCTCGTTGTAGCTGGCGTTGGCGTACAGGCTCAGCATCGGCGTGAGCGCGTAGGTGGCCTCGGCCTCGGCGCCGCGGTACACCGCACCGCCACCATTGACGAAGGCGCTCTCGGTGCCGTTGTCGGTCGTGACCAGGGTCTGGCTGATGTAGTTGCTGAAGTCGATGTAGTAGACGTCGGCGCCGAAGGTCAGGCCGCGCGCGGCATAGCTGGTGCCGAGCTGATAGTTGCTGGTCAGTTCCGGACGCAGGCCACGGGTGCCGTTGAGTTCGATCACGTCGATCGGCGGCGCCAGGAAGCCGCGTGCAGCCTGCACGTAGCCGCTCCAGTGCTCGTTGAAGGCCTGGTGCAGGCTCAGCGACGGCAGCGTGGCGTCGTAGCTGGCCGCGCTGTGCGCAGGCGCCGGCGGCGTGCTCTTGTTGACCTCGGCATCGAGCTGACGCTGCACCCGCGCGTAGCGCAGGCCCGGACTGAGGGTGAGGCTGTCGCTGAGTTTCCAGTCGTACTGCAGGTAAGGCTGCAAGGTGTCGGTGCGGTCGTGCAGGTTGTAGTTGTACAGCGGCCCGTACTTGGTGCCGCTGGCCGCGCCGGTGCTCATGTCCACCGGCAACTGCAGGCGCTCGTCGAGGTTGCGCTCCACCCACACGCCGGTCTGCAACTGGCCCGGGCCGAGATCGCGCGCCAGCCGCAGCACGTCGCCGAAGGCGCGGAAGTCGTTGTCCGAGAGCTTGCCCGGCACGTCCTTGGCGGCCTTGGACAGCTTCTTGCCGGTCGCGCCGTAGAAGGTCACGCCGTTGTCGGCGGCGCTCTCGCTGGTGGGGATGCTGGTCTTGGACGCGGTGTGGTCGAAGCTGTTGTAGTAGACCTTGTTGTCCAGGTCCCAGTCGCCCAGGCGCGTGCTCAGGCCCAGGTAGGTGAAGCTGGAGTAGTAGGCGGCGGCGTTGTAGCCGGTGTAGTTCTGCAGGGTCGGATCGTTGCCCAGGCCGTAGCGCCAGCCGTGCTGCGCGATCTGCGCGCGGGTGGCGCCCTGCACGGTGTTCTGGTGCTCCTGGTTGTAGCTGCTGACGAAGGTCAGCGTGGTGGCCTCGCCGAGGTCGCTGACGGTCTTGAGGAAGGCGTGCTCGCGGCGGTCGTCGGTGCCTTTGAGGTAGGTATCGCTGGCCTCCTTGGACAGGTCGGCGAACAGGCGCGTATTGCCGATGTGCTCGTCGGCGCTGACGCCGCCGGCCCAGGTGTTCCAGCTGCCGCCGGTGCCGTACACGGTGACGCCGTCCACCTCGCTGGGGTTGCGCGTGCGCAGCGCCAGGGTGCCGCCGAAGGTGGCGTTGCCGATGGTGGCGCCGCCGCCGGGGCCGCGGTCGATCTCGGCCTGGCCGAGCACGTGGTTGTTGAAGTAGGCCGAGGTGGTGTGGTGCAGATCGCTGGCATCGCCGAACGGGATGCCGTCGAAGGTGATGTTGAACTGGCCGTCCTGAAAGCCGCGAATGCTGATGCCTTCGTTCTTGCCCAGGCCCGGGCCTTCCGGCGAGGTGGTGACCACGCTGGGCGCGTACTTGATGATGTCGTCGTAGTTCGAATTCAGGCGCAGGCCGTCGCGGATGAAGCGCTCGTCGATCACCGAGGTTGGCTGGCTCGCCTCCAGCGGCGCGGCGCTGGGCGCCAGTGTGTCGACACTGTTGGCGGTGACGTTGATCGGCGCCAGTTCACGCGGGCCTTCGTGCTCGCCGTCGGCTTCGGCGCGCGCCGGGGCAGCGCTGCGCGGCGCCCGCGGCGCGGCGGCCGGCGCGGCGGCGGCGACGCTGCTGCGCACGATGGCGACCGAGCCCGGGGTGAGCATGCGGTAATCCAGGCCGGTGCCGGCGAGCAGCGCATGCAGTTGCTGCGGCGGCGCCAGGCCGGCCGGTGCACCGCTGCTGCGCAGGCCGTCGGCCAGCGCCGGGTCGTACATCAATTGCAGGCCGCTGCTGCGCGCGAACTGGTCCAGCGCCTGCGCCAACGGCATGGGCGCGATGGCCGACGCGGTGACGGCGGGCGCCGACCAGGCCGGCAGCGAGGACGCACTGCCGAGCAGCAGGGCGATGGAGACGACGAGAGGCTTGCGCATGACGATCACACCGGAGGGGAGGAAGGGCGGCCCGCGCGTGCTGCGCGACAGCCATGCTTCCTAGGAGTGCCCCGGTGCGCCGTGCGGCTACCGTCGATTTCGTGAATTTTTTCTTACAGCGGTGCCGGCGCGCGGCGGATGGTCACCGCGTGCGCATCGCGCTGTACCTGTACGTCCGGCAGGCTGCCCAGATACGCGACGAAGGCCTCCGGATCGCGCAGGTGGAACACGCCGCTGACCCGCCGCGCCGCCAGCGCCGGGTCGGCGATGTGCAGCGGCTGCGTGGTGTAGGCGTTGAACAGCCGCGCCACCTCGCCCAGGCTGCGATCCTGCACGCCGACCTGCGCCGGCAGCCAGGCGGTGGCGTCGGCGATGTCGGCATGGTCGCGCAGCGCTAGCACGCGGCCCTGCGCATCCACCCGCGCCTGCTGGCCGCCGCCCAGGTCCGCCAGCGTCGGTCCTTCCGACGGCAGGTCGCTGCGATGCCACCACGCCGGGGTATCGCGCGACACCTGCACCCGTCCCTGCAACACGGTGACCCGCGCACCGCCGGCCTGCGGGTCGACCCCGAACACGGTGCCGACATCGCGCAGCACCAGCGTCCCGACGCTGACCCGCAGCGGCCGCGCCGGATCGTGGCCGAGATCGAACACCGCCTTGCCGCGCAGCAGGGCGATGTCGCGGCGCTGCGTGCCGTAGCGCACCGCGATCGCGCCACCGCGGTCCAGGTGCACCACGCTGCCGTCGTCCAGGGCGACGTTGCGCGACGCGTCTGCCGGCGCTTGGTACACCGTCGCTTGCATCGGGTCCGGCGCGCTCAGGCGCAGCGCCAGGCCCGCAGCGGCCAGCGCCAGCGCGGCCGCCACCGCCAACGTCCAGCGTTTGCGCCGGGGCGCCATCCGCTGCGGATGCGGCGTCGCCACAGGTGAGTCCACGTCCGGGCGCAGCGGCACCACCACCGCCCCGCTGCGCAAGGCATGCGCGCGTAGCTGCGCACTGCTGGCCTGCTGCGCCTGCGCCGCGGACGGCAGGTCGCCGTGCATCCGCGCGATGTCGAGATACGCGGCCACATGCGCCGGCGAGTGCCGCAGCCAGGCCAGGAACTCGGCCTGCCGCGCCGGCGACAACGTGGTCTCGCGCTGCGCCAGGTACCAGTCCGCGGCCGCTTCGGCGACGCGCTGCGACTCCTCACGCATAGCGCGCCATGCCCTGCCGGCACACCGCCAGGCCCTTGATGATGTACTTCTTGACCATGTGGCTGGAGATCTGCAGTTGCTCGGCGATCTCCTGGTAGCCCAGTTCGTCGCGATAGCGCAGCACCATCGCCGCGCGGCACTTGGGCGGCAGCCGCGCCATCAGCTCGGCCAGGCGCTGCCGGCGCTGCGCGCGGTGCACCTGCGCATCGGCCTCGCACGGCACCGCCAGCCGGTCCAGCACGTCGTCCAGGCAGGTGTCGCGCTGGCTGCTGCGCTGGTGCAGCAGCGCGTGCTCGCGCATCAGGTTGGCGGCGATGGTGAACAGGTAGGCTTCGGGATTGGCGATCTCCGGCGCGTGCGCCTCGCTGCGCTGCAGGCGCAGCCACACTTCCTGCAACAGGTCGTCGGCATCCCAGGCCTCGGCGCGGCGCTTGCGGAAGTAGCGGCTCAGCGACGGCCGCCATTGCAGGAACAGCCGCGACAACGCCGGCAGGGGTTCGGAACGCACCAGCCACTCGCAGTGCCGGCGCCATCGGCAGCCGGCGATTCGGAAAGGCGCGATGCTGGTCGCCGGCGATGACAGTCCGATGACGCATGGGTCGTGCGGGCACAGAGGAGCGGTTGCGCCCCAGCAAGCATTCAGTTCACGCACCGACTGCCGGGTTCGCTGGATCGGCGCATGCGACGCGGCCGGTCACCGCGCCTGCGCCATCGCCATGGACGCGGCGGCGGCGCATCCCAGCGTTTCCCGTGCGGGACAGGATGTCCTTCGGACCGGCCTTCCGTTCCCTCGGCACCGCCCCATATCGTGAAGATTGCCGCACCCATCCTCGGGCGGCGTTCGCACGAAGGATCTCTCCATGACCGACCCCATCGTCCAGATCAAGCCGCTTGGCTTCCCGTGGGACACGATCGACCCGTTCCTGTTCTGCGTCTACCACGACGATGCCTACCCCGCCGGCAACGGCGCGATGGGGCCGGCGGCGTCCCTGCACGGCCGCGCCATCGGCCAGGACTTCAGCCGCAAGGACGGCTGGAGCATGTATCACGGCGAGGAGATTCCCGGCTTTCCCGGTCATCCGCACCGCGGCTTCGAGACCGTGACCATCGTGCGCAAGGGCCTGATCGACCATGCCGACTCGCTCGGTGCGGCGGCGCGCTTCGGCGCTGGCGACGTGCAATGGGTGACGGCCGGCGCGGGCATCGTCCATTCGGAGATGTTCCCGCTGCTGGACACGGCGGCGCCCAACCCGCTGGAACTGTTCCAGATCTGGCTCAACCTGCCGGCGCGCAACAAGCTGGCCGCGCCGCACTTCACCATGTTCTGGTCGGAAGACCTGCCGCGCTTCACTGCCACCGACGACGCCGGCCGCACCACCGAGGTGGCCTGCGTGGCCGGTCGCATCGGTCCGGTCGACGCCGCGCCCGGCAGCGCCGGCGGCCCGCTCGCGCCGCCACCGGATTCGTGGGCCGCGCAGGACGATGCCGATGTGGCCATCTGGACGATCCGCATGGCACCCGGCGCACGCTGGACCCTGCCCGCCGCGCAAGGCCGCGGCACGCGCCGCAGCCTGTACTTCTTCAAGGGCGCAGCGGTGACGGTGGGCGGACGCCCGGTGACGGGCCACGCGGCGATCGAGTTGCGCGCCGATCAGGCGGTCGAGTTGGTCAGTGGCGACGGCGAGGCGAGCGAGTTCCTGGTGCTGCAAGGCCGACCGATCGCCGAACCGGTGGCGCAACACGGTCCGTTCGTGATGAATACCCAGGCCGAGATCGCCCAGGCCATGGCCGACTATCGCCGCACCCAGTTCGGCGGCTGGCCATGGCAGGACGAGGCGCCGGTGCACGGCAGCGACCCGACCCGCTTCGCGCGACATCCGGATGGGCGTGAGGAGTGGCCGGCGCCGCACGCGGTCGCCGCCAACGGCTAGGGCGTGTCACCGATTCCCGAGGCCCCAACGCTGCGCGTCGCTTCGCGCCGTACCCTCACCCCAACCCCCGCCCCGCGCCCCGGCCCGCGCTTGCGGCGCGGGCGCTCCAGGGTGCGCGCGCCAGTGGCGCGCAGGCCGCACCCTGTCGCCCCAACGGGAGAGGGGCGACGCGCTCAGTAGCGGGCCGAGGCCAGCGCCTGCGCGCGCTCCAGTTGCTCGGCGATGCGCTTGCGCGCCTGCTGCAGTTCCTGGCGGGTGGCGTCTTCCTTGGCCGCCGGCACCAGTTCGGCGTCGATCACCGACAGCGCGTCGGAGTACTGCCGCACCACGGCCGCCGCGTAGGCATTCATGTAGGCGGAGTTGTCCTTCTCGTCGCCCAGCGCCTGCAGCTGCGCGCGGCCCTTGGCCACCTGCGCGGCGATCTTCTCGGCATCGCCGGGGCCGCCCTTGCCGGCCGTGGCCGGGTCGGCGTCGTGGTGCACGGCGATGGTCTCGCGGGCGAAGTCGGCCACGGTCTTGCTGACGTTGCGCGCCAGCGCCTGCTTCGACAGCGCCACCACGTTGCCCTCCAGCACCTGCAGCATCGCCTTGGCCGAGGCGTCGCCGCCGATCGGCGCGCGCCCGCTTTCGCCGCCGACCGGCGCAGCGGTGGGTTCCGGCGACGTGGCCGGTGCGGTGCGCGAGGCCTGGTCGCCGGGCTTGCCGCAACCGCTCAGCGCGATGGCGGTGAGGGCCGCGAGCAGTGACAGGCGGACGGGGTGAAAAGGTGAGGTCATGGAACGCTCCTGGTTGGTCTGCGTTCCACCATGCCCAGCCGCCGCGCAAACCTGCGTGAATCGTCGGCAGCTGGCGGTGACGCAGGGTGCGATCGCACGCACCAGGCGTGCCATGCACGTTGGCAGGGTGATGACGGCGTCGCAACGCGGCCTACGCTCACTGCGATCCATGATCGCCGCCATCGCATCCCCGATTCCGGAGCCGGCCGGACGCGACCGGCTCCGGCACTGCTCAGCCGCAGCAGTAGCAGACCAACGGCTTTCCGGGGCCGCCCGGCCCCAGTTCGCCACCGAACGGCGCGCACTCCTGCTGGCAGGCCCAGGCGCTGCAGGCCGCCTCCTTCTCGATGCCGTCGCCGGCGGTTGCCTGCACCGCGCCGAAGCCCATGCTGGCCAGGAACACGGCCGCAAGCATCCCGTTGCGTAACGCTGTCCAACGCTGTTTCATGGCTTACTCCTCGATGGTTGCCAAGGCCGGCGGCACATCCGTGCTGCGCACTGCGGCCATCAGGTCCTGCATCCGTTCCGTGGTATCGAAGACGCCGACACGCGCGTAGCGCACGCGTCCCTCGCGGTCCAGCGCCAGCATCGTCGGCACGTTGCGCGCGCGGAACAGCATCAGCGCGCGGCGATCGGTCAACGTGGTCACCGGAAACGTGAAACCGTGCTCGGCGGCGTAGCGCCGCGCCTGCTCAGGGCTGCAGTGGCACACGCCCAGTACCTGCACGCCCGGCTGCTGCGTGGCCAGACGCTGCGCCGCCTGCACCACGTGCGGCGCCGAGCGCTTGCAGTACGGGCAGGTGGTGGTGAAAAAGAACAGGACCTGACGCTCTGCGGTCGGCACGCCGAGCGTCAGCGGCGTGCCATCGACCGCGGCGACATCGATACGCGGCACGTACATGCCCAGATACGGCTCGGTGGTGCGGGTGACGAACCAGCGCCGTTCCTCGCGCAAGCCGCGGTTCTGCCAAGCCAGCACCAGCACCAACGCGCAGGCCGCCAGCAGCGCCAACCAACTCCAGGGAAACCGCCGTGCCATGCCATTTGTCCGTGTCGCCGTGTTCCCTGCAGGCTGCGCAGCGGTCGCGCGATGGTCAACGCTTTGCGCCCGCGAGCGGCGAGTGCGTGATCAGGCTGGGGATCGCGTCACGCGCACCATGGGCGCGCATTCCAGCGGAGTGCTGCACATGCGGGCGTGCAGCGCAGCCTTGGGCTTTGCCAGGCACGCGCGGCACGAAAACAGCGGCATGAGCACGCATCGCATGGTCAACACACGGGTGGCGATACGTCAGTCAGAACGCTTCCTGCGCGCCGCACGTCGCAGACAGCTCAGCGGTCGAGAGCAGGATCATCCCGGACGTCCACATCAGAAGCACTCGCCAACACGGCGCAAGGTACGCACGTCCACTTTGAACGAATTGCTAGAGATTGTGCGCTCGACGCCAGCGTCTAGCCAGTGCGAATGCTCGATGGCGAACACTTTGCGAGAAGGGTCTCTTGACTGTGGCATCGAGCACCTGAGCTATTTCACTGTCGATTGGCGCCCCTTGTTCAAGCCAACCTATAGCGAGTCCTGCCCAGTAATCAGAAGGCCAGATTGTACTCAAGCCAGCAAGAACGACATCTCGCGGTGGTGCGAGAGTCGCGTCATACGCAGCAAACGGAGCCTCAAGGTATAAAACGAGCTTCCGTTGATCCATGTTGATGTCTAACGCTTGAATCGAGCGGCCTCATCAACGGGTCCGCTTGGATGAACTGTTAGGCGCCAGTGCTGCCAGCGCCGCTGATGACCAAGATGCCGTAGTGCCCACAGTAACCCCTTGCTTCAAAATACTCACCGGCAACGCGAGTGGTACAGACAAGATCGCAGGCCGTGGTTTGCCCCCAAAGTGGGGCATTTCAAAGCCCGCCATTTCAGTGTCAATACGCTTGCCGTCGGAGGTGGATAGATCGCAAGGAGCGCGACGCCTACGCCAACGCCGCACTGATCTGCGCCGCGGCATCGCACACCGCGCGCATCGCCGCCTGCGCATCGATCGGTTGCGGGCGGCGTTCGATGAAGGGCACGGTCAGGGTGTAGCGGGCGATGCCGTGTTGCAGGATCGGTGCGGTCAGGTCGATCACGCCGACCACCGCCTCGCTGGGATGGATGCTGTAGCCCAGGGCGCGCACCTCCTGCGCCGCGGCCAGGAACGCGGCGCGGTCGTACGCCACCTCGCTGGCGTCCAGGCGCTGCAGTAACTGCGCCTGCGCATCGGCCGGCTGGAACGCGAACAGCACCAGGCCGGAGGTGGAGTGCGCGAACGGACGGCGGTGGCCGGGACGCACCACCAATCCCAGGTCGCTGGGCACGTCCATCTGCGCGATGACCACGATCTGGTCGTCCGACGGCGCCACCAGGTGGCAGGGCTGGCGGATCGCGTCGGCCAGCGCGCGCATCACCGGCAGCGCCACTTCGGTGACGTTCTGCACCCGCGGCTGCTGCATGCCGAGCATGAACAGGCGGTTGGTCAGCGTGTAGCCGCCCTCGCCCGCAGCCCGGGTCAGGTAGCCGCGCTCTTCCAGCACCTGCAGCATGCGGAAGATCTCGCCGCGCGAACGGCCGATGCCCTGCGAGATCTCGCCCATGCTCATCGGCCGCGCATCGCGCGCCAGCAGCTCCAGGATGTCCAGTCCCTTGTCCAGGGCGGGCGCACGGTACTTGGGCAAAGGGGTGGTCATTCCGTCGAGGACCCGGTAGCTGGTGAAGAGGACTAGGGTACAGGGACGCCGCACCGGCTCGCACCGCTGGCGCCGCGCTGCGTGGTCGGCGGCTGCACCTCCATGCAAATATGAACTCAAATTTTATATTTGCATGGCACTCGCCGGCGCAGTACGCTCCGCCGACAATCCGAACGCGACGCGGCACACCTTGGGAGGGGTAGGCGGCAATGCACTACAGCAGCGAACGCGCCACGCCGGCGCCCGCCAGTCTCACCCGGACCGCGCTCGCGCCGTTGGTCCTGATCGTCAGCCTGTTCTTTCTGTGGGGCATGGCGAACAACCTCAACGACATCCTGATCAAGCAGTTCAAGAAGGCGTTCGAACTGACCGACCTGCAGGCCGGCTTGGTGCAGAGCGCGTTCTACCTGGGCTACTTCGTGTTCGCGATCCCGGCGGCGATGTTCATGCGCCGCTACAGCTACAAGGCCGCGGTGGTGTTGGGCCTGCTGCTGTACGCGGTGGGCGCGTTCCTGTTCTACCCCGCCGCGCAGGTGCACACCTACTGGCTGTTCCTGCTGGCGCTGTTCGTCATCGCCAGCGGCCTGGCGTTCCTGGAAACCACCGCCAATCCGCTGGTCACCGTGCTCGGCCCCGCCGAGGGCGCGGCGCGGCGGCTCAACCTGGCGCAGGCGTTCAATCCGCTGGGCTCGATCACCGGCATCCTGGTCGGCCAGCACTTCATCCTGTCCGGCGTGGAGCACACCCCGCGGGAACTGGCAGCGATGGCGCCGGCCGCGCGCGAGGCCTTTTTCTCTGCCGAGTCGCTGGCGGTACAGACGCCGTATCTGATCATCGGCGCGGTGGTGCTGCTGTGGGCGCTGCTGATCGGGCTGACCCGCTTCCCGGCCGCCCGCGCCGGTGGCGACGGCGCCCACGCCGGCGGCTTCGGCCAGTTGCGGCGCAACCGCCGTTTCGTGTTCGCGGTGATCGCGCAGTTCTTCTACGTCGGCGCCCAGGTCGGCATCTGGAGCTACCTGATCCGCTATCTGCAGGACGGCGTGCCCGGCACCCCGGAGAAGACCGCCGCCGATTTCCTCACCGTCTCGCTGGTGCTGTTCATGGCCGGCCGCTTCATCGGCACCGCGCTGCTGCGCTTCCTGGCGCCAGCGCGGCTGCTCGGCGTGTTCGCCCTGCTCAACCTGCTGCTGTGCGCGGTGGCGGTGGCGCTGCCGGGCTGGATCGGCCTGTATGCGCTGGTCGCCAGCAGCCTGTTCATGTCGGTGATGTTCCCGACCATCTTCGCCCTGGGCCTGGACGGGCTGGACGACGACGCGCGCAAGCTGGGTGCCTCGCTGATCGTCATGGCGATCATCGGTGGCGCCGCGCTGACCGCGGTGATGGGCGCGGTGTCCGACCATGCCGGCATCCACTGGGCGATCACGGTGCCGGCGCTCGGCTTCGCGGTGATCCTCGGCTTCGCGCTGCACGCGGCGCGCAGCGGCGTGGCGCCCCTTCCCTCTGCCCGCGGAGCCTGAGCCATGCCGCGCCATTGCTACCTGCTCGACCTGCACGACGACCCGGCGCTGATCGCCGAGTACGAACGCTGGCACCGTCCCGACACCGTCTGGCCGGAGATCGTCGCCTCGCTGCGTGCCGCCGGCATCCGCGAGCTGGACATCCACCGCTGCGGCGACCGCCTGGTGATGCTGATGGAGGTGGACGAGGACTATTCGCCCGCGGCCAAGGCCGCCGCCGACGCGGCCGACCCGCGCGTGCAAGCCTGGGAAGCGCTGATGTGGCGCTTCCAGAAACCCTTGCCTGGGTCGGCGCCCGGCGAGAAATGGCGCGAGGCGCTGCAGATCTTTTCGCTGCAGGCGGCGCTGGCGGAACAGGAGCGCAAGAGCACGGGCTGAGGCGTTTGTGAGAGGGACATCCGTCCCGACGGCTGCTGCGGCCGGCGGGTTGATCGGCTTCGCTCGTCGCGGCTGAAGCCGCTCCTACGAGAGCGCCGGCGCAGCGCGGATCGCACACGTAGGAGCGGCTTCAGCCGCGACCGCTTCAACGCAGCCGGTGCGCTTCCGTCAGCGGAAACGCACCTACCCCGCAAAACTCAGGCGCCCTGCGCCGCGAGGTCCGCACTCCAGAACGGGCCATCCGGATACAGGAACTCGCTGACCGAGGTGGCATGCATCTCGGCCGAAAAGCCCGGCGCCGTCGGCGCCAGGTAGCGGCCGTGCACGATCCGCACCGGATCGACGAAGTGCTGGTGCAGGTGATCGACGAACTCGATCGCGCGGTCTTCCATCTTGCCGGTGATGGCGACGAAATCGGCCATCGCCAGGTGCTGCACCAGTTCGCACAGGCCCACGCCGCCGGCATGCGGGAACACGCGCACGCCGAACTTGGCCGCCAGCAGCAGGATCGCCAGGTTCTCGTTGACGCCACCCACGCGCGCGGCATCGATCTGGATCAGGTCCACCGCGCCGGCCTGCAGCAACTGCTTGAACACCACCCGGTTCTGGGTGTGCTCGCCGGTGGAGACCGGCACCGGCGCGATGCCGTGGCGGATCGCGGCGTGGCCGAGCACGTCGTCGGGGCTGGTCGGCTCCTCGATCCAGGCGATGTCGAACTCGGCCAGCCGGCGCATCCAGGCGATCGCCGGGCCCACGTCCCAGCGCTGGTTGGCGTCCACCGCCATGGCGATGTCCGGGCCGATCGCTGCGCGCGCCAGGCGGCAACGGCGGATGTCGTCCTCCACGTTGGCGCCGACCTTGAGCTTGATCGTGCGAAAGCCGTCGGCCACCGCTTCCTTGGCCAGGCGCACCAGCTTCTCGTCGGAATAGCCGAGCCAGCCGGGCGAGGTGGTGTAGGCCGGATAGCCCTGTTCGAGCAGGGCCTGGAGACGCTCGGCGCGCAGCGGTTCGGCGTCGCGCAACATAGCCAGCGCCTCGTCCGGGGTCAGCGCGTCGCTGAGGTAGCGGAAGTCGATCGCGTCCACCAGTTGCTCCGGCGACAGCTCGGCGATGAAGCGCCACAGCGGCTTGCCGGCGCGGCGCGCGGCCATGTCCCAGGCGGCGTTGACCACGGCGCCAATGGCCATGTGCATCACGCCCTTTTCCGGGCCCAGCCAGCGCAGTTGCGAGTCGTCGGTGAGGCTGCGCGCGAAACCGCCCAGATCGCCGATCACCGTCTCCACGTCGCGGCCGACCACGTGGTGCGCCAGTGCCGCCACCGCCGCGCTCTGCACATCGTTGCCGCGGCCGATGGTGAAGGCCAGGCCGTAACCGGCGAGACCATCTTCGGCATCGGTGCGCAGGCGCAGATAGGCGGCCGAATAATCCGGATCCGGATTCATCGCATCGGAACCGTCGAGTTCGCGCGAGGTGGGGAAACGGACGTCGAAGGTCTCGAGCGCGACGATTTTGCTCATGGGGATCCTGGTCGGTGAGGCGGTGGGAAAGTCAAAAAAGCGGTGAAACAGCCCCTCTCCCCCCGGGAGAGGGGTTGGGGTGAGGGTGCGGTGGTGCACAACTGCAGCCGCCCCAGCAAAACAAGAACGAAGCTAGGAGCAAGCAGCGGGACCGCTCACGCGCGAGCGAAAGCCACACCGGGATGCATGGCGAGGTGGCTTCGCCCCTACCCTCACCCCAACCCCTCTCCCGATGGGAGAGGGGCTTTACTGCGCGTCGCGCGGATGCGCGACAACGGCCTGGCGTTGCTCGCCCAGGCCTTCGATGCCCAGCCGCATCACGTCGCCCGGCTTCAGGTACACCTGCGGCTTCTGCCCCAGGCCCACGCCCGGCGGCGTGCCGGTGCTGATCACGTCGCCCGGCAGCAGAGTCATGTAGCGGCTGATGTGGCTGACCAGCTCGGCCACGCCGAACACCATCGTGCGGGTGCTGCCGTTCTGGTAGCGATGGCCATTGACCTCCAGCCACATCGACAGGTTCTGCGGATCCGGCACCTCGTCGGCGGTGACCAGCCATGGGCCGATCGGGCCGAAGCCGTCGCAGCTCTTGCCCTTCACCCACTGCCCGCCGTGCTCGAGCTGGAACGCGCGCTCGGACAGATCGTTGATCACCGCATAGCCGGCGACGTGCGACAGCGCGTCCTCCACCGACACGTCGCGCGCGGTATCGCCGATCACCACGCCCAGCTCCACTTCCCAGTCGGTCTTGAGCGAACCGCGCGGGATCGTCACCGTGTCGTTGGGGCCGCTGATCGCGCTGGTGGCCTTCATGAACAACACCGGCATCTCCGGCACCGCCATGCCCGATTCGGCGGCGTGGTCGGCGTAGTTGAGCCCGACGCAGATGAACTTGCCGACGCGGCCCACGGCCGCGCCATAGCGCACCTCGCCGTCCACCTGCGGCAGCGTGGCCGGATCGAGCGCGCGCAGCCGGGCCAGGCCGGCAGCGGTGAGGTGCTCGCCGGCGACATCGTCGATCACCGCCGAGAGATCGCGCAGGTGGCCGTCGGCATCGAGCAGGGCCGGGCGTTCGTGGCCGGGTTCGCCGTAACGCAGCAGTTTCATGGGGAAATCCTCTGTCGTAGTGGAAAGGCGCGGTCAGTTCGACCAGCCGCCGTCGATGATGTGGGTCTGGCCGGTGGTGAACGAGGATTCGTCCGAGGCCAGGTACACCACCAGTTGCGCGATCTCGCGCGGGTCGCCGAGGCGGCCCATCGGCTGGCGGTCGGTGAAGCTCTTCCACACCGCCTGCTCGTCGCCGCCCAGCGCCTTGACTCGCTCGCCCAGCGACGGCGTCTTGATCGTGCCGGGGCAGATCGCGTTGCAGCGGATGCCCTTGGCCACGTAGTCGGCAGCGATGGCCTTGCTCAGGCCGATCACCGCCGCCTTGGTCACGCCGTAGGCGAAGCGGTTGGGCACGCCCTTGATGCTGGACGCCACCGAGGACATGTTGACGATGCTGCCGCGGCCCTGCGCGAGCATGCCCGGCAGCACCGCCTGGCACAGGTAGTACATCGCATCGACGTTGATCGCGAACGAGCGCTTCCAGGCCGGCGTGTCGCAGTCGAGGATGCTGCCCTGGTGCACGTAGCCGGCGCAGTTGAACAGCACGTCGAAGGTCGGCTGCGCCGCCACCAGCGTCTGGATCGCGGCGGCATCGGTGACATCCAGGGTTTGCGTGACGATGCCATCGGACTCGGCGGCCAGGGCCTGCAGCGCGGCGGCGTCGATGTCGGTCGCCAGCACCTGCGCGCCTTCGCGCGCGCAGGCCAGTGCGCTCTCGCGGCCGATGCCGGCGCCGGCGGCGGTGATCAGGCAGCGCTTGCCTTGCAGACGGCCGCTCATGCGCGGCTCCCGGAAACGGACGCGAACGTGGTCATGGGGCGGAACTCCAGGTCGGGGGGAAAGCAATCGGATCGGACAGGCGATAGACGCGCCGCGCATTGCCGGCGAACACCGCCTCGGCGGCGCCGGCGGCGTGCTGCGCGACCCAGGCCTGCGCCAGCGCCATCCAGGCGGCGTAGTCGGCACGCTGGGTGAGCACCGGCCAGTCGCTGCCCCACAGCAGCCGCTGCGCGCCGAAACAGGCGAACAGGTGCGCCACGTAGGGGGCAAGCGCGGGATCGTCGATGGCGGCGTCGGCTGGCAGTTCGGTGAGCAGGCCGGACAGCTTGCACACCACGTTGGGGTGCTGCGCCAGGTGTGCGAGGCCGTCGGCCCAGGCCTGGAAGCCGGCAGCGCCGATGGCCGGCTTGCCGGCGTGATCCAGCACCACGCGCAACTGCGGATGACGCTGCAACCGCGCCAGCAGCGCCGGCAGGTGCAGCGGCCGCACCAGCGCGTCGAAGACCAGGTCGTGCTGCAGCAGCGCATCGAAGGCCGCGTCGAGCTGCGGCCGCGCCAGCCACTGCGAATCGGCCAGATCCTGCACCATCGGCCGCAGCCCCTTGAGCAGGCCTGCGCCTTCGGCGCACAGCGCGGCGATGTGCGCGGCGACGTCGGCCGCCTCGAAATCCACCCAGCCGACCACGCCGACGATGCGTGGCTCGGTCCGCGCCAGCTGCAGCAAATAGCGGGTTTCCGCCTCGCTTTGCGCCGCCTGCACCGCCACCAGCGCGGTCACGCTTTGCGCGTCCAGCGTCGCGGCCAGGTCCTCGGGCAGGTAATCGCGATACAGCACGCCCAGCTCCGGCGTCAACCAGGCATAGTCGCCACGCGCCAGGCGCCAGAAATGCACATGGGCGTCGATCGCGTTCACGGCGTCGGCACCGGCGCGCGCAGCAGGCCGTCGTCGCGCAACTGTTGCCACAGCGCAGCGGGAATCGACGCGCGCAGACGTGTGGCGGCGCTGGCCACTTCCGCCGGCGTGCGCATGCCGGCGACCACCGTGCTCACCGCCGGATGGGCCAGCGGAAACTGCAGCGCCGCCGCGCCCACGTCGACAGCGTGCGCCGCGCAGGCCGCGAACAGGCGCTGCGCGTGCTGCAGCGTGGCCGGATCCACCGGCGCGTAGTTGTAGGTCTCGCCCGGTCCGCGCGCATCGCTCAGCAGGCCGGAGCTATACGGCCCGGCGACCAGGATGCCGATCTGCCGCTGCAGCGCCTGCGCCATGATCCGCTGCGCGCCATGCTGCTCGAGCAAGGTGTAGCGGCCGGCCAGCATCACGCAGTCGAGCGGGAACAGCGGCATCAGTTCCACCGCCACGTCTTCCTCGTTGACACCGATGCCGATCGCCCGGCACGCGCCCTGCGCCTTGAGCGCGGCCATCGTCGGCAAGGCCTCGTCCAGCGCCTGCCGCAGCATCGCCGGATGGCGCTCGCCGTGGGTCAGGCGGCCGATGTCGTGCAGCAGCAGCACATCGACGTGATCGGTGCCGAGCCGCTGCAGGCTGCTCTCGAAGGCACGCAGCACGCCGTCGCGGCTGTAGTCGAACTCGGCGCGGCGTCCGGCCACGGCGAAGCCGTCGCGCCCCGGCGCCGCCGCGGCATCGTCGTAGACGCAGCGCCCGACCTTGGTCGAGAGCGTGTAGCTGGCGCGCGGCAGCCCACGCAGGCCCTGCCCCAGGCGCTGCTCGCTCAGTCCATAGCCGTAGTACGGCGCGGTATCGAAATGGCGGATGCCGGCGGCATAGGCGTCGGCCACCGCGGCCAGCGCCACCGCGTCGTCCACCTCGGCGTACAGATTGCCGATCGGCGCGGCACCGAAGCCCAGCGCGGACAGGTGCACGCCGCTGGTGCCCAGCGCGCGCGGCGCCAGGATTGCGTCGACGGCCACGGCGTTCAGCGCCATGCGTGCACCACCGTGACGATGGCCGCAGCGGATCGCCCACGGACGCGCGAGGGACGGTAGCTGCTGGGGTTGCGCATGGCACGCCTCTGCCCGGCATCGGGCGCGATGAGTTAAGGCCGCAGCATGCACGCCCAGGATGGCAACTGGCGCCGCGACTGTTCGCCTATGAATATAGCAATCACAAGTGAACAATCAACCTGCAGCGCAGCAATCGCCCTCTCGGCGTTCGGACGGCAGCACCAGCGCCGACAGCGCGTCCGGCCGCTGCAGCAAGGGCAGCGGCGTCTGCGGTTGCAAGGCGGCCGGCAAGGTGTAGCCCCAGGCGACGCCGGCGAAGGCGATGCCGGCCTGCCGCGCGGCCTCGGCATCGCGGATCTCGTCGCCCACGCACAGCGCCCGCGCGGCGGGAACGCCGCAGGCGCGCAGGCTGGCGCGCAGTTTGCGCCGCTTGCCCAGCACCGCCGCACCGCAGCGCACGTCGCGGAACTGCGCGAGCAGCGTGGGACCGAGCACGCGCTCGACGTTGGCGCGGCTGTTGGACGTGACCAGCGCCAGCTGCACGCCGGCCTGCGCCAACTGCGCGAGCAGGTCGGCCACGCCATCGAACAGCGCGATGCGCTCGATCTGTTCGCTCATCAGGGTGCGCATGCGCCGCGCCACCGCCGGCACCCGCCACCAGCGCAGGCCGCTGCGTGCCATCAGTTCGCGCGCGCTCAGGCTGCGGATTTCCTCCAGCCGCTCGACGTCGAAGCGGCGGAAGCCGAATTCGTCGGCAACGCCGTTGATGGTCGCCAGGAACCAGGGGAAGGAGTCGGCCAGGGTGCCGTCGAAGTCGAAGATGACCAGGTCGTAGCGGTGCATCGGCATCAGCATGCCGGAGCGCCGGAGTCTCCGCCAGCGGCGTGCGTTGCCTACCGCGACCATCGGGCGCGCGGATTGGCCCGCCCTTCATCCGCCGTTGCCCTGCGCTTCACCCGCACGCGTCGGCGCAGCACGCACGCTGGCGACTCATCGCAAGGAGACGCCCATGCATATGCAGAGTCCCAATCCCGGCCAGGATCCGCAGCAGCCACCGAACGAGGTGCCGGGCCAGGTACCGAACCCCGGCGTGGATCCGACCCCGGACCGCCCGATCGACCCGATCCCCGACAAGCCGACCGATCCGACCATCCCGCCGATCCAGGACCCGGTCGGCGGCGTGGATTCCCCGGTGCCGGGCCCGCGTGGGCCGACGCAGTACGTCTAGGCACCTGCAAGTCACGATTGACGTCGCTGGATTGCGGCAAGCGCCACTGGCGTGGGTGTTGCGCAATTTCGGCTGTACCAGTGCGGGCTGGGCTTCCATGGGAAAGCCCTGTCGCGGCTGAAGCCGCTCCTACAATTCCTACGCGTTTCGTGCGCGGCCGGCATTCGCCGCTTTCGACGGACGCGGCGACAAGGCACGTCAACGAAATTTCTTGTGTAGGAGCGGCTTCAGCCTCGACCAAGCCGTCCCAGGAACGCCCGGTCGCGGCTGAAGCCGCTCCTACAAATGCACGTGTCGCGCCAGGCGCCCGCCTCAGCGAACCCGGAACCCCATCGTCGCCTCCACCGCCTGCTGCCAGCCGGCGTACAGGGCTTCGCGGCGCTCGGCCGGCATGTCCGGCTCGAAACGGCGGTCCACCGCCCACTGCTGGGCGATCTCGGCACGGTTCTTCCAGAAGCCGGTGGCCAGGCCAGCCAGGTAGGCCGCCCCCAACGCCGTGGTCTCGGCCACTTCCGGGCGCAGCACCGGCACATCCAGGATGTCGCTCTGGAACTGCGCCATGAAGTCGTTGGCGATGGCGCCGCCGTCGGCGCGCAGCTCCTTCAGTTCGATGCCGGAATCGACCTGCATCGCGGTCAGTACGTCGCGGGTCTGGTAGGCCATCGATTCGAGTGCGGCGCGGATGAAGTGTTCCTTGGTGGTGCCGCGGGTCAGGCCGAACACCGCACCGCGGATGTCGCTGCGCCAGTACGGCGCCCCCAGGCCGACGAAGGCCGGCACGATGTACACGCCGTCGTTGTCGCCAGCACGTTCGGCGTAGGCCTGCGAATCGCTGGCCTTGCCGAGCATGCGCAGGCCGTCGCGCAGCCACTGCACCACCGAGCCGGCGACGAAGATCGCGCCTTCCAGTGCGTACTCGACCTTGCCGTCCACGCCCCAGGCGATGGTGGTGAGCAGGCCACTCTTCGAGGCCACCGCTTTCTCGCCCGTGTTCATCAGCATGAAACAGCCTGTGCCGTAGGTGTTCTTGGCCATGCCCGGTTCGAAGCAGGCCTGGCCGAACAGCGCCGCCTGCTGGTCGCCGGCGATACCGGCGATCGGCACCGCATGACCGTAGAAATACTGGCCCTGGGTGTTGCCGTAGATCTCGCTGGACGAGCGCACCTCCGGCAGCATCGAGGCGGGAATGTCGAGCATCTGCAGCAGTTCTTCGTCCCAACGCAGTTCGTGGATGTTGTACAGCAGCGTGCGCGAGGCGTTGGTGTAGTCGGTGACGTGGACCTTGCCGCCGGTGAGGTTCCAGATCAGCCAGCTGTCGATGGTGCCGAAGGCCAGTTCGCCGCGCTGCGCGCGTTCGCGCGCGCCCTCGACGTGGTCGAGGATCCACTTGACCTTGGTGCCGGAGAAATACGCATCGATCAGCAGGCCGGTCTTGGCTCGCACCATGTCCTCGTGGCCATCGGCCTTGAGCTGGTCGCAGATGTCCTTGGTCTGCCGCGACTGCCAGACGATCGCGTTGTAGATCGGCTGGCCGGTGGCGCGGTCCCACACCACCGCGGTCTCGCGCTGGTTAGTGATGCCGATGCCGGCGATCGCGCTGGCGTCCACCTGGTGGTTGTTGAGCAG
This sequence comes from Xanthomonas sp. F4, assembly GCF_011761895.1. Classification (NCBI taxonomy): domain Bacteria; kingdom Pseudomonadati; phylum Pseudomonadota; class Gammaproteobacteria; order Lysobacterales; family Lysobacteraceae; genus Xanthomonas; species Xanthomonas sp. F4. The sequence continues at coordinate 48,566 of NZ_JAASQX010000003.1, read as the reverse complement.
CTCGGTGATCGTGGTGTAGACGCTGGTCATGATCTCGCGCGGGTTGTGCTCGACCCAGCCCGGCTGCGGGAAGATCTGCGAGAACTCGCGCTGGGCCATGCCGACGCTGCGGCCCGCGCGGTCGAACAGGATCGCGCGCGAACTGGTGGTGCCCTGGTCGATGGCCAGGATGAATTGCTTTTCCATCGGAGACTCCTGCGGGATGCACGCCGCGCGCACGGGCGCGGCGCCGAACGGGGAAGAGGGAGGCGCGCACGCCGCGCGCGAAAACGAACGCGCAGCCGGCACTAGCCGCGGCGCGCGGCGGCCTGTTCTTCTTCCAGCGCCTTCACCCGTGCCGGCAGGAACGGATAGATCAGCAACTGGTAGGCGGCGCCACCGATCACACCGCCGATCAACGGGCCGACGATCGGGATCCACCAGTAGTTGTCGGCCGACGGCAGCGCCGAGGAGCCCCAGCCGGCGACGTAGGCGAACAGGCGCGGGCCGAAGTCGCGGGCCGGATTGATCGCCCAGGCCTCCAGATAGCCCATCGAGGCGCCGATGGTGGCCACCAGCAGGCCGATGATCAGCGCACCGGAGTTGGCGGTGGGCGCGGCCTCGTTGTAGCGCTCGGTGATGGCGAAGATGCCGAAGATCAGGAACGCGGTCAGGATCACCTGGTCGCGCAGCGCGTGCATCGGCGTGATCGCCAGGCCCGGCGCGGTGAAGAACACCCCGGCCGCGCCGCCACCGGCGCGGGTGAGATGCTGGGCCTGGTTGTAGTGGTCGATCACCGGCGCGAACAGCAGGTAGACGATCCACGCGCCGAGGAATGCGCCGATCACTTGCGCGACCCAGTACGGCAGCACCTTGGGCCAGGGAAAGCCGCGGTACAGCGCCAATGCAAGCGTCACCGCCGGATTGGCGTGGGTGCCGGACACCGAGCCGGTGACGTAGATGGCGATGGTCACCGCCAGGCCCCAGGCGATGCACACGCCCCAATAGGCGTGCTGGTAGGGGCTGGGGTCGTAGAGCACGTACATGCACGCCACCGAGCAGCCGAAGGCGATGATGATCAGCATCGCGATCGCCTCGGAAATCAGTTCGCCTATCAGTTGCCGGTTCATGCCCGTGCCCCCCGGCCTGCCGTCGTTGCCGCTGTCGATCCACCCATGCCTGCCACCCTCCACGGTTGCGTCCAGGTTCGTGCGCCGCGGCGGGGGCCGGGCGCAGCGCGATTGTGCACGCGCCGCCGCGCCCCGAACCGGGCCGGCGGCAGCGTTTTCGTCAAGCCGGTGCCGCGGCCAGCGTGGCCGGGGCCTGTTGCAGATAGGCGACCAGACGCTGGCGGTCGGCGTTGTCCACGCGCAGGCCGAGCTTGCTGCGGCGCCACAGCAGGTCCTCGGCCTCCACCACCCACTCGTGCTGGCGCAGGTAGTCGACCTCGGCCTGGTACAGGTCGGCACCGAAGTGCTGGCCCAGGTCCTGCAGCGAAGCGGCGTCGCCCAGCAGCGTTTCCGCGCGGGTGCCGTAATTGCGCGCCAACCGCTGCGCGGTGGCCTCGGCCAACCACGGCCGCGCCGCGCGCAGTTCGCGTGCCAGCGTGGCGATGTCGTTGCGCTCGCCACCGGGCAGCGGCGCGCCGTGTGCGGTCCAGGCCGGCGCCTTGCGCCCGGCATGCGCGGTCAGCCGGTCCACCGCCTCCTCGGCCAGCTTGCGGTAGGTGGTGAGCTTGCCGCCGAACACGTTGAGCAGCGCCGCGCCGTCGCGCGTGTCCAGTTCCAGCAGGTAGTCGCGGGTGACCTCGGCGGCGTTGTCCTCCTCGTCGTCGAGCAGCGGGCGCACGCCGCTGTAGCTCCACACCACGTCCTCGGGAACGATCTGCTTGCGGAAGTAGCGGTTGGCCGCCTCGCACAGATAGCGCGTCTCCTCGCCGTCGATGCGCGGCGCGGCCGGATCGGCACGGTAGTCGACGTCGGTGGTGCCGATCAGGGTGTAGTCCTGCTCGTAGGGAATGGCGAAGACGATGCGCCGGTCCGGCTGCTGGAAGATGTAGGCGTGGTCGTGCTCGAACAGCCGCGGCACCACGATGTGGCTGCCCTTGACCAGGCGCAGCGCGTGGTCGTGGCCGACGTGCGCCACCTCGTCCAGGAACTGCACCGCCCACGGCCCGGCGGCATTGACCAGCGAACGCGCGCGCAGTTCCTCGCGGCGACCGTCGGCGTGCTGCAGCTGGACCTGCCACAGGCCGTCGACGCGGCGCGCGCCGACGCAGCGGGTGCGGGTGAGGATGCGCGCGCCGCGCTGCGCGGCGTCCATCGCATTGAGCACCACCAGCCGCGCGTCCTGCACCCAGGCATCGGAATAGACGAAGCCGGTACGGAACTCCTCGCGCAGCGGCGCGCCCACCGGATGCGTGCGCAGCGCCAGGCGCCGCGAACCCGGCAGGGTGCGGCGGCCGCGGCCGAGGTGGTCGTACAGGAACAGGCCGGTGCGGATCATCCACGCCGGGCGCAGGTGCGGCTGGTGCGGCAGCAGGAAGCGCAGCGGCCAGATGATGTGCGGGGCCAGCCGCAGCAGCACCTCGCGCTCGGCCAGGGCCTTGCCGACCAGGGCGAACTCGTACTGCTCCAGGTAGCGCAGGCCGCCGTGGATCAGCTTGGTGCTGGCGCTGGAGGTATGCGCGGCTAGGTCGTCGCGCTCGCACAGGCACACCGACAGGCCGCGGCCCACCGCGTCGCGGGCGATGCCCACGCCGTTGATGCCGCCACCGACCACCAGCACATCGTAGGTCTCACGCATAGCCGACTCCGGAAGTGTCGTGTCCGGCTCGGCGACAGGGGCCAAGCGCAGGACTTAGGACGAAAAGATCTTAAACGAACATTTCCGAACATATCACGCTGCAGTGCAGCGTGACGTCGACCGCGCTCTAGAAACCGGCTGGAAGCCCTTGCAGCTTAGGCTTGAGACAGCCAACCCGGCATTCGGCACCGCCGCGGCGTGCCGAACCCGCCACATCACGCAACATTAACGAAATAATCCGAACACCAGCCCCAACCTGCCATCCTGACGTCGGAGCCAGGCCGGCCCCACTCAATCCGCAGCCGTGTCCAGCGCCGGCGCACCCGGATCGGCGGCAGCGCCGTCGGCGACGAACACGCGGGTGCCGGCCGCGTCCAGCACCGCGGCCAGCTCGGCAGGTGGCGCGCGGTCGGTGAACCAGGCATGCACCCGCCCGATCGGCCCCAGCCGCACCATCGCGTTGCGTCCCAGCTTGCTGTGGTCGGCGGCCAGGAACACCTGCCGCGAGTGCTCGATGATCGCCTGCGCCACCCGCACCTCGTGGAAGTCGAAATCCAGCAGGGTGCCGTCGGGGTCGATGCCGGAAATGCCGATCACGCCGAAGTCCACCTTGAACTGGCGGATCAGCTCGATGGTCGCCTCGCCGGTGACGCCCTGGTCGCGGCCGCGCACGCGCCCGCCGGCCACCATCACCTCGAAGCTGGGATTGGCGCTCATCATCACTGCGACGTTGAGGTTGTTGGTGATCACGCGCAGGCCACTGTGGCCCATCAGCGCGCGCGCCACGTCCTCGTTGGTGGTGCCGATGTTGATGAACAGCGAGGCGTCGTCGGGAATGTGCTGCGCCAGCAGCGTGGCGATGCGCCGCTTCTCCTGCGCCTGCAGCGACTTGCGCGCCGCATAGGCGAGGTTCTCCACGCTCGACGGCAGGCTCACCCCGCCGTGGTAGCGGCGCAGCACACCGGCCTCGCACAGCAGGGTCAGGTCGCGGCGGATGGTCTGCGGCGTCACCTCGAAGCGCGCCGCCAGCCCTTCCACCTCGGCATAGCCCTGCTGGCGCACCAGCGCCACCAACTGCTCCTGGCGCGGATTGAGCGCGGCCACCGCGCTCGGCTTGGGAATCGAATGGTCCATGCGCCGATGATGGCGCATGCGCGAGCGGATGCAACCGCGTCGCGTGCACACCCTCGGTGAACCGCAGCCATGGCCTGGGGCTGCGCGGTCTACGCGCCGATGCGGGCCAGCGCCTAGACTAGCGCCCCTCGCCAGGCTCCCGGCACTTCCGCACCGATCATGCTCAACAACGACATCCTGCGCTCCATCCGCTACATGCTCGACCTGAGCGACCAGAAGATCGTCGATCTGGCGCACCTCGCCGATCCCGCGTTCCCGATCGACAAGGCGCAGATCCCGGCGTGGCTGAAGAAGGAGGACGAAGAGGGCTTCGTCGAATGCAGCGACGCGGTGCTGGCGCATGTGCTGGACGGACTGGTGTTCCACTACCGCGGCCGCGACGAGAGCCTGCCGCCGCGCCCGGTGGAAGCGCGCATCACCAACAACGTGGTGCTGAAGAAGCTGCGCGTGGCGTTCCAGCTCAAGGACGTGGACATGCACCAGATCTTCGACGCGGCGGGTTTCCCGGTCTCCAAGCCGGAACTGTCGGCGCTGTTCCGGCAGCCGGAGCACAAGAATTTCCGCCTGTGCGGCGACCAGTTGCTGCGCAACTTCCTCAAGGGCCTGACCCTGCGCGTGCGCGCCGGCGGCTGAGCCGGCGCCGGCCTCGGGCGTGGCGCCGAGTGCCGCGCACCACACCGTGGCGCATGGACACGGCCACCGCCGCAGCGCCTGCAGTCCACACGCCGTGCATCGCGAATCGGTAGGATGCGCGCATTCCGCCACCGTGGCGGCACGACCGGCTACCGGCCCTGCCCGCCCCCCGTTCCATTCCGAGGGTCCCCCATGAAGCTAGAGGCGCTGTTCGACCAGTTGCACACCCTGCCGACCATTTCCCAGGTGGCGCAGGACCTGATCCTGCAGTTCGATGCGCCGGGCACCAGCCTGGACGCGGTGGCGCGCAACATCGAACGGGACCCGGTGATCGCGGCCAAGGTACTGCGGCTGGCCAATTCGGCGCGCTTCCGCGGCGCGCGCGATTCCACCACCGTGGAAGACGCGGCGCTGCGCCTGGGCTTCAACACCTTGCGCACCCTGGTGCTGGCCTCCTCGGTGACCGGCGCGTTCCATGCGCCGGCGCATTTCGACCTGCGCGCGTTCTGGCTGCACAGCTTCGAAGTGGCCGGCGTGTGCCGGCTGCTGGCGCGGCAGAAGGGCCTGGACGCGGAGACCGCCTTCACCTGCGGGATGATGCACAACATCGGCGAACTGCTGATCCAGACCGGCGCGCCCGACTACGCCGCGCAACTGCATCCGGACGCCTCCTCCAGCGGCCGCGCCGCCGACGAGACCGTGCAACTGGGCTTCGGCTACCCGGAAGTGGGCGCCGAGCTGGCGCGGCGCTGGCAGCTGCCACAGGTGATCCAGACCGCCATCGCCTTCCAGGCGCGGCCGCTGCAGGCGCCGGAAGGCGAGGCGATGCCGAAGCTCGTCGCCCAGGCGGCGCTGGTCGCCGACGCGCTGGAGCGCCATGGCGGCGCCAACGACCAGGCGCGGCAGGCGGTGACCGGCCCGCTGATGGACGACGTGGACCTGGACGCGCTGTTCGCCGCGCTGCCGGACGTGATCGAGGCCGATCGCGCGTTTACCGAGATGTTGAAGTAAGACAAGCCAGCGGGGACGCGGCGACAGCAAGGGATCAGCCTCTTCCCCGCTTCGCCGCACCCTCATCCGGCGCTACGCGCCACCTTCTCCCGGCGGGAGAAGGGAGGGTTTGCGGCGTTTGCCACCGCGCGAGGACGTCGGCGGCACCGGGGTGCTAGCGCGTGGCGTGCGCGCTTTCGGCGTCTTCGCGGTTGTCGTCTTTGTTGCGCGTGTCTTCTTTGTTGCCTGCGCTGGCGTCGTCGACTTCGCCTTGGTCCTGGCCGTCGTCTTGTCCTTGGTTCTCGCTGCTGCCTTCTTCGGCAACGACGTCGTGCCAGATGCGGAGGTGCGGGTGGTCTTCGTCGCCTTGCCGCCCTTCGTGCTTCCTTCAGCGCCCGCGTCACCGCGCCTCGGCTTGGCCGACGCCACGGCTGCACTGCGGGCCGATGCTGCGCCCAGCGTGACCCAGGTCGGCGCATGGTCGCTGGCGTGCGGCAGGTCGCGCACCCAGCGGTCCACGCCGGCGTCGCGCAGGCGTGCGGCCAGCGGCGGATTCAGCAGCAGGTGATCGATGCGCAGCCCGGCATCGCGCTGCCAGTGCTGGCGAAAATAATCCCAGAACGTGTACACGCGGCGCTCGCCGTGCACCTCGCGCAGGCTGTCGGTCCAGCCCTGCGCCAGCAGCTCGGCATAGGCCTGGCGGCTTTCCGGTTGCAGCAGCGCATCGCGTCGCCAGGACGTCGGGTTGTAGATGTCCGCATCGGTGGGCACCACGTTGAAGTCGCCGATCAGGGCCACCGGATGCGGCAGCGCCACCAGCTGCTGTGCATGCCGCTGCAGCCGCGCGAACCAGTCCAGCTTGTAGTCGAACTTCGGGCCGGGGCGCGGATTGCCGTTGGGCAGATACAGGCAGCCGACCAGCACGCCGTGCGCCATCGCCTCGATGTAGCGGCTCTGGGTATCACGCGGATCGCCGGGCAGCCCGCGCCGGCTCTCCACCGGGTCACAGCCCTTGGCCAGCAGCGCGACGCCGTTCCAGCTCGACTGGCCCATCCACACCGCGCCGTAGCCGGCGGCATGCAGCTCGGCGAGGGGAAAGCCCGCATCCACGCTCTTGAGCTCCTGCAGCCCGACGATGTCCGGCGCCTCGCGCTGCAGCCACTGCAGCAACTGCGGCAAGCGGCTGCGGATGCCGTTGACGTTGTAGGTGGCGATCTTGAGCGTTTTCATCCGGCGCGCCTGCAGAACCTGCCATCACCTTCGCCCGGCTACCCTCGCCGCATCGTGAAAACGGGAGCCGCCGCATGACCCCTCTCGACAAAGCCCTACGCCGCGAACTGGACATCGACGGCGTTCAATACACCCTGACCGTGGACCCGGACGGCCTGAAGCTCACCGAAAAGGGCCGGCGCAAAGGCCTGGAATTGCGCTGGAGCGCGCTGGTCAGCGGCGACGCCGCCTTGGCCACCGCGCTGCAAGCGTCATTGACCGATCAACCGGGCAAGCGCTGAGCGCAAGCGCGGTCTGCGCGCCCCCGCGCAACGCGCAGACAGGGCCGCCGATGGTGCTATCGTCGCGCCATCGGCAACCAGCAAGGAGCGGGCGGATGCACAGGCGCAACGGTGGTCCTGTCGGGAACAGTCGGAGACACGCTCGGTGCGCCGGATGGGTCATGGGCCCGCTGCTGCTCGCCCTGCTGCCGCTGGCGGTGCACGCCGCGCCGGACGTGCCGGACAGCCTGCGCGTGTCCAGTACCAGCACCTACGCCCCGGGCACGCCCGAGTGGCGGCAGGTGCGCGACTGGCTGGCGCAACACCGGCCATCGCAAGCCGGCCCCGCACAGACCCAGAACCTGGAGCAGCTCGGCCCATTGATGCTGGCCTACGCGCGTGCGCTGCACAGTGTCCCCACCCAGGCCCCGGAACCGCTGCCGCTGCCCGACCGGGGCTCGGCTGGCGACAGCATCGCCATCGCCAGTTGCATCGGCGGCGTGAGGCAGTCCTGGCTCTACAGCGTCGAGACACGCCCCGCCGGTGCGTGGGTTCTCATGTCCTTCGCGACGTCGCAGACTGCGGATTGCAAGCAGGCCGACAGCACGCACTGAGCCTGCAAGCTGCACCGGTCCCGGCCGCTGCGTCAGGTCGCATCGCGTCACTCGCTCTTGCTACGACGTGGCGAAGCATGCCGCGACGGGCGCTATCGGTAACGCCTCGTCGCGGCTCACGCAGCGCGCATCAGATCGCGCGCGCGTCGGCGGGTTGCGCATTGGAGCTGGGGCCGTAGGACAGCCGGTAGTGCTGCGGGTTGTTGTCCCCCGTCTCGGTCGCCGCCGCGGCGACGATGTCGACCTTGAATTGGGTTTCCTCCGCATGGCTATGCAGGTAGCGGGTATAAGTCCGCGCCCAGTTGGTTGGATCGTCGAGACGTTCGGCTCGGATCTTCTTCCAGACGGGATACGACATGGCATGGACTCCTGAGGTTGGTGGAAGGACCTGCATCTGCCAGCGCGATGCCGGCGTGCGATGCCATGGTTGTGCGTACCGCGACCAGGACCAATCGGCATACGCCTGATCTTCGTGGCGCCACGATGCGACGGCTCGACCGACGCCCAGCACATCTGCAGTGAGGCCGGTGGCGCAGCGAGCAATCGGAGCCTCGCCAACGGGACTTGAAGACAGTCGCTTGCAGCGCTGCCGAAGACGCCAGGCTCGGCTACCATCGCCGCGGGCGCGCGAGCGCGCGCCGACCATCTTCCCCAGCCACTGCCGCCCATGCCCGCCGCCGCTCCGCCCCGCCCCGCCGCAGGCGCCCTCGTCGGCCGCCTGCGCAGCATCGTCCGCATCGCCATCTGCGTGATCGCCAGCCTGCTGCTGATACCGCCGCAGTGGCTGTTGATGCGCCTCACCCGCGGCCGCGGTGCGTTCGTGCTGCCGCGGCTGTGGTTCGGCTGCCTGCGGCGCGCCCTGGGCATCCGCGTCGAGGTGGTGGGCGCGCCGCGCGATACAGGCGGGACGCTGTTCGTCGGCAACCACGTCTCCCACTTCGACATCGTGGTGCTGGGCAGTCTGCTGCGCGCACGCTTCATCGCCAAGAACGACATGGAGCGCTGGCCGGGCATGCGCCATATCGGCGCGCTGGCGCAGACCGTGTTCATCAGCCGGCGCCGACAGGATGCGGCCGCGGTGGCCGCCGCCGTGGCCGCGCAGCTGCGCCCGGATCACGACGTGGTGCTGTTCGCCGAAGGCACCACCTCCTCCGGCGAACGGGTGGCGCCGTTCAAGTCCAGCCTGTTCTCGCTGTTCCTCAGCGCCGAACCCGGCGCCCGGCAATGGACCCTGCAGCCGTTCACCCTGGAGGTGCGCAGCGTCGACGGGCAGCCCATCGCGCAAGGCGGCGATCGCGATGCCTATGCCTTCTACGGCGAGATGCAGGCCGGTGCGCACGTCGCTCACTTCCTGCGCCTGTCCGGCGCCGTGGTCCGTGTGACCTTCCACGCCCCGATCGCGGTGGCGCCGGGCAGCGACCGCAAGGCGCTGGCCGCGCAGTTGCATGGCATCGTGGCGTCGGCGCTGCCTGCCTCCACGCCGGCGGATACCGCTGCGGCCTAGGCCGGCGAAGCACGGCAGCGGGCGCGCGCGCGCAATGCCCGATGACGCGTCAGTGCGTGGTGTCCGGCACCACCGGCTCCGGCAGGCGCACCACGGCGTACTGTTTGCGGAACTCCATGGCGCCCAGCGCCGGCCAGGTTTCGGCATAGCGGCGCAGGCACGCCACGCCTTCGGGAAAGTCTTCGCCGTTGACTCGGCAGTCGGCCGCGACTTCGCCGTCGGCATCGCGCGAGGCGAACAGGCGGATCCCGAGCATGCGCTGGTCCCGCTGCAGCAGCGGCATCAAGGCGTCCAGGCTGTTGGTGAACAGGCAGCACGGGCAGAACGCATGTTCCGTGTCGTCGCCCGCCGCGGCCCTGGCCGCGTCGCCATTCATGTGCGCCACCGGCCCCAACACCACCGTGCGCCGCACCGCCGCCTCGGCTGCGGCCGAGGCAGCAAACTCCATCTGCAGCGTCATGCAGCGGGCATCGGCCGGCGCCGTCACCGCCTCCGACAGCGCCACCAGATCGGTCCGCGCCCAGGTCGTGAAGCCAGACGCCAAGCTCGCTTCGGTGTCCTCGCCGATGGAATGCTGGAACTCGACGATGCCATCGGGAAACAGGCTGCGGTGATGCACGCGGATGCAGCTCGCGGTCCGCACGCCGTTGCGCAGCTCGGCCATGTCCACCAGTTCGGTGAGCAGTTGCAGACCGTTGTCGAGCACGACCACATCGTCGTGCAAGGCCGCCGCATGTCCCTCGCGCTGCAGTGTCTGCAGCAACAGCTGCTGCAGTGTGTGGCCCGGTTGCGCGTCGGGCGCGACCTCCGCCCCTGCAGCATCGTGGGTGGCATCGGCCCCGCGCGGCGAGGTGCGGGACAACAGGCGTCGCAGTCGGTCGATCATCCTTGCTCCAGGGCTTCCAACGCACAGTCGGTCGTCGGAAGTATGCGCAGTCGCCCGCGGCGACGGCAACCGGCGGCGCCACGCGCGTCACGGCCGCCGACGGACGCATGCTGGGCACCAGCGTGCGGCGCCCGTTGCGCTGCCGCGTCGGCCGCAGGCGCATCAATGCCAGCGCGCCGCGTCCCGCGTCGACTCACGCAGCGCGCGGCGCCGCACGCAGGCGGCGCCATGGCAGCGCGTGCCTGCACGGCACCCGGCGCCAGCGCGGGCTCAGTCCCGGGCCGCCTCGCACAACTTGCGGTTGAACCAGGTGGACTCGGCGATCGGCAGATAGGCGTCCCAGTCGCTGGGCGGCAGCATGGTGCTCTGCTTGTCCAGTTCCGCCTGGAACGAGGCCTCGTCGCGGCTGCGGCCGGCCATGGTGCCGTCCAGCGCCGCCAGGCACTCCTTCGGCCGGCCCAGGCGCAGCAGGGTGATGGCGCGGTCGTTGGCGAAGCGGTCGCGATCGAGCCAGTTGAAGAAACCACCGCACTCGCCTTCGAACGCCTGCATGCCGGCCAGCGCCTCGGCATAGCGCTTGCCGCGATAATCCTTCAGATACGCCTCGCGCCGCCGGCTGCTGGCCGCGGCGGTGCAGCCGGCAGGCAAGCGCAGGTAGTCACCCTCGAAGCTGGCGCGCATGCCGCAGTAGTCGCGGCAGCTTTCCTGGGTCAACGCGGCCACATCGAACCCACCCGGCACCGGCTTGAAGGAGAGCTTGCACGGCACGTCGCCGGCATCGTTCACCTCCGCCTTGTCGCCCTGCAGGGTGCCCGACAGCGAGCAGGTATGGCCGTTGGCGCCGACCGACAACAGGTCGAACTGACGTACCCCGCCCTTGTCGGTGACACGCATGCTGCCCCAGCCTTCCTTGGTGGCGTATTCGCCGGGCGTCGGGCCGGCCGCCGCCGCGCCGAACGTCACCAGCCACACCAGCATCGCGCTCCATCCGTATCGCCGTGTCATCGCCTGTTCCCGCCTTCGATCAGAGCCGGCAAGTGTGCGGCATCGCTGCGGCGGCGGGCCAGTGCCGAGGTCGCATCGCATCCCTGCAGCGACCACCTGTGCGATCGGCCGGATCAGCGCAGCGGCATCCGCGCACGGAACTCGGCCAGCACCAACGCACGCAGCCAACGGTGCGCCGCGTCGTGCTCCAGGCGCGGATGCCACAGCATCGACACCGTGATCGGCTGAGTGACCACCGGCAGCGCGAACGTGTGCGCGGGCTCGCGCAGCGTGTCGGGCTGCGCTGCCATGAACGAGGCCGGCACCAACGCGATCAGGTCCGAACCGCGTGCCACCGCCAGCGCGGCGGAAAAACTGGGCACCACGGTGGCGACATGGCGGACCAGGCCCAGTTGCTGCAGCGCCTCGTCCACCGGCCCCTGCGCCCGGCCCCGCCGCGAAGCCACGACATGGCCGAACGCCACGTAGCGCTGCGCGCTCACCTCCCCGTCGCCGGCCAGCGGGTGTCCGCCGCGCACCGCGCCGACGAAGCGATCGCGAAACAGGCCCTGCACGCGTACCTCCGGCCCCATCGCGCCCAGCACCCCGATTTCCAGATCGGCCAGGCCCTCGCGCAGCGGCCCGGCGGTCTTCTGCGCCTTGGCGACGAACTGCAGGCGGACCTGCGGCGCCGACGCCGCCACCGCGGCAACCAGCATGGCCGCGAACGCCTCCACGAAGGCGTCATTGGCGCGCACGGTGAAGGTGCGCTGCAGCGTCGCCAGGTCCAGGTCGGCCGGTGCCGGGCGCAGCACGGCGCGTGCGGCTTCCACCGCATCGCGGGCGCGCTCGCGCAGCTGCAGGGCATGCGGCGTTGCCACCATCGTGCCGCCCGCGCGGACCAGCAGCGCATCGCCGGTCGCCTCGCGCAGCCGGGTCAGCGTCCGGCTCATCGCCGACGCGCTCAACCCCAGCCGCCGCGCGGCACCGGCGACGCTGGCTTCCGCCAGCAAGGCGTCGAGGGCGATCAACAGATTCAGATCCGGTTCCGGCATACGCGCTTCCCGACAGTGGCGATGGACACAGGCGTCCGACGCAAGGCGTCAATGCATCCGGCGCGCGTTCCGCAGGGCGACACGCACGCCTAGAGTGCGCAGACCGCCGGTAGGCCTCGCATGCCGAGGCCGCGCCGGCCACGAGGAGACACACCATGATCCACACCCCTGCACACAAAACCGTCCTGCTGATCGGCGCCTCGCGCGGCCTGGGCCTAGCGATGGCCGAAGGCTACCTGAGACGCGGCTGGCGCGTCATCGCCACCGAGCGCGCCGGCACGCCCAGCGCGCTGCACCACCTGGCCGTGGCGCATCCGCAAATGCTGCGCATCGAGTGCATCGACATCACCGACCCGGCGCAGCTGGCCGCGCTGCGTGCACGCCTGGAGGGCGAGGTTCTGGACCTGCTGTTCGTCAACGCCGGCGTCAAGAACGACGACCGCGAGACCGTCGCCGATGTCGCCACCGAAGAATTCGTCCGGGTCATGGTCACCAACGCGCTGAGCCCCATGCGCACCATCGAAACCTTGCGCGACCTGGTGCGCGACACCGGCACCATCGGCGTGATGTCGTCCGGGCAAGGCAGCATCGCCAACAACAGCAACGGCCAGTACGAGATCTACCGCAGCAGCAAAGCGGCACTGAACATGCTGATGCGCAGCTTCGCCGCCCGCCACCGCGACAGCGCCCGCACCTTGCTGCTGATGGCGCCCGGCTGGGTGCGGACCGACATGGGCGGACCAGAGGCGCGCCTGTCCATCGACGACAGCATTCCGCCCCTGCTCGACACCATCGACGCCGCTTGCGGCCGCGGCGGGCTGCACTACCTGGACTACCTGGGCCGCGTGGTGCCCTGGTAAACGGCGCCACGCGTACCGGTGGCGAGCCGTCGCCGCAGCGGCACGCCATCGTGCCGCATCGCGTCTACCACCTTGAGCGACGGCGTACCGCCACTCAGCCAACCTCCCGCGACGCCAGGGCCAGCGCGGCATCCTCCGACAGCGGCCGCGACAGGAAATAGCCCTGGGCCAGGTCGACCTGCAGCTCGTGCAAGGCGTCCAGCTCTTGCGCCGTCTCCACGCCTTCGGCCACCACCTGGGTGCCGATCTCATGGGCGAAGTTGGTCAGCCCTTTGGCCAGCGCGCGGCGGCTGCGGTCGGAATGGATGCACTCGGTGATGCTCATGTCGAGCTTGATGACGTCCGGCTGCAACTGCAGGATGTGGCGCATGCTGGCGTAGCCGGCACCGGCATCGTCCACCGCCACCTGCGCGCCGCGCTCGCGCAGTGGCGCCAACGCCTGCGCCAGCAGGCGGGCGCGCTTTCGGTCGGGCGACACCAGCGTACGCAATCACCGCAGCGCACATCGCACGCCGGCCCACTCAGCGCATCAGGTGTAGGCCATCAGCCCCAACAGATCCAGCCCGGCATGCGCCACGATTGCCGGCCACAGCCGCCCAGTCCGCGCCACCCACCAGCCCAGGATCAGCCCCACCACCAGGATGCCGATGGTGCCGACCGGTCCCTGGTACAGGTGGTACGACGCGCGGATCGCCACGCTGACGTTCACCGCGAACGCCGGGCTGTGCCGCCGCTCCAGCGCGCGGATTACGTAGGCGCAGACGAACACCTCTTCGAAGATCGGATTGAGCAGCGAGATCAGCACCACCATGCCCGCCGACAGCGGCCCGGCCACCATCGCGTCCATCGACGGATTCAGCTCCGCCGCCACGCTGTCCTTCAACAGGTGCAACGGATAGGTCGCCACCAGGCAGGCGGCCAGCAGCGCCAGGCCAACACCGAGATCCCGCGTCTGCCATTGCAGCCCCAACGCCTGCGGCGTCCAGCCGCGGAACCACAACGTCGGCAGCAACACCGCCAGCACCAGCAACTCGTAGAACACCGTGCCCCACAGGCTGGCGTCGGAAAGAGACGGCTCCACCACCGGCGCCAGCACCGCCAGCGCACTCCAATAGATCGGCAACCCGAACGCCACCGCTACCACCAGCAGCAACTCGCCCCATCCGCCTGACGGCTCCTCAAGTCCCCGCATCCAAGCTCCCCTGCCGTTTGCTGCGCCCCGGAAAGGGCGTCGCCGCCGCTTTCCACCAGGGGCGCACCCTAGCAGGGCGGCATGACCGGGGAAATCGGTGGCCGAATCGACCGACGGCATGCAGCTCCCCACCGCGAGGCGCTGCGCACGCATCGCCTGCACATCCGATCCGGTCGCGCTCAGTACAACGAGTCGCGGGTGCGCTGCGGCAATTCCCGATCGTAGGTGTCGGCGTCGAACGCGCCATCGGCCAGATGCGCGTGCATGGTGCCTGGGCTGGGTAGCCGATCGCGCGGCAGGTGCCGCGTCGGATCCCACAGCTGCGACCGCACGATCGCCCTGGCGCAGTGGAAGTACACCGCCTCGATGTGCACCACGATCACGCTGCGCGGCAAGCGCTCGCCGACCGCGAACCGCGCCAGCAGCTCCGGATCGACACGGATCTCGGCGCGGCCGTTCACGCGCAAGGTTTCGCCGATGCCGGGAATCAGGAATAACAGCGACAGCCGCGGATCCTGCAGCAGATTGCGCAGCGTATCGACGCGGTTGTTGCCCGGCCGGTCCGGCAACGCCAGCGTGCGCGCATCCAGCACCTGCACGAACCCCGGCGCATCGCCGCGCGGCGAGCAGTCCAGTCCTTCGTCGCCGGCCGAGGCCAGCACCACGAACGGCGACGCGTGCACGAACGCCTGGTAGTCGGCATTCAAATGGTCGAGTTGCTTGCGTACCGCGCGCTCGGCGGGTTGGCCGTACAGGGCTTCAAGGGCGTTGAGAGTGGTAATGCGATGCGGTTCGTGAGTATCCTGCGGCGAGGTAAGCGATGCAGTCTCGATTGGCAAGTCTGCCTTAGATGTACTGGCGATCGCGGCAGCAAGCACGCTCTCATACAAGTGCAGACGCAGACGGAAATTAGCGCCCAACCAGCTGACCATCCATAGCATGGCCGCGAACATCGCCAGAATTGACAACCAGGCAGGCAAAGCCAGCAGATCGCGCCAGTTGCGCAAGACGACGAGCAGCGACAAGCACAGGGGTAGCAACCCCAACTTATCCACACCGCCGACAAACAGACCAAGCTTGGCAGCTAGACGTTCCTGCGCCATCTTCGCGTAACGCAATTGGTCCTCCAGCACGTCGCGTGGATAGATCAGCAACCATTGAGCTAGCTGACGCAGTTCGCCGACATCATGATCGTGCTGCAAGATCCATTGCCGGCGCACATTGGAGAATTCGTAGATGAGCAGCCCAACCGTGCGTAAAAAATAAGGCACAAAGGTGACGGTGAGCGCCAGCCCGACCTGCGACAGGAGCACCATCCAATGCTGTGGCGCGATCCAGACCAACAGCAGCGAAGGCAGCAAAGCAAGCATTGCGCCGGCCCATCCCACAGCGTTCAGCAACCGTATCCAGCGCGGCGTCGACAAAGCAGACACCGGCCCTTCCGGCATTGCCGCGATCTTCTGCTCCAGTAGCGCAAATGTCAGCGGCAGCATGATGGCATTCATGACAGCGATCTCGTGAGGTTGAACGTGAAACGCCGACTGCTACAGCATTGCCATGTCATTTTTATTGTGCCGACGGAGTTCTGCTGCGCCAGCAGGTTTCCCCGCGTTAAGATGTGGATCTTAAATTCAACATGGCGAATAGAATGCTTGAGCGAATCCGCGATCATTTGAGAGTTATTGCACCAGAAGTGGAGAAGGCACTGCTCCCGGCAGCCAACGAACTAGAGATCAAGGCGCTGCAATCAGCATTGGGGCGCCCATTGCCTGAGGATCTCGTGGCAGTCTATCGCGAAAGTGCAGGTTTGAATCCTGATGTCACAGCAAATTTCGCTCTAGGATTTTCTTTCAGGGATGTGGCAACAGTGACTTTCGAGATCGAAAGAAGCTCCTGCGACAACGATGCAGGAGCTTCTGCCCAATTCGCGGACAAGGGAGTCCGCCCCGTGCTGAAACTTGGAAAGGATCGCTTGGTGATTGGAAGCGACTTTTCCCAGTGCAGCATTTGTGTTGACCTGTCTCCCGAAGAGAACGGGACCTATGGCCAGATCATATTTATAGATCAAGAATGGGGAGTAGCACTTCTATTAGCGCGCTCGATGAATGAATTTCTTCAAAAATTCGAGCAGGACCTGTCCATTGGGAAATACAGCCTGGCGCAGGATGCTCTGGATGACGGCGTCCAGTGGCTAAGCGCGACAAGAGACATCGATGTTGGCAACTGGTACAACTCGCCAACTTGGTCGTATGTCAACCATCCCCACATTCGCAGGACATAGTTCAGCGACTTACAGCATTAGCAGATCGCCCTGCCAAGCGCTCAAACCTGGCGGCCTTGCGGGTCGATCACCCACACTTCGAGTACCCACAATTCAAACACGTCGCACACCCGTCCATGATCACCAGCGCCTTGGTATTGCACTTGTGGCACATCGTGGCCGACGGCGGGAAACTCGCGCCGTCGCCGGTGACGGCGATGTCCTCTTCGTGGTCGGCGGTGGAATTCGCGGCGGCCGCACCCTCATCCGCCCTTCGGGCACCTTCTCCCGCAGGAGAAGGAACAGCCGGCTTCACTTCACTGTTTTTTTTTGAGCGCTCTTCGTACTGCTTGCGCTTCTCGGCGATCAGCGCGCGCTGGTGGTCGCTCATTTCCGGGTCGTGCAACAAGCCGATCGATTTCATGTGCTCTTCGACGATGCTGCCCAGTTCGGCGACCAGCGACGGCATGTAAACGCCGCCGGCCTTGAAGTAGCCGCCCTTGGGGTCGAACACGGCCTTCATCTCGTCGACCAGGAAGGTGACGTCGCCGCCCTTGCGGAACACGGCGGACATGATGCGGGTCAGCGCCACGATCCACTGGAAGTGCTCCATGGACTTGGAGTTGACGAAGATTTCGAACGGGCGGCGCAGTTCGTGCTCGGTGCCGGCGTTGAGCACGATGTCGTTGAGGGTCACGTACATGGCGTGTTCCACCAACGGCGATTTGATCTTGTAGGTGCTGCCGATCAGCACGTCCGGGCGCTCGATGCGCTCATGCATGTGGATGATGTTGTCGGCAGGCGCTTCGGCCTCGGCGGTGGCACGGTCGATCGACGAGGCGGGCACCGCGGCGGCGGCGTCGCGCGCCTTGTCCTCGGGGGTGACGACGGCGTAGCCCTTGATTTTCTGGTCGATCTTGATGGCCATGAGGCATGCGTTCCTGGAAATGCGGATCGGGACGGGCGTGGGCCCGGCCTCTCTCCCGCGCGCGGGAGAGAGGGTGCTGCGGGACGGCTTACTTGCGGGCGCGGGTGGCCGCGGCCTTCTTGCCGGCGGCCTTCTTCACTGCGGCGCTCTTCTTGGCGACCTTGGCGGTGCTCTTCTTGACCGCCTTGGCGGCCTTGCCCACGGCCTTCTTGGCCACGGCCTTGCGCGCGCCCACGCTCTTCTTCACCGCGCTCTTCTTGGCGACCACCGCCTTCTTGGTCACGGCCTTCTTGGCGGCGACCTTCTTGACCGCCTTCTTCGGCGCGGCCTTCTTGGCGGTCACTTTCTTGGCCGGGGCCTTCTTGGCGACGGCCTTTTTCGCAACAGCCTTCTTGGCAGCGGCCTTCTTCGCCGGGGCCTTCTTCGCAGCCGCCTTCTTGGCGGTCTTCTTGCCGCCCTTGGTCAGCGACGCCGCTTCGGCCTGGGCGCTGGCCTTGGCCGCTTCCAGCTTCTTGCGCGCGCTGGCGACGGTCTTCTTGACCGCCTTGCCGGCCTTCTCGGCGCGCTTGGCCACGGCCTTCTCGGCCTGCTTCACCGCCTTGCGGGTCTTGGCGACCTGGTCCTGCACGCGCTTCTGCACATTCTCGGCGGTCTGCTTGACGCTGGCGACGGCTTCGCTGGCGGTGGTGGCGATGGTCTCGCCCATGTTGGTGGCGGTTTCTTTCACGTTCTCGGCGACCTGCGTCAGCGTCGCCGTTACTCCGTTGCCATTGCTCATAAAACCCTCCTCAGGGTGTCAGTGTTTATGTAACGCGGGCGATGCTATACCGATTGCAGCGAAGCGGGGAGCCGGAAACGGCGACACGCGGCGGACGGTGGGGAAACGTTGGGAAATGGCGGCGCGCCGCGCTCCGAGGCTCCCCACCGCCGCCCTCCCCTCCGCCGGCGCGGAGGGGGAAACGGGACGGCGTCAGAACTTGCCGTAATACCCTTCTTTCAGCGCATCGAACAGGTTGGCGGCGGTGTGCATCTCGCCGTCGTATTCGATCTGTTCGTTGCCCTTGACCTCGACCACGCTGCCGTCTTCCAGCTCGAAGCGGTAGGTGGTGTTCTCCAGGTCCGCCTCCTTGACCAGCACGCCCTGGAAGGCGGCCGGATTGAAGCGGAACGTGGTGCAGCCCTTCAGGCCCTGCTGGTGGGCGTAGCGGTAGATGTCCTTGAACTGCTCGTAGGGGTAGTCGGTGGGGACGTTGGCGGTCTTGGAGATGGAGCTGTCCACCCACTTCTGCGCGGCGGCCTGCACGTCCACGTGTTCCTTGGGGTGGATGTCGTCGGCGGCGATGAAGTAGTCCGGCAAGCGCGCGGCGGCGTCCTCGGCGAACGGCATCGCCTTGGGGTTGACCAGGTGGCGGTAGGCCAGCAACTCGAAGGAGAACACGTCCACCTTCTCCTTGCTCTTCTTGCCCTCGCGGATCACGTTGCGGCTGTAGTGGTGGGCGAAGCTCGGCTCGATGCCGTTGGAGGCGTTGTTGGCCAGGCTCAGCGAGATGGTGCCGGTGGGGGCGATGGAGCTGTGGTGGGTGAAGCGCGCGCCCACTTCGGCCAGTTCCTCGACCAGCGCCGGCGCCACTTCGGCGATGCGCTGCATGTAGCGGCTGTACTTGGCGTGCAACAGACGGCCTTCGATGCGCTCACCGACGCGCCAGCCGTCGCGGGCCATCTCCGGGCGCTGCCGCAGCATCGCCGCGGTGACCTCGAAGGTCTCCTGCATGATCGGCGCCGGGCCCTTTTCCTTGGCCAGCGACAGCGCGGTCTCCCAGCCGGCCACGGCCATCTCGCGGGCGATGGACTCGGTGAACTCACAGGACTCGGCGCTGCCGTATTTCATGCGCAGCATGGTCATGGTCGAGCCCAGGCCGAGGAAGCCCATGCCGTGCCGGCGCTTGCGCATGATCTCGTCGCGCTGCTGCTGCAGCGGCAGGCCGTTGACCTCGACCACGTTGTCGAGCATGCGGGTGAACACCCGCACCACTTCCTTGTATTCCTCCCAGTCGAAGCGGGCGCGCTCGGTGAACGGGTCGCGCACGAAATTGGTGAGGTTGATCGAGCCGAGCAGGCAGGCGCCGTAGGGCGGCAATGGTTGCTCGCCGCAATTGTGGGCGTGCAGACCATTGCCGTCGAAGGTGTTGATGCCAGGGACCTGCACGTCGTAGACGTCTTCGATGCCGTCGGCGGCCACCGACTGCACCGTCGCCACGAAGCGCTCGCGGTTCAACTGGCGACGGTAGCCGGACAGCAGCGCCTTGAGGCGGTTGGCCTTGGCGGTGTCGGCAAAGCCCACCCGCTGGGCGAAGGCATCGAGGTTGTCGCCGCTGACAACCAGTTCGTGCTGCGCCTTGGTGGCGTAGGCACGCGTGCCGCCGTGCCCGTCGGGGAGCGACGCGGTGCCTGCGGGACGCCGGTCGCGGTAGATCTGCGAGGCGATGCCCAGCCGCAACAGCATGCGCTGTGCTGCCTCCAGCCGCGCCAGGTCGGACTGTGCCAGGCGCACGCTGACGCCCTTCTCCTGGCTGCCCTGCACCGAGCCGTCGGTGTCGAACAGGCCACGCAGGAAGCCGCGGTGGAAATCGCTGGAGGTCTTCTCGACGGCCGGCGTAATCGCCTTGTCGCCCGGACGCAGGCCCAGCTCCAGGGCCAGATCGCGCAATGCGGCCGACTTCAGGCGGTACTCGCCACGGTCGCGCACCTCGCTCCAGCCGGCGAAGTCGGCACGGTGCGGCAAGCTGCGCGCGCAGCGCAGGGCTTCGTCCATCAGCGCCACCGGTGCCAACGGCGCCGCGTTGACGGCGGCGGCCTGCGACCAGACAGACAACACGGCGGCTTCCTGCTTGAGCGTGCCGTCGCCCACCAGCATGCCGAGCAGAAACCCTTCCTCGTAGCTGCGCGCGCCGTCCCACTCCGCACCGGCACGGTGATTGTTGAGCAGCACCCGGTCGCCTGCGACCAGTTGGTCCGCCTGGCACCATTCGGTGTCCAGCGACCAACGGGTCTGGCGCACCACGCGCCGCACGCGGTGATCCTCGGTCAGGCGCAGTGCGTAACCTTCCTGCGTCTGCAGTCGCACCACCTGCTTGTGCGCGGTCTTGAAGAAGCCCTCCGCACCGGTCGTATGGTCGCCGCCATCCACCCGCGCCAGGAACTGCGTTCCCAGCAGATCGGCGACCTGACGCGGCCCCTGGGCGGTCTGCACCCAGGTATCGGCAGTCACGCAAGGATTGGTCGCGCGGATGGTCTCGCACCACCAGTTGTTGTTCATTTCGTTGACGCGGTCGATCAGGATGAAGCCCGGCTCGGCGTAGTCGTAGGTGGAGACCATGATCATGTCCCACAGGTGGCGGGCGCGGATGTGCCCGTACACCTTGCACGCGACCAGGCCGTCGTCGCGCACGATGTAGTCCTTGTGCGTGGGCCAGTCGCGCCAGACCACGGCACTGGCGTCGGCCAGGTCGACGTCGGCCTCTTCCTTGCGGTTCACCGGGAACACGAGCGGCCAGTCGGCGTCCTGCTCCACCGCCTGCATGAAGCCGTCGGTGATCAGCAGCGACAGGTTGAACTGGCGCAGGCGCCCGTCCTCGCGCTTGGCGCGGATGAAGTCCTTCACGTCCGGGTGGGACACGTCGAAGGTGCCCATCTGCGCGCCACGGCGGCCGCCGGCCGAGGACACGGTGAAGCACATCTTGTCGAAGATATCCATGAACGACATCGGCCCGGAGGTGTAGGCGCCGGCGCCGGCCACGAACGCACCGCGCGGGCGCAGCGTGCTGAACTCGTAGCCGATGCCGCAGCCGGCCTTGAGGGTTAGGCCGGCCTCGTGGACCTTCTCCAGGATGCCGTCCATCGAGTCGGTGATGGTGCCCGACACGGTGCAGTTGATCGTGCTGGTGGCCGGCTTGTGTTCCTGCGCACCGGCATTGGAAGTGATGCGCCCGGCCGGGATCGCGCCGCGGCGCAGCGCCCAGGCGAAACGCTCGAACCAGTAGGTGCGCTGCTCCTCGCCGGCCTCGGCGTCGGCCAGCGCACGGGCCACGCGCAGGTAGGTGCCGTCGATGTCGGCATCCAGCGGCTCGCCCTGCTTGGTCTTGAGCCGATACTTCTTGTCCCAGATGTCCTGCGACGCCGGCTGCATCGGGATGGGGTCGTGCTTGGATCCGGTCTGGACGACTTCCAGGCGCACCGTACTCATTCTGCTGTGTTCTCCTCGAACCTGTCCCGATGGGGCGGATGGATGGTCATCCGCCGTGTGTCTTGTCTATATCGCACTTGCGCTGCACGGCAGAGACGGCCGCGGCAGCGCACGCGGCGGCTGCCCTCGACCGATCGAAATTCCCCGAATCCGCGACCTTCCCTGTCACCGTCCCGTCATGCACCGCCGAACGCGCCACCGGATGTGAAATCCTGGTGAAGAAAACCCTACGTCTAGTGCCGTACCGACGCGATACCGCTACATGTAGTGGCTATTGCACGCGTGAACGCTAACCCCGGGCAGGCCGACTGTCAACGTCGTCGCGCGCCGATCACATGCCGTCAAGTTGCTGCGCACGCGGAGCGCCGGCCTGGCCTTGCGCGGACCGCGCTGGCGCGCTTTCACTGGCGGTTAAACGCCGCGCGTTCATCTTGATTTACGCGCACGCGCGCCCATCTGGCCCCACGTCTCCCGCGTTCCCCGGAAAACCCACCCATGCGACCGCTGCCTACGCTGCTGACCCTGACCGCCGCCGCTGCCTTCGGCGGTTTCGCCGCCACCGCGATCAATGCGCAACTGGACAACCGCGCCGAGGCCGCGCCGGTCGCGGCGGCGCCGCCGCTGTCCGGGGCCGCGCGCCTGCCGTCGGCGGTGGCCGGCGAGCCGCTGCCGTCGCTGGCGCCGATGCTGCAGAAGGTGATGCCCGCGGTGGTGAGCATCAACACCAAGCAGGTCGTGCGGGTGCGCAATCCGTTCTTCAACGACCCGATCCTGCGCCGCCTGTTCCCGGACATCCCGCAGGAGCGCATCAACGAGTCGCTGGGTTCGGGCGTGATCATCGATGCGAAGAACGGCTACGTGCTGACCAACCACCACGTGGTGGAGAACGCCGACGACGTGCAGGTGACCCTGGCCGACGGGCGCAGCTTCAAGGCCGAGTTCATGGGCTCGGACGCGGACACCGACATCGCGCTGATCCGGATCAAGGCCGACAACCTCACCGAGATCCGCCTGGGCGACAGCGACAAGCTGCGCGTGGGCGATTTCGTCGCCGCCATCGGCAACCCGTTCGGCTTCACCCAGACCGTCACCTCCGGCATCGTCTCGGCGATGGGCCGCAACGGCATCCGCGGCCTGGGCTACCAGAACTTCATCCAGACCGACGCCTCGATCAACCCGGGCAACTCCGGCGGCGCGCTGGTGGACCTGCGCGGCGAACTGGTCGGCATCAACACCGCCAGCTTCAACCCGCAGGGCAGCATGGCCGGCAACATCGGCCTGGGCCTGGCGATCCCGTCGAACCTGGCGCGCGCGGTGGTCGACCAGTTGATCAAGAACAACGGGGTGATGATCCGCGGCACCTTCGGCATCGAGACGCAGAACCTGACCACGCAGATGGCGCAGGGCCTGGGCCTGTCGGCGCCGCGCGGCGCGCTGGTGACGCGGGTGCTGGCCGGGTCGGCGGCCGCCGCCGCCGGGCTGCAGCCGGGCGATGTGATCACCGGCGCCAACGGCGAGCGCCTGGACAGCGCCGAGGCGCTGCACAACTACGAGGGCTTGCAGCCGGTCGGCAGCACCGTGACCCTGGACGTGCGCCGCGACGGCAAGCCGCTGCAGCTCAAGGCCACGCTCAAGGAACAGCCGCGCGCGATCAGCGGCGAGTCGCTGGACCCACGGCTCAGCGGCGCCACCTTCACCGACCTGCCCGAATCGCTGCGCCAGTCCGGCATTTCCGGCGTGCTGATCGGCAACGTGGCGCGCGGCAGCCGCGCGGCGCGCAACGGCCTGGCCGGCGGCGACATCGTGGTGGCCGCCTCGGTCGGCGAGTTCGCCGACCTGGCCAGCTACCGCGCCAACTTCGCGCGCAAGCCGGCACAGTTGGTGCTGCGTGTAGTCCGCGGCGGCGCGCAGGCCGACCTGGTCATGCAGTAACCCGCCGCGCTCATGCCAGGCGCGCGGCGTAGTCGTCGCGCACGTGCTGGTTTAGATAGGTAGTGAGGCCGCGCCCGGCCGCGGCCAGGCGCTGCATCTCCACGACGTGGAGCAGGCCGGGATGATGGCCGTCGTAGCGGTAGGTGGCGCCGTCGGCGAAGCGCAGCACGATCCAGTCCGGGCCGCTGTCGTAGGCGACCACTCCCGCGTGGCCGCTTCGATTGCCGTAGGCGCGCATCGCGATTCCTCCGGGACATTAGGGTGGCCAACAAAACGTGGCGAGCAGCTGCCCGTCTGGTGGCCGCGCAGTCGTTTTGCTGGCCGCTCTTGGCCGCTCGCCGGCGAGCGCCGACACTATGGCGCATCGCCTGCGGCGGCGAGCTAACACCCCGTACACCCCGCCGATGGTATTTGTGTCGCCCCCGTTCTGCGCAGCGTCCGCATTGGCGGACGGCAGGCCCCCAAACCCCAGAGGAGACATGCCCATGAATGCCAGCCCGACCAATACCGAGAACCTCAAGGACAACCTGAGCGAAGCCGGTTCGCACCTGAAGTCCGCGGCCAGCTACGCCGGCGAGGCGATCAAGGGCGCTGCCGGTGCCGCCGGCGAGGAACTGAAACTGGGCAAGGCCAACGTCAAGGCCGAGCTGTCCGACAGCGCCCTGTCCGGGCTGGCGGCCGCCGAGTTCGGCGGCGCGGCGGCGAAGGAGCAGGTGGACGTGCTGCTGGACAAGGGCCGCGACCTGATCGACAGCGCCGCCGAGCTGATCCGCGAGCGCCCGCTGGCCTCGTTCGGCGTGGCCTTCGCCACCGGCTGGATCATCGCCAAGCTGGCGCGCAGCGGCGGCGACAAGTAAGCCGCGCGTGAGCGAAGAGCAGGCCCGCGCCGACGGCGCCGCGGCAGACGCCGCGGCGGCACCGTCGTTGGAGGAATCCTTCCGCGCGTTCGGCACCGCCGGGCGCGAAGGACTCAACGCCACCCTGGACACCGGCCGCGCGTTGCGCAAGCTGGTGGCCGCGGATCTGGCCCTGGCCCGTGCCGCACTGGCGCGGGCGCTGGTGTGGCTGACCGTATCGGTGGCGTTCGGCGCCTCGGCGTGGATGCTGCTGATGGGCGCGATGATCGCCCTGCTGCAGCGCATGGGCTGGTCGTGGCTGGCGTCGATCTCGGCGACCGCCGCCTTCAGCCTGGTGGTCACCGCGCTCGGTGCGTGGCAGGCGCTGCGCTACTTCGACATGAGCAAGCTCGACGCCACCCGCCGCCAGCTGGCCAAGCTGGGCATCGGCGGCGACGACGAGGACGGCGACGAGGATGTCGCCAAGCGCGAGGCCAGGTCATGACCCTGCGGCAATTGCAGCACCGCATCGCCCGCGCCGAATCGGTGCTGGAAGGACGCCAGGAGCAGGTGCGCACGCATTGGGCGACCCTCCAGCAGGTCTGGCGCGAAGGCTGGACGCCGTGGCGGATCGTGATCGTCGGTCTGGGCACCGGCTTCCTGGTCGGGCGCGCCGAACCGGCCGCCGTGGTCGGCAAGCTCGGCGGCGCACGCTGGCTGCAAATGCTCAGCGCCGTCTCCAGTCTGATCAATGCGACGACGGCCAAGAGCGCCTCGGATGACGCCGAACGCGCCTCCGACGATGCCGAGGAGGCCGCAGACACCGCGCAGGACGCGGCCGTGGACGCCGCCACACAGGCACCGCCCCCCGCCGCACCCGTTCCCCCGCCCGCTGCCCGCCCGCAGCCGCCGCGGCCGCCGATGGCCTCGCGCCCCGGGCAGCCCGCCGCCGCCGAAGCGGCCACCGATCTGTCCGAGCGTCAGGGCCGGCCCTGAGTTTCCCGCGGATGCGCGCGGGTGATGGCATTCGGCCGCCACGCCGCACGCACGCGGCGGCCACGCGGCCTTGATATCGCGCCGGCCACGATCCGGCCTACACTTCGTTTCCTTTTCGACGCCGTTCGGCGCGTGCCCTGCAGCGCGCGCCGAGGCCACTGCATCGCAGGTCCGATGAGTACAGTTCCCGATCCCGCGGCCGTCGCCGACGACGCGCCGCACGGCGCCCTGCCGCCGCCGCCCGCCCCGCGCCCGCGCGGACCGGTCTCGCTGGTGGTCCTGGCCACGCTGGCGGTCTGCTACACGCTGTGGGCGGCGCAGGACGTGATCCTGCCAATTCTGCTCTCCGCCTTCTTCGCCCTGGTCGGCAATCCGATCCTGCGCGTGCTGCAACGGCTGTATCTGCCGCGCTTCCTGGCCGCGCTGCTGGTGCTGCTGTCGGGCATGGCGGTGGCGACGACACTGACCGTGCAACTGGCCGGGCCCGCCGCCGAGTGGGCGCAGCAGGCGCCGGCGCAGCTGCGCCACCTCGCCACCCAGGTGCGCGACCTGACCAAGCCGATGCAGCAGGCCAACCAGGCCGCGGAGAACTTCGCCCGCGCCGCCGGCGGCGAGAGCGGGCGCCGCGTGCAGGTGATCCGCACGCAGATGGACGACCCGTACAAGGCGCTGGTGCGAACCCCGCGGCTGGCCGCCTCGGCGCTGGCGGTGGTGCTGCTGACGTTCTTCTTCATGGTGTTCGGCGAGAACCTGCAACGCCACGCGATCGCGTTGCTGCCCAGTCGCCAGCAACAGAAGTTCACCACCGAGATCCTGCGCTCGATCGAACGCGAGGTCTCGCGCTACGTGCTGACCATCACCGTGATCAATACGCTGGTCGGCCTGGTCTTCGCCGGCATCCTGATCCTGCTGGGCATCGCGCCGCAGGAAGCGCTGCTGTGGGGCACGGTGGTGGCGCTGCTGAACTTCGCGCCATACGTGGGGCCGCTGATCGGCGCGATACTGATGCTGCTGATGGGCTTCGTCGCCTTCCGCGATCCGCTGAGCGCGTCGCTGCCGGCGATCCTGTACCTGGGCCTGCACACCCTGGAAGGCCAGGTGGTGACGCCGATCGTGCTCGGCCGGCGCATGGCGATCTCGCCGCTGATGCTGATCCTGGCGCTGATGCTGTTCGGCTGGCTGTGGGGCATGATCGGCCTGCTGCTGGCGGTGCCGCTGCTGGTGTGCATCAAGATGGTGCTGGCGCGGGTGGAGGGCATGCAGCGCTGGGCGCGGTTGCTGGAGTGAGGCTGGGATTGGGGAGTCGGGATTGGGGATTAGCGCAAGCGCGCGTGCTGTCTACCGGGCGTGGGGCGCAGGGGTATCAGCGCTTGGCGTAAAATGCGCCGGTGACTTCCATGCCCTCCTTCCCCGTCCGCGCGATCACGCTGGATCTGGACGACACGCTATGGCCGTTCGCGCCGATCGGCGCGCGCATCGAACAGGTGCTGCACGACTGGCTGCTGCAGCATAGTCCGGCCACAGCCGCGCGCTTCCCGGTCGCGGCGATGCGGCAGTTGCGCGAAGAGGTGTTCGCCGCGCATCCGCACCTGCACCACGACCTCAGCGAACTGCGCCGGCTGACCCTGCGCCGCGCGCTGCACGAGAGCGGGGCCGACCCGGCCTTGCTGGAACCGGCATACGCGGTGTTCCATGCCGCGCGCAACCAGGTGGAGTGCTATCCGGACAGCATCGCCGCGCTGGAGCGCATCGCCGCGCGCGTGCCGGTGGTGGCGCTGAGCAACGGCAATGCCGACCTGGCCACGATCGGCCTGGACCGGCATTTCGCCTTCCAGCTCAGTGCCCGCGAGCACGGCGCGGCCAAGCCCGACCCGGGCATTTTCCGCGCTGCCTGCGCACGCCTGGGCCTGCCCTGCGCGCAGGTGCTGCACGTGGGCGACCACATCGAGATCGACGTAGTCGGTGCGATGCAGGCCGGCCTGCGCGGTTGCTGGATCAACCGCGACGCGCAGGCCTGGCATCCGCAGATCCCGCCCGACCTGCACTTCGACACCCTCACCGGCCTGGCCGACTGGCTGGACACGACCCAGCCGGCCTTCGCGCGCGCCTGACCCGCGCGTACTGGCCCGCCGGCCACCTCTCTCTTCCAAGGATCCGCTGATGTCCCTGCCGACCGGCTTCACCGACGCCTCTTCCCACGCGCTGCCGCTGTACGTGCTCGACCGCGAACACCTGGCCGAATGGCGCGCGGCACAATCGCCGGCCTGGGTGGCGTGGATGGACACCCAGCAATTCATGGTCACACCGGGCAGCGTGTTGCTGCTGCCGGGCGCCGACGGCGTAGCCGCTGCGGTGCTGGGCGTCGGCGATCGCGGCGATGCCTATGCCTATGCGCATGCTCCGTACGCGCTGCCAGCCGGCAGCACCTGGCGGTTGGAGACTGCGCTGGACACCGATGCGCTGGCGGCGCTGCACCTGGGCTGGGGCCTGGGCAGCTACCGCTTCGCCCGCTACAAGCAACCGCCGCGACTGCCGGCGCAGTTGTTGGCCACGCCGCAGGCGGAAGTGCGCGACCTGATCGCCGCCAGCCTGCGCGTGCGCGACTGGGTCAACACGCCGACCGAGCACATGGGGCCGGAGCAACTGGAAGAGGCCGCGCGCGCGATCGCGCAGGAACACGGCGCGCAGTTCGAGAGCATCGTCGGCGATGCGCTGCTGGAGCAGAACTTCCCGGCGATCCACGCGGTCGGCCGCGCCTCGCACCGCGCGCCGCGGCTGCTGGTGCTGCGCTGGGGCGAAGAAGCGCATCCGCACGTGGCCCTGGTCGGCAAGGGCGTGTGCTTCGACACCGGCGGCCTGGACCTGAAACCGGCCGACGGCATGCGCAACATGAAGAAGGACATGGGCGGCGCCGCGCACGCACTGGCACTGGCCGGGCTGGTGATGGCGCAGCGCCTGCCGCTGCGGCTGACCGTGCTGCTGCCGGCGGTGGAGAATGCGGTCGGTCCGAACGCGTTCCGCCCCGGCGAGGTCATCGCCACGCGCCAGGGCACCAGCGTGGAGATCGACAACACCGACGCCGAAGGCCGCCTGGTGCTGTGCGATGCGCTGGCCTATGCCAGCGAGCAGCGCCCCGACGCGATCCTGGATTTCGCCACCCTGACCGGCGCCGCGCGCATCGCCCTGGGCCCGGACCTGCCGGCACTGTTCAGCAACGACGACACGCTGGCGCAGGCCTGGATCGCCGCCGGCGAGCGCACCCGCGACCCGGTCTGGCGCATGCCGCTGTGGCGTCCTTACCTGCGCTACCTCACCAGTTCGGTCGCCGACCTGGCCAATGCCGGCTCGCGCATGGCCGGCGCGGTCACCGCCGCCCTGTACCTGGAGCGCTTCGTGCCGGCGCGGCAGGCGTGGGCGCACCTGGACGTGTACGCCTGGAACGACAGCGACCGCCCCGGCCGCCCCGCCGGCGGCGAAGCGCTGGCGCTGCGCTCGGCCTACGCCATGCTCAAGGCGCGTTACGCGGGGTAAGCCGGGTTCGATGGGCTGCGCGGCCAAGGGTCGCGCGCAAGCAGACGCTGCGCCGGTGGCTAGGCGGTATCGCGCGGTGCACGGCTTGGCATGCATCGCGTGCAGGAGCCGCTTCGGCCGCGATGCGCGGTGGTGTGAGCATGTTTGTCTTCGGATGCCGTCGGGACTGAAGTCCCTCCCACATTGCACCCGCCACACCGACCGTGGCCCTGTAGGAGCGGCTTCAGCCGCGACACGCGGTGCTGCGAGCATTGGCCGACTTCGGATGCAGTCGGGACTGAAGTCCCTCCCACAATGCACCCGCCCCGCCGACCGCCCTCTCGTGGGACGGCTTCAGCCGCGACGCGCGGTGGCGTGAGCACTACCGTCTTCGGACACCGTCGGGACTGAAGTCCCTCTCACGGTGCACCGCCACATCGGTCGTGTGCGTGTAGGGACACGACGATGGGAAACCGCTGTTGCGATTCCCCAATCCCCACTTCCCAATCCCCGCTTCAACCCGCCAGCGCCTGCAGCGAATCGCGTTCGATGCCGGCGTAGATGGCGAACTCGTCGTGCACCGTCGCGCCCAGCGCCTGTTCGAACGCGGCGCGGTTGGCGTGGGCGGCGTAGGCGCGCTGTTCGCCGCCGCCGAGGTTGGACTGGAAGATGCCCGCGGCGCTGACCGGCAGGAAATCCTCGTAGACGATCGGGTCGGCGCTGGCCAGGCCGTCGGCGATCAGCGCTTCGGCCGGCTTGCCGGCCAGGGCGGCGGCGCCGGCGGCGCGACCGGCGTCGGTGAGTGCGTAACGGAAATAGCCCAGCCCCTCGCGGCGCAGGGTGGCGTAGTCGTCGGGGAAGTCGGCGAAGGCGGCCTGCAGGCGCGTGGCGTAGTCGGCACCGGCGCTGCCCTCGGCCGCGCGGGCGCGCTCCAGCAGTGCGTCGTACAGCGCGCGACCCTTCGGCGTCAGGGCCAGGCCGCGCTGTTCGATCTCGCCGAACCGCGCGGTGTGGTTGCCAGCCTCGGCGCCGTCCGCGCCTGCGGGGAAACGCACGGTTTCCTCCAGCGCCTTGAAGCTGGTCTGGCGCAGCAGGATCGGGCAGGCGCGGCGCGGCGGGCCTTCGATCACCGCCTTGGCGTCGATGCCCCGGCGCAGCATCTCCGCCTGCGCCGCGTCGATGTCCAGGGTGCGCGGGGTCAGGTGGTTGATGTGCGGGCCGTGGAAGCTGACCACGTCGGCGATCAGCTTGTGCGCCTCGCTCAGCGCACGGTAGGTCGGCAGGCTCACGGTCGCGTCGCTGTGCCAGCGGAAGGTCTCCAGCGCCTCGGCGACGAAGCGCTGCGCGTCGGCCTCGGCCAGGCCACCGTCGCGTTCGCACTGCGCGATCAATTCAAGGGCGCCGTCGGTGAAGATGCGCCGCTTGGCCAGGATCTGCGCCGCCTGTTCGCGCAGCGCCGGGTCCTCGATCAGCTCCAGCCGCAGCAGCGAGGTGAACACGCGGAACGGGTTGCGCGCCAGCGCCGCCGCATCCAGCGGGCGGAATGCGGTGGAGTGCACCGGCACGCCGGCCACCGACAGGTCGTAATAGCCCACCGGCGCCATGCCCATCACCGCGAACAGGCGGCGCAGCGTGGCCAGTTCCTCGGCGGTGCCGACGCGGATCGCGCCATGCCGCTCCTGGTCCAGGCGCGCGCGTTCGTCGTTGCGCTGCAGCTGCGCCTCCAGCGCCGGGTCGGCGGCCAGGGTCTGCGCATTGACCTGCGCCACCAGTTCCATCAGCGTGCCGTACAGCGGCACCTCGGTGCGGTACATGTCGGACATGGCCTGCGCGAACAGGCTGCGGATAGCGTCGGGCGAAACGAAGGCGTTGGTCATCGGGCGGTCCGGAGCGGCAATGGCGCCGGCAGCAGGACCGGCAGAACGCCTATTCTCGCGCCGCGGCGGCGGCGCGGCCAGTGTGGATGAATGGGCGGCGGCGCATACCGGTACGGCACGGGAATGGCCGGCACCGCTGTCTCCTTCTCCCGCCGGGAGAAGGTGCCTCGCAGGGGCGGATGAGGGGACGGGCGCAGCCTCGGGCACCCACACTGCGTGAGGCGCTGCGCGCCCGACCCTCACCCCAACCCCTCTCCCGGAGGGAGAGGGGCGTGAGCATCAGCGATTCTTTATGCGCGCGGACGACACCGCTGTCTCCTTCTCCCGCCGGGAGAAGGTGCCCCGCAGGGGCGGATGAGGGGACGGGCGCAGCCTCGTGCTCCCACACTGCGTGAGGCGCTGCGCGCCCGACCCTCACCCCAACCCCTCTCCCGGGGGGAGAGGGGCTTGAGCATCAGCAATTCTTTATGCGCGCGGACAGCACCGCTATCTCCTTCTCCCGCCGGGAGAAGGTGCCCCGCAGGGGCGGATGAGGGTACGGGCGCAGCCTCGTGCACCCACACTGCGTGAGGTGCTTCGCGCCCGACCCTCACCCCAACCCCTCTCCCGGAGGGAGAGGGGCTAGGCCTCCGGTTGGCGTTGGAGCACGCCGCTGGTGAAGCCTGCATCCTCACTCGCCGCGCGTGGCAGTGCAGGGATGCGCACGACGTGGACGTGAGTCCAGGCGGCGGCGGTGCCGTCGCACTGCCGTGGGCCTATTGCGAACGCGTAGCCCCGTCCTGGGGCTGCTCCGCGGCCCGGTCGCGTGCGGCGCGGTCGCCCAGTTGCCGGCGCAACAGCGCATCCAGCACGATCGGGCGGTCCCAGTGGTCGTAGCTGGCGACAATGGCGTGACGCAGCGTGCGGTAGGCCAGTGAGCCGGGCGGCGCGTCCAGTCCGGTCGCCACCGCCGCCCAGCCGGCCGGCGCGCCGGCGGCCGTGCGTGCGCGCACCACCTCGCGGTACGGCCGCCCCACGGCCTTGGCCAGAAACGCGGCGACATAGACATCGCGCGGCGGCCAGTGGCGCTCGCGCAGCAGGACCTCGGCATAGCCGTGCGGCATCTGCGCGTAGCGCGCAACCTCGTCGAGGAAGCTGTCGGGGTAGCGCGCGGCGTAGCGGTCGATGTCCAGCAACTGGCGATCGATCCAGGCATCGTCGGTGCCGGGCACCTCCACCGGGGCGGCGTCCGTGGCGTCGGCAGTAGCTGCGCGCGCGGGCACCGCCGCATCCTGCGCCAGGGCCGGACCGGCAGCACACAGCGCGGCGCACACGAGCAGACCGGCAGGAGACGGAAATAGGCGCATGGGTCGATTCTGCCGGAGACGACGGGAACTGTCAGCGCGGTGAGCAAGGAGAACAGCCGATGAGTGCGTGCACTGCGGCCTCGGCGGTGTCGCGGCTGAAGCCGCTCTTACGAAACAAACCCAGGCCGGGCACATCGGCACCCTTGGCGATTCGCTCAACCCTGCAGCAGGCTCGCCGCATGCCAGTTGAGATCCGCCACCGCCTGCGGCCAGTCCGCGGCCGCGGCCACTTCGCGCAGGCGCGGTTCGTCGGCGGACAGGCCGTGCTCGGCCTCGTGCGCCCAAGTGGTGGTGTACGGCGTGTGGATGCCCCAGCCGCCGAGCGCGATCACCGGCTCCACGTCCGACCGCAGCGAGTTGCCGATCATCACGAAGCGCTCGGCGCCGATGCCGAATTCGGACAGCACCTTGGCGTAGGTCTTCGGATCCTTCTCCGACACCACCTCGATGCGCGGGAACAGGTCGCCCAGGCCGGATTGTTCGATCTTGGCTTCCTGGTGGAACAGGTCGCCCTTGGTGATCAGCACGATCTCGAACTCGGCGGCGATCGCCGCCACCGCCTCGCGCACACCGGCGATCACCTCCACCGGATGCTGCAGGGTGGCGCGGCCGATCTCGACGATGCGCTGCAGATCGCGCGCGGCGATGCGGGCGTCGGTCAGTTCGATTGCCGCCTCGATCATCGACAGGGTCATGCCCTTCGCGCCATAACCGAACACCGCTAGGTTGCGGCGCTCCACCGCCAGCAGATGCTGCAGGGTGCGGGCGTCCTGCAGGTCCAGATACTGGCCGAGGATGGCTTCGAACGCGGCTTCGGCATCGCGGTAATAGTCCTCGCTCTTCCACAAGGTGTCGTCGCCGTCGAAACCGACCAGGGCGATGGGAGAAGCGCGCAAAGCAGTGGGCGTCGGCATCATCGGCCAAGCATAGCAGCGCGTCCCGACCGCAGCCGACACGCTGCTCCACCGCACAACGCACGACGGCGGCCATGGGCCGCCGTCGTGGTGGAGCGTCTGGCTGCAAAACGACGCCCGGGTGATGCACCAGAGGTTCGGTCCCGGCGAGGCGGTTGCGTGCTCATCGCCACGCAACCGCCAATGCCGGTACCGCTCCCGTTACTGGCCGCCGTTGCTGTCGCTGCCGGTCGCCGCGCCGCCCTGCTGCTTGGCGACGTAGGCCTTGTACTCGTCCGGCGTCAGCTTGCCGTCATGGTCGGCGTCGGCCTGCGCGAAGATCTGGCTGAGGCCGGCGTTGACCTGCGCCTCCTGCTTGCTGATGGCGCCGTCCTTGTCGGCGTCGACGTCGGCCCAGGTCTGGCCGCCGCCCGAGGCCGCGCCGGCCTGCCCACTCTGGCCGGTGGCGCTGGTCGACGACTGCGTCTGCGCCTGCGCGGCGGCATCGGCCTGCGCGTCCTGGGCGAACGCCGGCAGGGCCAGTGCGGCGGCGAGAATGGCGGCGGTACCGATCAGCGGGGTGCGGGTGCGAATGTTCATGGGTGGATTCTCCTTGGCTCTCTCGGTGTGACATGTCCGGTCGATTCCGGAACACGGCGCTACCGTGCCGGTCTCAGACTGAATCCATTCCCTGTCGAAAATTGCCGCAAAACGGATCGTTAACCACGGCGCCGACGCAGCGCGCTACCGCACTGGTTAGGGATTGGTGAGCACGCAGTAAGGCGTCCATTCGAGACGTTTGGATTGCAGAAAGAAAACGTCTGTTTCAGCGTGTTTCGTGACCGCCGTCGCCGGCGTTTTCGCTTGAACGCGCCCTGAATACGATCCACGCCAGGGCCACGCCGGACAGCGCGCCGGCCACTTCCAGCACCACGCGCGAGCCCAGTTCGTCCGGATCGTGGATGGTGGACAGGGCGATGCGCGCGTACAGCGGCGACTCCAGGCGCACGATGCTGGTGTAGAACAGGTTCCAGCAGTCGATGCCGGCCGACACCGCCACCGCGATCAGGCACGCGCCGCCCAGTTGCTGGCCCTCGGACCAGCCCAGCCGCCGGCCCAGCCACTGCCACAGCGCATACACCAGGAAGCCGACCGCCAATGCGATCAGCCCGGCTTCCAGCGAGCCCAGCAGGCCGAAATGCAGCGGCAGGTTCATCGGGATTCCTCGGTCGGCAGGGACGCAAGTCTAGAGCGTGTCGCGCCTCGGCGTGCGGTGCGCCAAGCCGGCGCGCAGATCAACTGGCGTTTTCGGCGATCGCGCTCACCACTGGCGCACCGTCCTCGTCCCAGCGCACCGTCATCAGCATCGGCTTGCAGCACACCTGGCAGTCCTCGACGTACTGCTGCACGTCCACCGACGGATCCAGCGCGACATCGATCCATTCGCCGCAGTAAGGGCATTGCAGGTCGACGAACTGGTGCGTGCCGGTCATGCGTGGTCCGTGGCGAGGGTGGCGCGCCGCTAGCGCACCGGCACGTCGAAGGCGACGCCGGGGCTGGGCTCGGGCTGGAAGGTGTAGTGCCACCATTCCATCGGATAGTTGACGAAGCCGCGCGCCGCCATCGCTTTCAGCAGTTGCTGACGATGCGCGCGCTGGGTGGCGTCGATGGCCGGCGTGTCGGTGTGCGCGCTGGGATCGAAGAAATCGAAGCCGGTGCCCATGTCCAGCGCGCGGCAGGCGCCCTGGCGGCAGTCCAGCAGACCCAGGTCGACGGTGGCGCCGCGGCTGTGGCCGGAGTGCTCGGCGATGTAGTCGCCCAACAACACGCTTTTTTCCAGCTTGGGGTAGTAGCGCGCCTTGGCGACCTGATCCTGCGGATCGCGCGCCCAGGCGACGAAGGCGCGCACCGATCGCTGCGGCCGGTAGCAGTCGAACACCTGCAGGCGGTAGCCCTTGGCCCGCAGGTCGCGTTGCACCTGCGCCAAGGCCTTCGCCGCCGGCGCCAGCAGATAGCACTTGGGCGCGTCGTAACCCGGCACCGGACGCCCGGTGAAGTTGTCGTGGCCGGCGTAGCGAATGTCCATCGCGATGTCCGGCGCCAGCGTGTGCACATCGACCAGTCCTGCCTGCGCCGGCGTGGTCGCCGGCGAGGTGGTCGGTTCCGCGGCGAGCGCGACGGGCGCGACGAGGAGGGCGAGCGCCAGGCCTACCGCGCGCAGTGCGCCATGCCGGCGCCAGGGGCGCGAGGCACAGCGGTGGCGGGAGCGGCGGTCATGCGGCATGTGCGCAGCATAGGCCATGGCCGTCGCCGCTGTCCTGCCACAACACGCAGCCGTCGATGCACGATCTGCGAACCACGCGATGCGCGGCGGCCACCGGCGCATGCCGATGACCGCCCTGCACAGCGCGCGTCAGCGTCCGGGCGCCTGCGCCTGGGTCTGGGTGCGCTGCTGGTCCTGCACCTGCCGCTCCTGGGCCTGGCGCTGGGTCTCGGCCGCCAGTTGCTGCTGGCTCTGCTCCAGCGGCACGGTCGCCGCCTGCTGGCGATCGACATAGGCGCGATGCACGTCGTGCGCGTTCTCCGGGTTGCGCTGCACCGCGATCATGCCACGGCCATCGGTGCTGGCGACCAGGTCGTCGATGCGCGACATGCCGCTGACCTTGGCCTCGAACGCCAACTGCCCGGCCGCACGCTGCATGGACTCGCGGTCGCCGTAGCCACCGTTGGGGCCATGCTTTTCCAGCTGCGCGACCGCCTGGTCGAACAGCGGGCTGTCGCGCCGCAACTGCTCCACGCCCTGCTGCCGCTGCACGCTGCGGTCAATCGCGGCCAGCGTCTCCGGGCCGGCCTTGCCGTCCACGCCCTTCAGGTGCTGGTCCTGCTGGAACTTCTCCACCGCCGCTTCGGTCTTCGGGCCGTAGGTGCCGATCGCATCCTTGGCCTCCAGGTAGCCGAGCGTGGCCAGCTTTTCCTGCAAGCCCTTCACCGCCTCGCCCTGCGCATTGCGCGCGAGCACGCCGCCATGCGCGGCCGGCTCGCGCTGGCCGTCGTGCGGCTTCGGCGCCGCGTGCCCGTCGCGCTGCTCGCCAGGCTTGGCCACGGTCTTGCCGAGGTCGGCCAGCTTGAGCAGGTCGGCCTTCTCGTTCTCGGCGCGGTTCTCCAGCGAATCCAGGGTCTTCTGCTTGTGCACGCGCGGGAACAGCTCCTTGACGTGCTCGGCCTTGTAGTCCTGCACCGCGCTGACGATCTCCTTGTCGGAAATCTTCGACAGGTCGGCCTGCTTGCCGAACTTTTCTTCCATCGCACGCAGGAACACGCCGGAGCCGCCCGGCTTCTTGTCGCTGCCGGGGCCGTACTGGACCGCGGTGCTCCACATCGCGTCCTGCACCGCGGGGCCGCGGTCGGACAGGTCCATGCCCTTGTCCTTGAGCCGGTCGACCAGTTTGTCGAAGTGGGTGCGCTTGATGTAGTCGTGCTGTTCCTGGCCGAAGCCGGGGTCGGTCTTGGCCAGGTCCTTCCACTTGGCGCTGAACGCGTCCGAACCCGGCTTGAGGCCGGCGAAGTCGTCGCTGTACTTGCTGTCCTTGACGAAGGCGGCGACGGTGCCGCCGTTGATGACCTTGCCCTCACGGGTCGTCGTCTGCGAGGTCATCTGGTACGAGCCGTAGGACACGCCGCCCGGGTCGTCGACGCCGGAGGACACGGTCGACGCGCCGCGGCCGCCGGTCTCGTAATGCTTGGAGGTCTGGCCCAGTTCCCAATCCTTGTCGCTCATCGCTATCTCCTTGGCTGGACGCGCGGCGTGGAAAACGCCGCGCGTCGGGGTTCAATACAGGGGTGAATCAGTGCGATTCGAGTTCGTCGGCGCGGCGCGCGGTCATTTCCAAGCGGCACTCGGCCGCATCCACACGCTCGGCCTGGCCACCGTCCGGATCGGCGACGCACTTCTCGTCGCGCTCGGCGATCCACTTGCGCT
This sequence comes from Xanthomonas sp. F4, assembly GCF_011761895.1. Classification (NCBI taxonomy): domain Bacteria; kingdom Pseudomonadati; phylum Pseudomonadota; class Gammaproteobacteria; order Lysobacterales; family Lysobacteraceae; genus Xanthomonas; species Xanthomonas sp. F4. The sequence goes on along the minus strand of NZ_JAASQX010000003.1, from coordinate 11,640 downwards.
GCCGCTCGCGCAGCGCGTGCTGCTCGGTCTCGCCGAGCTTGGCCATCGCCGCCTTGTAGGCGGCGTTGAGGCGCTGGTCCTGGTAGGCGTGTTCGTCGGAAATGCACTGCAGCATCGCCGGGGTGGCGCCGCCGGCGGCGGTGATGCAGGTGTCGTAGGACGGTCGCAGCACGGGGGAATCTCCTGAAGCGGTGGAAGGGTTCGGCGCCGCAGCGGATGCGGCCGGCGCGGCCGTGCCCGCATCGGCCTGGGTGCCGGCATCGTGGGGGGCGGCAGGGGATGCCGCGGTAGCGGCGTCCGCAGCCGGAGCGGCCGGTGCCTGCGCCTGGCTGGGCGTGGAGGACGGCGCACTGCAGGCGGCAGTGGCCACGCACAGCAGCAGCAGGGAAGAGCGTTGGAAAGCCTTGGCGATGGCCATGGTCGGATTGCGTCCTTGTCGTTAGCGCGAGCGGAAAGGCGAGGTTCTAAGCGATCATTGCGCACGCTGTCCATCGCACGCCGCGATGGTGGGTGATCGCGTTGGGCTGGCGTTGGGCAATGTCGCGCCGGCGCATGTACGGCAGTGGCCGCCGCCATCACCATGCACGACCACCGCCGCAACGTGCGCGACGGCGGCCGTTGCCGCACACACCGGTCAGCGCGGCGCCTGGGTCTTCTCGCGCTGTGGATCCGGCTGCTGCGGCTGTTCCTGCGCTTGCCGCTGGGTTTCGGCGGCCAGTTGCTGCTGGCTGCGCTCCAGCGGCACCGACGCGGCCTGCTGCTTGTCCACGTAGGCGCGATTGACGTCGTGCGGATTGTCGGGATTGCGCTGCACGGCGATCAGGCCGCGGCGGTCGCCGCTGAGCACCAGGTCGTCGATGCGCTGCATGCCGCTCACCTTGGCCTCGAACGCGACCTGGCCGGCGACGCGCTGCATCTCTTCGGCGCTCTTGAAGCCGCCGTTGGGCCCCTGCTTCTGCAGGTGCTCCATGGCCTGCTTGTACAGCGGGTTGTCGGCCAGTGCCGCCGCATCGGCCTTGGCCGGCGCGGGCTGCCTGGCGATCGCCTCCAGGGTCGCCTTGTCGGCGATGCCGGTGGGCGCCAGGCCCTTCTCGCGCTGCAGGTTGGCGACCACCTGCTGGGTGCGCTCGCCGTAGTAGCCGGTGCCGCTGAGCAGCTTGCCCTGGTCGTCCTTGACGCCCAGTTCGATCAGCCGTTGCTGCATCGCCTTGACGTCGGCGCCCTGCTCGCCCGGCTTCAGCGCCGTGCGCGGTTCCTGCGTGCCCTGCGTCTGTGCCTGGGTCTGCTGGCGGTCCTGCAGCAGGTCGCGGCCCTTGGCCAGCGGATCGGAGGCGAACAGCTTGGCGTTGTGGTGCGTGGCCAGGTAGTCGTCCAGCGGCATGGTGTTGACGCCCTTGCTGCCGGTGGACTGGCTGACCAGCAGCTCGCCGCTCTTGGGATCGCGCACGACCATCATGATGTGGTCGATGCCCTTCCAGTGCTCGTGCGCGGTCTTGCCCGAATCCACGCCGATGACCATGCCTTCCTTCAGCGCGCCGGGCTTGAACACGTCCTTGCCCTGCAGCAGCACGCCGGAGCTGTCGAAGGCCTTCTTGACGATCTCGCCGGAGCCGGACATGCCCTGCACCAGCATGTCCTTCTGGGTGAACACGTCGCGGCCGGCCTTGCGGTTGATCTCGTTCATCGTCGCGTTCTGCAGCTCGGTCACCCAGCCGGAACAGTCGATGTAGCCCTGCGACAGATGCTTGCCGTCCACGCCGGGGTGGTAGTACCTGCTGCTCTTGACGTTGATCGCGTACTGCACGTCGTCGTGCTTGACGCCCAGATCGTAGGCGGCGGTCAGCGCGATGCCGTCGTGGCCGCCCTGCTTGCCGCCGTCCGCTGCCGGCGTGCGCGCGGGCGCCGGCGCAGCCTGGCCCTCGGCGATCGGCTTGATGCCCTTTTCCGGAATCGCGATGTGGTCGTACTTGGCGTCCCAGTACTTCACGAAAGCCTTGGCCATATCCTGGTCGGACAGCTTCTTGAAGTCGGCCAGCGAGGTGCCGGTGTAGGCCTGGAACTGGCGCGCGCCCTGCGCGTCCTTCTCGCCGGGCACGTTGTTGAGGATGTTGGCGCGGGTGCCCTTGAGCTCGAAGTGGCCGGTGGCGATCGCGGCCTGGATCGAGCGGTAGCCACCGGCGCCCTGCTGGTGCGCCATGTACATGTCCAGGCCATCGGGCTGCGGCTTGCCGGACAGGTAGGCGCGGCCGTCGCGCTCGTGCTGGCGGGTCAGGCTGTTGCGGTTGTCCTGGTACATGCGCGCGGCGGCATCGGTGTTGGCCACCGCGTCGAGTTCGCGGCCACGGATGCCGTAGGCGCTGGCGGCGCCGGGCGTGAACTGGAACAGGCCCTTGGCGCTGTTGGGACCGCGACTGGCCTGCTCGTCGAAGCGGCCGCCGGTTTCGATGTAGGCGAAGCGCATGAAATCGTCGACCGGAATCTGCCGCTGCCTGGCTTCCCGCTCGATGATGTCGAGATTCTCTGCCTTGGTGGTATCGCGTGCCATCTCGTGTAACTCCTTGAGGTTGAGGTACGGCCATCGCGGCCGCCTGGGTCAACCGAGCTCGTCCATGAGCTTGTTAGTGCGCGGTCAACAGAACGATTGCGTACTGCGGAACATCGGGTGCTGCGTCCACCGGCGCGCCGCCGCGCGCCGTCGGGTCATGCGTCGGGCGCCGGCTGGTATTGGCCGCTATCGGGGTCATAGGCGTACCGGAGCACGTCACTGCCATCGAGCAGGCGCGCGCGGCCAGGACCGGCGATCGCGGTGCCGTGCAGCGCCACCCGCAGCGCCGGCATGCGCTGGCCGGGCACCGCCTGGAATTCCAGGGTGCCGGTGCTGGACACGTGCGGCACCACGCCGTCCGGGTCGCTGGCCGCCTCGTTGTCCTCGCCGGCCGCCACCGTGCCGCAATAGACCCAGCTACGGTAATCGCCGAGGTCGTGCCGGTTCGGATCGAACACGAACAACGCGAAGCCGGCCTCGGTGATGCCGGTGCCGAAGCGGGTGGTGGGCACGGCCAGCAGCAACCGGCCATCGCCGAGCGCATGCTGCTGCGGGGGGCGCGTGGTATCGAACGCATCGGCACGCGCATAGGCGCCGAAGCTGCCGACGTAGCGCTGCGCATGCAGCACCATCCACGGCCGCTCGCCGCCCGGGGTGGTCAGCTGGAAGGTGGCGGCGCCGAGCGAAACGCCCTCGCCCGGGTTCGGGAAGGTTTCCGCATCGTCGATGCCGTACTGGCCCGGCGTGGCATAACTGAAACCGGTGTAGTACCGCTTGCCGTCCAGTTCGAAATGCCGGCCGCCCCAGAAATTCACCACGGCGCCGTTGTCGATCTCGTAGGACACGGCGCCATCGCCGTCCCAGCCGTAGATCAGGTACAGCACGCTGCCCGCATCGGGTGGCATTTCGGGAGCGGCGCGCTTGTTGTCGTTCGACATGTCCAGAACATCCTGTATTCGGTGAAGAAGCCGGAAGAACCCACCTGCGCGTCCCGACGCACCCCGCCGCCGCTTCCGCCCAGGCATGGGCGAGGCACGACGCGGACGCGACGCCTGATGCGGAGCGCGAACACTCCCCGCAGGCGCGGTTTCGGACGGAACAAGGTGACGTAACACGCCGGCCCCGAGCAGGGGCGGTGATGGCGGTCGCGCATGGCGAACCGCACGCCGGCAATCCACGCCGGCATTTCGGGCGAGTGCAGCATCCCATGCCGCTCGCGAATGACTCGCCTGATCATCAGGCCCCGTGGGGCGCATCTTAAACCAGGTTCAATGCCCGAAACCACCTGCCCGCCCGGGCCGCGTCACGTCCCCGCGCCGTCCGTTCAGCGGTCCAGCGGCGGGGTGTACTGTTGCTTGGCGGGGTCGTAGGTATAGGTGACGGCGTCGGCGGGACCCAGCGTGCGGACCTTGCCCGGCCCCTCCACCACCGTGCCCTGCAGGGCCACCCGCAGCGACGGCACGCTGCCGCTGGCCGGCGGCACGAAGCTCAGCGTGCCAGTGCTGGTGGCGCACTTCATGGTGCCCTGGTCGTCGCAGGCGGCGCTGTTGTCCTCGCCGGCGACGACCGTGCCCAGGTAGACCCAGCCCTTGTAGTCGCCCAGGTCGTTCTTGTTCGGGTCGAAGGTGAAGATCGCGAAGCCGGCACTGGTGATGCCGTCGGCGAAGCGGGTGGTCGGCAGCGCCAGCAGCAGGTGGCCGTCCTGGGTGGCGGTGCTCTGCGGCTTGCGCTGTTCGTCCAGGGTGTCGGCCTTGCCGTCGGACCCGAAATCGCCGGCCCAGCGCTGCGCGTGGAACAGGGTCCAGGTCGGCTTGCCGCCGGCGCTGTCGAGTACGTAGGTGGCTTGGCCGATGCTGACGGTGGCCGCCGGGTCGGGCACGTCCTGGTCGCCGGCCGGGTTCCCGGGCTTGTCGTACTTGCCGCCGGTGGCATCGGCGAAACCGGTGTAGTACTGCTTGCCGCCGAGGTCGAAGCGGTAGCCGTACCAGAAGCTGGCCACCGCGCCGTTGTCGATGGCGTAGGAGGCCGAGCCGTCGCCCTTGGCGCCGTAGATGTCGGCCAGCACCTGACCCGGCGCCGGCACCTCGGCGGCGGCCGGCTGTGCCGCGGCGCTCGCCTCGGCAGGCGCTGCGGTTGCGGGCGCGCTCGCGGTCGCCGGGGTCTGCGCCGCGGCCGGCGCATCGGCGGCCTTGTCCTTGCACCCGCCCAACAGCAGGAAGGTTGCCGCCCACAGGGCCGTGGTTCCTCGCCTCATCGCACTGCGTCCTTTGGAGTCCGTTGGCGCGCGATGCTACCAAGAACCGCGGCGGCGCCAGGTGACAGGCGTGTCCGCCGCCGCGACCGACGCTGGCGCCACACCGCGCTGGCTCAGGACGCGTCCGGTTCCATCGCCGGGACCGGCTGCGGCCGCGCCAGCAGCGGCTGGGTCAGCGCGTACAGGATGCGCAGGTCTTCGTCGTCGAAGGCGGTGGCGTCGTTGCCGCGGTAGTGGTGATGGAAGGCGCGCAGGGTGGCGGCGCGGTCGTCGACCGGATAGCCGATCAACGCCAGCGCCTGCCACGGGTCGAAGCCGGGCGGCGCCGGCGGCGTGTCGTCGGCCGGCCAGCGGCCGAAGCCGGCCTCGGCCAGTCGCTTCCACGGGAACAGCGGGCCCGGGTCGACCTTGCGCGAGGGCGCGAAGTCTTCGTGCCCGACCACCTGGCTGCGCGGGATGCGCAAGCGCGTGCACAGGTCCTCGAGCAGGACCAGCAGGCTGGCGATCTGTTCCTGCGCGAACGGGGTCTTGCCGTCGTTGTCCAGTTCGATGCCGATCGAGGCGGAATTGATGTCGGTGATGCTACCCCAGCGCCCGGCGCCGCCATGCCAGGCGCGGTCCAGGTCGGCGACCAGTTGGTAGCGCGTGCCGTCGCGGCCGATCAGGTAGTGCGCGCTGACCTTGCCCTTGCTGTTGTGCGAGCGCAGCGTGTCCAGGCTCTGCTGCACCGAGTGCTGGTCGGTGTAGTGGATGACGATCAGGATCGGCCGGCGCGCGTCGTAGTTCGGCGACGGCACCCAGGTGGCCAGCGGATTGCGCTGCGGCGCGTGCGCGCAGGCCCCGAGCAACGCGAGCGTGGCCAGCAACAGCAGCCGGCGCACGGCGGACAGGGACGGCACGGGAACGCGGGTCATGGACACTTCCTGGTCGGGGACGCACAAGCGTACGCAATCGGCGCGGCGGCGGCGTGCAAGCGCGCATCGACGGCCACGCGCGCGCTCAGAAGCGGTAGTTGAAGTTGACGTACCACTGCCGACCGATCGCGCTGTACACGCGCGGGAAGTACGGCCAGGTGGTGTAGGTGTCGTCGCGCGGGTGCAGCGCGTCGAACAGGTTGAGCACGCTCAGGCCGACGGTGGCCTTGTCGGTGATCTGCTTGGCGAGGTCGACGTTCCACACCAAATACGGCGCCACCCGGCCACGCTCGGCGTAGTCGGGCCGCGAGCCGTAGCGGTAGCCGTACACGCTGGCCGACCAGTCGCCGCGGCTCCAGTTCGCACGCCAGTTGCTGCGCGTGCGGAACGCCAGATAGTCGACGTCGTTCATCACGTCCACCGGGCGCGCACCGGCGAACTGCGCCACCTCCATCCGCAGCACCCGGGTCAGGCCGGCCTGCAGACCGAGCGTGCCCCAGGCGCCGAGGTCGAGGTCGTAGCGCAGGCTGGCGTCGATGCCGTCGGTGCGCATCAGCGACTGGTTGATGGGGAAGGTCTTGAACGCGGTGATCTGGCCTTCGCTGGTCAGGTCGGTGCCGGGGCTGCGCGTGACCGCATCCAGGTAGAACCGGCAGGCGGCCGAGGCGGTGTCCACCGCGGCGCCGGCGCGGTCGCGGCCGAGCAGGCAGTTGGCGTTGTTCTCCAGCAGGGTTTCGCTGGAAATGGCCTCGACCCGACCCTTCAGTTCGATGCGGTAGTAATCCAGGCTCAGCGACAGCGACGGCAGCACGTCCCACACCGCGCCGAGCGTGGTCGACTTGCCGGTCTCCTCGCGCAGCGACGGATTGGACGCCTGGGTGGAGAAGGTCTGGTACTCGTGCGCGCTCGCGCAGGCCGCCGACAACGGATCCAGGCCGTCGCGGCGGCACAGGTATTCGTCGACCACGGTGGGGTTATTGGCGCTGGTGCCGGCGTAGATCCACAGCAGGTCCGGCGCGCGGAAGCTGGTGGCGTGGCTGCCGCGCAGCAGCAGGGTGTCGAACGGACGCCACTCCAGGCCGGCCTGCCAGGTGGCCGCGCCATCGACCGCGGTGATGTCGTCGTAGGCGTCGTAGCGCGCGGCCAGGGTGGCGCTGAGCCGGCTGGCGATCGGCACACGCAGTTCCAGACCGGCGGCGTAGCGCTTGCGCGGGCCGCCGCCGGGGGTCTGGGTGAGGTTGTAGATGCGCTCGCTGCCGGTGTAGTCGACGGTGGTGCGCGGATCGGGCTGCAGGTCGTAGGTCTGCCGTGCCGCCTCCAGCACGGTGGCGATCTGCACCATGCCCGCCGGCACCGCGAACAGGTCGCCGCTGACCACGAACTGGGCCTGGTCGGTGGCAGATTCGCCGCGGCTGACCACCTCGGTGGTGAGCTGCTGGTACAAGTCGGGGCTGCCGGACGCGAACAGCCGGTCCGTGCGCACGCGGCGGATCTCGGTACCGTCCGGGCGATAGCCCAGCAGCGGCCCGAGGTAATAGTCGCGCACCGCGTTGGTGAGGAAGCGCGGGCGCCGGGTGGTGATGTCGTAGCGCGACAGCGACACGCTGGCATCCCAGTCGAAACGTCCGTCGAAGGCCTTGCCGCGTACGCCGGCGTTGAGGTTCCAGCTGCGCTCGTCGTAGTCGATGGTCTTGATGCCGCCGACCTCGTCCGGCAGGAAGATGCGCTGCGCGGTGACCAGCCCCAGGTCCGGATCGTAGGTGGTGAACGCGCCCTCGCCGATGTAGTAGTGGGTCTGGCTGGAACTCTTGTCCTGCGAGCGATTGGCCAGCAGTTGCGCGTAGGCGACGACGTCCTGGCCGAGCTCGGCATCGCCGGCCAGGTAGGCAGAGGTCTTGCCGTAGCCGTTCTGCACCGAGCGCCCGGCGTAGTAGTCGAACGCGCCGCAGCGGTTGGCCGCGGGCAGGCTGTCGCTGGTGCGGTACGGACGGAACGCCGGATTGGTCGCGGTGCAGGCCGCCGCCAGCGCCTGTGGCGAGGTCGACAGCGTGCCCGCCTGCGGCCACAGATAGGTGTTGCCGCGGCGCAGGTAGACGCCGGAGATGGACACATTGGGCGAGCTGGGATCGGCCTTGTTGGCCGGATGGTCGTCGTAGGAATCCATGAAGCCGCGCTGGCGGGCGACGATGGGTTCGCGATCCAGCCGCTCGAAGGCGTAGGTGAAACTCCAGCCGTCGCCGCGGCGCCCGCCGGTCCACTGCAGTTGCCCGCTATCGCCGCCGCCACGGGTGGTGGTGCCGGCGCGCACGCGCAGGCTGTCGCCCTGGAAATCGCGCTTGGTGATGATGTTGACCACGCCGGCGACCGCGTCGGAGCCGTAGATGGCCGAGGCGCCGCCGCTCATCACCTCGATGCGCTCCACCGCCGCCGCCGGAATGCTGCCCAGGCTGACCGCGGTGCCGTTGGCGCCGTAGGGTTGCGGGTAGTCGGCCATGCGCTTGCCATTGAGCAGGATCAGCTGGTAGCCCGGCCCCAGCCCGCGCAGGTTGAGGTACTGGCCGTTTGGCGAACTGCCGGTCTGGTCGCTTTCGTTGAAGGTGCTGCCGCTGAACTGGGTCAGCGTGCCCAGCGATTCCCACACCGTACCGAAGCCCTGCTTGCGGATGTCCTCGGCGGTGATGACGGTGACCGGCGCCGGGCCTTCCACCTGCGCGCGGGCGATGCGCGAACCGGTGACCAGCACGGCATCGAGATCGCGCGGCGTCGCCGCCTGTTCCTGCGCTGCTGCCGCCGCCGACACGGCCGCGGCCAGCGTCGTCAGCGCGGCCAGCGCCACGCGCACGGGACGCAAGGGAAAAGGACGAACGATTCGCATGGGCACGCGGCTCTCCTGCATGGCGCGGATGAATGGCGCGAACGCCGCGGGCGCGGCCACGGCCGAGCGCCTGTCCCTGGCGTCCACGCACACGGCGATGACGCGTGCACGGCACGCGGCCATCGTGTTGCGGGTTCCTGCATGTTGCCGAGCGGACGCGGCGCTGCCGTGCGGTGCTTGCACGTTCCCCAGCGCCATCGCCACGCGCCCCCTGTGCATTCGGATGTAACACGCGCTCGCAAAACCTGTCAACGCAGCGCCTTGACAGGAAAAAACCGGGAATCGAAGATCCTGGCGTCGGCGCGGTACGCGCCGGCCTTCTTTCCAGACAGTGGGATCCCATGATCACGATGCGCGGCCTGTGCCTGTTGCTCGCCGCGGCGGCGAGCGGCGCCATCGCCACGGCACGCGCCAGCGACGCCATGCCGCTGCAGGCGCAGCCGGCGCAATTGCAGGCCGAGCACTGGATCGCCCAGCTGCCGGCGGCGTCGCCTCCGCTGTTGGAGGCGACGCAGCGCGCCGCGTTCAATGCCCACCTGCTGCGCGACGATCCGTCGATGCACGACCTGGCCGCACTGCCGGCGCAACTGTCCGCCGCGCAGGTCCGTGCGCAGATCCTGGCGCTGTCGGCACCGCCGACACGCACGCTCTACGACACCCAAGGCGCTGTGCTCGACGCCGCGCGCCTGCAGGCGCTGCAGCGCGCGCTGGCGCTGGATGCGCTGCCGGCGCAGGTGCAGCCGCGCTACGCGCTGGTGGTGCAACGCGCCGACCTGCGGCGCTTCCCGACCGCCGAGCGCGTGTTCAGCGACCGCGACGATCGCGATATCGACCGCTTCCAGGAATCGGCGTTGTATCCAGGCAGCGCGGTGGCGATCCTGCACGCCAGCGCCGATGGACAATGGCTGTTCGTGCTGGCGCACAACTACGCCGCCTGGATCGCCCGCGACCGCGTCGCCGAGAGCGACCGCGCCAGTGTGCTGGCGTACGCGCAGCGCACGCCGCGGCTGCTGGTCACCGGCGCACGCGCGTCCACCGTGTTCACCCCGGAACAACCGGCGGCCTCGCAGGTGGCGCTGGACATGGGCAGTTCCCTGCCGCTGCTGCGCGACTGGCCGCCGCAACAGGTGGTCAACGGCCAGTCGCCGCTGGCCGCCTACGTGGTGCAGTTGCCGCTGCGCGACCGCGACGGACGCCTGCAGTTGGTACCCGCGCTGGTACCGCGCAGTGCCGACGTCGCCGAGGCACCGCTGCCCGCCACGCCGCAGTCGCTGCTGCAGCAGGCCTTCAAGTTCCTCGGCGAACGCTACGGTTGGGGCAACAGTTACGACGCACGCGACTGCAGTGGCTTCGTCGTCGACCTCCACCGCAGCCTGGGTATCGACCTGCCGCGCAACACCGGCGACCAGGCACGCAGTCCCAGCCTGGCTTCGGTGCCCTACGTCGCGACCGACCCGCTGCCGCAGCGGCAGCAGGCGCTGGCGCAACTACGGGTGGGCGACCTGGTCTACATCCCCGGCCACGTGATGCTGGTGATCGGCCACGAAGACGGCCAGACCTGGGTGATCCACGACGTGGCCGGCGCCAGCTACCGCGACGCCGCCGGGCAGGTGCAGCGCGTGCGCCTCAACGGCGTGTCGGTGACGCCGCTGGAGCCGCTGCTGCTCGGCGACGGCACGCCCTTCATCGACCGCATCACCCGCATCCAGCGCCTACGCGCGCCCACGACCGAATGAAGATCACCGAGATCCGCCTGGGCATGCTGCGCGTGCCGCTGAAGACCCCGTTCAAGACCGCGCTGCGCACCGTGCAGGCGATCGAGGACGTGGTGGTCATGGTCCACACCGACGACGGCCGGATCGGCCACGGCAGCGCCCCAGCCACCCCGCCGATCACCGGCGACACGCACGGTTCGATCATCGCGGCGATCGAACGCTGCCTGGCGCCGCGGCTGATCGGCGAGGACATCGCCGACCTGCAGCGCCTGCGTGGCCTGATCCAGGGCGCGCTGGAACACAACAGCAGCGCCAAGGCGGCGATGGAGATCGCCGTGCACGACCTGTGGGCGCAGCAGCATGGCGCACCGCTGTACCGCCTGCTCGGCGGCGGCACCCCGCAGCTGACCACCGACCTCACCATCAGCGTGAATGCCGTGGACACGATGGTGGCCGACGCGCTGTCGGCGCTGGCGCGCGGCTTCGTGGCGCTGAAGATCAAGATCGGCACCGACGTCGTCGAGGACATCGCGCGGGTCAAGGCGATCCATGCCGCGGTCGGCGAGCGCGCGCAGCTGCGACTGGACGCCAACCAGGGCTGGACGCCGAAGCAGGCGGTGCAGGCGATGCACGCGCTGGAGCGCGCCGGGGTGACGCTGGAACTGTTGGAGCAGCCGGTCAAGGCCGGCGACATCGACGGCCTGCAGTACGTGACCGAGCGGATACAGACCCCGGTGATGGCCGACGAAAGCGTGTTCTCGCCGGCGCAGGCGATCGCGCTGCTGCAGCGGCGCGCGGCGGACATCGTCAACATCAAGCTGGTCAAGGCCGGCGGCCTGTCCAACGCGCTGCGCATCGCCGACATCGCCGCGGTGTACGGCGTGCCGTGCATGATCGGCTGCATGCTCGAATCCAGCATCGGCGTGGCCGCGGCAGCGCACCTGGCGGTGGCGCGCGCGGACGTCATCACCAAGGTGGACCTGGATGGGCCGTCGCTGGGAGCCTTCGATCCGGTGGTCGGCGGGGTGCAGTTCGACGAGGCGCAGATCCGGATTGGCGAGGCGCCGGGGCTGGGGATCCGCGAGATCCAGGGGTTGGAGCTGTTGCCGCGGACGGTGCGTTGATGCCAAGTCGTGCGCGGCGCGGGGTGATCGGCGCCTGTGTTGCGGTGACGGATACGAGATCGGATTTTCCCGTTTCCTTCCGCGATTGGAGCAGACCTCCAGCCACGACAACGCACTCGTAGATACCGTCTTACCCCCTAGCAGGCAAGGCCCCTTTTCGGGTCGAACGCGGTGCCCGATTTGAGGACGCCATAGGCGAGGTGCAGGAGCTTG